>NZ_JBFAPA010000009.1:0-417375 GCF_040675465.1 Actinocrispum sp. NPDC049592 | reverse complement strand
TTTGTGGCCCCCACTTGACAGATGCGATTGCGCAAGCGCCAGGCCATACCGGAGGGACAGGGCACGAAGGCGGGGTCTGTTGCGCTTCGCGTTGGTGGGTCACCCATATCGGTGATGGCCTTGCGTGGCACTGAAATCGCGGGTTGTGCCCGGTAGTATGGAGCTATGCCGGGCAGTGGAAATTGTTGGGGTAAAACAAAAGAAGAGATAGTCGCTGCCCTGCAGGGGTTTGAGGCCCAGGTCCGGCGGACCTACTACGCCGAGCTGGAACTGGTGGCCCACCTGAACAACCAGGGCCTCGCCAACGACCTCGGTTACTCCAACCCGGCGGCGTTGCTTGTGCATGCGTTGCGGATCTCGCCCAAGGAAGCCAAGCGCCGTTTGGCGCAGGCGGAGGCGTTGTTTCCCAGCATCACACCCACCGGGTCGGTGATCGAGCCTGCCCTGCCGACGACTGCCTCTGCCTTGGCTGCCGGAGACATCGGCTCCGAAGCTGTGGACGTCATCCGTAAGACCCTCCAGGACTTGCCCGATCTGGAGCCCGAGAAGCTCGCGCTGGCCGAGTCCACGATGGTCGCCCAGGCCGCCGAGGACGATCCCAACGCCTTGGCCCGCTTCGGCACCCGGGTCCGCAACATCGTCGACCCGGACGGTCCGCCTCCGCCCGATCCGGAACCCAAGCAACCGGACCGGATGCTGCACATCCGCGCTCGTCGGGATGGTGGCCTTGACTTCCGCGGCCACCTCCCTGGCGAGGATGCCCACCTGCTGCATCCGGTGATCAAGAAGGGTGAGCAGCGCCCCCACCGACTGTGCCGACGACCGCTGCCAGGCCGAGCGCACCGCTGATGCGTTCGTGGAAACCCTGCGGATGGCAGCCCAGTGCCCCAGCCCACGAAGAACGGGCTGCGCACGCCGGTCGCCATCACCATCTCCTATGCGGACTTGCTGCGGGACCTCGATGACCGCATCCTCGTCGGACCCGACACCTACCTCACCGCCCGCGAGGCCCGCCGCATCGCTTGCGACAGCCACGTGTTCCCGGCCGTGCTGGGCAGCAAGTCCGAGCCTTTGGACATCGGTGTCAGTTCCTACACTGTCCCCGCCCACATCCGCCGCGCCTTGATCCTCCGGGATGGTGGCTGCGCCTTCCCGAGCTGCGGAGTACCCGCCAGCGCGTGCGACGGCCACCACATCATCCACTGGCGCAACCACGGCCCGACCAAAGTGGACAATCTCGTCCTGCTCTGTCCACACCACCACCGTTTGGTGCACCGCAGTGACTGGGCCATCGAGATGGTCGACCGCACCCCGCGGTTCATCCCGCCCGCGTATATCGACCCACACCGCCGCCCCAGAACCAACTCCGCCCGAAGATCCATCCCCGCCGCCGCATAACCCCAGGGATACGAGCATGACCGGCCCAGCAAAGAGACAGCGCCGCCCCGAGCAAGAAGGGGCGGCGCTGTCTGTGGGGCTGGCTAACAGAACAGGTTGCCGCCAGCAGGGACGCCGAGGATGCCTACAAACCTGTTGTAGCTGTCGACTCGGCTTTGGACTTGGGCGGGGTTGCCGCCGTTGCATTCGATGCTGCCGTTGATGCTTCTGATCGTCTCGCCGAAGCCTCGGCTGTTCACCATGGCGTTGTGGGGGGTCATGGTTCCGGGGCCTGTCTGGGTGTTCCAGTACCACAGGGCGGTCTTCCAGGAGATCGCCGCGTCGGTCTGCACGAGGTTGGGGTTGTGCAGGAGGTCGATGCCCAGGTAGTCGCCTGCGGCCTTGTAGTTGAAGTTCCAGGACAGTTGGATGGGGCCGCGGCCGTAGTATGCGGCTTGGCCTGCGGGGCAGCCGTAGGGCTGGCTGGCGTCGCAGTAGTGGGGGTAGTTGGCGGTGTTCTGCTCGACGATGAACACCAGGTTGCCCGTCTCGTGGGCGACGTTGGCGAGGAAAGCCGCGGCTTCCTGCTTGCGGATGGTGTCACTGCCCGTCTTGGCGAAGCCCGGGAACGAGTTCGCCGCGGTCACCAGGCCGCTGTAGGTGTAGAACCCGTTGCGGCCCGGGAACATCTGGTTGAACTGGGCCTCTGTGACCACGAAGCCGCTCGGTTGGGTACCGCCGCCTCCGGGAGCGTTCCACTTCTGGTTGCCGCCGCCCGTGCAGTCCCACAGCTGGAGGCGGGTGCCGTTCGCCGAGTTGTTCCCGGTGACGTCCAGGCATCGGTTCGCGCTGATGTTCACGATGTCTTTCGCGGCCGTCACGGTCCAGTTCTGGGCGCCCGTGCCGTTGCAGTCCCACAGCTGGATCACGGTCCCGTTGGCGGTACCGGCACCCGCCGCGTCCAAACACTTGCCCAGCGCCTGGATCTGGCCGTTGCCGACCACGTTCCACTGCTGCGCGCCGGTCCCGTTGCAGTCGTACAGCTGGACGGCGGTGCCGTTGGCGCTGTTGGCGCCCGCCACGTCCACACACTTGCCGGCCAGGCCGGTGATCGCTCCAGTGGCCGCTGTCGCCGGCAGGGCGGGCAAAGTGACCATGGCCAAGGCGGCGGCCGCCCCGGCCAGCAGGGCAGAGGTTCTTCGGAACATCGTTCTCCTTCTCCTTGTAGACAAAAGTGGCCCCTGCCGGTGAAACAGGGGCCACTTCCGGTGAAGGTGTCAGCCCTGGTACGGGGCGAACACCTTCGTGAACTCCCACGGCTGCTGTGAAACACCCGAGCAGCTGTCGGCCGGGCCTCCCGTGCACGGCCGGTCCCGGTTGACCGACCAGAAAGTCAGTCGCGCCAGGTGGTGCTGCTGGGCGTAACCCAGGATGGTGCGGAAGTCCGACGGGTAGACGTGCTCGGGATTGGTCCCGTCGGTGACGCCGTTCATGGACGAGATGCCCATGTGCCGGTACGCCTGGTCATCGGAGTAGCCGTACGCGCCGCGCAGCGCGTTCTTCAGGCCCTCGGCCGCGCTCACGGTGAGGTTGCCCATGTTCTGGCCCGCGCCACCGAAGTCGAACGGCATGATCGCCCACGCGTCCGCGGTGAACCCCGCCCGGGCACCGCGGTTGATCAGGCTGGTGTCCGGTCCACTTTGGCCGGTGCCCTGCGTGATGTAGATGACGATCCCCGGGTTGTTCGCCCGGACGATCTTCAACGCGTCGATGGTGCGCTGCTGGGTGTTCGGGTCCGAGTAGGCCTGGTCCTCGATGTCGATGTCGATCGCCCTGAGGCCGAACGCGTTGATCACCCGCTGGTACCGGTCGGCGAGCTCACCCGCGCTGCCGCACGAGCTCTCCAGCTTGTTGCCGCTGTACCCGCCGAACGACGGGATGATGTCGCCGCCCGCCGCGCGGATCTGGTTGATCGAGCTCTGGTCCACACCACCGGTCAGGCCCCGGTTGCCGTCCCACTGCGGGTCGCAGTACCCGTTGCTGAGGATGAAGGCCATGGTGAACCACTTGACGCCGGTCGCGTTCATCACCTCGACCGGGTTGGGCGGAGCGCCCCAGCCGTTGTAGATGTACGGCGCCACAGCCATCGCGCCGTTGCCACCGGGCGGCGGGTCGGTGGGCGGGGTCCCGCCACCGCCGGGCGCGGACCACTTCTGGTTCGGTGTCCCCGCACAGTCCCAGATCTGCAGCCTGGTCCCGTTGGCCGAGTTGTTCCCGGTGACGTCAAGGCACTTGTTCGCCTGGACGTTCACCAGGTCGTTGGCCGCCGAGACAACCCAGTTCTGCGCACCGGTCCCGTTGCAGTCCCAGAGCTGGACGACGGTCCCGTTCACGGTCCCACCACCGGCGACGTCCAGGCACTTGCCCAGCGCCTGGACGGCGCCGGTGCCCGGCACTGTCCACTGTTGAGCGTTGGTGCCGTTGCAGTCCCACAGTTGCACGGCCGTTCCATTGGCGTTGTTCGCCCCTGCGACATCAACGCACTTCCCGGCCAGGCCGGTGATCTGACCGGTGGCCGCCGCCGCGGGGGCGGCGGCCATGGTCAGAGCGGCGGCAGCGCCAGTGAGCAGCGCCGCGGATCTCCTGAGCAAATCATCTCCCGGTATCAAGCGGCTGGGACGGTCCAGCGCTGGTTGGCCGCGCCGGTGCAGTCCCAGATCTGAAGCCTGGTGCCGTTGGCCGAGTTGTTCCCGGTCACGTCCAGACACTTGTTGGCGCCGGTGTTGACCAGGCCGCCGTTCGCGTTCGGTTGCCACTGCTGGGCGCCGGAGCCGTTGCAGTCCCAGATCTGGACCGGTGTCCCGTTGGTCGTGCCGGCGCCGGACACGTCCAGGCACTTGCCCAGCGCCTGGAAGGCACTGCCGGACCGGGTCCACTGCTGCGCGCCGGTGCCGTTGCAGTCGTACAGCTGCACAGCGGTTCCGTTGGCGGAGTTGGCACCCGCCACATCCATGCACTTGCCCGCCAGCCCGGTGACCTGGCCGGTGCCGCCACCGGGAGGCCCGCCCTGCGTGCCGCCCCAGGTGAAGGTGGCCGAGGTCTTGGTCGGCAGGTTGTAGGTGAACGACTGGCTGCCCCAGTTGACGCGCACGTTCTGGGTGCTACCGGTGGTGTTGTACGCGATCAGCGCCTTGGAACCGTCCGGGTTCCTCCACGCCACGTTGCGCACCGAGCCGTTGTCGTTGGAGTCGATGCGCAGCGCGCCCGGCTTCACGAACTTGGTCAGGTGCCCCATCGTGTAGTACTCGACGGTGTAGTCCACCTGGCCGTTGCGGCCGTCTCCGTTGTGGACGGTGATCAGGCCCGTGCAGACGTCACATCCGCCGTTGTGCGGGTTGTGCGCCTGGTCGATCGCCAGGCTCCACTTGACGAAGCTGCGGCTCCAGTTGCGCGCGTAGTCGATCATGTTGATCATGTCGTCGTTCTGCTGGTTGCCCACCCAGGTCCCGCCGGACATCTCGGTGTCGTACACGCCGAGGTTCGGATACTGGTTGCGCACCGTCGTCTGGGTCGAGACCAGCGAGTGGTCCGTCGCGTAGCCGTGCCACGCCATGCCACCGAAGTTCGGGTGGTTGCGGATCGCGGCGTCGTTCAGCGTCGGCGCGGCGAACGACTGGTACTGGTCCCAGTTCCAGTCCAGCGCGAGGACCTTTGTGGACAGTCCGGCGTTCTGCAGGGCGGGCAGCAGGTTGTTCTTGGTGAACACGGCCAGCCCGGAGCCGTTCCAGTTCGCCGACGGGTAGGTGGCGCAGCAGGTCGGCTCGTTGTTCACCGACACGTAGTCGATCGGGATGCTCTGCGCGCCCATGGCCTGCACGTACTTGACGAAGTACTGGGCCAGCGCGGGGTAGTACTGCGACTCGACCCAGCCGAGCTTGAAGTCGTTGTTGTCCTTCATCCACGGCGGCGGCGACCACGGTGTGGCCATGATCTTCATCGCCGGGTTGAGCTGCTTCGCCTGCCGCGTCAGGGGAACGACGTCGGCGAGGTCGTGCGCGACGGAGAACCGGGTCAGGTTCGGGTCGTCCGCGCCGTCGTCGTAGGAGTAGCTGAACCGGGCCAGGTCCGAGGCGCCCATCGGGTTGCGCAGGAACGACACGCCGATCCCGGTGTTCGGGTTGAACAGCTTGTTCATCACGTCGTTGCGGGTGGCCGAGGACAACAGGCCACTCGAGTTCATCAGCCACGCGGCGGAGTCCGTGAAGGACGCGCCGCCACCCTCGAACGGCTGGTACGTGGTGTTCTCGTTGACGGTGATGGTCGCGCCGCCGGAGCCGGTGCCGGCGGTGAAGTTGATGGGAGCCTGCTGCTGCAGGCCGCGCGTGACGTTCCGGCCGCCGCCGTCGTTCGTTGTGGTGAGCCAGATGTTGACCTGTTCACCGGCCGCCTGCGCCGGTGCGGCAACGCTCAGCGCGCCCACCGCCATCAGCAGGGCAGCGCCGATCTTCCCGATTCTGCTACGACTTCTGGACACGGCGAAGTACCTCGTTGTCTTGAGAACGAGTGCGGGCAGGGAAAGGCGGGCAACGGCGCCGGGGAGCAGGAGGCCCGGCGCCGCGCCCTGGGGTAGGTCACCTAGCTGACGGACCACTTCTGGTTCGCCCCGCCCGAACAGTCCCAGATCTGCAGCCTGGTCCCGTTGGCCGAGTTGTTGCCGGTGACGTCAAGGCACTTGTTGGCCTGGATGTTGACGATGTCCCCGGCACCGCTGACGGCCCACTGTTGCGCGCCGGAACCGTTGCAGTCCCAGAGCTGGACGGGTGTCCCGTTGGCGGTGCCACCGCCGGACACGTCCATGCACTTGCCCAGTGCCTGGAACGCGTTGCCGCTACGGCTCCACTGCTGGGCAGCGGTTCCGTTGCAGTCGTAGAGCTGCACCGCGGTGCCGTTGGCGTTGTTCGCGCCGGCGACGTCCACGCACTTGCCGGCCAGTCCGGTGATCCGGCCGCCACCGCCTGGAGGAGCGCTCGACGAGTTGGTCACCCGGACGTAGTCGATGGTCAGGGTGTTGGGCATCGGCGTACTGCTGTTGGGGTCGCCCGGCCAGTAGCCGCCGACCGCCAGGTTCAGGATGATGAAGAACGGGTGGTCGTACACCCAGCGGTTGCCGTTCAGATCCGCCGGGGTACGGGTCTCGTAGACGTTGCCGTCCACCGACCACACGATCTTGTTCGGCGACCAGTCCACCGCGAAGGTGTGGAAGCCGTCGGCGAACCGCGGGCCGTTGTAGGCCGCGCCGATCCCGCCCGCGCCCGAGTAACCGGGGCCGTGGATGGTGCCGTGCACGGTGTTCGGCTCGAAACCGACGTTCTCCATCACGTCGATCTCACCGTCGGCCGGCCAGTTGCCGCCGCCGAGCATCCAGAACGCCGGCCACATGCCCTGCCCGTAGGACATCTTCAGGCGGGTCTCGAAGTGGCCGTAGGTCTGGGAGAACTTGCCCGCGGTGTTCAACCGCGCCGAGGTGTACTCGCACCGGCCGTACCAGCAGTTGTAGTTGCCCGGGTTCTCCCGGCGCGCGGTGATCACCAGGTTGCCCTGGCCGTCCATGGCCGCGTTGCTGGTGCGGTTGGTGTAGTACTGGCGCTCGTGGTTGTTCACGTTGTCGCCGGTCTCGAGGTTCCACTTGCTGCCGTCCGGCGCGCTGCCGGCCGGACCGTTGAACTCGTCGGCGAACGTGGTCGCGAGGATCCCCACATCGGCGGCGGGGCTTGCGGAAGCCGTGCTGCTGACCGCGCCGGTCAGCATGGAACCGAGCAGGAGCGCGGCGGATAACGCCACGCCCGCCCGAGTCCGCCGGGTAAGGCGGAAGGACATCGTTGTCACCTCTCGTGCAGGGGGTCCGGGGCGAGTGGCAGTGCAGGGGCCACTCGCCCCGGCGAGAGCGCTTCCAAGCGCCGTAGCGGCGATTGGTGTGGGTACTGATGGGGTGGGGTTCGTCGTGTCCGGTACCGGTTCCGGGTACCGATCAGCAGTATGCATGGTCTAGACCAGGGCGGCAATACCTTGCCATGCCGGGCCTGGTCAACCGGCCATGAGGGGACATTATTTTAACCTCGAATAAAGACGAGAACAAGGCGGTGACCTGCGAGATCCTGTTTCAAAACGGGGCTGGTGCTCCGGTGTCGCCCTTGACGGGCGCACACCCGGGGGTGTTTCCTGCGTGTGACGGGCAGCACAAGCCAATCGCCGGTGAAGACGGCGATTGGTCTGAACTGCTGTGTCTACAGTGGACGAACTGGAGCATTGCCCGCGGGGGTGAGACCTCCGGCAGGGGAGGCCTGAGTGGACCGGCCGGAAGCCGGTCCACCTAGGCCAAGATGATCATGTAACCCTGGGTGACGCAAACCTGCTTATGCGGCAGCCGTATTTTCCCTGGGATCGCCGCCCTCGGCGAGAAGTGCGGCCACGGGAAGGGTCGCGGCGCCGACCGCGACGGCGTCGGGGCCGAGCTGGCACAGCTCGATCGACGTCACGCCGTACGGGTGGCGCAGTGCATGTGCTTGCGCCGCTTGACGAATCCCCGGCAGCAGGCGGCCGCCGATGGCCAGGCCGGCCCAGCCGCCGAGCACGATCCGCTCCGGGTTGAACAGGTTGATCAGGTTCGCGATACCCGCGCCCAGGTAGCCCGCGGTCTCCTCGAGCACCTTCGCCGCGGTCTTGTTCCGCACGGCCGCCGCGACCATGGCGTCCAGCTGGGACTGTTCATCGGTCCCCGGAATGTCCTTGCCACCACGGGCTTTGCGGTACCGGTCGAGGATGCCCTCGGCACCGACGTACGCCTCCAGGCAACCGTGCGAGCCACACCGGCACAACCGGCCGTTGTAGACGATCGTCGTATGACCCCATTCACCGGCGCTGCTGGTGGATCCGCGATAGGTGGTCCCGTCGGTGATCACCGAGGCGCCGACGCCGGACCCGATCAGCGCGATCACCGCGTGCCGCGCGCCCCGGCCGGCGCCGAACCACATCTCCGCCTGGCCCTGGGTCTTCGCGCCGTTGTCGAAGAACAGCGGCAGCGTGATCCCGCTGGCACGCAGGAGTTCCTCGATCGCCACGCCCTCCCAGCCGATGGTCTGCGCGTGCACCACGACCGGCTTGGTCTGGTCCACCGTGCCGGGCACGCCGACCCCGATGCCGAGCACCGTGCGCTCCTCGACGCCGGCCTCGGCGAGCACCTCGGCCACCCCGGAGGCGATCTGCGCGACCACGGTCTCAGGGTCCAGACCACTGGTGACCGGGTGGTCCACCGCGCCGAGCCGGTTCATCGCCAGGTCGAACAGCTCCACCTTGACGCCGGTCTCGCCGACGTCGATGCCGATCACATGGCCGTAGGCCGGATCCACCCGCAGCAGCACCCGCGGCCTGCCGCCGTCCGACTCGACCAGGCCCGCCTCGATGATCAGCCGCTCGTCGACCAGCTCGCCGGTGACGTTGGAGACGGTGGCCGCGGACAGGCCGGTCAGCTGGCTCAGCTCGTGCCGGGACAGCGGGCCGTCGAAGAACAACTTGGACAGCAGCGTGGACCGGTTGTGGCGGCGCAGATCCCGCACCGTGGTGCGCTTGGCTGGCATGGCTACCCCTCTGTCCGTCGTACCGCCACGCACAGCATGCCTTACCAGCCTAAACGCATGCCATAAATTAAATTTTCAAGTAACCCGCGGGGCTGGTGATGGACTCGCGTGGCACAATCCGTAACATGCTCAGGCCTGTCCAGCAGACGACGCGCGACCTGCGTAGGCACAACAGGTCCGCGCTGTTGTCGAGACTCTACCTGCACGGGCCGGGCAGCAGGCTGGAGCTGATGCACGCGTCCGGGCTGAGCTCGGCGACCGTGTCCAATGTCATCTCCGACCTTATCAACGACGGCATGGTCGCGGAGGCCGGCTCGGTCGACTCGGACGGCGGCCGCCCGCGCACGCTGCTGCGGGTGCGCGGCGACTTCGCTCAGGTCGTCGGCGTGGACATCGGCGAGACGCACGTGCAGGTCGGCCTGTTCGACTGCACGCTGGAAACGCTCAAGCTGGCCACCTACCCCATAGCGGACACCCACCTCGAACCGGAATCCGTTGCGCGGCTGGTGATCGACGGCATCACGGCGGTCACCGATGGCACGGATCCGGCGGATCTGCTGGGTGTCGGGGTCGGCGTGCCGGGCGCGGTCCGGTCGGACGGCCTGGTCTACGCGCCGACGCTGCAGTGGGCCGGGGTGCCGCTGGTGCCGATGCTGCGCCCGCACATCGAGGCGCCGCTGTACGTCGACAACTGCGCGAGAACCCTTGGCCAGGCGGAGATGTGGCGCGGCGCGGGCCGGGACGCCGACCGCGCGGTGATCGCGTTGCTGGGTGTGGGCGTCGGCGCCGCGGTGGCCACCGGGTCCGATTCCTACCGGCTTGCCACCAGCACGACGAGCGAATGGGGCCATACGGTCGTACAGGTCGGTGGCGAAGCGTGCCGATGTGGATCCCGTGGCTGCCTTGAGGCGTACATCGGTGCGGAGGCGATCCTCGAGCGGTACGGCAAGAAGTTCGACGCCGACGACACCGAGTCCAGAATGGCCGAACTGGTCGCGAAGTCCGCCACCAGCAAGGCGGCGCGCGAGGCCGTCGCGGAGACGGCGGAGTACCTGGGCATCGGGGTCGCCAACCTGGTGAACCTGCTCAGCCCGGACCGGGTGGTGCTGTCCGGCTGGGTGAGTGCGGTGCTGGGTCCGGCGATCCTGCCCGCGGTGCGCGAGACGGTGCGGCGGCACGCGCTGCCGTACCTGTTCGTGCAGACCGAGGTCGAGCTGGGCCAGCTCGGCAGCGAGGAGGTCGCGATGGGCGCGGCCACCCTCCCCGTCGTGCGGCTGCTGGCCACCGGCGCCCGTCCGGCCTGACCGAAGAGATAACAGTCCGAAGAGATCGTTGACGCTCGACCGTTCGAGACTTACCTTAAGTCGTGTACTAAGTCTCGAACGGAGTGCGTATGCTGACCGAGGACGCCCAGCTCTACATCGACGGATCGTTCGGTCCGGCGGCTCGCGGCCGGACCGCGCCGGTGCTGGCCAAGGCCACCGGACAACAGATCGGCACGTACGCGCTGGGCGAGCAGGAAGACGTGGACCGGGCCGTCGCAGCAGCCCGTGCGGCTCAGGCAGGGTGGGCCGCACTGGCCGCTCCGGACCGGTCCGCCCTGCTGCTGAAGTTCGCCGCGGTCCTGCAGGACAACTACGAGGAGCTGCTCGCGCAGAGCATGCGCGAGACCGGTGGCGTGCGGGCCAAGGCCGAGGACGAGGTCGGCACGGCGATCCGCCAGCTGGCGATCTCCGCGGTGCAGGCGACCGAGAACGCCGGCGACATCCTGCCGCCGTACAAGGCGGGCAAGCTCTCCCTGTCCCGTGCCGTGCCGCTGGGTGTGATCGGCCTGATCACGCCGTGGAACTACCCGATGAACCTGGCCATGCGCGCGGTCGCGCCGGCGCTGGCGTTCGGCAACACGGTGGTGCTCAAGCCCGCCGAGCTGACCCCGGTCATCGGCGGGCACGTCCTGGCGAAAGCCGTGCACGAGGCCGGGTTCCCGCCGGGAGTGTTCAACGTGGTCACCGGCGACGGCGAGGCCGCGGGCTGGCCGCTGGCCACGCATCCGGGCCTTGACCTGATGGACTTCACCGGTTCACGCGAGATCGGCGTGCGGATCGCCGAGGCCACCGCGGGCTCACTCCGCCAGATCCGGCTGGAACTGGGCGGCAGCAACGCCTTCGTCGTGCTGGACGACGCCGACCTCGAACTGGCCGCGTCCTGCGCGATGATCGCCTCGCTGGAGTTCCAGGGCCAGACCTGCATCAGCGCCAGCAGGCACATCGTGCTGCGCGAGGTCGCGGACGCCTATGTGGACGCTCTGACCAAGCGCGCCGACGCGTTGACCGTGGGGGACCCGTTCGCCGACGGAACCGACCTCGGCCCGCTGATCAGCGAGAAGCAGCGCGACCGGGTGCACAAGCAGATCGTCGAGCCGTCGGTGCGGATGGGCGCCCGGGTGGTCAGCGGCGGGACCTACGACGGCCTGTTCTACCGGCCGACGGTGCTGGTGGACGTCACGCCGCAGATGCCGGCGTTCTCCCAGGAGATCTTCGGACCGGTGATCCCGGTGACCGTTGTGGACAGTGAGCGGGAGGCGGTCGAGCTCGTCAACGGCTACCCCATGTTGATGAACTCGGTCTTCAGCGCGGATCTCATGCGCGGCATGCGTGTCGCGGAACAGCTGCGGGCCGGCGAGGTGCACGTCAACGACGCGCACGCCCGGCACGGTGCGGAGAACCAGATGCCCGGGTTCACCAGGCGCCAGTGGATCGGCCTGCAGCGCACCCCCTTGTCCCTTCCGGAGTGGGCAGCCCGAACGCGGTAGTGTCGCGGTCACCAAGGAGAAGAGCATCATGAGCAAGAGTCAACGGAGACTCGCCGCCGCGGTGGTGGCGGTCGCCCTCGCGGCCACGGCCTGCAGCGCAAGCGATGACGCCGGCAGCGGCGCGCCCGCCCCGGCCGGCGGCAAGGCCGAGCTGAGCTTCTGGGGCTGGGACCCCAACATGGACAAGGTCGTCGACATCTGGAACAAGGCCAACCCGGACCTGCACGTCACGCTGACCAACCCGGCGGGCGGCGACCAGCTGGTGAACAAGATGGTCACCGCGCACGAGGCCCGCAACGGCCCGGACATCGCCAAGGTCGAGTACCAGTCGCTGCCCGCGCTGGTGGCCGGTGGCGTGGTCCGTGACATCACCGAGTACACACAGGACACGGTGAAGGACTTCGACGAGCCGACCCTCAAGGCCACCAGGTTCGAGGGCAAGGTCTACGGCGTCCCGCAGGACGTGGCCCCGCTGATGCTGTTCTATCGCACAGACGTCTTCCAGGCGCAGGGCCTGACCGTGCCCAAGACGTGGGACGAGTACGCGCAGACCGCGAAGGCGCTGAAGGCCAAAGCGCCCAACCTGTTCATGACGAACTTCGACGCCGCCGACCCCGGCTGGTTCGCCGGGCTGGTCCAGCAGGCGGGCGCGGACTGGTGGACCACCTCGGGTGACAAGTGGACGGTCGACATCAACGGCGGACCGTCCAAAAAGGTCGCCCAGTACTGGGAGGACCTGGTCAAGGCCGGGGCCGTCGACAAAGGACCGTCGTTCTCGCCGCAGTGGAACAAGCAGATGAACGACGGCACCATCGTCACCTGGATCTCCGGGGCGTGGGCGCCCGCGCAGTTCAAGGGCATCGCGCCGGACACCGCCGGCAAGTGGGCCGCCGCTGCGCTGCCGGTCTGGACCGCGGGCGACAAGAACACCGGCATCTGGGGCGGTTCGGCGATCACCGTGACCACCGACTCCAAGCACCCGGCCGAGGCCGCGAAGTTCGTGTCCTGGCTGAACACCAACGCCGAGGCGGTCACCGCGCAGATCCAGAACATCAACGTCTACCCGGCCAGCACCAGTGGCCGCTCGCTGCCGGTGCTCAAGACCCCGCCGCCGTTCCTGCCCAACCAGACCGACTACTACGAGCTGGTCAAGCAGGCAGCGCCGGGCGCCCGCAGCTTCCAGATGTGGGGTCCGAACGTGACGGTCACCTTCGCCAGCTACACCGACTCGTTCGGCAAGGCGATGCAGGGCGGTACTCCGTTCGCGGGAGCGCTGGACGCCATGCAGAATGCCACCGTCACCGACATGAAGAAGCTCGGCTTCACGCTCAACTAAAGGGCAGGCATGAGGAAATCGAAGGGTCTGCCCTACTTCCTCGTTGCGCCCGCGGTCCTGCTGTTCCTGCTGTTCGTTGTCGCGCCTGGAATCTACGCCCTCGTGCTGAGCTTCCAGGCGCGCAAGGTCAGCGGCGGGCTGCTGGCCGCGGGCAGCAAGGTGGTGTTCGTCGGGCTGGACAACTACACCGAGGCGCTGGGGGACCCGGAGCTGCTGGGCAGCGTGCTGCGGATGCTCATCGTCGGGGTGGTCACGGTCAGCGTGACCGTCGGGCTGGCGCTGCTTTTCGCGCTGCTGCTGGACGTTCCGCGCACGCGGCTGGCGAGGTTCAGCCGTCTTGCGATTTTCCTGCCCTACGCCGTGCCCGGCGTGATCGCCACCCTGCTGTGGGGGTTCCTGTACCTGCCGGCCACCAGCCCGGTCAAGGGCGTGGACTTCTTCGGCTCGGTCTCGGTGTTCTTCTCGGTGGCCAACATCGCGGTGTGGGCGGCGGTCGGGTTCAACATGATCGTCATCTTCACCGCCCTGCGGTCCATCCCGCCGGAGGTCTACGAGGCGGCCCGGCTGGACGGCTGCTCGGAGTTCTGGATGGCGCTGCGCATCAAGGTCCCGCTGGTTCGCCCGGCCATCGTGATGTGTTCGATCTTCAGCGTTCTGGCCGCACTGCAGCTGCTGAACGAACCCTTCACGTTGCGCCCGTTGAGCAACGCCATCTCGTCCGAGTGGACGCCGTTGATGAAGATCTACAAGGACGCCTTTGTGGACTCCGACCTCTACAGCGCGGCGGCGACGTCGGTGCTCTACACGCTGGCGGCGCTGATCGTGTCGGTCGTCGCGGCCCGGGTCGTGCGGCGGGGGGCGCGATGAGGCGGGTCGCCTGGCTGCCCACCGCGGGCCTGGTCCTGGGGGCGATCTACTGCGTCGCGCCGACGCTGTGGATCCTGGTCGCGGCAACGAAGTCGCCGGCCGAGCTGTTCGCCACGGCCACCTACCTGCCGTCCTTCGGCGCGGGCATCCTGCACAACATCCGGGACCTGACCGCCTACCAGGGCGGCATCTTCTGGCGCTGGATGCTCAACAGCTTCCTGTACGCGACCGTTGGTGGGGTGATCGCCTCTCTGGTGTCCGCCGCGTCGGGATATGCGTTGGCCAAATACGTCTTCCGCGGGCGCGACGCCCTGTTCAACACCATCCTGGCCGGCGTGCTGCTGCCGCAGATCGTGCTGGCGATCCCGCAGTACCTGCTGCTGTCGAAGGCCGGCCTGACCGACAGCTTCGCCGGCGTACTTCTGCCACAGCTGTTCAACCCGTACGGCATCTACCTGTGCCGGATCTACGCGGCCGCCTCGGTGCCCGACTCGATGCTGGAGGCGGGCAGGCTGGACGGGTGTTCGGAGTTCCGGCTGTTCACCTCGATCGGCCTGCGGCTGATGGCTCCCGGCCTGGTCACGGTGTTCCTGCTGCAGTTCATCGTCATCTGGAACAACTTCCTGCTGCCGTTCGTGATGCTCACCTCCGACAGCCAGTTCCCGGTGACCGTCGGCCTGTACAGCCTGTTACGCCACGGGGCGGCCGAGGCTTCGCTGTACTCGCTCGTCATCACTGGCACATTGTTGTCGATCGTGCCGGTCGTGGCACTGTTCCTCTCGCTGCAGCGCTACTGGCGGATCGACCTGGTCACTGGCTCGATCAAGTAGAGCGTTACTTCACGCCTTAAATTTAGGGTGGTTTCGTAACCGCGCCGTTATTGACGTGACGTCCGCCACGGGGTTGACTCGGCCCATCAAAGCCAGACCTTGCCCAAGAGAGCCTTGTCCCACCACCATGTAATCGCTCTCACGACCGTCTTCAACGACCACGAAGGAGGATCCATGCGAGCTACGCGCACCGCCGCCTTAGCCCTCGCTGGCATCCTGTCGATGGCCAGCATCGCCGCCTGTAGCAGCAGTGGCAGCGGCGGCGCCGGCAGCAACTCCAAGAGCGCCACCACCGTGTTGAACGTCGGCATGCCCAACGGCCCGCAGACGGAGAACAACAACCCGTTCCTCAACACCTCGGCGTCCCGCTCCTTGGGATACGCGCGTGTGATCTACGAGCCCCTCGTCATGTACAACGAGGTGAAGGCGACCGACAACACCAAGCCGTGGCTGGCCACGAAGTGGGAGTGGTCGGACAACTACAAGAAGATCGTGTTCACCATCCGGGACAACGTGAAGTGGTCCGACGGGCAGGCGCTGACCGGTGACGACGTGGCCTACACGTTCCAGCTGCTGCGGGACAACCCCGGCATCAACACCGACAGCGTGAAGTACAAGGACATCTCGGCCTCGGGCAACCAGGTCACGCTGGGCTTCGACAGCTCGCAGTTCGTCTACCAGAAGAAGATCCTCGAGCAGTTCATCGTGCCCAAGCACGTCTGGTCGACCTACGCCAACCCGGCCACCGAGACGGTCAAGAACCCGGTCGGCAGCGGGCCGTTCACGCTCAAGTCGTTCACCCCGCAGACGGTGACCGTGGTGGCCCGCGACGGCTACTGGCAGGACGCCCCGGCGGTCAAGGAGATCCGCTACACCTCCTACACCGACAACCAGGCGCAGACCACCGCCCTGGCCACCGGGCAGGCCGAGTGGAGCTTCGTGTTCATCCCGAACTACCAGGCGGTCTACACCAGCAAGGACCCGGCGCACTACAAGCTCTGGTTCCCGCCGGTGCTGGGCATCCACGGCCTGTGGTTCAACACCAAGGTCGCCCCGTGGGACAACCCGGTCCTGCGCCGCGCGGTCAACATGGTGGTCAACCGGGACGACATCTTCACCCAGGGTGAGGCCGGCTACTTCTACCCGAAGGTCGACAACATCACGGGCATCCCGACCCCGGCAGGCGAGAAGTTCATCGCCCCGGAGTACAAGGACAAGAAGGTCACGGTCGACGTCGACGGCGCCAAGAAGCTGCTGACCGACAACGGGTTCAAGTTCAACGGCGACAAGCTGGCCGACCCCGGCGGCAAGCCGGTCGCGATCACGCTGGGCGTGCCCAACGGCTGGACCGACTACGTCACCGACCTCGAGATCATCAAGGACAACATGTCCAAGATCGGTATCGCGGTGACCACCAACAACACCAACGCCGACGCGTGGACCAAGGCGCTGGACACCGGTGACTTCCAGGGCGCGATGCACTGGACCAACAACGGTGCCACGCCGTACGACATCTACCAGTCCATCATGGACGGTGCGCTGTACAAGCCGGTCGGCACCGGTGGCATCAACGGCAACTACGGCCGGTTCGAGAGCGCGGACGCGACCAAGGCGCTCAACGACTACGCCAACGCCGCCGACGAGACCACTCGTACCGCCGCGATGAACACGCTGCAGAAGATCATGGTCGAGCAGATGCCGGTCATCATCACCTCGGCGGCCAACGCGGGTGGCGAGTACTCCACGAAGAACTGGATCGGCTGGCCGGACGACTCCAACCAGTACGCTCCCGCCCAGCCGACGCTGGAGAACGCGTTGGACATCATCAGCCATTTGAAGCCCGCCACCTCATGACGGCGAGCAGTACACGCCAGGCGGCCTCCGAGACCACCGAGGTGGTCTTGGAGGCCGATGGCCTGACCAAGCACTTCCCGGTCCGCAAGCGCGGCCGGGAGCTGCTGTCCAGGGTCGCGCGCAGCGTGCAGGCCGTCGACGACGTCAGCCTCACGCTGCGGCGGGGCCGGGTCACCGCGCTGGTCGGGGAATCCGGCTCGGGGAAGTCCACTGTGGCCCGTCTGCTGGCGCAGCTCTACCCGCGCACCGGTGGCGACATCCGGTTGCACGGCAAGTCGACCGCGGTCAAGGGCGGCCGGCGGTTCCGGGAGTACTCGCGCCGGGTCCAGATGATCTTCCAGGACCCGTTCGCGTCGCTCAACCCGGTGCACACCGTGCGCTACCACCTGACCCGGGCGCTGAAGATCCACGGCCGGGCCGGGAAGACGAGCGAGGACCTCGAGAAGGCGTTGGCGGATCTGCTGACTCGCGTGCAGCTGACGCCGCCGGAGCGCTATGTCGACAAGTTCCCGCACGAGCTGTCCGGTGGTCAGCGCCAGCGCGTGGCCATCGCCAGGGCGCTCGGTGCCGACCCGGAGGCGCTGCTGGCCGACGAGCCGGTGTCCATGTTGGACGTCTCCATCCGGCTCGGCGTGCTGAACCTGTTGAAGGACCTCAAGGAACGCCTGCACCTGGCGATCCTGTACATCACCCACGACATCGCCTCGGCGCGCTACTTCGCCGACGAGACCATGGTGATGTACGCCGGCCGGGTGGTCGAGGGCGGCGACAGCGAGACGGTGACCCAGCGCCCGGCGCACCCGTACACGCAGCTGCTGATCGACTCGGCGCCGGACCCCGACCAGATCGCGGGGGGCAGGGCGAGCGACAAGGACCGGGGCACCGGTGAACCGCCCAGCCTGATCAACCCGCCCAAGGGCTGCCGGTTCCACCCGCGCTGCCCGCACGTGATGGACCGGTGCCGCACCGATCTCCCGCCGCGGTTCGAGATCGGCGACGGCGACGGGCACTTCGCCGCGTGCTGGCTGTATGACGGCAAATCCGTTGAACCGTCCACTGTGGAGTCCTCGGTGGCCGTTCCGGACGAGGAGGTCTTGTGAGCTACCTCGTCAAGCGCGTCGTCTTCTACCTGTTCACCGCCTGGGCCGCGATCACGATCAACTTCTTCATCCCCCGGCTGATCCCGGGCGACCCGGTGCAGGCGCTGATCACGCGCATGCGCGGCCAGATGACCAGTGACGCCGTCAACGCGCTGTACGTGCTGTTCGGACTGGACAAGAACGAGTCGCTGATCTCGCAGTACTTCAAGTACTGGGGCCAGCTGTTCCACGGCAACCTCGGCGTCTCGTTCACCTTCTTCCCCAGCGAAGTGTCCGAGGTGATCGGCCAGAGCCTGCCGTGGACACTGCTGCTGGTCGGCATCACCACGGTGATCGGGTTCCTGATCGGCACCACGCTGGGCACGCTGGCCGGCTGGCGGCGCGGCTCCTGGGTGGACGCGGTCATCCCGGTGACGACGTTCCTGTCGTCCATCCCGTACTTCTGGCTAGGCCTGATCGCGATCGCCCTGCTCACCGGGCCGGACAGCTTCTTCCCGGCCAGCGGCGGGTTCGACACCGGCGTGGTGCCCAGCTGGACCTGGGAGTTCATCGGCAGCGCGATCCAGCACAGCATCCTGCCCGCGATCACCATCCTGATCTCCTCGATGGCCGGCTGGATCCTCAGCATGCGCAACATGATGGTCACCGTGGCCTCCGAGGACTACGTGACCGTGGCGCATGCCAAGGGACTGCCGGAAAGACGCGTCATGGTCGGGTACGCGGCGCGCAACGCCCTGCTGCCCAACGTGTCCGGGTTCGCCCTGTCGCTCGGCTTCATCGTGGGCGGCACGCTGCTGGTGGAGATCGTGTTCTCCTACCCGGGCCTGGGCTACCAGCTCTTCCAGGCGGTCGGCACCAAGGACTACCCGCTGATGCAGGGCATCTTCCTGATCATCACACTGTCGGTGCTGCTGGCCAACTTCGTCGCCGACCTGGCGTACATGCTGCTCGACCCGCGCACGCGAAGGGAGGGCTGAGGCATGGCAACCCCAGCGGCCGTCGCCGCGACGCCGGTGACCGTCCAGTCGGTGCCGAAACGCCGCCGCCTGCGGTTCGTGGCCAACCCCAAGGCCGCCATCGGCCTGACGATGATGGGCATCTTCGTGGTGCTGGCCGTCATCGGGCCGTGGATCTCGCCGTACAACCCGTCCGCCCGGTCCAACGAGCTGGTCGGGCCACCCTCGGCGGCGCACTGGCTGGGCACCACGCACCTGGGCCAGGACATCCTGAGTCAGCTGCTGTCCGGCACGCGCAGCGTGATCCTGGTCGGCCTGCTCGCCGGTGTGGTCGCCTCGATCCTGTCCCTGCTGATCGGCGTCACCTCGGGATACCTGTCGGGTACCGGCGCGGAAAGCCTGTCGGCACTGTCCAATGTGTTCCTGGTGATCCCGGCGCTGCCGTTGATCATCATCATCACGTCGATCCTGCCGCAGACCGGGGACATCACGATCGCCCTGGTGATCGGCCTGACTTCCTGGGCATGGGGCGCACGGGTGCTCCGGGCGCAGACATTGTCGTTGCGCCGCAGGGACTATGTCGAAGCGGCCCGTGCGACCGGTGAGTCGACCTGGCGGATCATCCTGTTCGAGATCATGCCGAACCTGACCGCGGTGATCGCGTCGAACTTCATCGGCACGGTCATCTTCGCGGTCACCTCGGAGATCACCCTGGCGTTCATCGGCGTCAACACCAGCGGCGACAGCTGGAACTGGGGCACGATCCTGTTCTGGGCGCAGGGCCAGCAGGCGCTGGCACAGGGCGCTTGGTGGTGGTTCGTGCCGGCCGGTCTGGCGATCGCCTTGCTGGGCACGGCTTTGTCGCTGCTGAACTTCGGCATCGACGAGTTCGTCAGCCCGCGCCTGCGCGGCAGTGGCAAGACCACCGTGCGCACTGTGGACGGTCACAAGGTCCGGATGCGGGTCGGTTTCACGCCGGTGCTCGGCTTTGGGCGGAAGGACGACTCGCTATGAGTGACGCCGTGCTGGAGGTGCGCAACCTCGACGTCGACTACGGCCTGGGTGACAACGCTGTCCACGCCGTGCAGGACGTGAACATCACGCTGCACCGCGGCGAGGTTCTCGGCCTGGCCGGGGAAAGCGGCTCGGGCAAGTCGACCCTCGCATATGGACTGACGCGGCTGCTGCCACCGCCCGGGGTGATCGCCGGTGGTGAGGTGATCTACCACGGGGACAACGGTGAGACCTCGGACATCCTGCGGATGACCGACGCGCAGCTGCGCAGGTTCCGCTGGGCCGAGACGGCCATCGTGTTCCAGGGCGCGATGAACTCGCTCAACCCGGTGCACAAGATCTCCACCCAGATGACCGACGTGATCAAGGCGCACGACCCCGGCAGCAGCCCGCGGTCCCGTTTGGACCGTGCCAAGGAGATGCTGTCGCTGGTCGGGATCTCGGCCGACCGGCTGGACGCGTACCCCCACCAGCTGTCCGGCGGCATGCGCCAGCGCGTGATGATCGGGATGGCGCTCGCGCTCGACCCGCGGATCGTGATCATGGATGAGCCGACCACGGCGCTGGACGTGGTGATCCAGCGCCAGATCCTCGGCCAGCTGATCGAGCTGCGCGAGAACCTGGGCTTCTCGGTGCTGTTCATCACGCACGACCTCTCGCTGCTGGTCGAGTTCTCCGACCGGATCGCGATCATGTACGGCGGCCGGATCGTCGAGGAGGCCCCGGCCGCGGACCTCTACCGCGACTCGCTGCACCCCTACAGCGATGGCCTGCTGCACTCGTTCCCCGCGTTGCGTGGGCCGCGTCGCGAACTGACCGGCATACCGGGGTCGCCGCCGGATCTGCGGGCGATGCCGCCAGGCTGCGCGTTCCATCCTCGATGCCCGAGGGCATTCGAACCGTGTGCGACCGACCTGCCGGTGCTGGGAGTTCCGAAGGACCTCGACCGGCCGGACGCCACCGGTGACGTCGGCCACCACCCCATCGTCAACCGCACGGTGGCGTGCTGGCTGCATCCCATCCACTGAGGTTCTGACTCTCAAGAGGAGACATATGGAAATCACCGCACCTGCTGTCGGAACCGGTACCGAGACCAGTGAGAGTGCCGATCCGATCGACAGCCTGCCGGCGTCCTTTCGGTGGGGTGTGGCGACTTCGGCCTACCAGATCGAAGGCGCGTACGACGAGGACGGCCGGACAGCCTCCATCTGGGACACCTACTGCCGTACCCCCGGCATGGTGCACAACATGGAGAACGGCGATGTGGCCTGCGACCACTACCACCGGATGCCGCAGGACGTGGACGTGATCCGGTCGCTGGGGGTGGACACCTACCGGTTCTCGGTCGCGTGGCCCCGGGTGCAGCCGGGCGGCCGTGGCCCGGTGAACACCGCGGGAATGGCGTTCTACGACCGGCTGGTGGACGAACTGCTGGGCAAGGGCATCGACCCCTGGGTGACCCTGTACCACTGGGACCTGCCGCAGGAGCTGGAGGACGAGGGCGGGTGGCCGGTGCGGGACACGGCCTACCGGTTCGCGGACTACGCGATGCTCGTGTTCGACGCGTTAAAGGACCGCGTGCAGACCTGGACCACGCTGAACGAGCCCTGGTGCTCGGCCATGCTCGGGTACTACATCGGCAACCAGGCACCGGGCCGCCAGGACCTGCCCGCGGCGATCTCCGCTGTGCACCACCTGTTGCTGGGCCACGGCCTCGCGACGCAGCGGATGCGGGCGGCGGCGCCACGCCCGATCGAACTCGGCATCACGTTGAACATGGGCACATCCGACCCGGAGACGGACTCCGATGTGGACCGTGCCGCGGCCAGGCGCGCGGACGGCCTGGGCACCCGGATCTACCTGGACCCGTTGGTGCACGGGCGTTACCCCGCCGACGTCGTGGAGGACCTCGCCGCGCGGGGCATCCGGATCCCCGTCCGGCCCGGCGACCTCGGCGTGATCTCGGCCCCGATCGACGTGCTCGGCGTGAACTTCTACAGTGGACACGTCTTCTCGGGCCTCGACGAGAACGGGAACGACCGCGACTCCGACGGCAACCCGATCGAACGCTCGATCCCCCAAGGAAACCCCGTGACCGCGATGGGGTGGGAGATCGTGCCGGACTCGTTCACCAGGCTGCTGGTGCGGTTGTCCCAGGACTACCCGGGCCTGCCGATGGTGATCACCGAGAACGGAGCGGCGTTCGACGACGTGGCCGATGACACCGGCTTCGTCGAGGACTTCGACCGCGTAGCGTACTTCCAGCAGCACATCGGCGCCGTCGCCAAGGCCCGCCAAGCCGGCGCGGATGTGCGGGGTTACTTCGCCTGGTCCCTGATGGACAACTTCGAGTGGTCCTACGGGTACGAGAAGCGGTTCGGGATCGTTCGCGTTGACTACGAGACCCAGCAACGGACCCTCAAGCAGAGCGCCCTCTGGTATCGGGACACCATCCAGCGGGTTCGCGGGCATTGATGTCGCCCTGATGGAATGGGGGCCTGGCACGAGGCGGGGGCCCGTGCCAGACCCCCATTTTTCTGTCTTTGGGCGCTTCTGCGGGGATTCTTGTTGGCGTTCGCGCTTGTGGGCCGGGTTCTGGTCTGGGTTCGAGACTCGGCAGGTTTCGGCTGTCGGCAGGCTCGGGCTCTGGCTGGGTGGGGGCAGGCTCGGCCCCGGCCGGGCTGTGGGTGGTTTGCGCCTTGGGCGGGCTTGCCGCTGTGGGCGGGCGGGGGCTCGCTGTTGGGGGCAGGGCGTGACCGGTGGCGGGTTCACTGCTGTGGGGCAGATTTTCGCCTGGGTGAGGGGTTTGCTGCTGTGAGCAGAGTCTGGCTGGTGGCGGGTTTGCTGCGGGGGTGCGTTCTGTCTTTGGGAGCGGCTCGCTTCCTGTGGGTAGGCTTCGGGTTGGGGGCGGTTTTGTCGGTGGGTGGTTGTAGGGTGGATTCGGGGGCCGGAGGCCAGGTGGGTGGAAGAAGCGCTCGCTGCTAGGTGGGCTTCTAAAGAAAAGATGTCCTCGCCGGACGGCAGGCCGCCAAGAGGGGGAGCCGGGTTGCACCCGGCTGCGCCGGGTGTGTGGGTTGGGTGCGTGTCCTCTCCCTCCCGTATGGCCTGCCCAAGGGGACCACATCAGTCAAGTGGGGCCGCCTTGGGTTCCAGCGGAGTGCCGGTCCGTATGGCTTCCAGCGGGGTTGGTTTGGGTTGGCGGACCGGCGTTGGTTTTGGCGGCCCCACTTGACAGATGTGGTCGGCTTCGCCCAGGCCATACGGGAGGGAGAGGACACGAAGGCGCTCTCTGTTGTGCGGGCACGCGTTGAGGCGCGTTGGCTTGTCTACATGGGACGAGTTGCGTGTCTGGGGTGGACAGCTCGGGTGTACAGCCGTCCCAGCCGCGAAGGGGATGTGCGGCTGGGACGGCGGTTGTGGTGGGTTTGGTTGTGATGGGTGTGGGGTTGGGTTTTTGGTTAACCGCGAGGGGTTGTGTAGGTGAGGATTTGGGGGTTTGTCCAGTCGCTGGAGGCTATTGTGGCGCCTTTTGTTGCTACCTGGCGGATCTTGTCCTGTCCTTGTTGGACCGTTGGGTTGTGGCCGTCGATTGTGGGGGCGACGTTTTGGGCGTCGGCGAAGACCAGGAGGTAGTGGTTTGCTGTGAAGAAGCTTGTGTCGCCGTTGTACCAGCTGTTCGCGTCTCCGTCGAAGGTCACATACCACTGGGCGCGGGTGCCGCCCATGTCGCCCGTCCTTGGGTCCGTTGAGGTGGCGCCGTTGGGGGTGGGGAACATCATCGCGGAGCTGAGGTTGGTGCTGCCCAGGCTTGTGAGGTAGTCCGCGTATTCCAGGTGGGTGTGGTAGTGGTCGAAGGGGTTCCCGGCTTCGAAGGCACCTGTTATGAGCAGGAACATGAACTTGCCGTTGAGGTCGGCGCGGGCGGGCCAGTTGTTCGCCCGGACCGCCGCGTCGAGGGTGGGGTAGGTTCCCTTGATGTCAGCGGGCTTCAGGATGTTCGTGGCGCCCAATGCGCCGGCGATCATCTGGTCGAGGCGGGCGGGGGTGTAGCCGCCCCGGCCGTCGTAGCCGTTCTTGGCCTCCAGCTTGATGATCACCGGACGGTGGTTCGGGTTCTGGTCGTGCCACAGCCTGATGTTGTTCAGGCACGTCTGGAAGCTCTGGTTTCGTGAACCGGTCCGCAGCGCCGGGTAGGTCGTGGCCGACGAACAGTTGTTGGCCGGGCCCCAGGGTTCGTGGCTCACCTGGTAGCGGCCGTTGCCCAGGAAGTTCTGCCACACGTCCAGCTCCAGCATCGACGCGCCCGAGTCCAGGGCGTCCACCAGCCAGGGGAAGGTGGCCTGGTCGTAGGCGTTGTGCACGCCGGCGCCGGTGATACCGGCGATGGTGGCGTCCGCAGCCACCGCCGGGGTCACGGCGGAGGCCAGCAGGGTCGCGGCCGCCAGGGTGAGCGTTGCCGCCCATCGCTTCATGGAGTTTCTCCTCGCCTGTTCTCCGTGCGACGAATCGAGGATGATTTGCAGCTTCAACCAAGGCGAAAGGCCACGCTCTGTCAAGACCCTGACGGACGCTTGTCCGGATTGTTTGTGCACAATTGTGGGAGCGGTCCCGGATTTTTGTCCGGACTGTCTCTTAACCGTGTCAGTGTGCGATGATGGGTTTAAGGGGGAACGGACCGGGGGTCGGCCGATGGTGGAAACCGTTCTCAGTGTTGTCCTGCAGCATCACAACCGGTTGTTCCGCGAAATGCTCGCGGCTCACCTGGCTCGCGAGCCCGATATCACTATGCTGGGCACCGCGGCCTCCGGGCCGGAGCTGATTCAGCTGTGCGATCTACGTAGGCCAACTGTCGCATTGTTCGAGGCAGACGCACCAAGGTGGAGCAACGAACGCCTGGTGTCATTACTCCTGCCGCCGGGCCGCCTGATGCGCATGATCGGGCTGCACCAGTCGCTCACCACAGCGCACGTGATTCGCGCTTATGAGGCGGGTGTCAGCGCGCTGGTGCCCTACTCGGGCGGGCTGGAACCGCTGCTCGCGGCCATCCGCGCGCCCAGTTCGGCGATCGAGACCGCGCGGGCCAAGCGCGGTGGCGGGGACGCGCTGACCCAGCGGGAACTCGAAGTGCTCTACCTCGTTTGTGCCGGCTATCCACCGAGGCAAATAGGTTTGGAACTCGGGATAAGCCCGCACACCGTGGAGAACCACAAGCAGCGGATCTTCAACAAGCTCGGCGTGCACAACCAGGCGC
Source organism: Actinocrispum sp. NPDC049592 (assembly GCF_040675465.1). NCBI lineage: Bacteria > Bacillati > Actinomycetota > Actinomycetes > Pseudonocardiales > Pseudonocardiaceae > Actinocrispum > Actinocrispum sp. NPDC049592. Next base: position 392,344 of record NZ_JBFAPA010000009.1, on the reverse strand, counting down.
ACGCGGCGGCCAGCGCGGTCCGCCTCGGATTACTCTCCCAAGCCCAACCGCAACGACCGGACGGCGTAACGCCCGAACGAAGACCCGGATTACGGGTCGATCTTCGTAAATTCGACGGCCCGCTCGCCGAGCGCGCCCGCAAGGCTTTGGAACGGCAGCATATTGTCATCGTCGACCGGGAAAAAGTGCCGCATCCGCGGGACAACTCCGAGAATGGTCATCACGACAATTCGGACACCATCCAGCCGGTGACCGTGCTGATCGACCCGCCGCCCGCGGGCTGGCGCACCCAGGCGGGCAGGCTGGTGGTGATCACCTCGGAGGAGCCCAAGCAGCACCTGATGGCCCAGGCCGTCGCCACCGGCGTCACGGTCCTGCCTGCGTCCCTTGTGGACGATCTGCTCGCGCCCGCGGTCGAGGCGGCGAACGCGGGATACGTACTGATCAGCGCGGCCTACTCGCGGTCGGTGCTCGGGCCGCCGGGCGGCGAGTGGCGCCGCTGGCAGCTCGCGCTCACCCCGCGCGAGCAGGAGATCCTCGCCGCGATCGCACAGGGGCACACCACCAAGCAGACGGCGCGGCTGCTTGGCATCTCCGTGCGGACCGTGGAGAACCTGCAAGGCAACCTGTTCCGCAAGCTCAGGGTGCACCGCAAGGCCGCCGCCCTGGTGGTCGCCCACGAGCTCGGCCTGCTGGAGGAGTGAGCACGTGTGCGCACCCGGCTGTTGCACAGACTGGTATTCGGGGGGCTGACCGCGGCCGCGCTGCTGGTCGCGGCGGCCCCCAACGCCTTGGCCCACGCCGAGTTGCTCGGCACCACACCGTCGAACGGGGAACACCTGGCCGCCGCGCCCGCCGAGGTCGTGCTGCGGTTCAGCGAGAAGGTGAGCCCCGTCCGGGACGGCACGGTGCTGCTCGACGGGCGGGGCAAGCGGGTCGGTTCGGCGCAGGCGGAACCGGCCGGGGACGGCACGAAAGTCCGTCTCCCGCTACCGGACGACCTGACCGACGGCGTCTATTCGGTGACCTGGCGGGTGGTCTCGGCCGACTCGCACCCCGTGCACGGCGCCTTCGTGTTCAGCGTCGGCAACGCGCAGGCCGCGCCACTGGCCGGGGCCGGCGCCGAGTCCGGTTCGGACCCCGTTGTCGCGGTGGCGTTCTGGCTGGTCCGCTGGCTCGGGTTCGGTTCGGTGGCGCTGCTGATCGGCGGCGTGTTCTTCGCGCTCGCCTGCTGGCCGGGCGGCGCCACCGACCGGAGACTGCGCGGGATCGTCCGAACCGCGTGGTGGACCGCGGCTTCCACCTCGGTCGCGGTGATCTTGCTGCAGGGCGCCAACGCCAGCGGCGCGTCGATAGCCTCGGTGGCCGACCCGGGCCAGCTGCTGGACACGGTGACCACGAGTTTCGGCGTCCTGGTGCTGATCAGGATCATCGTGCTCGCGGTGGCCGCATTCCTGCTGACCCGCAAGGAAACCAAGGTGGTTCCGCTCGCCACCACCGGCGTCGCGCTGGCGGCGACGTGGAGCGCGAGCGGTCACGCGGTCGCGGGCGACCTCGTTCCCTTCGCGCTGGTCATGGACGTCCTGCACCTGCTCGCGATGTCGTTGTGGCTGGGCGGTTTGGTGTTCCTGGTCGCATGTGTCCTGATCCCCGGGCGCAAGAACCGGACGGGTGAAACGTCCGAAGTGCTCAGCAGGTTCTCGCGTGTGGCAATGATTTCGGTGGCCGTACTGGCCGGAACCGGCGCGCTGATGGCACTTCGGGAAGTCGGGCTGTCCGGGCTGCTTTCCGGTTCGCGATATGTGACCCTCGTGGTTTTCAAAGCCGGCGCATTCGGGCTGGTGTTGTGGCTCGCCGCGATGTCCCGGGCAGCGGTACAACGGCGACTGGCCGAACACGGCGGAAAATCCGGCACGATAATGCGGTTACGCCGGTCGGTCCTTGCGGAGGCCGGGATAGCGGTCGTGGTTCTCGGATTGACCGCGGCCCTGGTGGCCACCCCGCCCGGCGAACTGGACCCGAAACAGGCCCAGGCGGCGGCGGTTTCCACCGGGCCATTTCTGTCCGCCCTGGACATACCCGGGAATGGCGATGTGCAGGTCTGGGTTTCCCCGGCCCGCCCTGGCGACAACCAGGTCGTGGTGAACGTCCGCGACGAGCGGGGCATCAACCGGGACGTGCCCGAGGTGACCGCGCAGCTGAGCCTGCCCAGCGCCGGGATCGCCGCGTTGCCGGTGCCACTGAACAAGACCGCGGCCGGTCAGTACGTCGCCGACCGGTTCGCGCTGCCGTCACCGGGAGTCTGGCGGCTCACCGTCCGGGTCCGCACGAGCGACCTTGACGCGTCCACTGTGGACGCTGACGTGCCGGTTCGCTGAGCCGTGCGGCGGGTTCCGGGCGCCGGCGCCCGGAACCCGCTCTCCCCAGCGTCGTCCATCCATCCTGGGCGCGGCGGGTCCGCCGGGGTGCACGACGGGACAACGCCCCCGGGTATCCCTCTGCCCGGGGCCCCTGGGGTGAGCCGGGCCAGCACGCTGACCCGGAGAAGACCCCGGTCCGGCCCCGAAGACCCCGCCCGCCGCCGGTGAAACTTGTGATCCCGAACTAAACATGACATCGCCGGTCACCCGGCCAAAATGACGAGAAGCCCCTAGGGCTTGTAGAAAGAGAGATCATGGGGCTGGTCGAGGGCCGCGCGGCCGATGGTGGCCAGGATGTGGTCGTCGTTGTCGTGGCGGATGTAGCAGGCCAGGTCGCGGAAGATGCGTTCGACCGGGCTGGGGCGCACCAGGCTGCGCGCGCCGCAGGCCCGGATGCAGTGATCCACGGTCTGCACGGCGATGTGCTCCATCATGTGCCGCGCCCGCGACCCGGCCAGCTGCGCCTCGGCGCGCCTGCCCCGGTCCCAGAGGTCGGCCACGTTGCGCAGCAACAGATCCCCGGTCTCGATCGCGACCACCATCTCGCCGACGCGGTGCTGCACATACGGGTCGGTGGCCTTTCCCTGGCGCAGCACGTAGTCGACCGCGTAGCTGTACGCGGCCTCCGCCGCGCCGAGGAAACTGGCCGCGTAGTGCGGGATGAACGCCGACTGCCAGCCGTGCCGCAGGTAGTCGCCCGGCTGACCGATCCGGTGGCTGTCCGGGATGAACGTGTCGTCGAACCGCACCACGTGGCTGACCGTGGAGCGCATCCCGATCGGGTCCCACCAGGACGGGTCGACCGAGATCGTCCGGTCGGCCAGCTCGCAGGCCAGCATCAGCACGCCGGACTGCGAACCGTGCCGGGCGCCGCCCGGCCCGTCGATGTTGACCAGCAGGATCGCCCAGTCGGCGCCGGTGGCACTGGTGGCGAAAGCCTTGGTACCGCTGACGATCCAGCCGTCGTCGTGGTGCCGGACGGTGGTGCCGAACTTGCGTTTCTCGCCGGGCTTGGCCGCCTGCGGTTCGCCGCTCCAGGCCACCCAGCGGTCGCCGTGCCGCAGTACCCGGCCGAACCAGTGTTCCTTCTGTGCCTCGGTGCCCAGCGCGTCGATCAGCACGAGGGAGTTGACGTGCCCCTCCCAGCACCGGGCGAACGACAGGTCCGCTCCGGCCATGCGCTTTGTCATGAGCCACAACGGGTAGGTGTCGCCCTGGGCCGGGCCGAGCCCGAGGCCGCCGTGCGACACCGGGACGGTCGGGGCGTGCAGCCCGGCCGCGAACAGGTCGTCGAAGTTCTCCCCGGGGAACGTCGCGGTCCGGTCGTACTTGTCGGCCCGCCGCCGGAACTGCTCCAGCAGGGGCGTGAGCTCGCGCAGCAGCGGCTCACGGTCGATGTCCGTTGTCATTTCGCGTTCTCCAGCGAGAGAGACTGTGGCATGGCGTGCCCGGTCATCAGCCGGAACTGCCGCGCCACCTCGATGCGCAGCACCTCCCAGCCGTCGATGACGCGCAGGTGCCGCCGCCGGGCGGCGCTGACCAGCGCGGTCGGCCGCCGTCCGTAGGTCAGGTCGACGATGATCGCGTCACGGGCCAGCTGCGCGACCGGGAACAGCAGGTCGTCGCGGACCGGTGTGGCGTGCACGATCAGCGAGTAGTCGGCCGGCACGAACCGGCTGAGCGGCACGTAGTCCAGGCCGAGCAGGCGGGCCGCCCGCACGCCCCGGTCGGCGCCGCGGTTGACCAGCGTGGGCGTGACACCGAAGCGCAGCAAGCCGGCCGCCGCGCCGCGGCCGGCTCCGCCGCACCCGACGATCGCCGTCTTGCGGCCGGTCAGCCGGACTCCGGCGCGGCCGAGCGCGCCGACCACGCCGATGGGATCGGTGGTGTGCGCCCGCCAGCCGGCTTCGGTGCGCACGAGCACGTTCGCCGCGCCCGCGCGACCGGCGGGCCCGGTGGTGACCGCCGCGAGCCGGAGCGCGGATTCCTTGTAGGGAGCCACGACCGTGGCCCCTTCCATCGGCATCCCGAGCCCTTCGAACCCGGCGGTGAGGGCCTCCCAGGCGGGCAGGAAGTCCTTGGTCGCGATCGGCAGGAACAGTGCGGGCAGACCGAGCGCCTGGTAGGCGTCGTTGTGCATGCGCGGAGACAGGGACGCGTTCACCGACTGGCCCACGATCCCGTACAGCCGGCGCACCTCGGGCAACGACGGGAACGGGTAGTCCCGCAGAAGTCGTTCGACGGTGGGGACTTCCTCTGCCTTCCCGCCGATCTGGCCGAACACCATCGGCGCACCCAGCCAGGGCCCGAGGATCCGTCCACATGCGCCGGTCTCGCCGGTGCTGAACGCGGTCACGTTGTCGCGGTTGACCAACCGCAGCAACCGCAAGGGCGCCAACGCCTGCTGGGGCGTGTAGGCGTGCGGGACCATCAGGTAGTGGCGGGCGGGCACCGCGGTCAGCCGGGTGAACCGGGCCATCAGGCCGGCCAGGCTCAGACCGTTGCCGTGCCAGGAGATCAGCCGCCGGTGCGGCGGGATCCCGGCCAGGATCTCGGGGGTGGTGTCCCGGCCGCCCTCCAGCTCGATCAGGTCGTAGCGCCGGGCGGCCTGGAACAGCCGCCGCCGTCGCTGGTCCATGCCGCCGGCGAACAGCCCGCCGGCGGACGTGGAGCGCAGGCTGTAGATCAGGTCACCGGGAATGTGGTCACGCAGCACCGAGGGGTCGACATCACCGATGATGTCGGCGCGCACCTGCGCACCGCCGCCGGCGCGGCCGAGCACCCGCAGCTCGTCCATCACCCGCCATGGCGACGCCTGCAGCGAGGCCATGACCGCACAAGTCATCCTGGTTGCTCTGGACATGGCGGCCATCACCCCCACAGACTCCAGGCATGGACGACACTTGGGCCACGCTGGCCGGGGTGATGGGCAGGCGGCACTGCAAGCGCTCCTTTGTGGACAGACGAGTGCCCAGGCGGGTGCTCGACGAGGTCCTGGCGGCCGCGTGCGACGCGCCATCGACGCGCAACGGGCAGCCGTGGCAGGTGTCCGTGTTGTCCGGCGCGGCGCGCAAAGCGCTTGCGGACGCGTTGTGCGCCGAGTTCGACCGTGGCGTCGCCCAGCACCCCGACTACGTCAACCGGCCCGCGCAGGCCGACCCGGTGATCGAGGCGCGCGCCCGCGAGGCGGGCATCGGCGTGTTGCGGGCCAAGGGAATCGCACGCGCCGATCAGGCGGCTCGGCGCGGTCACCTCCGGGACAACCTGGCGTTCTACGGCGCCCCGGTGGAGATGATCTTCCATCTGCCGCCGGCCGCACCGCCGGGACTGTTCCTGGAGATGGGACTGTTCCTGCAGAACGTCATGCTCGGCTTGGTCGCATGTGGACTCGGCAGCTGCCCGCAGTTCAGCGTGGCGGGCTACCCCGATGTGATCAGGACGGTACTCGGCCTTGCCCCCGGCCGGATCGTCGTCTGTGGTCTTGCGGTCGGATATCCGGACGAGTCCGCGCCAGTCAACGGTTTCCGCCCGGGCCGGGCCGGCCTGGCCGACTTCGTCCGCTGGCACGAAGGCTAGCCCGGCAGGGTATGCGCGCGTCAAAGTACGCTCCTCCAGTCGCAGGGTAACGGGGAGTGGTAACGCGCGGCACGTGCTCACCCTGTCACGTACTCGCGATGTTCAGTTGGGTCCTTCGTAGTGTCGCAAAGTGTGCGCTTGTTCACGCAATGAGACAAGAACGTCTTTGCAGTACCTAGGGGATCCGCCCAGCCCTAGGGGGAAGGTCCCATGTCCGGTTTTTTCCGGCCGCTCTTACACTTCGCTTGCCCTGCACGGAGGAAACCCATGGTGACACTCGAACCTGGGCTGCTGCTCGGGACCTGGCACGCGACGGACAAGGAAGCGGCCGGCGTGGTGCGGATGGAGCTTGCCCAGTCCGACGACTTCGTCGTAGTACGAGCATTCGGTGACGCGGACGGCCAGCCGTACGACTGGGGCGAGGTGCGCGCCACGGTGTACGGCAGCTCGGCGTCCGCGACCCAGGCGATGGCCTTCAGCGCCCTCTACGACTTCGGTTTCATGACGACTCTGCTTGCCGCGTATGCCAAGCAGGGCATCCTGGTGCTCGACACGTTCAACACCGTGAAGGATGGCAGCGGGCGAGCGGACTTCTTCAGCCGCGAGTTCTTCCACCGCTGATGAACGCCACCGACTTCGACCTGCGCCCGGTACTGGGTGACTGGGTCAACTACGACGAACAGACCACCGGGATCCTCGGTGTGCGTGTGGCACAACGGCGTGGGGTGCTCACCGTGCAGATCTCAAGCGCTCGCGCGGGAGACCCCGACGACTGGGGCATCACCGTGGGTGCGGCTTTCGGTTTGCGTGCCCGGCCCAGTGAGGCGGCTGGTTTCTCGGCGCACTACCGGCTTGCGTCCTCGACCGTGCTGCTCGCCGCCTACCTGAACAAACGGCTGCTCGTGGTGGACGCGTACTCCGTGTACACCAACGGCGACGGCCGGGCCAACTTCTTCCAGCGGGACCACTTCTACCTCCCGTGAACTCCTTGCGGAGCAGTCATGCGTGTGCTGTTCACCTCCTCCGCGGCCCGGCCGCACCTGTTCCCCGTCGTGCCACTGGCCTGGGCCTGCCGCGCGGCCGGGCACGAGGTCCGGGTCGCCAGCGCGGCCAAGATCGCGAACGACATCGTCCACACCGGACTGCCCGCGGTGCTCGCGGGCGGCGAAGCCGTGCACGCCCAACGCAACCGGGCGGAGTTCGTCGCGTCGATCTACTCCCAGGAGCCGTGGCCGCACGAGTGGCCGGTGAACATGCACCTGCTCAACGACCGCCAGCGCGAGCACCTGGAACGGCTGGGCAACGCGATGATCGCGGGCGCGCAGGCGATGGCCGGTGACCTGGTGGCGTTCGCGCAGTGGTGGCGGCCGGACATCGTCGTGTACGAGGCCGTTGGGTACGCGGGCGCGGTTGCGGCTGCGGTGCTTGGCGTGCCAGGGGTTCGGTTGCTGTTCGGTTCGGCTTCGGTGCCCCGGCTGGAGTTGCGGGACGGGCGCCCGCTGCCCGCGTACTCGCGGCTGTTCGAACAGTTCGGCGTCGCGGTGACCACCAAGGCCGCCATGACCGTCGACCCGACGCCGCCGAGTATGCGCCTGGCTGATGCGGATCCGCCGTGGCAGGGCATGCGTTACCTGCCGTACAACGGTTCTGGGGACGTGCCTAGGTGGTTGACCGGCGTCCGGGACCGGCCACGGGTTTGTGTCACATGGGGACACACGATGGCTCGTGCCCTTGGTGGGGCGGCCGCGGGTCCCTATCGACAGGCGATCGACACGTTGGCCAGTCTGGATGTGGACATCGTTGTCGTGGCCAGCGCCGAGCAGATCACCCAGCTAGGGGAGTTGCCTTCTTCGGTGCGGACCAGCGAAAGCACGCCGCTGCACCTGGTTCTGCCACACTGCGACCTGATCGTGCACCAGGGCGGCGACGGGACGACGTTGACCGCTGCCTCCCAGGGCATCCCACAACTGGCCATAACGCGCAAACCGGACGCCGAGGTGCCCGCGAGCCGGATCGCGGCGAACGGCGCGGGCGTCCACTTCCGGTACCAGGAGCTGCGGCACAACAACCGGCGCTGGGAACTGGTCCGGGCCGCGGCCGAGAAGCTGCTGGCCGACGAGGCCTACCGGGAGGCGGCGGCCGCGCTGCGCGCCGAGATCGAACGCCAGCCGACCCCCGCCCAGGTCGTGCCCGCCTTGGAAGAACTGGAGCGTGCCGCGTGAGCCCCGACCCCATCGTGCTCGTCCGGCCGGTCCTGCCGGCCTTGGAGAAGTTGCGGGCCGCGCTCGACGAAGTGCTGCGCAGCGGCGTGTTGACCAACGATGGCTCGCGGGTGCGGGCCTTCGAGGCGTTGCTGTCCGCGCGGCTGGGGATTCCCGAGCTGGCGGTGTGCGGCAGCGGGACGACCGCGATCCAGCTCGCCTGCAACGCTTTGCGGCTGGACGGTGAGGTGATCGTTCCCGCAGCCGCGTTTCCGGCTGTCTCCCAAGGGGTCTGGCACGCTCGGTGCACGCCGGTCACGGTCGACGTGGATCCGTCCTTTCTGACGCTGTGCCCGGAGGCCGCACAGGCCGCGATCACCGAACGGACCACCGGGATCCTCGCCGTGCACACGTTCGGCTGCCCGGCTGACATCGATGCACTGTGGACGGTCGCGCGCAATGCCGGTGTTCCACTGATCTTCGACGCGGCCACTTGCTGGGGGATCACCTACCGGGACCGGCCGTTGTTGTCGTACGGCGATGTGTCCACGTTGAGCCTGCACTCGATGAAGCTGACCCATTCGGTCGAGGGCGGCGCGGTGATGAGCACGGTGCGGGAGGTCGCGGATGCCGTGCGGCGCCTGCGGAACTTCGGCGTGGGCGTGGAAGGCGCCTGGACCGCCGGGACGAACGCGCGGATGAGCGAGCTGCACGCGGCCGTGGGCGCGGTCGTGCTCGGCGAGGCGGACAACGAGATCCGCCGCCGGATCCGGGTTCGGGACTGGTACTTGGAGGGGTTGCGGCACCTTGAGTGGATTCAGCCGGTGCCGTTCCGGCCCGGCGCGTGGCCCAATGTTGCATCGATGGCCGTGCGGCTGACGCCGGACGGACCGGTGAACGCGCCGGCGCTGTGCGCCGAGCTGATGCGGTACGGCATCCACGCGCGGGCGTACTTCACCGGCCGGTACCGGCCGCGTGGCCTGGCGACCGCCGGGCCCACCCCGGTCGCGGACGAGCTGGGCACGCGGATCGTGTGCCTGCCGTTCTGGGGTGGCCTCAAGGAGAACGACGTCCTCCGGGTGGTCGACGCGATCGACCGGATCGGCACCCGGCGGACGCTCGCCGTCGGGCTGGCCAGAAGGAGGGCGCTGCCGTGACCCCGATGCGCTTCCACTGGAGTATCCCCGGAAGCAATGTCCGCGACCCGCTGCGCGGTTCGCACGACCGCGATCACGTCAATCCCGTCGAGGACATCGACGGGCAGCTGGAGCTGTGCAAGCTGGCCGACGAGGGCGGGATCGACTCCCTGCTGCTGCCGACCGGCTACCAGCGGGCCGACCCCATCGCGATGGCCACGTACTTCGGCGGCGCGACCAGGCGGGTCAAGTACATGGTCGCCATCCGGCCGGGCACGATCTCGCCGACTTTGCTTGTCACACAAGTGAATACGGTGGCGGCCGTGACCGGTGGGCGGATCACGATCAACGTCGTGGCCGGGCACAACTCCACCGAGATGCGGTTCTACGGCGACTTCCTGAGCCACGACGAACGGTTCCAGCGCAGCGACGAGTTCTGGTCGATCTGCCACGCCTTGTGGCGGGCCGAGGGACCGGTCGACTTCCACGGTTCGCTGCTGCAGGTGGAAGGCGCGCGAGTGAACACACCGTTCCTGGGCGAGAACGGCCGGACCCGTCCGGAACTGTACTTCGGCGGCAGCTCGGACCTGGCCTCGGACATGGCGATCAAGCACGGCGACTGCCTGCTGCGCCTGGGGGACACGCCGGACCGGATCCGGCCAGGGCTGCAACGGGTGCTGGACACCGGAAAGGCGACCGGGCTGCTGTTCTCGATGATCGTGCGGCCGACGCGGGCCGAGGCCATCGAGTGGGGGCACGCGATGATGGAGCGCGCCGGTCAGGCCGGGCGCGATGTGCAGGACCGGTTCCGTGAGCAGAGCAAGGAGTCTGTGGGGTTCGCCTCGACGTACGCGTTGGGGTACAAGGAGTCGGACTGGCCGGAACCGTTCCTGTGGACCGGGCTGATCCCGTACATGGGGCCGTTGTCGCTCGCGCTGATCGGGTCGCCGGATGACATCGTGGACGCGCTGTTCACCTACCGGCGGATCGGCGTGACGCAGTTCCTGTTCCACGGCCGCCCGGATCTGGAGACCCTGCCGTACTTCTGCCAGGAGGTCCTGCCGCGCGTGCGGGCCCGCGAGCGCGACCACGAGCTGGTGTAGCCGTGCGAGTGTTGTTCACGCCGAACAACGCCCGGCAGCACCTGTACCCGATGGTGCCGCTGGCCTGGGCGTGCCGGGCCGCCGGGCATGAGGTCCGGATCGCCGCCGCACCCGTGCTGGCCAACGCGATGCGGGCGGTGGGGCTGCCCGCGGTCGTCGTGGGGTCGGATGTCGCCCCGCCCGCGGTCACGTTCCAGGGCCTGACGCAACGGTTCTACGCGCACGAACGGTTCCCGCCGGACTGGCCGCTCGCCGTGCACCTGCTCAGCGACGACCAACGTGACCTGTTGGAGTACTTGGGACGCAACGCGGCTCGGGTCGCTCGCGCCACCGTGGACGATATGGTGGCGTTCGCGCGGGTGTGGCGGCCGGATGTCGTGGTGTACGACGTTGCCGGGTTCGCCGGGGCGGTGACGGCGGCGGTGATCGGGGTCCCGAGCGTCCGGCACCTCACCGGGTATGGCCTGCGGCCCATGGAAAACCGCTACGCGCCCGGTGTGTCGTTGCCGTTGCCTGAGTATGCGGCGCTGTTCCGGCGGTTCGGGGTGGACGTGCGGCCGATGCCGACGATGACGGTCGATCCGTCGCCGCCGAGCCTGCGGATCGCGGTTCCCGGGCCGTGGCAGGAGATGCGGTACGTGCCTTACAACGGGCCGGGCGTGGTACCTGACTGGTTGGCCGAGTGGCTGGGGCGGACGCGCCGGCGCGTGTGTGTCACGTGGGGACATGGCGTCGACCGGACCATGATGGCGCTCGGGATGGCCGCGCTGGACCCGTTGCGGGACACGATCGCGGCCTTGGGGCGCAGCGATGTCGACCTTGTCATCGCGACTACGTCTGCACAGCTGGCACTGCTAGGAGAGCTGCCGTCGAACGCGCGCCCAGCGGTCTCCGTGCCGTTACAATATTTGTTGCCCTACTGCGACTTGATCGTGCATCAAGCCGGGGACGGTACTGCTCTCACCGCGGCCGCTTGCGGTGTCCCGCAACTGGCCATCACCAACAAACCCGACCAGGCGCTGACCTCCGACCGGCTGGCCGCCATCGGGGCCGGGCTGCACCTGCGTTACCAGGAGCTGTCGCGGGACCCGTTGCGGGAGGAGGTGATCCGCTCCGCGGCCGGCAAGCTGCTGTCCGCGGGCCGGCACCGGCAGGCCGCGCACCGGCTGCGCCGGCAGATCGAGCGGCAGCCGAGCCCGGCCGACGTCGTCGCTTCTCTGGAGGCCGTCGCATGAACTCCGTCTTCGAACCGTTGCTCGCCGCCCTGTCCGGCCCGGTGGACGAGCGGTTCCACCGGGGCAAGGACTACCGGGCCGAGGCCGACCAGCTGCGGGACGTGTTCCTCAAAGAGGGGTCGGTGTCCTCGGTGCTGAACCTCGGCTGTGGCACCGGGCGGCACCTGGAACTGCTGGCCGCGGCCGGGTATGACGTGGTCGGCGTCGAACGGTCGCCCGAGCTGGCCTCGCGGGCGAGGGTGCGGCTGGCCGGGTTCCCGTCCCGGGCCGCTGTGGTCGAGGCGGACCTGTTCGAGCTGACCATGGACCGCACGTTCGACGCGGTGATCATGATGTTCGCGATGCTCGGGCACCAGGTCACCAACCACCGGGTGCGGTCTACTTTGGATGCTCTGCGCCGTCAGGTGGGCCATGGCGGGCTGGTGGTGTTCGACGTGCTCGACGCGGCTCAGGTGCTTGCATCTCCACCGGTCAACGGGGTGCTGTCGTTCACCTCCGGCGACCGGGAGGTCCTGATCGCGCACACCACGGTGGTGAACGTTGCCGCGCAAGTGATCGAGCTGTGCCTGCGGACGTGGGAACTGCCCGGTGGCGGCCCGGTCGAGCAGACCTACACCATTCGCTACTTCGCCCAGCGCGAGCTGGCGCTGGTGCTGCAGGTAGCCGGACTGGAGCTGGTCGGCAGCGCGCCGCTGGCCGCGTCCCGGCTGGTGTGGGCACGGAGGATCTGACATGCGGGCGGAGATCTTCGGTTCGCTGCACGCCCAGTGGTACGACCGCTGGCACGCGGGCAAGGACTACCAGTCCGAAGTGGACCAGCTGGTGGCCGTGTTCACCGAGCACGGCCGGGTGTCCTCGGTCATGGACATGGGGTGCGGCACCGGACGGCATCTGGAGAAGCTGGCCGAGGCCGGGTACGTGGTGGTCGGTGTGGACCGTTCCCCGGGCATGGTCGCCCAGGCGCGGCGCCGCCTCCAGCCCTACGCGGGCGCCTCAGTGGTCCAGGCCGACCTCCTGGAGGTCCGCCTGGGCAGCACGTTCGAGGCCGTGATCATGATGTTCTCGGTGTTCGGCTACCTGGGCACCACCGGGGAACTGCTCGGCGCGCTGGGCACCGCCCGGCGGCATCTACGCCCAGGAGGGTTGCTGGTACTGGACGTTCTCGACGGGGGAGCCGTGCTGAGCAACGGCCCCCGCGGCGGCTTCACGGCCATGACCGACGGCACCCAATCCCTGTTGCGCGCCACCACCGGCCGCGTGCACCCCGACGAACAGGTCTACGAGATGGGCGTGCACCTCTGGCTGATCGACGGTGACCGCCTCGTCGACCAGGACACCGAAACCCATTCGCTGCGCTTCTTCCTGCCCCGGGAACTGGAACTGATCCTCGAGGTCGCCGGTTTCGAGCTGATCGGTTCCGCGCCCATCGCCGGCGGCCAGCCCGGACCGGCCCGCGAGTGGAGCAAACTCGTGTGGGCGAGACGGACTTAGAGGTGCGGCAACCCATGCGCGGCGCAACCGAAGCGGCCAAGTACTGGTGGGCGGGCAAGGTCTCCTCGATCTGGCCGGATCGCTGTGATCGTCTGCGGCGACCAGCAACGCGATGCGCCGCCCCTGTTCGGCCGTCGTCATGCGGGGAGTCCACCGGGAGCACCTAGGTGGGATGACTCACCTAGGCGATTCCACTCATTCCTGCTCCATGAGCACCATGAAAACATTTCACTGCCTGGAAATGATACCTGGAAAGACCACCCTGCATGTTGCGAATAGCCGGTATCTCCCTTGTCCTCACGGCGGCCGCAGCGGTCGCTTTCTTTGGTGTGCGCGAGCTCTTCGCCGCCGAACAGCCACCGGCCGCCACGGATGTCTCGGCGAGCCTTGGCGGTCTGACCGCGTCGGTCGGCGCGGCGGACTGGGTCATGATGGATCACGACATGTCAAGCACGGCACCGGGTTACCAGATGCCACCGGCGATGATGCCGGGCATGCCGGCCGAGGGGCAGCAACGCCTCGCGGTGACCGTGACGGTGGTCAACTCCACCGGTGAAACGCGCCCGATCCGGCCGGGCAAGGAATTCCTGTTGCGAACCGAGCCGGCCGGAGAGCCGCTGTCCGCGCATTCCGACACGTTCGGTGAGCTGCCCAGGCTCGCTCCGGGCAGTGCGGTCAGCGGTGTGCTGTATTTCGACCTTCCGCCCCATTCCCCGGTGTGGATCGAATGGACTCACGAAGGTGCGACGGCTCGCCTCGCGATCGGCGTGGCACCTCCGCATTCGAACCACAACTGAAAGGAGCGGACGACATGCACTGGTCTGAAAATGACCGGTCGAGCGTCTCATGGGGAATGGAACGCGGTGTCGTGCTCGCCATTCTGCTGGCGGTCGCGGCCACCCTGTGGCGGCATGCGAGCGCGCCCGCGGACCTGGTCCCCGTCATGCGGGATGCCATCTTCACCGTCCCGGCCGCCGCGGTGGCCGTGTGGCTGGCCGCGAAGTCCCGGGCGCTGCTCGGGATTCAGTCCACTGTGGTCACCGCGGCACTGGTGTCCCTGTGGTTCCTGCCCGCTCTGGCACCGGTCGCGTTGCTGTTCCCCACGGACCAGCCGCTGCTCACGGTGCAGCCGCTCGCCTTCGTGACCGGCCTGGTCGTGCTCGCCTTCGCCCTGCCGCCGGCCGGCGAGCCGAGCCGCGGCCTGCGATACCGGCTAGCGACGCTAGCGGTCGTAGCAGCGGCAATCTCGTTGCAGGTCAACGCCTTGCCGACGGTCGCAGCGGCCGCACCGGCGCAGGCGGACGAGGAAGCCGGTGGCAGCTGTGCCACCGCGCCCAAGCGGACCTACAACGTGCAGGCGATCAACATCGACATCACGGTCAACCGGTTCGGCGACCACGACCCGTTCGGCTTCATGTACGCCTTGGCGGACAAGGTCGGCGAGATCCGGGCGCAGGAGGCGGCGCTGAAGGCCAACGCCGCCGAAGGCTCGGATGGCAGCGGTGCCAAGGTGTCCAACGGCCTGCGGCAGGACCCGATCCAGCCGTTGGTGCTGCGGGGACGGCTCGGTGAGTGCGTCGTGGTCAACCTGACCAACAAGCTCACCGACGCGCCGCATGGCGGCCCCGGGTTCGGCACCGTCCCGGTGTCGACGCAACCCGGTGGCGTGCCTTCGGTGTCGATGGACATGGCCGGTGTGGCGTATGACGCCGCGGCCGGTGCGGGCGGCCAGGCCGTCGGCACCAACCCGGCCGGTGTGATGGTGCCGCCGGGTGGTTCACACCAGTACCAGTTCTACCTCGACCCGCTGATGGGCGAGGGGGCCAAGGTGTTCCACAGCGGCGGCGACTCGGTGCAGCTCACCGCGCACGGCCTGTTCGGCACGCTCGTGGCCGAACCCGCCGGGGCGACCTGGCTGGACCCGGACACCGGCGCGGACCGCACGAACGACTCCAGGTTCAACAGCTTCTCGGCCATCATCCGGCCGGGCAGCGGGGTGTCGTTCCGCGAGTTCGTGATCATGTACCACGAGATCGGCGACGAGCAGTTCGCGCTGCGGCGGCCGGCCAGGGAGAACGGCGGCGACACCAACTGCTTCGACGACCCGGACGGCAACGGCGCGCCGCTGCCGATGCGGGACGAGGGCGGGATCGACAACTGCGGGACCGACACCGAGAGCTACCGGCCGGGCAGCCGGGCGCTGAACTACCGCAGTGAGCCGTTCTTCCGCCGTCAGGAACTCTTGGTGCAGACCCAGGGCGCGGACGACTCGACCCTGCCCGCGAGCGAGTCGCTGAACTACAGCTCGTACATCTTCGGCGACCCGGCGACCCCGATGCCGCGGTCCTACCTGGGCGAACCCACCAAGACCCGGCTCGTGCACGCGGGCTGGGAACAGCTGCACGTCCACCACCTGCACGGCGGCGGTGACCGGTGGCCGCAGAACCCCAACGCGGAGAACAGCAACTTCGCCGGTGGGCTGGAGAAGTTCCCGCCGAACAACCAGCCGTCGATCAACCTCGACTCGCAGACCATCGGCCCGTCGGAGACCTACAACCTGCAACACGAGTGTGGTGCGGGCGGTTGCCAGCAGGCGGCCGGGGACTTCCTCTACCACTGTCACATCGCGCACCACTACATCGCCGGGATGTGGGGCGTCTGGCGGGTGTACGACACCAAACAGGGTGACCTGGCGGTCATACCGGGTCGTACCGCTCCGCCGGCCGCTGTCACGTCCCAGGGTCTGCTCGGCCTGGACATCGAGGGCAAGCGGATCGTGCCCAAGGCCGGACTGACCAACCCGGCCACGCAGACCGCGGTCGAGGACCTCGTCGAGAGCGAGATCCCGCCGCAGGGCAAGCCGGCCAACAAGACCGACGCGACCGTACTGGACTGGACCAAGGCCGGGACGCTCGCGGCGCCCTTGTACCTCAACGAGGCCGACGACACCCAAGTGTGGGTGAACTACCAGTCGCCGACCCCGGGCCAGCGCAACCCGATCATGTTCAACCCGCTCAACGGCAGACCGGCGTATCCGTTGCTGGATCCGCATCTCGGCGCCCGGCCGCCGTTCTCGCCGAACGGGCACTCGGGAGCGCCGTACCTGGGCAACACCGCGTCCGCCACCAGACCGGACGGGCTCTGCCCGGCGTCCGCACCGGTACGCACCTACAACATCACCGCGATCAGCGTGCCCATCCAGGAGACCATCCGGGAGCGCGACGAGAACGGTGAGATCTATGTGCTCAACCAGGACAAGAACGCCGTGCTGTCCGGCGCGAAGGCGGCCGAGCCGCTGGTGATCCGGTCGAACGTCGGGGACTGTGTGGCGATCACGTTCTCGAGCGAGCTGAATCCGGAGATCCAGCAGAAGGTCAACATGCACACGCACTTCGTGCAGTTCGACCCGCAGGGCTCGGACGGCGTGATCACCGGGTTCAACTTCGAGACATCCGTCTACCACAACCAGATCACGCCGAGCACGCTGTCGTCGGTGAGCGGCAACCGGATCACCGTGTCCAGTGCCGCCGGGCTGCGGCCGGGGATCTCGGTCGCGGTCGGCGCGGGCCGGGCGAACATCGAGATCCGCAAGATCACCGCCATCTCGGGTAACACGCTGACGCTGGACAGCACGCTCGGCCAGGCGCACAGCAGTGGTGAGCCGGTGTCGGTCGAGTTCGTCCAGTACCGCTGGTACTCCGATGTGGACAGTGGCACGGTGTTCTGGCACGACCACGTCCAGGGCATCCAGTCCTGGGCGCACGGCCTGTTCGCCGCGCACATCATCGAGCCCAAGGGTTCGACCTACCACGACCCGAAGACCGGCAACCAGGTCCAAAGTGGAACGATCGTCGACATCCACACCACCGACACCGTCGGCGCCGGGGTGCGGGCGTCCTTCCGTGAGTACATGGTGTTCCTGGGCAACGGGCGGCAAGGCCGGCCCGAGCTGGACAACCCGGCTCTGGGGCGGCTCGACCGGCAGGCCGGCCAGGAGTGCGAGGAAGGCCTGATCAACCTCAGGGCGGCCCCGCTCGGCGAACGAAGTTCGACGGCGGACCAGCGTCAGGAGTTCGACGGCACGGTCTGCCGCAACGCGACCACGAAGGTGAACGACGGAACCGGAGCCAACACCGTCGCTGCGACGGTGACATCCGTTGACCCGTATGTGTTCTCGTCGACCAAGTACGGTGACCCCGGCACGCCGCTGTTCCGGGCGTACGTGGGCGATCCGGTCGTCATCCGCACCATCGGCGTCAACGATCGCGTGGAGTCGTTGCGGATCCAGGGACACCGGTTCGCGCGGGAGCGGTTCAACGCGGACGGTGAGCTGGTCACCACGGGGACGACGGGCATCTCCGAACGGTTCGACTACGTGCTCGACGGTGGCGCGGGCGGACCGGGCCACTTCGCGGGCGACTACCTCTACTACAGCACCAGGAACTTCGCGCTCGAGTCCGGGGCGTGGGGCATCTTCCGGGTGCACGA
Source organism: Actinocrispum sp. NPDC049592 (assembly GCF_040675465.1). Classification (NCBI taxonomy): domain Bacteria; kingdom Bacillati; phylum Actinomycetota; class Actinomycetes; order Pseudonocardiales; family Pseudonocardiaceae; genus Actinocrispum; species Actinocrispum sp. NPDC049592. The sequence continues at coordinate 374,694 of NZ_JBFAPA010000009.1, read as the reverse complement.
CCACCTGCAGAGCGACCTGAAGCCGTTGCCAGGCCGGACAGCGCCGCCGTCCGGAGCGGGCTTCCCGTTGCTGCGGCCGAACACGGGCAACCCGCCACCGTCCACACAGGCCGGTGTGGTGTCCAACTCGGCCAGTCCGTGCGTGCAAGGCGCGCCCGCGCGTGACTACGACGTGACCGTGTTCAACAAGGCGCTGCCGACCGCTCCGAACGCGGACCAGGACGGCATCGTCTACGCGCTCACGTCCGATGTGGCCGCCATCAAGGCGGGCACGAAGAAGGTGGAACCCCTTGTGCTGCGCGCCAACCAGGGTGACTGCATGCACATCACGGTCCGCAACCAGATCACGAACGGGTCGAAGTACGGCGGCAGCAGAGCCGGGTTCGACCTCGGGAAGCTCCCGTACAACCCGCAGATCCAGGCGGGCACGGCGGTCGGGCTCAACCCGGACACCACTGTCGCGATCGGACAGACGTTCGTGTACCGGTTCACCGCGGACAAGGCGTTGGGAACAGCGGTCTTCCAGAACCTCGGCAGCACGGCGTCCATGCGCCACGGTGCCTACGGGCTGGTGATCGTCGAACCCAACGGCTCCACGTGGGCCAACAGCGCGGACAACGCGCCACTCGGTCCGAACAGGACGTCCACGCAGGCCATCATCCGCTCGTCCACCGGGAACTTCCGGGAGTTCGCGCTGATGATGGGCACCACCGACCAGCAGTACTCGCGCAGCATCTTCCCGTACCAGGACGTGGTCGCGGGTGCGGGGGTGAACAGCCAGTTCACCGACCTCAACCCGCCGGTGGCCAACCTCGGGTACAGCCAGATCAACTACTCGAGCGCGCCGCTGACCACGCGGCTCGGGCTGCCGTCCAACCCGTCGGCCGACTTCGGGTCCGCGTTCAGCTCGGCCCGCTTCGGTGATCCGGCGACCCCGGTGTTCCGGACGTTCACCGGCGACCCGGTGATCTTCCGGGTCGGAATCGGGGCCACCGACCAGTTCCACACGTTCTCCGTCAGCGGGCACGTGTTCCCGCAGGAGCCGAACATGTGGAACGGCACGACGGACAAGCGGTCCCAGCTGCTCGCCGCCAAGTCGGTGGCGTCCGGCGAGACCCTCGACGCCGAGCTCGTCGGCAGCAACAGCCGTTATCGCGGCGACTACCTGTACGGCGACATGCGTCAGCCCTTCACTGAAGCCGGTCTGTGGGGCATCCTGCGGGTGCTCCCGGCCGGAACGACGGCGCTGGCCCCGATCCAGTAAGGGAGGGTGAGACGACATGCCCCGGTTGCTGCGCCGCACCGTCCTCGTGGCGGTGGCCGGTGTCGCGGTGCTCGCGGTGACGGCTCCGCCCGCCGCGGCGCACGTCACGGTGCACTCCGACGAGGCAGTGCAGGGTGCCTTCGCGGAGATCGCGTTCCGGGTTCCGACGGAAAGCGCCACCGCGAGCACCGTCAAGCTGCGGGTCGCGTTCCCGGCGGACCAGCTGGTGGAGAACGTGTCGGTCCGGCCGCACCCCGGCTGGACCTACCAGCTCACCACGGTTCCGGTCCAGCAGGTGGCCCAGCACGCCGACCACTCGCACTCCGGGCCGTCGCAGACGGTCAGCGAGATCGAGTGGACGGCCGGTCCCGGGTCGGGAATCAAACCGGGCGAGTACGACGAGTTCCGGATCGCGGCGGGCCCGTTGCCTGCGACAACGGACAAGCTCACGTTCCGCGTCGTGCAGACCTACAGCGACGGCGAGGTCGCCCGGTGGATCGACCTCCCCGCCACAGGGGGCGGGGAGGCCGAACATCCAGCCCCCGTCCTGACCTTGCGCGGCCCCGCCGCCTTTTCCTCACCACAACCGGTGGTCGATGCGCCGACCATGCAGGCCTGGTGGGCGGTCGGGGTCGCCGGGATCGCGCTGATCCTGGCCATCGGTTCTGTCGTGCTCGCACTCCGTAGAAGGAGGTAACACTCCAGCCGGGACGGTCACACCGCTGCTGCGTCACGGCGGTGTGGCTGTCCCGTTTTCGCTAGATTGGGTTCGTGGATCTCAGGATGTTGCCGAAGGCGAACCTGCATCTGCATCTGACGGGTGCGATGCGGCCGTCGACGTTGGCTGAGCTGGCTTCGAGGTATGGGTTGACTGTGCCGCCGCCGCTGCCTCCTGGGCCGCATCCGTGGGAGGCGTTTCAGTCGAGGTATGACGCCGCGCGGGCAGCGATCCGGACGCCGGAGGATCTGCGGCGGGTCGTTCGTGAGGCCATTGTGGACGCTCGCGGGGATGGGTGTGTGTGGACGGAGATTCAGGTCGATCCGACGTCTTATGCGCCGCTGTTGGGTGGGTTTGAGGCGGTGGTCGAGGCGGCGTTGGACGCGATGCGGGGGGAGCCTTGTGGGTTGATCGTGGCTTCGAGCTGGGCGCGATCGGGGCGGCATGCGTTGGAGCTGGCGGAGTTGGCGGTGCGGTTTGGAGCCGTCGGGTTTGGACTGTCCAATGACGAGCGACGCGGGCAGGTCGCGGATTTCGTAGCGGCGGCGGAGACGGCCAAGGACTTGTTGGTCGTGCCGCATGGTGGGTTCTATCTGGGCGCGTGGCACGTGCGGGAGTGCGTGGAACTGCTGGGCGCCAACCGGCTCGGGCATGCGCTCACGGCCATGCGCGACCCGGCGACCTTGGAGTTGCTGGCCTCGCGGAATGTCGCGGTGGAGGTGTGCCCGGCTTCGTATCCGCCGTTGGGCGCGGCCGAGTACGAGGATCTTCCGTTGGGCGAGTTGCTGGACGCGGGGATCAGGGTCGCGCTGGCTTCGGACGATCCGTTGGTGTTCGGCGCGGATGTCACCGACCAGTACGAGATCGCACGCGCCCACATGGGGTTGGACGTGCGTCGGCTCGCGGAGATCGCCCGGGGTTCGATCACGGCGTCGGCCGCGCCGGAGGACCTGAGGACCCGGACGCTCGCCGAGATCAGTGCGTGGGAAACGGCGGCCGTCCAGTCCCGGTGACCCGGACGTTGCCCCACGGATCGATCTCGGTCAACCTGGCGTTGCTGGCTTTGCCGCCAGGCAGGCGAACCGTCACCTCCCGCAGGCCCGATTCGTGCAGCGCGGTGATTTCCGGGTTCCGCTGGATCCGGCCGTACCACTGGTAACTGCCGTCGATGGGCTGCAGATGACCGGTCAGATGGACCTCGACCGGGATCTCGGCGCCGTTCGCGGTCACCACCGCCGCGCTGCGGTGCGTCTCGTCCAGGTCACCCTCGAACGGCGTGAGGATGAAGTCATCGACCTTGGGGCGCCTGGTCCTGCGCCAGTAGAGCAGGCTGGAACCGGGCCACAGTGCGCGGTTGACGCCGTTCGCGTCCAGGTACCAGCTGTGACAGCCGGTGTTCCACACGCTGCGCCGAAGCCGCTGTTGCGCCCACTTGTTGAACCTCGCCTGGATGTGCGGCCTGACCTCGATCGCCCGTGAGTCCGTGCGGCCCATCAGCTTGAGGCAGCCCAGGATGTAGCGGACCTGGGCCTCGATGGTGAAGATCAGCGACTGGTTGCCGCCGCCGGAGTTGGGGCCCAGCAGCCAGAAGAAGTTCGGGAACCCGGCGACCATCATGCCGAGGTACGCCTCAGCGCCGTCTTTCCAGGCTTCAGCCAGCGTGGCCCGGCCGGTGACGTCCATTGTGGACTCGTAGATCTTGAACCCGGTGGCGAGGATAATGACATCCACCTTGTGCCGGGCGCCGTCCCCGGTCACCACCGCGTCCGGGGCGACCTCCTGGATCGGGTCGGTGACGAGGTCGACGTCCAGGCATTCGAGCGTGGGGTAGTAGTCGTTGGACACGAGGATCCGCTTACAGCCCACCACATAGGACGGCGTGAGCTTCCTGCGCAGCTCCGGATCGCGCACCTTGCGGGCGAGGTGACCGGAAGCCAGTGCCTGCAGGGACTTCTGGTACTTGGGGTTGACGAAGCCTGGGATCGTACTCTCGTAGAACCAGTAGAGCGCGTACCGGCGGGCTCGTTGCAGGAAAGGCAAGAGCCGCAACAGGGTGCGCTGGTTCGCCGAGATCGGCCGGTCGTGCTTGGGGATGATCCAGTGCGGTGTCCGCTGGAACACCGAGACGTGCGCGGCGATCTTGGCGATCTGCGGGACGAGCTGAACGGAGCTGGCCCCGGTTCCGATCACGGCCACGCGCTTGCCGGTCAGGTCGACGGAGTGGTCCCAGCGGGCGGTGTGGAACACGGGCCCGGCGAATGTGGACAGTCCACTGAGGTCAGGGATGTGCGGGTGATGCAGCGGACCTTGCGCCGTCACGACGATCCGCGCGGTCAGCACGTAACCATCGGCGGTGTCGATCCGCCAACGGTCGGTGGCCTGGTCGAAGGTGTACCTGACCGCCTCGGTGTTCAGCCGGATGTACGGCGCCAGTTCGAAGTCGGCGATCACGCGGTCGATGTAGTCCAGGATCTCGCGCTGGCCGGCGTAGGTCCGGGTCCACATGCGACTCGGCGCGAACGAGAACGAGTACAGCAGGGCCATGATGTCGCAGCCCGCGCCGGGATAGGTGTTGTCCCGCCAGGTGCCGCCGGCCCGGCCGGCCTTCTCCAGGACAACGAAGTCCTGGACGCCCGTTCGTTTCAACCCGATCGCCATGCACAGCCCGGACAACCCGGCTCCCACGATGACGACGTCGTGGTTCATGCGATGAACCCCGCTGCCCGCCACCGTTCCCGCGCCTTGCCGCGGAAGACGTCCTGGTCCTCCAGGAACTTCCGCAGCCGGTCGAAGCCTTGTTGCTTGGTGCGCCGGTGATGCGGGTTCGCCAGCGCCTGCCGCCGTGCCTCGCCCGGGTCCAGACCCGCGCGCCGGTAGACGTTCGGGTTCACCAGCTGGTCGCGCATGAACGGCCCGCCGATCCCGATGGTGCGCCCGACGATCTCGCGTTCCAGCCTGGGCGCGTGCCGCATCCGGCGCGCCAGGCCCTCGCGCGCCCACTGGATGTGCCGCGCCTCCTCGACGACGTGGATGCGCATCATCCGGCGTACCACCGGTTGCAGGCCCGGGTCGTCCATGATCTGCCGTTGCCAGACGTCGAAGATCTCCTCGCCGACCAATGCCCACGCCCACAGTTGGAGGCCGCGCATCCGCAGCGGTGCCATGCGGGTGAACAGCCGTTGGACCGGCGGCTGGCGGAACCGGCGCGCGCCGATCTTCTCGATCAGCCGGCCGAACATCAGCATGTGCCGGCACTCGTCGCCGATCTCGGTCAGCGCGTAGTGCGTGTGCCGGGCGGCCGGGTCGGCGTCGAAGATCATCCGCAGCAGCGCCTGGTTGAGGATGTTCTCGAACCAGTGGCCGACGCTGAGCAGGTTCGCCAGCTCCTGGCGGGACAGCTCCCGGCGCTGCGCGTCGGGCATCTCCTGCCAGAGCGGCGTTCCGTACAACGTGGACATGTGCGGCGGTAAGAAGTAGAGGTCCTCTGCGAGCGGCGCGTCCCAGTCGATGTCCACCGCCTGGTCGTAGGACCGGCGGACCGAGCCGTTGAGCAGCCGGGCGGCGGCAAGCTCCTGGTCGGTGTCTCGCATGGCGCCTCCTTTACGGAAGTCCATGAAACGTAAACCCAGGTGAGGGGCCCGGTCAACATCGAACGTTGACGTTTTCACCCTCGTTGTAAACTCGCTCATGGCCGGCGACCGGGAGATGCTCGAGCGGATCCTCGAAGCGGCCGAGGAATGCCTGCTCGACGCCGGGATCGGCGCCCGGCTGCACGCGCGGATCGCCGAACGCGCCGGGGTGTCCCGGCCGACCGTCTACAAGTACGTCGGCGACCAGGACGCCATCGTCCAGGCCCTGCTGCACCGCGACATCGCCCGGATGCACGCCCAGGCCGAGCCGATCCTGGGCGGCCCGGGCCCGCTGCGCGACCGGTTCATCGACACGATCGTGTTCATCGTCGGCTTCGCCCGCGAGCACGCGTTGCTGCAGAAGGGACTCCGTGAGGCGCCCGGGCTGATCCTGCCGTGGCTGACGGTCTACTCGGCGCCGATCCTCGAGCAGGGCGTGGCCTTTGTTCGGCCGTACATCAAACAAGCCATCGCGAACGGCGAGTTTCCGAACGTGGACGCCCGGGTGGTGGTCGAGTGGTGCGGGCGGCTGGTGTTGTCGCTGATCACGACCCCGGGGACGGTCCGGGTCGACTCGCCCGCCCTGCTGCGCCGGTACGTCGGCGATCTGCTCGACATCGGCGTTTCTACGACGGTTGGGTCTTGACGGGCGTAGGTCCGGCCCCGCAGCATCAAGTCATCGGATGACTCACGCGTAATCCGCCGCGCATGGCCACTCCGGGGTGTCCTGCTGTCTGCGTTGAGCAGGAAACATCGGATGACGTGCGATACCTGCACTCACTGGAGCGTGCATGCAAACCAGACCGAGACGCTGGATCACCCCACTAGCCCTGCTGACCCTGCTCACCGGCACCGTCCCCGCGGCCATGGCGGACGAGCCGTTGATCACGGCCACCATTCCCGACCCGGTCGTCGTCCCCATCACCCAGTACTACGACAACGACGGCATCGACTCCTCGTCCGCGCACGACGGCAACTTCGATGGCTCCGGGTACACCTACCCGGCCGAGGGCCTGCCCAGCGGGCGGATCGTCGTCGACGGAGTGCCGTACACGTTCCCAGTCGCCGCCGCGGGGGCCAAGAACAACATCGTCGCCATGGGGCAGAAGCTCGACGTGCCCAAGGGCAAGTACCACTCGCTGAACTTCCTGGTGTCCGGCAGCTACGGCATGGCCTCCGGGACCGCGACCGTCCACTATGCCGACGGCGGGACCACCACTGCTTCGCTGGCTGGCCCGGACTGGTACAGCTCGTCCGGCGCCATTTCCGCGCCGTTCCGGTACACCCCCGGCGGCGGTACCGACCAGCACCCGGTGTCCATCTCGGCCGCTCAGGTGTGGGCGGACGCGTCCCGTGAGGTCGTCGCGGTGACCTTGCCGACGACGAAACCCGCGCAGGAGGGGCAGACGAGCCTGCACGTGTTCGCTTTGAGCGCGCAGCCGGCCGCCAAGGGCAAGGCCTTGGTGGTTCAGGCGGCCCGGTCGACACCGAAGTTGTTGTCCTCCGGGGTGCAGGCGGTCGAGGCCACGGTGCGCAACCTCGGCGACGAGTGGATCACCCCGCAGGACTCGGTGAACGTGTACGCCGATGTCTTTGGGGCGCGGACTGTTCAGCCTGCCTCGGTTGCGCGGCTGGGGCCGGGCGAGGAGGCCCGCGTCCGGATCGGGATCGTTCGTGCCGGTGCTCCCGTCGACACGATCGTGAACGGGAAGGTTGTGGCGCAGGGGAAGCGTCTGCGGGCTTCCCAGGATGTGCGGTTCACCCTTGGCGTTGCCGACTACCAGGCGACCGACGCTTCTCTGGGGACGCACGAGTCGCCGTATTGGTTCGATGACGCCAAGTTCGGCATCTTCATCCACTGGGGCGTGTACTCGGTGCCCGCCTGGTCGCCGCCCGGTGAGCAGTACGCCGAGTGGTACTGGCGGTGGATGGAGGACCCGAACAACGCCGTCTACAAGTACCACGCGGACACCTACGGCAAGGATTTCAAGTACGACGACTTCATCCCGCAGTTCACCGCTGCTAAGTACGACCCGCGCGCTTGGGTTCAGATGATCGCGGGTGCGGGTGCGAAGTACTACGTGCTGACCTCCAAGCACCATGAGGGTTTCGCCTTGTTTGACTCCAAAGTGTCCGGTCGGGACGCGGTGGATCTCGGGCCGCACCGGGACTTGGTGAAGGACCTGTTCGATGCCTCGCGGAAGTACACCCCCGAACTGCGCAACGGGCTCTACTTCTCGATGCCGGAGTGGTACAACCCCGACAGCCCGTGGATGGGGCACCCACCCCGCAATCCGTACACCGGCGCGCCGGAGCCTTACACGGGTTACCAGTCCGGGCGTGACTACGTGCACGACCTCCAGGCGCCGCAGATGCGCGAGATCGTGAACCAGTACGACCCCGACGTGATCTGGTGTGACATCGGTGGGGCGAATGACAGCCGGTCGGTGTTCGCGGATTACTTCAACAAGGCCAAGAACCGGCCGTCGCCCAAGGACGTGACGGTTGACGACCGGTGCGGTATCCCCACGCACGACTTCACGACGCCGGAGTACACAACGTATCCGGATACCGTGGTGAAGAAGTGGGAGGCCAGTCGTGGGCTGGACCCGCGTTCCTACGGGTACAACAAGGCTACGCCGGACAGCATGTACATGACTGCCGATGAGGTCGTGGACACGTTGGTGGACACCAATAGTAAGAACGGCAACTTCCTGTTGGACATCGGTCCGCGTGCCGATGGCTCCATTCCGGAGATCATGCAGACCCGCTTGCGGGAGACCGGGGCTTGGCTGCGGGTGAACGGTGAGGCCATTTACGGGACTACTTATTGGTCGCGGATGGCTCAGCAGGGGAACCTGCGGTTCTCCATCAAGCCCAACTCGGCGTTCTACATTACTTCGCTGGAACGGTTGGGGAGTCAGGTTGTTGTGGATGCTCCGGTGCCTGTTCGGGCTGGGGATCGGGTGACTCTGTTGGGGTACAACGGTCCTGCGCTGAAGTGGGCTCAGCAGGGTGGGAAGTTGGTGATCGATGTTCCTGAGGCTGCTCGGAATTCTGGGCAGTATGCGTGGGTTCTGAAGATCGCGCAGTAGGTTCTGGTGCTCGTGGGTGGCTGTGTCCCTGACATGGCCGCCCACGAGGGCTGCCAATGGGGGCGCAGAACAGCGGGCCGGGAAGGCTTCTCCCTCGCGGGTTGGGCCGCGAGGGAGAAGCCTTTGGTGGGCGGGGTTTCACCGACCCAGTTCGTTCCCGCTCACCTGGGTGGGTGCTCGGGTGGCCGGAGCGCCGCCAGTTGTCCCGGCCACCCGAGCGATTGGGAGGTTGAAGGTCCGTTAGTTGTATTGGATGTCGACGCGGAGGATCCTGTCGTTGTTGGGGACACCGTCTTTGTCTGTTGTGGTGGTCAGCCAGATGTCGCCCTGGGGGTCGACTTCGACGGTGCGCAGGCGATCGAAGGTGCCCTGGAAGTAGCGCTGGGACTCGACGAGGTTGCTGTTCTGGTCGATGCGCATCCGGTAGACGCTCTGGCCCACGGTGGTGGCGACGAACACGTAGTCGTTGATGATGGTCAGGCCGCTGGGGCAGCCGGAGCTGGTCGGCCAGGTGCGCTTCGGCGCGATGAAGCCGCCGCAGCTGCCGCTGGTGCCCTCGCAGTTGGGCCAGCCGTAGTTCCCGCCGCGCTGGATGAGGTTGACCTCGTCCATGATCGTATTGCCGAACTCGGCTTCCCACAAGCGTCCCTGCGAATCGAAGTCCAGACCCTGGGGGTTGCGGTGGCCCTTGCTCCACACGGCGTTGCCGAACGGGTTGTCCGCGGGGATGGTGCCGTCGGGGTTGATCCGCAGGATCTTGCCGTTGAGGGAGTTGTTGTCCTGCGCGCGGCTGGAGGTCTGCGCGTCACCGACACTGGCGTACAGCTTGCCGTCCGGGCCGAAGCGCAGCCGGCCGCCGTTGTGGAACTGGCTCTTGGCGATGCCCTGCACCAGGATCTGGTACGTGCTCTGGGTAAGCGCGCCGTTCTCGTACTTGATCCGGATGACGCGGTTGCCCTCGTTGGCGGTGTGGTACACGTACAACCAGTGGTCCGTGGCGAAAGTGGGCGCGACCTCCAGGCCGAGCAGACCGCCCTCACCGTTCGTCCCGACCGCCTGGTTGATCTTGCCCGCCAACGTCTTCTGGCCGGACGCGGTCAACCGGTAGATGTTGAACGTGTTGCGCTCGCTGAACAAAGCCGAGCCGTCCGGCAGGAACACCTCGCCCCACGCCACATCCACGCCACTGGCCAAAGTGGTCACCGCGCCGGGGTTCGGCACACCGGCCTGGCCGCCCGACGGTGTCACGCTGATCTCGTTCGAGAACCCGGAAACGTTCCCGGCGGCGTCCCGCGCGCGGATCTTGAACCGGTAGGTCTGGCCGGTCGTCAACCCGGCGACCACAGTGGACGTCGCATTGCCGTCAGCGGATCCACTTTGGACGTTGTCGCGGAAGATGTCGTACGAGGTGACCTTCACGTTGTCGGTCGACGCCGTCCACGTGAGATCGGCGGTTGTCGCGGTCTTGCGCGGTGAAGCCAGGTTGCCCGGCGTGGTCGGCGCTTGGTTGTCCGGCGGCGCGGGATCCGTGCGCACCACGACGACATTCGAGGCCTGGGAGACGTTTCCGGCGGCGTCCTTGGCGAAGACCGCCCACTCGTAGTCGGTGTTCGGGGTCAGGCCGTCGACGGTGGTGGCGAGCACGTTGCCGACGCTCTTCATCAGCTGGCCGTGCTGGTACACGTCATAGCCGGTGACGCCGACGTTGTCGACGGCCGCGTCCCACGCCAGGGAGGTGGTGTTGAACGTCTTTCCGGTGGACCGGAGGTTGGTGGGTGGCTGTGGCGGCACACTGTCCACAGGCGACAGTGTCAGCCGGTCCACGTTCGGCCCGCCATCCCCGGTGACGGCGGTAGCGCGGATCTTAACGGTGCCGGCCGGGATCGTGGTGCGCAGCGTGGTCGTCTGCCACGAGGTCCAGTCGTTGTTGCCCGGGAACGCCCGATCATCCGCGACCAGCGTGCCGTTCACGGTGATGTCCATCGCCCGGTTCTGCGTGGTGCCGTTGGCCCACCGCAGGCTCAGATCCGCGGACGTGGCGGCGGCGTTGGTGATGGTCCACTCGACGTAGCTGCCGACGAGGTTGTCGTAGTTGACAAAACCGCGGCCGGTGAAGCCGGCGTGATTGGACTCGACCACGCCCTGGGAGATGGTCGCGTCCTCGGCTTGGTAGTCCGTGGCGGCATGAGCGGCCGGCGTGCTGACCACGACGGCCGACAACAGCATGGCGCACGGCAGAATCGCGCGCCACAATGGGCGGTGTGCCACAGAGGCCTCCTGTGCAGGGTGGGGAGGTAGCGGCGGCTTGTGTGTTACGACTTTGTTTAAGACCCAAATTCAGGCATGTGAAAGCCTACCGTGTCAACACCCATCCCGCTTGCCGGGGCATCGTAAAGTTGGTGCACTAACCGGCCAGGCCGGCCTGGTAGTTGTGACTGAACTGGTCAGGGCCGATGCGAACGGTTGCGGCCGATGAAACCGCTCCCACATCCGTATCCCCCGCGACGGCCATACCGCGCAGCCGGGTCGCGGTGCCCAGCAGCCGAGCGGCCCGCGCGGGATCATCCTCAAGCAACGCCACCGCGGCGAGTCCCTCGGTCACGGCGGCCCGCAGCGCGCTGTTGTCCCACCGGCCCGCGTCGGCCAGCGCCTGACCGAACCACTCGGCGGCCTCATCGGCTTTCTTTTCGGCACAAGCCACCCAGCCCAGCGCGACGAGGATCCGCGAGCGGGTCCAGTCCGGTCCGAACCAGCCGGACCCGCATTCGTCCCGCGCCAGCAGGCACAAACGGCGCGCTTCCCCGAGATCGCCGCGGCGGCGCGCGAGCGTCGCCTGCCCGAGGTGCGCACCGACCAGTAAACCAGGCGTGGCAAGCCGTACGGCCAGCGTCTCGACGCGGTGGTACTCCTGTGCGGCGGCGGCCGGATCACCGGACCTCATCAGGCAGTCCGCTCGCCGGATGATCAGCTCACCGAGCTCGTCGGTCGAGCCGAGGTCGCCGACCAGCCGGATCGCCTCGTCCAGCAAGGAAATCGCCCGCGCGTGGTCGCCGCGCCAGCTGACGATCACCGACAGCTCCATCAGGCACTGCATGCTGCCCCAGCGCTCGCCCAAGGCGCGGAACCGGTCCAGCGCCTCGTTCAGGCTGTGGTAGGCGGCGTTCACGTCCCCGGCGAAGCTCTCGTAGAACGACCGGCCCAGTGGCTCCAGCGCCGTGCTCCACTGGTCCGAACCGATCAGCTTCGCCGCGTCCTCAGTGGACGGCGGGCCGACCGCGGGTGCGACGACGACCGTGGTGAACGGGTTCTTCGGCGGAGCCTGACGAGCGCGGCCCCAGGCGTGAATCATCGAGAGGTGTGCCCGCAGCGGCTCTTCCCCCTTGGCGCCCAACGCGTTCACCACGCAGAGCACGTACTCCTCGCCGCGGCCCTCGGGCAGCGCGGGACCGAGCTTCTCCGCCAGCTCAAGGCAAAGCCGCGCACCCTCGAACCGCCGCCCACGCATCCACCAGTACGGAGACAGCGCGCCCACCAGCCGCAACGCCAGGTCGGGGTCACTGTCCACAGCGAACCGAAGCGCGGCGTGCAGGTTGTCGTGTTCGGCCTCGAGCCGGTCGAGCCATTCGAGCTGCTCCGAGCCCAGCAAAAACGACGTCGCGTGCGCGGCGAATTCCAGAAAATGCCGCGCGTGGCGGAGCCGGATTTCCGGCGAGTCGAGCCGTTCGGCGCAGAAAGCCCGAATCGTCTCCAGCATCCGGTACCGGTCGCCGACGATCTCCACCAACGACTTGTCGACCAGGCTCTCCAACACCTCGCCGGGCAGCCCGGAAACCGCCTCGGCGTCCGCGAGGGTGGCGCCGCCGGCGAACACGGTCAGCCGGGCGGCGAGGGTCCGTTCCGAAGCCGAGAGCAGGTCCCAGCTCCACTCGACCACCCCGCGCAGCGTCCGGTGCCGTTCCTCGGCGGTCCGGCTGCCCTTGGACAGCAACGTGAACCGGTCGTCCAGCCGTGCTGCGATGTCCTTGACGCTCAACGACCGCACCCGCGCCGCGGCCAGCTCGATGGCCAGCGGCAACCCGTCCAGCGCCTCGCAGATGTGCGCCACGTCCTCCGCGAACGACCCGCGCACCGCCGTGGCCCGGTCGTTGAACAGCCGCACCGCGAGCGAAGGAGTCAACCGCGGCACCGGGTACAGCGCTTCCCCGGTGATGGCAAGGGGTTCCCGGCTGGTTGCGAGGATGCGCAGCTCGGGCCGTTGGGCCAGCAGGTATCCGGCGAGCTGGGCGGCGTCCTCGATGACGTGCTCGCAGTTGTCGAACACCAGCAGCAACGGCCGCGAGTCCAGTGCCGCCGCGATGCGTTCGGCGGGCGGCGCGGTCACGGTCCGCGACTCGCGCAACCCCAACGCGGTGAGCACGCCCTGAGCCACGTCCGAACTCTTGGCCAGCTCGACGAAACACACCTCGAAGTCCCGCGAAACCTCGACGGCCAAACGTGTCTTGCCGGTACCACCGGGACCCGTCAACGTCACCAACCGGTGCCGCTCCAGCAACGCGGTGACCTGCGCAAGATCATCATCCCGCCCGACAAAGCTGGTCAGCTGAGCAGGAGGCGGGGTCAGCGTGATGGCCTCGCTCTTCAGGATCGCGACGTGCGTCCCGGACAACTCCGCCGACGGGTCCGCGCCCAGCTCCTCGGCGAGCGTCTGACGCGCCTGCTCGAAAGCGGTCAACGCCTCCGCCTGACGCCCACCGGCCGCCAAAGCCCGCATCAGCTGGCCGCGGAATCGTTCCCGCAGCGGATGCGCGGCGACCAGCTCCTGCAGCCGGGGCACGCTCGCCGGGCCCAGCGAGCCCTCGATGTCCGCCTCCAGCGCGCGCAGCCGCAGCTCCTCCAGCCGTGACAGGTACGCCTCACCCAGCTCAACGGGCGGCGACCCCCGCCACAACGCCAGCGCCTCACCGGGACGCCCCTCGGACAGCAGCGACTCGAAGACATGCGCGTCGATATCCGCAGGGGACACGTCGAGCCGGTAGCCGAACGCAGTGCGCTCGACCAGGCCACCCAGGCTCCGCCGCAACCGCGACACCTGAGCCTGCAGCGCGTTGGCACCGCCCTCAGGCGGGGAGGAACCGTACAACCCGTCGATCAACCGGTCGGTGGACACGACTCGGGGCGCGTCGGCGAGCAGCAACGTCAGCAACACACGGACCTTGGGGCCACCCAGTGCGACGAGCGAACCGTCGGCGCGCCGGGCCTCCACCTCACCCAGGATCCCGAACCGCACGGGCCGAGATTACGTGATCGCCACCCCCGCGTCCCGCAAACTCTCCTCCACGCGCAGCCGCTCCAGCTCCAGGTCGATGCCGGGGGACAGCTGGTCGATCCGCTGCGGCACCCGCACCGCGCGGCACGCCTGGACCAGCAGGTGGTCGTACGCCTGGAGGGTGCCCAGCCGCCGGACGACGGGTGTGCCGGACTCGTAGGTGACCAGGATCCGGCGGACTCTGCGCAGGTCAGCGGCGAGTTTCTCGATCGGGGGACCGGCCGGTGCGGGTTTGGGCCTGCGCTGGAACCGCCGGAACAGGCGGGGCAGCCACAGGAAGGCCCCACACACTGCCGTGGGGATCAACGCGATCACGACATACAGCAGCATGTTGAGAACAGGAACCCCGGCCGTCGCGGCCATGGCTCATCGTACTGCTCAGCGGGTCTTGTCGCGTCTGCTCGTGACCAGGCAGCCGGCCACGATCGCGGCCACCGCGGCGGCGAAGATCAGCACGAACGTCGAGGTGACGATGCCCAGCACGGCCAGCGCCACGGCGACGGACGTGGCGAGGACCTGGGGCACCGGTGAGGGCTTGCGGATCGGTCCGGTCCGCAGAGTGCGCGCCAGTACCGGGTCGTCCTGCTCGAACCATTCCTCGATCAGGCGAAGCTGTTTGCGCTCGTACGGTGTGAACATCGGGGCTCCCCTGCGTGGTGCTGCTGGAGCCTGGATCCCCCGTTTAACGCATGATCACACCTGTTCGAGGGTGTCGAGCACCTGCTGTCCGTATTTCGCGAGTTTGTTCTCACCCACACCGTTGATCTTGCCGAGTTCGGCGAGTGTCGCCGGACGAACCGTGGCGATCTCGCGCAGGGTGGCGTCGTGGAAGATGACGTAGGCGGGCACGCCCTGTTCCTTCGCCGCCGCGGCCCGCCAGGCCCGCAGCTGCTCGAAGACCGGCGCCGCCTCGGCCGGCAGTTGCGCGGCCGCTGCTGGAGCCGCCTTTTTCGACTTGTTCCTGACCGGCTCGGCCTCGCGGCGCATCGGGACCTGGCGTTCCTGGCGGAGCACCGCGGAGCTGGCCTCGGTGAGCACGAGCACGCCGTAGTCGCCCTCGACCGCGACCAGTCCCTGGGCCAGCAGCTGCCGGACGACCCCGCGCCAGGCACTCTCCGTGAGGTCCTCGCCGATGCCGAACACCTTCAGCGTGTCGTGGTCGTGCTGGAGCACCTTGGCGGTCTTGCGGCCGAGCAGGATGTCGATGACCTGCCCGGCGCCGAACTTCTGCCGCCGTTCCCGCTGCAGCCGGTACACCGCGGAGAGGAACTTCTGCGCCGCGATGGTCCCGTCCCACGACTCCGGCGGCGACAGGCAGGTGTCGCAGTTGCCGCACGGGTCGGCCTTCTCGCCGAAGTAGTTCAGCAGCTGGACGCGACGGCAGCTGACCGTCTCGCACAACGCCAGCATCGCGTCCAGGTGGCTGTTCAGCCGCCGCCGGTGGGCGTCGTCGCCCTCGCTGCTCTCGATCAGCTTGCGCTGCTGGACCACGTCCTGCAGCCCGTACGCCAGCCACGCGGTCGACGGCAGCCCGTCGCGGCCCGCGCGGCCGGTCTCCTGGTAGTAGCCCTCGACCGACTTCGGCAGGTCCAGGTGCGCGACGAACCGCACGTCCGGCTTGTCGATACCCATGCCGAACGCGATCGTCGCGACCACGACCAGGCCGTCCTCACGCAGGAACCGCGACTGGTTCTCCGCGCGGGTCCGGTTGTCCAGGCCCGCGTGGTACGGGACGGCCGCGATGCCGTTGGCGTTGAGGAACTCCGCGGTCTTCTCCACCGAGTTGCGCGACAGGCAGTAGACGATGCCCGCGTCGCCCTTGTGCTCGGTCTGCAGCAGGTCCAGCAGCTGTTTGGTGGGGTTGTTCTTGGGCACGATCCGGTACTGGATGTTCGGCCGGTCGAAGCTGGCGACGAAGTGCCGGGCCTCGGTCAGGTTGAGCCGGGTCGCGATCTCGCGGCGGGTCGCCTCGGTGGCGGTGGCGGTCAACGCGATCCGCGGCACGTTCGGCCAGCGTTCGTGCAGCTCGGACAGGGCGAGGTAGTCCGGGCGGAAGTCGTGGCCCCACTGCGACACACAGTGCGCCTCGTCGATCGCGAACAGCGAGATCCGGCCGCGGTCGAGCAGGTCCAGGGTCGCCGGCACGCGCAGCCGCTCCGGCGCGAGGTAGAGCAGGTCCAGCTCACCGGCCTGGTAGCAGGCCTCGACCAGCCTGCGGTCCTCGAAGTCCTGGGTCGAGTTGAGGAACCCGGCGCGCACCCCGAGCGTGTTCAGCGCGTCCACCTGGTCCTGCATCAACGCGATCAGCGGCGAGATGATCACCCCGACCCCGTCCCGGACCAGCGCCGGGATCTGGTAGCAGAGCGACTTCCCGCCGCCGGTGGGCATCAGCACGAGCGCGTCGCCGCCGGTGACGACCTGGTCGATGATGTCGCCCTGGACCCCGCGGAACGACTCGTAGCCGAACACCCGGCGCAGCACGTCCAGTGACTTGTCGATCTCTGCCTGGGTCACCCGGGGAGTCTATGTCTTGCGCGTGTCTTGCGTAGCGCGCCCTAGCGTCTCGAATCGGGACGCTTGCTTCGGATGCGGTGTTCCCGGCCTAGGGAGGCTCGCGTTGACCGCAATCGACGGCCTGCTCGGTACCCGGACAGACACGCACTGGTGCTCCGGATGCGGCGACTACGTCGCGCTGGACACCGTTCAGGCGTTGCTTCCGGGGCTCGGCCTCGGCCAGATCGTGGTGTACACCGGGATCGGTTGCGCGGTCAGGACTTCGCTGTCGGTGGACATCGATGGCGTGCATGTCGTCCACGGCCAGCAGCCCGCCGCGGCGGCGAGCCTCGCCACGCGGCGGCCGGACCTGTCGGTGTGGGTGGTCATCCGCGACGGTCACACGATGATGGCCGGCGGCAACGAGCTGATCACCGCCATGCAGCGCAACGCCGAGCTCAAGATCTTGTTGTACGACAACCAGCCCGACCCGTTGTCGCTGCAGTGCGGCATCTCGTTCCTGGCCCGGGTGTCCTATGCCGACCGCCCGACCCTGGTGGACGTGCTGACCGCGGCAGGAAAGCATCGTGGCGCCGCGCTGGTCCAGGTGCGGCCCAAGGGACAACGGGTCAGCCCCGCCGGGATTCTGCGGCAAGTCCAGCACTGAAGAATTGATACAGTCAGGAGAGTCCGATGAGTGACGCGTCCCGTCGCCTGTTCACCTCGGAGTCGGTGACCGAAGGGCATCCCGACAAGATCTGCGACGCGATCAGCGACTCCATCCTGGACGCGCTGCTCGCCGCGGACCCGGCCAGCCGGGTCGCCGTGGAGACCCTGATCACGACGGGTCAGGTGCACGTGGCGGGCGAGGTGACCACCGAGGCCTACGCCGACATCCCGACCATCGTGCGGCAGAGGATCCTGGACATCGGGTACGACTCGTCGGCCAAGGGGTTCGACGGCGACTCGTGCGGGGTGAACGTCGCCATCGGTTCGCAGTCACCGGACATCGCGCAGGGCGTGGACTCCGCTGTGGGCGCCGAGGACGACCTGGACAAGCAGGGCGCGGGCGACCAGGGCCTGATGTTCGGGTACGCCTGCTCGGACACGCCCGAGCTGATGCCGTTGCCGATCGCGTTGGCGCACCGGCTTTCCCGGCGGCTGACCCGGGTTCGCAAGGACGGCGTGCTGCCTTATCTGCGGCCGGACGGCAAGACCCAGGTGACCATCGAGTACGTCGGTGACCGGCCGGTTCGGCTGGACACGGTCGTGCTGTCCACCCAGCACGCGGACAAGATCGACCTGGAGCGTCTGCTCACTGTGGACATTCTGCAGCAGGTGATCACGCCCGAGATTTCGGCGCTGGAGCTGGACACTGCCGATGTCCGGACGTTCGTCAACCCGACCGGGCGGTTCGTCATCGGTGGCCCGATGGGGGATGCGGGGCTGACCGGGCGGAAGATCATCGTGGACACGTACGGCGGGATGGCGCGGCACGGCGGTGGCGCGTTCTCCGGCAAGGATCCGTCCAAAGTGGACCGTTCGGCCGCGTACGCGATGCGGTGGGTGGCCAAGAACGCCGTCGCCGCAGGGCTCGCCACCCGGATGGAGGTCCAGGTCGCCTACGCCATCGGCAAAGCGGCCCCGGTGGGCCTGTTCGTGGAGACCTTCGGCACCGAGACCGTTGACCCGACGAAGATCCAGCAGGCCATCGCCGAGGTGTTCGACCTGCGGCCGGCCGCGCTGATCCGGGACCTCGACCTGCTGCGGCCGATCTACGCGCCGACCGCCGCCTACGGTCACTTCGGCCGGACCGACCTCGACCTGCCCTGGGAGCGCACAGACCGTGCGGACGCGTTGCGGTCGCTGGTGTCCTGACGCTTCTTGCGCCCCGCTTGCGGTGCGGGCGCGACGATGAGGCAGTGACCTGTTTGCCATTAGAGCCAGCCTGACTTGGGTGGAGGAGAAGGACCGTGAGTGAGTCTGAAGCCTGGAAGTACGTTCAGCCGAAGATCGATGCGCTCAGCAAGCGGGTCAAGGCTCTCGAGTGGGAACCCATCAGGCGCAACAGCTTCATGCCGTACACCCCGTATGGGAACACGCCGTACGTGGACCTTGAGGGCGAGAAGCTGCTGATGATGTCCGGCTATGGCTACATTGGACTCAACGGCGACCCGCGGGTCGTCGGCGCTGCCCAGGCCGCGGTCGAGAAGTACGGCACCGGCCTGCCGGGTGTGCGTGCGCTGGCCGGGACCACGCCGCTGCACGAGGAGCTCGAGGACGAGGTCGCCAAGTTCCTCGGCCGGGACAAGGGCCTGGTGTTCTCCTCCGGCTACGCGGGCAACATCGGCACGATCGGCGCGGTCGCCGGCCCCGGCGACACCATCGTGCTGGACAAGCTGGCCCACGCCAGCCTGGTGGACGGCGCCCAGCTGTCCGGCGCGACCGTGACCCGGTTCCGGCACAACGACGCAGGCCACCTCGACCGCAGGCTCGCCGAGGTCACCAAGACCGGCACGATCCTGGTCATCGTCGACAGTGTGTACTCAATGGACGGTGACATCGCCCCGCTGCCGGAGCTGCGTGAGGTGTGCGACAAGCACAACGCGCTGCTGATGGTGGACGAGGCGCACGCGCTGGGCGTCATCGGCGCAACCGGCCGCGGCATCGAGGAGCACTTCAACTACGAGTTCAAGGCGGACATCAAGGTCGGCACGCTGTCGAAGGCCATTCCGGCCAACGGCGGCTGGCTGGTCGGTCCCGAGGACTTCATGTACTACATGAAGCGCGCCGCCCGCCCGTTCCTGTTCTCCGCGGCGCTGGCCCCGGCCCAGCTCGGCGCCGGCCTGGAGTCGTTGCGGATCCTGGACAAGGAGCCGTGGCGGGTGCAGTACGCGCAGCAGGAGTCGACCCGGTTCCGGGACATCCTCAAGGAGGCCGGGATGGACACCGGCGACAGCGAGACCGCCGTCGTGCCGTTGATCGTGGGCTCCTCGGAGAACGCCTTCGACTACTCGACCGAGCTGCGCCGGGCCGGCGTGATCGGCATCCCGGTGATCACCCCCGCGGTCCCGCCGAGCCTGTCCCGGCTGCGCATCGCGATCACCGCCGCGCACTCCCGCCAGGACCTCGACACCGCGATCGCCGCGTTCCTGGACGCCGCGCGCAAGCTGAAGTTCATTGACGTGTGATTCACCAACAGCCGCAGCCGTAACCGTGTTCTCGGCGGCTCCTGGGGGAACTTGCCCGGGGGCCGCCGTTTGGGGCTAGGGTGTCGGCCGTGCGTCGTCCGTTGACCATTCTGTTATCGCTAGCGCTGCTAGCCGGTTGTGGCACGACTACGCCCGGTATCAGCGTTCCGGAGCGGTTGGAGCTGTCCGCAGGCCTGTCGACGCCTGTTTTGCCGCCGCCATCGGCTTCCACGCTCTCCTCGGCGGCTGCATCCGCGTCCGCGTCGGCCTCGCCACCTGCGGCACCGCCGCCACCGGCCGCTCCGCCCGCGCAGTTCGGCAACCCGGCCGGGAAGGCCGCGGTTCCCGCTGAGGCCAAGGCGGAGGACACGTCCAGGCCCAGCCGTGTGATCGGCACCGGAACTCCGGACAGCTGCACGTCACAGGCGGTTGTCTCGGCGGTCGCGGCAGGTGGGGTGATCACGTTCAACTGTGGCCCCGCGGCGACGACGATCACGATGACCGACACCGCGAAGGTCAAGGCGGGCCCCAAGATCGTGCTCGACGGTGGTGGCCGGGTGACACTGAGTGGTGGCGGCAAACGGCAGATCCTGGTGATGGATGTGCCCAACCAGAGCGGTCCGCAGCTCGTGCTGCAGAACATCTCGTTCACGGACGGCAACTCCGCGACCGACGACGGTGGCGGCGCCGTGTATGTCCGCGGTGGCAAGGTCAAGGTGGTCAACGCGCGGTTCGCCAAGAACCGGTGCGCGGCCAACGGTCCCGACCTCGGCGGCGCCGGCCTGCGGGTGAACCAGGCTCGTAGTGCGCCGGTCTACGTTGTGAGCAGCACGTTCGAGGACGGTTCCTGTGCCAACGGCGGCGCTTTGAGCGGCCTGCACGTGACCTTCATCGTGCTGAACAGTGTGCTGCGGCGCAACAACGCCATCGGCCGGGGCGCGAACCCGGCCCGGCCGGGCACTCCCGGTGGCGGCAGCGGCGGGGCGATCTACACCGACGGCGACAAGTTCACCGTCCGCATCGCCGGTTCGATTGTTGAGGACAACCACGCCAACGAAGGCGGCGGCGCGGTGTTCTTCGTCAGCAACGACCGGTCCGGGTCGATGAGCATCGAGGGATCAACCCTGCGGCGCAACCGCAGCGACGGGTTTGAGACGATCAAGGGGATCTTCTATCTCGGCACGGGGGAGAAACCGGCTGTGTCTGGCTCGACCATCTCATGAAGCTTGCCGCGTACAACAATGCGGTCTGGTGCGACACGGTCTGCCGTGCGCGGGGGATCGACGGGGAGTTCCTCGACGACGCCTGGGTGAGTCCACAACGGACACCCATGTACTACCCGGACGCGGTCACCTTGTCCCCGCAGGCCGACGTGCTGGACAAGATCGATCGCTCGCCGGGCGCGTCGGTCAAGGACAGCTTCGCCACGCTCGACCTGAGCGGGGACGGCTTCTCCGTTCTCTTCGACGCGCAGTGGATCTACCACGATGCCGCGGCGGTGACCACCGATCTGCCCTGGCAGGTCATCGATCCCGGCGAGTACCCGGACGACCCGTTCGTCCGGGTACTCGCGTGCGGCGATTCCCGGGCGGTGATCAACCACAGCGGGGACGCCATCGGTGTGTCCAATGTGGAGGGATCGGTGTGGCCCTGGGTGCCGGCCGCGATCTCGGAGATCTGGCCGGGCCTGCCGGTGGTCGGCTACGAGCAGGACGTCACCGAGCCGGTGCGGCACGGCTTCCAGACCGTGGGGCCGCTGCGCATCTGGGTCTCATGATCCGGCCTTGACCAGGCCGGACTCGTAGGCGAACACCACCAGCTGGGCCCGGTCCCGCGCACCCAGCTTGGTCATCGCGCGGCTGACATGGGTTTTCGCGGTCATCGGGCTGATCACCATCTCGCCGGCGATCTCGTCGTTGGTCAACCCCTTGGCCACCAACGCCATCACCTCGCGCTCCCGGTTGGTCAGCTCCTCCAGGCCGCGGACACTGGCCGGGGGAGTGCGTTTCACGAACTCGCTGATCAGTCTCCGCGTGACCGCGGGGGAAAGCAGCGCGTCCCCGCGGGCGGCGACCCGGACGGCGGCCAGCATGTCGTCGGGTTCGGTGTCCTTGACCAGGAACCCGCTCGCCCCGGCCCGCAAGGCGTTGAACACGTACTCATCCAGGCCGTAGTTGGTCAGGATCACCACGTGCACGCCGGTCAGCCCGGGCGCGGCCGAGATCCGGCGGGTGGCCTCGATCCCGTCCATGACCGGCATCTGCACGTCCAGCAGCACCACGTCCGGCCGGTGTTTCGCCGCCAGGTCAACGGCTTCCTGCCCGTTCGCGCCCTCGGCGACCACCTCGATGTCGTCCTCGGCGGCCAGCAGGGCCCGGATACCGGCCCGGATCAGCACCTGGTCGTCGACCAGCAGTACGCGGATCATGCGACCGGAAGCTCCGCGTGCACCCGGAAACCTCCGGTGGGACGGGGACAAGCGGACAACGTGCCGCCCAAAGCCGTGATGCGCTCCCGCATCCCGATCAGGCCGACCCCGGGAATCGGCGTCAGATCAGGGGTTGCCTGGCCGTCGTCGTCGACGCGCACGATCAGCCCGGTCCGTCCGTACGTGAGGTGGACCGCGGCGGTGGCGGCGCCCGCGTGCCGGGTCACGTTCGTCAAGGCCTCCTGGACGATCCGGTACGCGGCCCGGTCGATGTCCTGTGGCAGGCGGCGTTTGTGGCCGCTGACGTGCACCTCGACCGGCAGACCGGTGGACCGGGCGCGTTCCACCAGGTCGTCGAGCCGGTCCAGGCCGCTGGTCTCCGGCTCGCCGCGCAGCGCCTCCAGGGTCTCGCGGAGTTCCCGCATGGCATCCCGGCTGGCGTCCTGGATCGCGACCAGCGAGTCGGGCACCTCCTCGCCGCGCTTGCGGGCCAGGTGGATGGCGACCCCGGCCTGGACCTTGATCACCGAGATGCTGTGCGTCAACGAGTCGTGCAGGTCCCGCGCGATCCGCAGGCGTTCCTCACCGGCCCGGCGGCGCAGCGTCTCCTCGTGGCTGCGGGCCAGCTCGGCCGCCCGGCGTTCGCGCAGCCGCGCCGCCTCGGCCAGCACGACGGCCGCGACGAACCAGCCCAGCAGCAGGAACCGGGCCTGCAGGTCCTCACGGCTGGGGTGTCCGGGGATCACCACCACGTTCACGGCGATCAGGCCGGCCAGGTAGACCACCGCGCTGGCGATGCCGACCATCCGCGGGCCCAGCCGGATCATCGCGTACAACGCGCATAGCACCGGCAACGCCACTGCCACGTCCGGACGGTCGATCACATACACCGTGAACGTGCTGACCTCGGTGAAGATCAGCACGGCGACCGGGAAGAACCGGCGCAGCGCGAGCGACATCGACGCCGCGATCAACAGAACGTAGACGAACAGCGGCGGAGCGTCGTGCGGCGCCAGCACCGTGTTGGCCACCAGCAGGACCACGACCGCGAGACCGGGCCCGAAGTCCACGGCGACCTGGCGAAACTTCCCCACCAGCGCAGCGTAGCCCGATCATGCCGGGCGCACAGTACCGCCGCGGATGTAGCTCACCCGGCCGGGTACTACCCGGGGAGTATGGCGTTTTGTCTTCCCGCGTGCGACGCGCGTGCCGGTGTCCGGGCGCCAGGATCGCCGCTGTGGCAACTATGACAAGAACTCGAGTGGTGGGACCCGTGGCGCTGTGGGCGTTACGGCTCGCGGGGGTGGTGTTCGCGCTATCCGTGTTCGCCCAGGCGGTCTTCGCCGGCCTGTTCGTCACGGGTGATCTCGGCATGCTTTCCATGCACCAGGTGAACGCGGCCGTGGTGCTGTTCTCGGCGGTGCTGTGGGTGCTCGCGTCGGTCGTGCTGGTGGTGGCGGACAAGGCGTCCGGCCGGTTGATCCTCTTTGGCGTAATCGCGATCGTGGTCACCATCGCGCAGATGGCGTTCGGCGGGAGCCGGGTCCTGTGGCTGCACATACCCCTGGGGGTGGGCATGTTCACCATGGGACTCCGGCTGCTCACTGCGGCCTTCGGGTACGGCAAGGAGCGGTCGTGACCACGCGCCGGGGGTTTCTGGGGCTGCTGGCCGGGGCGGCGGTCGTGGGGGCCACCGGTTTCGTTGTGGTGAACCGCCCTTCGGCCAGTGGACTGTTGACCAGCGCGCGCCTGCCGCCGCCTTTCGCCGTGCCGTTGCCGCTGCCCACCGTTGCGCGGCCGGCACGGGTCACCGCTGACGCCGACTACTACTCGGTGGTGCAGCGAGTGTCCGATGTGGAGATCCTTCCTGGGGTGAAGACTCAGATCTGGGGGTATGACGGTCTCTTTCCGGGTCCGCTGTTCCGGTTGCAGTCCGGCCGTCAGGCCATTGTGCAGCTGCGGAACTCCTTGGACGTTCCCACTTCCACGCACTTGCACGGTGGCGTGACGCCGTCTTCGTCCGATGGGTATCCGACGGACCTCGTGGTTCCCGGTGGTACCAAGGAGTACGTGTATCCGTTGCAGCAGCGCGCGGCGACGCTGTGGTATCACGACCATCGGATGGACTACACCGCTCCTCAGGTGTGGCGCGGCCTTGCTGGGATGGCCATTGTCTCGTCGCCGGAGGAGGAGAATCTGGGGTTGCCGAGCGGGGACCACGATGTTCCGTTGATGATCTGCGATCGGGCGTTCGGCGCCGATGGGTCCTTTGTGTACCCGGCCGCGCATCACGGTCCTGGGGTGACGGAAGCTTTTGCCAACGGCGTGCTGGGTGACGTGATCCTGGTGAACGGGGCGCCTTGGCCGGTGTTCGAAGTGGACGCTTCGCTGTACCGGTTCCGGGTGTTGAACGCGTCCAACGCCCGGCGGTACTCGTTGTCCTTGTCGCAGGGGGAGTTGGTGCAGATCGGGAGCGATTCCGGGCTGCTCGGCCGTCCGGTCCGGCACAAGGAGCTTCCGGTGTCGCCAGGGGAGCGGTTCGATGTGGTCGTCGACTTCGGCGTGTTCCCGGTGGGGACCGAGGTGACCTTGCTGAACACCTTGGACTCCGGCGGGACCGGGCAGGTCATGCGGTTCAAGGTGGTCCGGCCCGGGAAGCGTTCTGCGCTGCCGGAGCGGCTGGCCGACGTGTCTGCTTTGGACGGTGCGGTCACCACCCGGACCTTCGACTTCCGGTCCTCGTCCGGGGACGGGATGACGATGTGGACGATCAACGGGTCGCCGTTCTCGGTGACCGACAGCCTCGCGCAGCCGAAGCTGGGGACGGTCGAGCGGTGGCGGTTCTCGAGTGACTTCCACCACCCTGTGCACCTGCACCTGGCGCACTTCCAGGTGGTCAAGCGCGGGGCGGGCAAGCCGCTGCCGTCGGACGCGGGCTGGAAGGACACCGTGGATGTGCGGCCGTACGAAACGGTCGAGGTGCTGGCGCGGTTCGACGGGTTCAAGGGCCGCTACATGATGCACTGCCACAACCTGGAGCACGAGGACATGGCGATGATGGCCAACTTCGACGTCGGTTGACAATCTCGTCGAAGTGCTGCCACCCTGGATATGGGCCGAGAGGCGCTGCAACGGATCTTTGGGGGTCCGCCACGCTCGGCTCCATCCGATATTCGGACAAGGGCGCCTCCTGACAAGGGAGGTGCCCTTTGTCTCGTTCGCAGACCGTCAACGGGTTGTCGTTCGCCGTGGCGGACCTTTCGCTGGCCGCGTTCGGCCGCAAGGAGATCCAGCTCGCCGAGCACGAGATGCCGGGCCTGATGGCCATCCGCCGCGAGTACGCCGACGCGAAGCCGTTGCGGGGCGCGCGGATCGCGGGCTCGCTGCACATGACGATCCAGACCGCCGTGCTGATCGAGACCCTGGTCGAGCTGGGCGCCGAGGTGCGCTGGGTGTCCTGCAACATCTTCTCCACGCAGGACCACGCGGCGGCCGCGGTCGTCGTCGGTCCACATGGGACTGTTGATGCGCCGTCCGGGACCTCGGTGTTCGCCTGGAAGGGTGAGACGCTTGAGGAGTACTGGTGGTGCACGGACCAGCTGTTCCAGTTCGAGCCGAACCTGATCGTCGACGACGGCGGCGACGCGACTCTGCTGGTGCACAAGGGTGTTGAGTTCGAAGCGGCGGGCGCCGTGCCCGCGCCGGCGGACACCGACCCGGAGGAGTACCAGATCATCCTCCGCACGCTGACCGCGAGCCTCGCCGCCGACCCGCAGCGGTTCACCCGCCTGGCGGCCGGGATCCGCGGTGTCTCCGAGGAGACCACCAACGGCGTCAAGCGGCTCTACAAGCTCGCCAAGGACGGGGAGCTGTTGTTCCCGGCCATCAACGTGAACGACAGCGTCACGAAGTCCAAGTTCGACAACAAGTACGGTATCCGCCACTCGCTCGCCGACGGCATCAACCGTGCCACCGACGTGATGCTCGGCGGCAAGCTCGCGGTCGTCTGCGGCTACGGCGATGTCGGTAAGGGCGCCGCGGAGTCCTTGCGCGGTCAGGGCGCTCGCGTCGTGGTGACCGAGGTCGACCCGATCTGCGCGTTGCAGGCGGCGATGGAGGGCCTCGAGGTCGTGTTGCTCGAGGACGTCGTGCACAAGGCCGACCTGTTCATCACCACCACCGGCAACTTCGGCATCATCACCGCCGACCACATGGCCCAGATGAAGCACAACGCCATCGTCGGCAACGTCGGCCACTTCGACAACGAGATCGACATGGCCGGCCTGGTCGCCACCCCGGGCATCCGCCGGATCACCATCAAGCCGCAGGTCGACGAGTTCGTCTTCCCCGACGGGCACTCGATCATCGTGCTGTCCGAGGGCCGCCTGCTGAACCTGGGCAACGCCACCGGTCACCCGTCCTTCGTGATGTCGAACTCCTTCGCCAACCAGACGATCGCGCAGCTCGAGCTGTTCACCAAGCCGGGCTCCTACGCCCGGGACGTCTACACCCTGCCGAAGCACCTCGACGAGAAGGTCGCGCGCCTGCACCTCGAGGCCGTCGGCGCCCGCCTGACCAAGCTCACCAAGGAGCAGGCCGAGTACATCGGCG
Source organism: Actinocrispum sp. NPDC049592 (assembly GCF_040675465.1). Taxonomy (NCBI): domain Bacteria; kingdom Bacillati; phylum Actinomycetota; class Actinomycetes; order Pseudonocardiales; family Pseudonocardiaceae; genus Actinocrispum; species Actinocrispum sp. NPDC049592. The sequence goes on along the minus strand of NZ_JBFAPA010000009.1, from coordinate 347,939 downwards.
TGGACGTCGAAGGCCCCTACAAGCCGGACCACTACCGCTACTGACCTCCATTCGGGCGAATCCAGGCACGGCGAGTAACAAGCTGTGCCTGGATGTCCACATGTCAGATGTGGACCACCCCGGCATGCTCACGGATCTCACCGACACCGAGCGGAAACTGATCGACGCCGCCCGCCTCGGCGTCTGGCTCACCTGCGGCACCCTTGGCCCGGACGACCTGAAGGACACCGACGACCCGAGGTACCACATCCGCGGTGAGGTGATCCGCGAGCTGCTGCTGGGCAGGCACGGGGAGATCGACCCGCACGGGATCCGCATCTCACACGCCCGGATCACCGGCAAGCTTGATGTCGCCCACATCCACGCTCCGGTAGGGCTGTACCTGCGGCACAGCGTCTTCGATGACGTCGCCCTGTTTCACAACGCCCATTTCCCACGGATCGACCTGACCGGCACGCACCTGCCGGGCCTTTATGCGAGCGGGCTGCAAGTGGATGGCGCGCTTCATCTTCGCTACAAGTTCACCGTGCACGGCGACGGCGAGCGAGGCGCGGTGAACCTGATGGGCGCGCGCATCGGCGGTTCGCTGTCCTTCAGCGATGCGACATTGAGCAACACAGTGGGGCCCGCGTTGAACGCTGAGCGGCTCACTGTGGAGGGGGCACTGCGGATGCGCAAGGGGTTCTCCGCGACGGGGGCAGGACGGGCCGGGGCGGTGAACCTGACCATCGCCCACATCAAAGGATTTGTGCTGATCGACGATGCCCGGATCACCAACACCTCAGGACCGGCCCTCCGCGCGGGACAACTGCGCGTGGACGGCTCGCTGAACATCCTCGGCGGCGTGGTGCTGACCGGCGGGAACTGGCCTGGTGCGCTGGATCTGGCGGGCGCCCAGATCGGTGGCTCGCTGTCCTTCACGGGGGCGGAAATGGTCGGTGCCGGTGTCCCAGCCGTGCGAGCGGAGCGGCTCCGGGTGGGCGACCAGGTCGTCTTCCATCGCGGATGCACAGCCACGGGCGGTGGAGACAGGGGCACTGTGGTCTTCAAAGGCGCTCAGGTGACTGGGGCGTTCGACTTCCATGGGTTGCGAATAGACAGCACCGATTCGCTGGTGCTCAACCTGGACAGCGCCCGCTGCGCCTATGTGATCTGCCCGCCGGACCTGATCGAACCGGGCAAGCAGTTCTTCGTTGACGGCTTCACGTACACCGACATCAGTGGTGTGGACTGGAAACGGTGGCTGCAGTGGTTGCGCTTCAACACCGAGAGCTATCTACCCCAGCCATTCCAGCAGCTTGCTGCGACACGCACCGCGGCGGGCCATGACGGTGACGCGCGCACGATCCTGATGGACCAACAGCGGGACCATCGTGCTCGCGGCGAACTCGGTGGCCCGCTGAGCAAGTTCACGCATGCGGCATGGGGTTTGCTTGCCGGATATGGGTATCGGACCCGGAGGACGGCGTTGACCTTGCTGCTGGTGTTGATGTTCGCGGGTGTGTTGGGGTTGTGGGCCGGGCACACATCCACCGGGCCCAACCGGTTCGCCGCCGAGCGGCCGACAGCGACCGGGCAGTGCTCGACTGTGGAACTCATCGGCTTGGGTATCGACCGCGGTCTTCCGTTGGCCAGCACCGGCATCAGAACCAAGTGCGATCTCGACACCTCAAGCACGGCGGGGCAGTGGTTCACGGCCGTGATCTGGTTGCTGCAGGCGGCTGTGTGGGCATTGGCGACTCTGGCGCTCGCCGGGTACACCGGGCTGGTCAGGAAAATAAGGTAAAGCCTCTCATCCATGACCAACGTGGATGAGAGGCTTTGAAAGGGCTCAGGCCAGCTTGAGGATGGCGGCCGAGACCTCGTCGGGGGCTTCCAGGGGGAGCATGTGCCCGGCGCCGGAGATCTCCTCGTACTCGGCGTTCGGCAACGTGCCCGCCACGACCTTGCCCAGGGAGGCGTCGATGACCTTGTCGACGGTCCCGTGCAACACGATCGCGGGCAGCGTGACGGAAGCCAAGGCGGACCGCAGGTCCATGCCCTGCGAGCTCCGGAAGCACGCCGCGCGAACGTGCCTGGACGTCCCGGCGAACAGCGAACGGTGGGCCTCGAGGGCGTTCTTGGAGATCCGCGGGCCCACAGTGCTGCTGATCATCTTGCGTCCCAACGGCCCCCGGCGGATCGCCCACGAGAACACCGGGTTGCCCATCAGCTTCACTTCGCTGTCCGGGGTGTCCTGGTCGTTGGCCGCCGTCGAGAGCAGCACCAGACCACGGACCCGGGAAGAGTCCCGCACCACGAGGGACATCGCGGCGAACCCGCCGCCGGAGTGACCGACGACCACCGCTGAAGTCGCGTCCACGGAAGCCAGAACAGACTCCAGATCCTGGGACAGGCGATCGATGGCGATCGGTGAAGAACCCATTGTGGACTGTCCGTGACCGCGCTGGTCGTACGTCACGACTGTGTGGCCAGCAGCGACCACAGTGGACACGACGTCATCCCACACAGCGCGGGCAGCGGCCCAGCCGTGGGAGAGAACCACGGTCGTGCCACCGGATCCGTGGACGGTCACCGCCAGCGAGGCGCCGTCGTCCGTCTTGACCGTCAGGGACCGGGGAGCTGTGGGGGCGCTCATTTGTGGACTCCGTTGGTGGTGTGGCGGCCGCCGACCAGAGTGCCGAGGTTGCTGAACGCGAGCTGGGTGGCCTCGGAGTGCTTCTGGCCGATGTCGGCCACCTTGCCCAGGACCTTGGCCAGGCCCTGCGGCTGGGTCTTGAAGTGCAAGGCAATGCGGGTCGCGAGACCGCCGTTCACCGGCGTCACAGTGAAGTCCGCGGTGCCGCGGAACACGCCCTCGAAGTACTCGGCGGTCAGCCGGCGGCCGGGGTCGACCGCGACCGTGCGGGAGGTGAACCGCAGCTTGGGGCCGCCCTTGTCCTTGCCCTTCGGGTGCACCGTCCAGTTCACCTTGCTGCCCAGCTCATCCGGCGACCCGGTGGCCTCGAAGGTGTTGAACGGCACCCAGAAACCCGCCGCGCCGCTCAGCTCCGCGATGAGCGCGTTCCAGACCAGGTCCGGTGAGGAGTCGATGTAAGCCTCGTCGATGATGTCGTAGCCGCTCACTGCGGAGCCCTCCTAGTTCGGTCAGATTGGAGTGAGGGAAGGGGCCTCCCGAGGGGCCCCAACCCCCACCCTTTGTCCCACGGCGAGCAGGACCAGACGGGTCAGGCGAAGAAACCCCAACCGGGACTGAGGATGCGATCCGGGTCGTAGCGCCGCTTGGCGGCCACCAGGAAGTCCCACGCGGGACCGAAGTGGCGCTTCCAGTCGGCCGGCGTCATCCCCGGGATCGCGCCGATCACGTAACGCTTGCCGCCCGCCGCGACCAGCCGGTCGTAGAACCGGCGGTTCTGCGCGAGCTGGGCGGGCACGGTGGTGTCGCCCGGCAGCGGCATGCGCAGCAGGTCGACCAGGTAGGCGACCGGTTCGTTCGGCCGCGCGAACAGCGGGTGCTTGACCCGCGCGGTCGGGAACGGCGCCATGATGGAGAAGCCGCCGCCGAGCCCGTCGAAAGGCAGCTCTGCCAAGACCGACGAGACGAAGCTTTGGATCTTCGACGCCGGTACGACCATGTTGAGCCACGGGTGCGGCGTCGACCACAGGCCCTGTTCCTTCCAGGCCTGCTCGTACGGGTCCACCCGGTTGACGAAGTCCCGGAACGGCGAGTCGAACTGGGCCAGCGTGGCCCGCTCGTCGTGCAGCCCGGACAGCAGCGCGGCGTCGTTGGGCACGGTCGGGGCGGAGTAGTGGAACCCGGCCTCGATCTGGTACCAGTACCCGGATCCGTCCGGCTTGGGCGTGAAACCCCCGCTCTGGTGGACGAACCGGCCGTCGCGCATCAGGAACTCCTGATCCGCCTGCCACACCGCCAAACTGTTGTAGTTCAACGTGTACACGCGGATCGTGGCGGGCGCGGGCATCAGCCGCACCTTGGCCTTGGTGATCACCGCGACCTGGCCGCAGCCGTTGAGCACGGCGTTGAACAGGTCCGGGCGGTTGGTGCCGGACGCGGTCAGCACCCGGCCGTCCCCGGTGACCACCTCGATCTCGTCGATGGTGTCGGAGAACAGCCCGAACTTGTGCACCGTGCCACCGAAACCGCCGACGCTGGCGACACCGCCGACCGACAGGCGGATGTAGTCGGTCTGCGAGGGAACGATGAGGCCACGGTCCAAAGTGGCCGCTGCAAGGTCATGCAGGGAGACGCCGCCACCGACGACGGCGTAGGACGAGGTGATGCTGTGGATCCGGTCGAACCCCTTGCCGTCGATGGCGATCCCGCCCGCGGTCAACGCGTTGCCGTAGAACGAGTGCGACTCGAGGTCCGGCGACTCACCGCTGCGGCCGTTGACCGCGACCTTGAGCCGGTTGGCCCGCGCGTAGTTGATGATCTTCACGACGTCCTGCACCGACCCGGTCCGCAGCACCGCCTGCGGCCGCGCCGTGATGAACCCGCCCCAGTCCTTGGCGAACTCGTCGAGGACACCCGAGGTGGCCGTCAACGTGCCGTCCAAGGGCGGCACCGGGGCGTAGGACCCGGCGGCGGGCGAAGCCTCCGCCGTGACCCACGAACCGGTCGCCGCGCTCCAGCCGGCCACAACCGCACCGGCACCGATCCCCTTCAGGAGACCGCGCCGGGAGTGTGCGCTGCTGCTCATCAATCCCCTCCACAAAGACTCACGCCTGGACGTTCGCGTGCTTCTCCGCACCGGCCGAGGTGGCCACCTGGTACGCCTGCACGTCGAACTTCTTCGTTCCCTTTTCGAAAGTGCTGACCTTCGCCGGCCAGAGGGACGGGTTGCGCCCGGTCGAGTCGACGTACCAGCTGTTGCACGTCTGCGGGTCCCAAGCGGTCCCCACCAGGTTCTTCTCGATCACGGCGTTGTAGGCCTCGACGGCCTCCGGCTGGACCTCGACGCTGGCCAGGCCGCGCTTGTTGATCGTCTTGACGGCCTCGACGACGTAGTTCACCTGGGCCTCGATCATCAGGCTCTGCGAGGAGTGGCCCAGCGTGGTGTTCGGGCCCAGCATCAGGAACAGGTTCGGGAAGCCGGGCACGGTGGACCCGCGGAAGGCCTTCATGCCACCGGCGTCCCAGTGCTCCTCGAGCGTGACGCCGCCGGCACCGGTGAGCTGCGCGGCGATCGGCCGCTTGGTGGCCAGGAAGCCGGTGCCCAGGATGATCGCGTCAACCTCGCGCTCCTTGCCGTCGGAGCCGACGATCCCGTTCGCGGTCACCTTGGTGATCTCACCGTCGATGATGCTCACGTTGTCCGACTGGATCGCCGGGTACCAGTTGTTCGAGAAGAGCAGTCGCTTGCACGCCACCGCGAAGTTCGGGGTCAGCCGAGCCCGCAGTGACTCGTCGGGGACACTCTTGGCCAGGTGCTTGAGCGCCTGCGCACCCACCGCCTTCTCGGCCAGCGCCGGGCGCGAGAACAGGAACATCAGGATCTCCCGGCCGTGCTTGTTGAAGCCCCGGCGGAAGGCACGGTATCCGGGGAAGTTCTTCAGGGCCCACCCGTGCAGACCCTTATTGGCCTTGACCGGCTTGGGCATGATCCACGGCGCGGTGCGCTGGTAGAGGTCCATGTGCCCGACCTCGGGCTGGATCGCCGGGACGAACTGGATCGCCGAGGCGCCGGTGCCGATGACGGCGACCTTGCGGCCCTTGAGGTCGTAGTCGTGGTCCCACTTGGACGAGTGCATGACCTTGCCCTGGAAGTCCGCGAAGCCAGGGACATCCGGCAGCTTGGGGTCGGAAAGGTAGCCGGTGCCCGCGACCAGGACCTGCGCGGTGTAGTTGCCCTGCGAGGTCTGGATGTTCCAGCGGCGCAGCTTCTCGTCCCACTGCGCGCCGAGCACCTCGTGGTGGAACTTCACGTGCCGGCGCACGCCGTAGCGGTCGGCGATCTCCACCAGGTAGTCGAAAAGCTCCTGACGCGTGGCGAAGTTGGCGCCCCAGTCGGACTTCTGGGCGAACGAGTAGACGTACAGCAGCGACATCACGTCGCAGGCGGCGCCGGGGTAGGTGTTGTCCCGCCAGGTGCCGCCGACCTCGCCCGCGCGTTCCAGCAGCACGAAGTCGTTGACCTTGGCCTTCTTGAGCTTGATCGCGACCCCGATGCCGGACATCCCGGTGCCGATGATCGCGACCTGCACGTGCGGAGTCGGCTGCCCGCCGGTGACGGTGCCGACCTTCGTCCTGTTGTTGATCTCGTCGTTGACGGTGCTCGTCACGGCGTGCCTCCTGTTGGGCGCGGAGATTTCGTGACGAGCAAAACCCGTGCCCTGCAAGAGCGGCGCAACATGCGTTTGGACGGCCCCGCGAACCCGGTGCCACAGCACGTGTTCACTCATTATGCCCCGCGCGGCGCCGGGCGGAACGCTGTTGGCGGCTTGCGCACTCGTTGCGCGCCAGGCTGTTCACTGCTTGCCAGAACGGCAGCCCTGGGACTCGTGAACCGCGGAGCCCGGAGCATTCGAGAGGAGCAAGGCAAATGGAACTGCCCACTGTCGAGGAGCTGGCAGAGCAGCTGCAGGCCGTGTCGGGTGCCGCTGAGGTCGATGTCGACGCTGCTCTCCAGCAGATCTCGGACATCGACTCGCTGGACCTGATGGAGTGGCTGTACGGCTTCCAGAACAAATACCCGCACATCCCCGCCGACGAGTCGCTGTTCAGCGACATCGACGACGCCACCACGTTGCGTACGGTGCACGCGAAGCTCGTCGCGCTGGCCGCGCAGCCGACCGAAGCGTAACCGGCCGTGAACGGCTTCGACATCACCGGGTGGGGCATCGCCGTACCCGAGCGCGTTGTCACCTCCCCTGAGCTCGCGGAGCAGTTCGGCATCGACGAGGACTGGATCGTCAGCCGGTGCGGCATCCACGAGCGCAGGCGGATCGAACCGGGCCAGTCGACCGCCACTCTGGCCATCGAGGCTGGCCGGAAGGCGCTCGAGAAGGCCGGGCTGCGCGGCAGCGACATCGCCCACCTCATCGTGGCGACGGCGACGCCGGAACAGCTCTCTCCCGCCACGTCCGCGTTCGTGCACCACGGCCTCGGCATCGAGGGCAGCGCGCACGACGTGAACGCGGAGTGCTCAGGGTGGATCTACGGCCTCATCTTCGCCTCGGCGATGATGAAGATCGACCCGAGGCCGATCCTGATCGTCGGCGCGGACACGCACTCCACGCAGCTCAACCCGGTCGACCGGGACCTGGGCATCCTCGTTGGCGATGGCGCCGGTGCGGTCGTGATCGAGCCCAGCGCCAACGAGTGGATGCTCTCCTGGAACCTCGGCGCGGACGGTTCGCGCCAGGACAGCTTGCGCGTCAAGGCAGGCGGTAGCCGCATGCCGACCACGGCGACCAGTTTCCAGGAAGGGCTGCACTACTCGGAGATCAAGGGGAACGAGATCTACCTCAACGCGGTCCGCTTCACCGTCCGCTCGGTGCGTGCCACGCTCGAGCAGGCGAAGTTCACCGCGGACGACGTGGACCACTTCGTTCCGCACCAGGCAAACATTCGGATCATCAACTCGATCCTCGAGCACACCGGCCTCAAGCCGGAGCGGCTGGTCACCAACCTGTACAAGTACGGCAACACCGCGTCCGCGTCCATGCCCATCGCACTGGCCGAGGCGCTGGACGAGGGCCGGTTCAAGGATGGCGAGCTGGTGCTGCTTGCCGGCTTCGGCGCCGGCATGACCTGGGGATCGACCCTTCTTCGATGGGGCGGTGTGTCGGCATGAGCCGGAAGCAGTTTGTGGATGTGGCCCGCCCGGACTCGCCGGTCGCGTTGGTGACCGGCGCCTCCGGCGGGCTGGGCCAGGCGCTGGCCATCGAGCTGGACGCGCTGGGGTGCCGGGTCGCCGTGCACTACAACAGTTCCCGCGAGCGGGCCCAGGCCGTCGCGGACAAGCTCGAGAACGACTCCATCGTGGTGACCGGTGACGTCGCCTCGTGGGACGAAGTCAACAAGATGTACAAGGAGATCTCCGAGGGTCTCGGCCCGATCGACGTCCTGGTCAACAACGGCGGCATCCGCAAGGACTCGCTGATGGCCATGCAGAACCCGGACGACTGGCGCTCGGTCATCGAGACCAACCTGATCGGGACGTTCCACACCTCGCGGGTCGCGGTTGGACACATGCTGCGCAAGCGGTGGGGCCGGATCGTCAACGTCGTGTCCCCGTCCGGCCTGATCGCCTCCGCGGGCCAGACGGCGTACTCGGCCTCCAAGGCCGGCATCATCGGGTTCACCCGGACCCTGGCCGCCGAGTGCGGCCGGCGCGGGGTCACGGTGAACGCGCTGTCGCCGGGGTTCATGGTCACCACCATGACCAAGGACCTGTCCGACGGTGTGATGGACTCCATCCGGGAGAAGTCGCCGATCCCGCGGTTCGGCACCCCGGAGGAGGTCGCCCGCTCGATGGCCCTGTTCCTGGAGTGCGACTTCACCACGGGTCAGGTCATCAGCGTCGACGGTGGTGTGTCGATCACGTGAGTGCGCACCCCAAGGCGGCCAGACTCAACGCCGAGTCTGGCCGCCTTGCCATATCCCGCGCGTGTCCCACACTCACGGGGGCCGTGTCCCACGTTCGTGGACCCCGAGTTCCTCTTTCGCGGAAACGCGACGGAGAATTCGGGGTCCGCCAATGGGGAACACGGCCCCCGCGAATGTGGGACACGCGCAAAAGCCCCCTCACGGGGAGGGAATTACCCGTGAGGGGGCCGGTTACGCTGACTGGGGCTGGAGGTCGAGGCTGGCGAGTGTCCAGTTCGCCTCTGCCCGCAGGGTCTCCGCTCGCCTTCGGTCCCCTGCGCGTCCTCTGGCCTCCAATGCCTGTGCCAGCGCCAGTTGAGCCAGTGCCATCCATGGTCGTGCCTGCCGGAGGGCGAGGCCCGTCAACGCCGCGGTGAGGTGGCGTTCGGCGTCGTCCCAGTCTCCAACGATAACCGCGAGGCGGCCGAGATGGAATGACGCGGGCCCGACGAAGCTGCGGTAGCCCACTCCACAGTTGAGCTCCGCGTACGGTTCGAGCAGGCCGCGTAACGCCTCGGCGGTGGCCGGGTCGCCGAGCTCCACCCCGCCGAGGGCCAGCAGGCCCACGATGTGCGGCCATTCGTCGCCGGAGGGCAACGGTTCGACGCCGGTGGCCAGAGCGCGCACGGTGAGGTGCGGCAGGCCCCGGTCACCGCCGACAAGGGCCACAAGGGACCGTTCGGCGGCCTCGTACGTGCTGGAGAACCGGGTGTCCGAGGCGGGCCAGGAGCTGCGGCGCAACCAGCCGGCCACGATCATCTGGCGGGCGGCCAAGGTTCCCGGCACGGGCGCGATCCGGTGGTCGGTGTCGTCCGGAACCCGGTGCACCCGTTGGGTTATCGCGGCGGCGTCGGTGAAACGCCCTTCGGTGACGGCCAAAGCCACCGTGTGGTCACGGCGCAGTGCCGCACCGAAGTGGTCGCCCTCGGCCGCGTCGATCGCCGCTTGGAGGTCCGCAACGGCGTTCGCGCTGAGGATGTGGTCGCCGCCGATCTCCGCGGCCATGGCCCGGTGGTGCGTCGCGACGATCTGGAAGTACTTGTCGTCCACCGCGGCCGCGAGGGCCCGCATCTCCGCGGCGAGGTCCATCCGCCGCTTGATGTCCTTGGGGCCCTCCAGGAGTTGCAGCTCCCGGGTCATCGCCGTCAGGGCGTCGGTCGCCTGCGTTCCGCTGCCGACCGAACCGCCCAACTGCGACTGTCGCGCGAGCAACCGTCCAACTGTGACGTCGTCGACGGCGCTCACCCCACGCGAGGAGGGGTCCACCAGGATGGAGATCAACGCGGTGGCCTCGCTTCGCAGGCCCGGCCGGCTCATCACCACGTCGGCGAGCCCCAAAGCGGCCTGTGCGGCCATGTTCAGCCGGCCGTTGTGCAAAGCCTGGATCGCCCCATCGAGAAGCGTCTGCTCGCAGTCGCTGTGACCGGCCGCCAGCTGCGCCAAACCCAGGTGCGTCAACGCTTCGGCACGCAGCTCGTGGTCGGCCGCGGGAACGTGCTGCAAAGCCTGGCGGTGCAAGTGAACCGCCTCGTTCGGCGCCCCGTCCTGAGACGCGCGAGCAGCAGCACGCCACCCCCACCGCACGGCCCGCTGATCGCCGTGCGGGACGGCCCCAGCGGCGCGGTGGTGCGCCATCGTCCGGCTGTAGCGGCCAAGTTCCCCGGCACGACGCAACTCGATCGCGTCGGCGAGGCGGGTGTGCAGCCAGCGCTGACGAGCCGCGCTCGCCTGCTGGTAGATGGCTCGCCGCACGATGTCGTGCACGAACCGGAACTCGTGCTCCGTCTCGACCAGCAACCCGTCGGTGACAAGCACATCGAGCGCCTCGACCGACGAATCGGTCGAGATCTCAGCGGCTTCGGCGACCAGGTCGAGCTCGAACGAAGGCCCGGCAGCGGCGGCAGTACGCAACAGTTGCCTAGCGCAAGGATCCAACGCGGCCAGCCGGGTACTGACGTACTCGACGATCCCCGAGGGAATCGCGGGCCGCGAGGTGTCACCGTGCCAGCGCAGCAACTCCAGCAGCAGGAACGTGTTCCCCGCGGTGTCCGCCACGAGCTGGTGCGGCGCGGGAACGGAAGCGGTCTCCGGCAGCACACGGCGGATCAACGCCCGCACGTCGGCCTCGTCCAGGCCCGCCAGCGGGATCCGGCGCAGCCAGCCCTCGCGGTCCACGTCGTGCACGGCGGCGGCGAACGCGTCCGGCCGGCGCCCGGCGGTCGCGGCGATCATCAGCGAGGCCCCGTGCCGCCTCCGGTAGATCTGCCGCAACATCACCAAAGTGTCGTCATCGGCCAGGTCGAGGTCGTCCAGGACGACGAAGACCGGCTGGTCCTTGGCCACCTTGACGAGCAACTCGGTCAGCGCCAGCAGGAGTTCGGCGCGCTTCGAGGAACCCAGGTCGTCCAACGGTTCCCGCGCGGCCAGCAACGAGCTCACGGTCTCCTGCGCGGCCCGGCTGAGCTCCGGCATGGAGTCCTCCGGGGTCGCGGCGACGTAACCGCCCAGGGCCTCGACGAAGGGCTGGCACGGCACGGTCGACCCGTTGTCCGCGCGCCCGTACATCACGATCCCGCCCGCCACGCTGATCCGCCGCGCGGCCTCGGTCACCAGCCGCGTCTTGCCGATCCCGGGCTCGCCGGTGACCAGGACCAGGTGCCCGGCGCCGTCCTCGACTTGCGCCCAGGTTGCGGCCAGCCGGGCCAGCTCTTGCCGTCGGCCTGCAAAGGGAACAGCGGTGGTCCCGCCCGGGCGGGTCTTCGACGAACGCGGCCGGCTCGGCGCCGCGACCGGGCTGCCGAGCAGCTCGGCGTACGCGGCCTGGGTCTCCGGGGCGGGGTCGATGCCCAGCTCCTCGGCCAGCATCCGGCGCAGTTCGTGGTACGACCGCAGCGCCTCGGCCCGGTTGCCCGCGGCCACGTGCGCGGTCATCCGGCAGCGGTGCGCGCTCTCGCGCAGCGGCGCCCGCCGGACGGCTTCGTCGGCGAACCTCAGCGCGTTGCGTTCGTCGTTCAAGGCGGAGGCGGCCAGGCTCGCGGTCTCCAAAGCCGAGACCAGCAGCTCGCCCAGCCGCTCTCTAACACTGTTAGGCCACTCGCCCTCGTGGTCCGGCATGAACGGCCGTTCCAGCACGGTCACCGCGGCCGCGGCCATTCGCTCGGCGTCCGCGAACTCCCCGGCGGTGAACGCCTCGGTCGCGTGCACCACGTCGACCTCGGCCTGCTCAACGTCGATGACCGCCCCCGCGGGCAGCCGCAGCAGGTAGCGCCCGCCCTGCGCCACGATCGGCGGAGCGGACGAGTTGTCGATCGCCACGAACCCGCGGACCCGGCTGACGACGCTGCGCAGCGCCGACGCCCAGGTGTCCGGCAGCCCCTCCGGCCAGACCGTGTCCGCCAGGTGGTCGCGACCCGTGCCCCCGGCACGTTCCAGCACCAGCCGGGCGAAGGCGACCTGCGCCTGCGCACTCGACAGGTGCCTCGGCGCGGCCCCGTCGCGCTCGATCGTCACGAGACCGGTGAGCCTGATCAGCACGCTGACCACCTCGACCCCTCAGTGAAACCGTCACGCCCAATCGGACGTTCGTATAAATACTACCTACAGCATCTCACACGTCCACCCCTGAAAAATTCATACCCCTGCCCCTTATGCCCAGGTGGCGCCCGGCTTCGCGTGTTGCGCCCGGCTTGCGGCGGCTCCCGTAGAACTTGCCCTGGACAGACGGGAGAGGTCACGTGAACGCAGCTGGAGGGTGGGACCGCATCGAGCCGAGGCTCGAGGCCATAGCCCGGCGTATGCGTTCCCTCGAGTGGGACGACAGCCGGCGGGCGAGCTTCGTGCCCTACGAGATGGAGCTCGAGAACCCATACGTCACGCTGGACGGTGAGCGCCTGCTGATGCTGTCCGGGTACAGCTACCTGGGCCTGAACGGGGACCACCGGGTCATCGACGCGGCCAGGACCGCGCTGGAGCACTACGGCACCGGCAACCACGGGGTGCGGGCGCTGGCGGGCACGATCCCGCTGCACGAGGAGCTCGAGGAGGAGATCGCGGCGTTCGTCAGCCGCGACGCGGCCCTCGTGTTCAGCTCGGGCTACGCGGTCAACACCGGGGTGATCGGCAGCCTGGTCACCCCGGACGACACCCTGCTGGTGGACAAGTACGTGCACGCCAGCCTGATCGACGGCGCCAAGCTGTCCGGGGCCACGGTCAGCCGGTTCCGGCACAACGACCCGGAGCACCTGGAGCGGCGCCTCAAGGAGGCCAGTCCACACGGGATGCGCCTGGTCGTGGTGGACAGCGTGTACTCGATGGACGGCGACATCGCGCCGCTGCCCGCGATCCGCGAGGTCTGCGACCGCCATGGCGCGCTGATCATGGCGGACGAGGCGCATTCCCTGGGCGTGATCGGCAAGACCGGCCGGGGCATCGAGGAGCACTTCGGCCGCTACGACCTGGTCGACCTCAAGGTCGGCACGTTGTCCAAGGCCATACCGTCCATGGGCGGGTGGGCCGCGGGCTCGGAACGGCTCATGCGGTTCCTGAAGTTCCGTGCCCGCCCGTTCCTGTTCTCGGCCGCGCTGGGGCCCGCGCAAGCGGCGGCGGCCCTCGAAGCGCTGCGCATCCTGGACCTAGAACCCGGTCGCGTGACACACATCCAGCGGGAGTCGGCCAGGTTGCGCAGTGTCCTCGGGGAAGCCGGTCTCAACACCGGCTTCTCCGAGACAGCCATGATCCCGATCATCTGCGGATCGGACGCCGCCGCGTACGACTACGCGGCGGCCTGCCGGAAGGCCGGCGTGATCGGCCTGCCGGTGCTCTCCCCGGCCGTGCCCAACAACCTGGCGCGGCTGCGGATCGTCGTCACCGCCCGGCACACCAGCGCCGACATCGACATCGCGGCCAACGCGCTTCGCGTCGCCGCGTTCCAAACCCGCCTGATCGCGGCCTGACCTGGAGCGAATATGTCTGTCGTCATCACCGGAATGGGAGTGGTCTCGCCAGCGGGCTGCGCCTTGGACTCGTTCTGGAGCGTGCTGCGGGCCGGGAGGTCCACCGCCGCGCGGATCGAGGACATGGACCTGTCCAGGCACAAGGTCCAGATCGGCTGCCGGATCAAGGGGTTCGACGAGGTCGGCCTGCTGGCGGCCAAGGAGGCGCGCCGGCTGGACCCGTTCGCGCGCTACGGCGTGACCGCCGCGCTGGCCGCGTTCCAGGACGCCGGTTCGCCGACGCCCGACCCGGCCCGCGCCGCGATCGTGATCGGCAACGCGGTCGGCGGCCGGCGCACGAGTGACGACGAGACCCGCAAGTACTACGAGGGCGGGCCGGCCAAGGTCAACCCGCTGATGCCGTTGATCAACATGCCGAACGCGGCCGCCGCCGGGCTGTCGATGAAGCTGGGCTGGCACGGGCCCGCGCTGACCATCGCGTCCACTTGCGCCAGCGGGGCCGACTCGATCGGGTACGCCAAGATGCTGCTGCAGAGCGGCCAGGTGGACGTGGTCATCGCCGGTGGCGCCGAGTCGATCATGACCGAGGTGACGCTGGCCGCGTTCGGCAACCTCAACGCCGTCACGACCTCCCGCAACGAGACCCCCGAGATCGCGTGCCGTCCGTTCGACAAGGACCGGGACGGGTTCGTGATGGGCGAGGGCGCCGGATTCGTTGTGCTGGAACGAGCCGAGGACGCCCGCGCCCGGGGTGCCCGCCAGTACGCGGAGATCGCCGGGTACGCCTCCACCGCGGACGCGTTCCACCTGTCCATGCCGGACGAGCAGGGCGCCGGTGCGGTGGCCGCCATGCAGGGCGCGATCGCCAGCGCCGGTCTGTCTACTTCGGACATCGTGCACGTGAACGCGCACGGCACCTCCACGGTCGCCAACGACCGTGCGGAAGCCGTTGCGCTGCACAAGGTTTTCGGGCCGGACGGCCCGCCGGTGACCTCGTCCAAGAGCGTCATCGGGCACCTGATCGGAGCCGCCGGCTCGGTGGAGCTGATCGCCACGGTCATGGCCATGCGTGAGTCCGTGGTCCCCCCAACCGCAAACCATGAGCAGCTGGAGCCCGGGATGGAGATCGACGTCGTGCACGGCGCGCCCCGCAAGGTGGCCTCCGGCGCGGCGCTGTCGAACTCGTTCGGCTTCGGCGGCCACAACGCCTGTCTGGTGGTGACGCCGGTATGACCGAGCTGACAGCGAACGTAGTGCGAACCGTGACCGGGGAAGAGATCGCGGCCTACCGGGACGTGGTCCGGACCGGGCTCGCGCCCGCGACCGGCGCCTCGCCGTTGCACGCCTTCGTGGTCGCCTCGCCCGTGATCGACGAGTCGGTGAACCTGATCGGAGCGTCCACAGCGGACGGTTCCCCGGTCGGCCGGGTGCACCTCTCGCAGGAGATCACCGTGCACCGGCCGCTGCTGGCCTACGAGCCCGTGACGGTCGCTCTCGAGGTCGTCGGCGCTCGCAAGCTGGGCAAGGGCGTTCAGGTCGGGATGCGCACGAAGCTGCTGGCGGAGGACGGTTGCGAGCTGGCCGAGCTGGTCACCGGCGCGATGCTGGTCGGCGCGGTGACCCCGGAGACCTTCGGTGAGCTGCCGCCGTACCCCGGCAAGGGCAGCACCGCCGAGCCGCAGACGGTCACGCGTTCGATCGCCCGCGACACGGTGACTCGCTACGCGCACGCTTCCGGTGACCTCAACCCGATCCACCTCGACGACGTGGCCGCGAAAGAGGCCGGGTTCGCCGATGGCGTGATCTGCCACGGGATGAGCGTCCTCGGCGTGGTCGTGGAGGAGGTCGTCGACCGGTACGCCAACGGCGACGTCGAGGCGATCCGCGGCACTGGCGCCCGGTTCTCCTCGGCGGTCCTGCCCGGCACGCCACTCGACATCGTGTTGCAACAAGACGAGAAGTTCGTGCGCTTCAGCGTGAAGTCGCCGAGTGGTGTCGCTCTGAAGAGCGGCTGGGTGGAGCTGGCATGACCACGTCATTCCGCGAGAGTTTCCTCGCGCAGGTCAGTCGCAGGCCGGGAGCGCCCGCGCTGGTCTGGCACGGCGAGGTGACGACCTACGGCCAGCTGTACGAGCTGGCCGACAAGGCTCGCGCCCGGCTGGAGTGGCTGGACCTCAAGGACGGCGAGCCGGTCGGCCTGCTGGCCAAGAAGTCCCCCGAGGCGGTCGCCTTGGTGCTGGGGGCCTTCCTGGCCGGCCGGCGGTTCCTGCTGCCCTCTCCGGCGCTGGCCAACTCCTCGCTGACGAGCCTGTTCGCGCAGGCGAGCTGCCGTCATGTCGTTGTCCCCGAGGGTGTCGAGGAGTTCGTCCCGGACGCCGACGCCGATCGGACCGTGGTCCTGGCGACCGATGTGGACAGTGTCCATTTCATGCTCACCACGTCAGGGTCGACCGGGCTGCCGAAGATCGTTCCGTTGCCACAGCGCGGGATCGACAAGTTCGTCGAGTGGGCGGGCACGCAGTTCGACATCCGTCCCGGTAGGACGGTGCTGAACTACGCCCCGCTGAACTTCGACCTGTGCCTGCTGGACGTGTGGACCACGCTCGCACACGGCGGGCAGGTCGTGCTGGTGGACGCCGACTACGCGGCCAACGGCCGGTACCTGCTGGACCTGGTGGTCAAGCACGAGGTGAACGTCATCCAGGCGGTGCCGATGTTCTTCGGCCTGCTGCTGGACGTCGCCCGCCCGGACGAGGAACGGCTGTCCAGTGTGGACCGGGTGATGTTCACCGGGGACGCGATCCCCGACCGCACCCTGGCCGAGCTGCCCAGGCTGTTCCCGAACGCCCGGCTGCACAACATCTACGGCTGCACCGAGACCAACGACAGCTTCATGCACGACCTGGCCGTCGGTGAGACGCCGCCGGTGTCCATCGGCAAACCGTTGCCGGGCGTGCACACCCTGGTCCTGTCCGAGGACGGAACTGTCCTGGATGGACCGGGAACCGGCGAGCTGTACGTGTCCACGCCGTTCCAGGCGGCCGGGTACCTCGACCGCACGCGGCACACCGACAAGTTCGTGCCGCACCCCACCGGTCAGGACAGCCGGCCGTGGTTCCGGTCCGGCGACCTGGTCCGCCGCGAGGCCGACGGCCGCGTGTTCCTGATCGGCCGCAGCGACTTCCAGGTGAAGGTGCGCGGCGTGGCGATCAACACCGCCGAGGTCGAGCACGTGCTGCAGGAGCACCCGGCGGTGGTGGAGGCGGCGGTTGTCGCCGTGCCGGATCCCATCGCCGGCAAGAAGCTCGTCGCCGCGGTGTACCGGGCCCCGGACAGCAAGCTGAACAGCCTGACGCTGCGCCAGCACTGCGCACGACGTCTTCCGCAGGCGGCCATCCCGTCCACGCTGACCATTGTGGACACACCGCTGCCGAAGACCTCCACCGGGAAAGTCGACCGTAACCAGGTCGAGAGTTTGAAGAAGTAAGGGAAGGACGTCATGAGCAACGCAGATGTCATCAAGAAGTTCGTGATCGACGAGTTCCTGCCGGACGTCAGCGCGAGTGAGCTGGCGGCCGACTACGACCTGCTGGCCGACGGCGTGATCGACAGCCTGGGCCTGCTGAAGCTGATCGCCTGGGTCGAGGACCACTTCCAGCTGGCCGTGCACGACACCGACCTGGACCCGAACAA
Organism: Actinocrispum sp. NPDC049592; assembly: GCF_040675465.1. Lineage (NCBI taxonomy): Bacteria > Bacillati > Actinomycetota > Actinomycetes > Pseudonocardiales > Pseudonocardiaceae > Actinocrispum > Actinocrispum sp. NPDC049592. Next base: position 330,683 of record NZ_JBFAPA010000009.1, on the reverse strand, counting down.
CTTCCGCAGCGTCGCGGCGATCGACACCTTCGTGGCCGAGCACCAGAACGAGAAGGTCGCTGGGAGCTGAGCAGGATGCACCCCGCGGTAGCAGCGCTCCTGGACCAGCGGTCCGCGATCGAGCAGGAGACCTGGCGGTCATTCTGGGACCAGCTCGGCACCGGCGACCTCGACCGAGGTGAGGCCGTTGCCCTGCTGACCTCGTTGGCCACCAGGCTGCCCGATCACGACTCGCTGCGGAACATGCTGGCGTCGCTCAACGAGCGGCGTGAGCCGGTGACGGCGGACTGGCCGGGTTCGGTCAACATCGTCGGCACCGGCGGTGGGCCCAAGACCTTCAACATCTCCACGGCGTCGGCCTTCGTGGCCGCGGCCATGGGGGTCAAGGTGGTCAAGACCGGTTCCCGGGCCTACACCAGCAGTGTCGGCTCGGTCGACCTGCTGGACCGGCTCGGGGTCACGCTGACCCGGTCCTACCGGCACACCGAGGACACCTTGGACCGTCACGGCATCGCCTTCGCCGGTCCGTTCGTCTACCCGGCCGAGCTGACCAGGCTGGCACGCAGCATCATGCCGATGAGCCTGAAGCCGTTCGGCCGGTTCCTCAACGCCTTCGGGCCGTTCCTGGCGGCGCTGCCGGTCTCGGCCCAGGTCACCGGTGTGTCGGTGCACGCCCCGCAGGCCGAGCTGCGGCGGCTGGCGGCGAGCATCACCGACCGCAGGATCTGGTTGTGCACCAACGACTCCGGTGCGGACGAGCTGCTCGGCTTCGCCGACAACGTGGTGTACACCAACGACGAGACCACCATGATCCGGGTGTGGGCCGGCCGGTTCACCTCCGACGCGGGCACCTTCGAGGACCTGGCCCCGGCCAAGGATCTCGACTCGGTGGTCGACCACTTCCTGTCCGTGGTGTCCGGCGAGGCCGGGGACATCGCCACCGACACGATCGCGCTCAACGCGGCCTCGCTGGCCGTGGCCACGGGCAGGATCGAGGACTGGCCGACGGCGATCGAGACCGCACGCCAGGCCATCCGCGGTGGGGCGGCCCGTGCCCTCGTCGACAGCATGCGTGCGCCCGCGCAACGCAAGTTGTCGATCGTGAAGAAAGCTGCCGGAGAGGATGTGGCTGTCAATGGCTGAGTTCTTCGACCAATCATCCGCCGCCGGTGAGCCTGGGTTGGCGTTGTTCCTCAACGCCGGTGACCCGCCGTTGGATGTGCTCACCGACCTCGTGCTGATGCTCGACGAGGTGGGCGTGGACTGCCTGGAACTGGCGGTGCCGTTCCCGGGCTCGGTCACCGACGGGCCGGTCATCCGGCGCTCGCACGACCGCGCCCTGGCGCTCGGCGTCGGCCTGGCCGAAGTTCTCGCCTTCATCGCCGACGTGCGGCCCCGGCTGCGCCGGCTGCGGATCGCGTTGCTCGCCGACTGGAGCTACTCGATCAAGAGCCGGCCGCTGGACGGGGTCGTCGCCGAGATCCAGCAGTCCGGCGCGGACGGCCTGCTGCTGCACGCGGTCCCGCCGCGGGTGCGCAAGGGGTACTACGAGGTCACCAAAGCCGTTGGCCTGCCCATCGTGACCACTTGCTACCACAAGGTCTCCACGCCTGAGGTGATGGCCGAGGCGGTCACGCACGCCTCGGCCTACCTCTACCTGGTCGCCCAGTACGGCCGCAGCGGCACCGCTCCGGCCGGGGGCTTCACCGAGCTGGCCGGGACGGTGAGCACGCTGCGGGAGGGCACGCGGGTGCCGATCGCGGTCGGGTTCGGGGTCAAGACGAGAGACGACGTCACCACGGTCGCCGGCCTGGGGGCCGACGCGGTGATCGTCGGCTCCGCGGGAGTGGCGCGGGTCGAGGAAGCCCTCGCGCACGGGCACGACGTGGTCGGTGAGTTCGAGGACTTCGTCCGCTCGGTCCATCCGGTGCAATCACCGACCCCCTGACGGGGGCCCGCCCCCACCACGCAAGGGTTTCTTGAGGCACAAGGGAGTTGACGATGATCATCCGCCACATCGACGACGTGAAGACCGTGGAGTGGGGCAACGGCCTGAGCCGCCGCTTCCTGCTGGAGTCCGACGGCATGGGCTACACCGTGACCGACACCCTGGTCCGGGCGGGCACCAAGTCGCACCTGGAGTACCGCAACCACCTCGAGGCCTGCTACTGCATCGAGGGGTCCGGCGAGGTGGTCGACATGGCAGGCAACTCCTTCCCGATCACCCCGGGCACGATCTACGCGCTGGACAAGCACGACCCGCACTACCTGATCGCGAGCCCGCACGAGGACCTGCGCCTGGTGTGCATGTTCACCCCGGCCCTGAGGGGCGACGAGGCCCACAACCTCGACTCGGACGAGTTCTCCGAGTACTGAGCGGAACCCCGCGGGTGTCCGGAGTGGACATCCGCGGGCATCCCCGGCAAGAGAAGGACATCGCCCCTAAGGCGGCTAGAGATGATCGATTGGAACGAAGACCAGATCGCGTTGCGCGAGGGCCTGGCCGCGTGGCACGAGGCCCTGTCGGCCGACCACGTCGAGAACGACATGGACGGCACCTTCTCCTGGGAGAAGTGGAAGCTGATCAAGGAGTCCGGCATCCTGTCCCTGCCCTTCGACGAGCGCTGGGGCGGGCTCGGCCAGGACCTGCTGACCACCATGTACGTGCTGGAGGGACTCGGCGAGGGCTGCCGCGACGGCGGGCTGTGCTTCTCGGTCACCACGAGCATCTGCAGCCTGGGCATCCCGTTGGAGCGCTTCGGTTCCGCGGCGCTCAAGGACCAGTACCTGCCGCTGATCACCTCCGGTGACGCGATCGGCGCGCACGCCATCTCCGAGCCGTCCGGCGGCAGCGCGGCGCTGCAAATGCGCACCAAGGCCGACCGGGCGGGCGACGAGTTCATCCTCAACGGCAGCAAGACGTTCGTGTCCAACGGGCCGATCGCGGACCTGTTCATGGTCTACGCCAGGACCCACCCGGACGGCGGACCCCTTGGCGTGACGGCGTTCCTGGTCGAACGCGACACGCCGGGCTTCGAGATCGGCAACCCGATCAAGAAGATGGGCCTGCGCACCTCGCCGCTGTCCGAGCTGTTCTTCGACGAGGTGCGGATCCCCGCCAACCGCGTCGTCGGCCGGGTCGGCGGCGGTTTCCTGGTGCTGGACCACGTGATGAAGCGCGAGATCCTGTTCTCGTTCATCGTCAACGTCGGCGAGATGCAGCACCGGCTGGACCGCTGCATCGACTACGCCACCAAGCGGACCCAGTTCGGCAAGCCGATCGGGACCTACCAGTCGATCGCCAACAAGATCGTGGACATGAAGATCCGGCTGGAGACCTCCCGCAAGTGGCTCTACGACACGGCCGAGCGGCTGCTGCGCGGCGAGAACGTCACCGCGGACATGGCCATCGCCAAGCTGCTGACCTCCGAGGCGAACCTCGCGTCCAGCCTCTCGGCGGTGCAGATCTTCGGCGGCAACGGGTACATGGCCGAGTACGGGCTGGAGAAGGACGTGCGCAACTCGGTGGCGGGCACGATCTACTCGGGCACCAACGAGATCCAGTACAACCGCATCGCATCCATGCTGGGGCTGTAATGACGAAGAACCGTGACCGCAAGCTGCTGAAGGTATGTGGGGCGACCACAAGGGACGATGTCGAGCTCTTGGCCGGCGCGGGGGCGGACCTGGTCGGCCTGTGGCACGGGGTTCCCGACGGGCCCTCGGAGGTGTCCATCGACACGGTGACCCAGCTGGCGCAGGCCGCGCGTGCGACCGGCCAGCTGGAGCCGATGCTGGTGACCTTCCTGTCCGACGTGGAGATCCTCCGGCAGATCGTCGAACGCACTGGCATCCAGTGGATCCAGCTGCACGCGTATCAGATGCCGGTGATGGTCAAGGCGTTGCGCCAGGCGGTGACCAGCGACCTGACCATCGTGAAGGTGCTGCACCTGCGGGCGGGCAAGTGCCTGGAACGCCCGCTGATCAAGGCCTACGAGGCGGCCGGCACGGACCTGTTCCTGCTGGACGTGGTGACCGACCAGGGCCAGATCGGCAGCACCGGCCAGCGGCTGCACCCGAAGGCGGTCGTCGAGCTGGTGCCCAGCTTCACCAAGCCGTTCCTGCTGGCCGGCGGGATCTCGGCGAACAACAGCGCCGACTACGCGGCCGTGGCCCAGCACCCGCTGTTCCAGGGCATCGACGTGGACACCGGTGCCCGTGACCAAAGTGGACGGTTCCAGGGCACGAACATCTCGGCGATCACCCGGGGCTGGCGCACCGCCCGGCATGTGGAGGTGGCGTGATGGGGTTCATCGACGCGCTGCTGGGCGCCGGGCGCCCGGTGATCATGGAGCTCAAGCGCCGGGATCCGAACGGCCACGACCTGTTCGGCGAGCGGACCATCCCCGAGATCGTGGCCGAGTACGAGGCCGCGGGCGCGCCCTGCCTGTCGGTGGTCACCGGCAGGTGGTTCGGCGGCTCGGACTCGATGCTGCACGAGGTCGCGCAGCTGACCGACCGGCCGATCCTGCAGAAGGACTTCATCACCCGACGTGACCAACTGGCGAAAGCTCGGCAGTTGGGCGCCTCGGCCGTGCTGCTGACCGCGGGCCTGCTGCCCCGCACCAGCATCCGCAACCTGGTCGAGGCCGCGCTCGACCTCGAACTGACCCCGTTCGTCGAGGTCACCGACGCCGGCGAGATCGACATGCTGCACCGCGCCGAGGAGTGCGTCGTCGCGGTGAACAACAAGAACATCAAGGACCGGGAACGCGACACCGGCGACCTCGACCGCAGCACCCGGCTGTTGCCCGCGCTCGCCGCCGCCGGGACGAAGTGCCCGGTCAGCGCCAGCGGGATCACCCAGCCCGCGGACGCCGCCCGGATCCTGGCCGCGGGCTACCGCGGCCTGCTGATCGGTACCGGGCTCTTACGCACCACCAGCCTGTCCAACTGGCTGGCGGATTTGGATCAACTCCGAGCCCCCAGGGCCTCGTGAGCTTTTCCGAAGTGGACCCCAGCTGGGCCGGACGGGTTCTCGACGTCCGGCCCACAACCATGCTCGCAAGACGCAGCCGTATGCAAGTGAGCCTGTCGACTATGGCTGGACGCTACGCCGAAAGGATTCACTAGTCCCATGACCGAGGACAGCATGACACTGGTGCTAGGTGGCACGGGCAAGACCGGCCGCCGGGTCGCCGCCCGGCTGCGCGCGCACAACCTGCCCATGCGGGTCGCCTCGCGGGGCGGCGAGGGCCGCTTCGACTGGGACGACGAGTCGACGTGGGGGCCCGTGCTCACCGGCGCCACCGGTGTGTACCTCGTGTACTACCCCGAGCTCGCTTTTCCCGGTGTGGCCGAGAAGATCGCCGAGTTCTCACAGCTCGCGGTGAGCTCGGGGGTGCGCCGGATCGTGCTGCTCGGCGGGCGGGGCGTGGAGCTGCTGGCCGGTCCCAGCGAGCGGGCGGTGCAGGACAGCGGTGCACAGTGGACGATCCTGCGCTGCAGCTGGTTCTCCCAGAACTTCAGCGAAGGGTTTCTGTTGCCGCCGATTCTCGGTGGGGTGGTGGAGCTACCGGCGGGGGACACGCCGGAACCGTTCCTGGACGCGGAGGACATCGCCGATGTGGCGTTCGCCGCGCTCACCGAGGACGGTCACCACGAGCGGATCTACGAGCTGTCCGGGCCCAAGCCGATGACCTTCGGCGACGCGGCCGCGGAGATCGCACGGGCCACCGGCCGAGAGATCGCGTACTCGCCGGTGACGTTCCCCGAGTACGCGAACCTGTTGCGGGAACAGGGACTTCCGCGGGCGCTGGTCGAGGTGTTCCGCACCGTCCTGGACGGCCGCAACTGCGAACCGGTCGACGGGGTCCAGCAGGCGCTGGGCCGCGAGCCACGAGTTTTCACAGACTACGCAACCAAAACAGCCGCCACGGGGGTGTGGACGCCATGACCGCCAACGAACAGATCCTGTCCAGTGAGAACGGAGTCCAAGGGCTGCCGGAGCACATCCGTGCGTTCGCCCTGATGCACGTGGCCATGCGCCGCGACGCCAAGCGCCTCGCGGCCGCCGCTCCCCACGTGACCCGGTCGACCGCGAGCGACGTCGGCGCCTGGTTCAAGGAACTGTTCGACATCATCGACTGGCACCACCGCACCGAGGACGAGGTGCTGTTCCCGGACGTGCGCCGGGCCGTGCCGAGCTTCGCCGCCAAGGAAAAGGCCCTTTCACACGACCACGAGGCCCTCGACCAGGCGATGGCCGAGGTGGCGGCGGCACTTTCACCCGGTGGGGATCTTGCCAAACTGCCCGCCGCTGCCGAAAAGTTCAAGACGATCCTGTTCGAACACCTCAGGCTCGAGGAGACGGTGGTGTTCCCGGTGTTCGTCAACGACCTCACGGTCCGGCAGTACGTGAGCATCGAGAACCGGTCGGTCAGCAGCGCACCGATGTCGTTGCGCTCGTTCCTCTACCCCTGGATGTACGACGGCGTCGACTGCCGGACGGCGTCCCGCGTGGCCGCCGCGGCGACCCCGCTGCCGTTCCGGCTGGTCGGTGACACCGTGCTGAAGATGCGTTACCAGCGGGCCATCGCGACTGTGGTCCGCCTCGCTTCCCGCTGAAATCCGTTCCGATATCAGGAAAGAGAGTCCGATGCTCGCACACCAGGGTAGCAACCAAGGCTCGGTCTCCCGGCCCCGCAACAGGGCCGCGGCACCGCTGCTGTGGGTCAGCACGCTGGCCATGGGCTGGATGGCGGGGTTCTTCTGGGCCTTCGCCGTGCTGGTCATGCCGGCGCTGACCAAGGTCGACGACCGGTCGTTCGTGTTCGCCATGCAGAACATCAACCGCGGCGTGCAGACCGGCGGCTTCGCGTTCGGTTTCTTCGGCGCCTTCCTGTTCTCCGGCGCGGCCGCGATCGTGTACAACAAGATGGGCCGCAAGGCCGCCGCCCGCTGGATCCTGGTCGCGGTGGTGCTCTACGTCGTCGCGCTGGCGATCACCTTCGGCGGCAACATCCCGTTGAACGACAAGCTCGAGGCGTTCGGCGACCCGGAGAAGATCACCGACTTCGCCGCCGCGCGGGCCGCGTTCGACGAGGGTTCGTGGGCCACGCTGAACTTCGTGCGCATGGTCGCGAGCTCGCTGGGCATGCTGGCGCTGGCCGCCGCGTTCCGCGAGTCCGGCCGCGCCGAGCGCGCGCAGATCGGGTGACGCTAGCCCATCACGGGAACGATCGGCGTGGGCCGTTGGGACGCACTGGTCCGGTGCTCCTGGGGGCTCACGCCGCGTACCCGTTTGAAGGCCGCGCTCAGCGCGAAAGCGCTGCCGTAGCCGACTTTCCGGGCGACCGCGCCGAGCGTGGCGCCAGGTTCCCGCAACAGGTCCGCGGCCAGGGCGATCCGCAGACCGGTGAGATAGGACATTGGCGGTTCACCCACAAGAGTGGTGAATCGCCGCGCCAGCGCGGTCCGGGAGACGCCGGTGGTGGTCGCCAGGCTCGCGACCGTCCACTGTTGCGCCGGATCCTCGTGCAGCAGCTTCAACGCCGCGCCGACGACCGGGTCCTGCTGCGCCTTGTACCAGGCGGGCGCGCCCGGGCTGCCCAGCCAGGACCGCAGGATCGTCACCAGCAGCAGGTCCAGGATCCGGTCCAGGACCAGCTCCTGCCCGGTGTCGTCCTTGCTGATCTCGTTGGCCAGCAAGGTGATCAGGGCGTTGTCCGGGCCGGCGCCGCGAACCAGCACCGGCGGCAGCGCGCTGAGCAGGCGCTGGCCGATCTCGCTGGTCATCGTGTACGTGCCGCTGAGCATCACCGTGCTGCCGCCGTCGCCCCATGTGCGGATCCCCAGGTTGCGCGGCGCCGCGATGCCCGGCCCGCTGAGCACCGTGCACACCTGGCCCTCGCCGATCACCACGTTGGGTTTGGTCTTGGGGTCGTCGGCGATGCTGTAGGGGTCGGGCCCGCGCAGGATCGCGACCTCACCTGGACGCAGTTGTGCGACAGACCCGACATCCGGGACAATCCAGGCATCGCCGTGAATCATCGTCACCAACGACAACGGCGCCCGGTCCTCGATGCGCAGGGACCAGGGCGGGTTCAGCACGGACCGCAGCAGGAACGCGCCACGCGCCCGCGGCCCGTCCACCAGACCCGTGAGGGTGTCCACAGTCAACGAGTCCACAGACCTAGACGATAACGCATGGTTCCGCGCTTCTGGGCCATGGACCGTCCAGCCATTTCGGACTTGAATCGGGTTCACACACAAAACGGATCGCTCAGGGAGGAATCGCCATCATGGATGTCGTCAGGGGAGCGCTACTGGTGATCTCGACGCTCGCCGTCGGGTTTCAGGCCGGGCTCTTCTACACGTTCGGGGTCTCCGTCATGCGCACCCTCAAGGGCGTGGACGACAAGACCTTCGTGAACGTCATGCAGCGCATCAACCGGGACATCCAGAACGCCGGGTTCGGCCTCACCTTCGCGGGCGGCCTGGTGTTCGGCGTGATCAGCCTCCTGCTCGTGCTCGGCAGCGGCGCCGCCGTGCTGGCGCCGGTGATCATCGGCGTGGTCCTCTACATCATCAGCCTCGGTATCACCTTCCGCGGCAACATCCCGATGAACATCCGCCTGGACCGGGCCGGGCACCCGGACAAGCTGTCGAACGAGGCGCTTTCCTCGGCCCGCAAGCAGTTCGAGGACCCCTGGACCCGTGCGAACGCCATCCGCATGCTGTTCGCCCTCGGTGCCGCGGCCGCCTTCTGCGTGGGCCTGATCGGCCTCTGAGACTTTCGCCGCGAAGGCCCGGGTCCGCCCGGGCCTTTGTCTATTGTGGACCCTGGAACGCGGTTCGGTAGGCGCTCGGCGTGCTGCCCACCCGGCGGATCATGTGCTGCCGCAACGAATCGGCGCTGCCCATCCCGCTGTGGTGGGCTACCAGGTCCATCGGCAGCGTGGTCGTCTCCAGCAGCTCGCGGGCCCGGTCGATCCGCCGGTGCAGCAGCCACTGCAACGGGCTCAGCCCGGTCTCGGCGTGGAACCGGCGGGTCAGCGTCCGCGCGCTGACCTTCGCGTGCGCGGCCAGGTCGGTCAGGGTGAGCTGCTGGTCGAGCCGCCGCAGCGCCCACTCCCGGGTGGCGGCGAGCGAGGTGCCGGTGACCGGCGGCAGTGGCGTCTCGACGACCTGCGGCTGGTCACCGGGCCGCGGCGGGGCGAGCACGGCCACCCTCCCGGCCTCGGCGGCCACCGCGGCGCCGTAGTCGGTCCGGATCATGTGCAGGCACAGCTCGATGCAGGCCCCGGCACCCGCGCTGGTCAGCACCGGCCCGTCGGCCACGTACAGCACGTCGGCCGCCACGGTGACCGCCGGGTGACGACGGGCGAGCTCATCGGTCAGGCCCCAATGCGTCGTGGCCCGGCGACCGTCCAGCACCCCGGCCTGCGCGAGCACGAAAGTTCCCGTGCAGATCGCCGCCAGCCGCTTGCCTTCGGCGGCCCGGATGGCGTGAAGGATGCGGGGATCGATGTCCTCGCGGGCACCACCGCCGATCACGATCACGGTGTCAGCGCTCGCGATGGCACCAAGATCGCGCTCGACGAGGACGTCCGGCCCGCCGACCGCCTCGATCCGGCCCGGCTCCACCGCGCACACGGTCAGCTCGTAACCCTCGATGCCGCCGAGGACCATCTGCGCGATCGCGAGGTCGAACGAGTACACCGGCGCGACCACGACGAACACGATCCGACGCATGGCCAGAACCTCCGCAACGTTGGCAATCGGGTCCCTGCCGCCGGACCGGCCCCGGCCGCACAGTGGGTCCCCTCGAAAGCGACAACTCTTCGCGGAGGAGAAACATGCCCTTCCACGTGATCGCCGGCCGCGGCGCCACCGCCCAGGCCACCGCCCGGCTGCTGACCGACGCCGGCGACCGGGTCCGGATGGTCAGCCGGAGCGGCGGCGGGCCGGACCACCCGCTGGTCGAGCGGATCGCCTTGGACGCCAACGACTCCGACCGGCTGACCGCGCTCACCGAGGGCGCGGCGACCCTGTTCAACTGCGCCATGCCCGCGTACCACACCTGGCCGCAAACGGTTCCGCCGTTGTACGGCTCGGTCCTGTCCGCCGCCGAACGAACCGGCGCGGTGTACGTGATGCTGGGGAACCTCTACGGGTACGGCCCCGCCGACGGTCCGCTCACCGAGGACCACCCGCTCGCGGCGACCGGTCCGAAGGGCGAGGTCCGGGCCCGGATGTGGCGGGAGGCCAAGGCGGCGCACGACGCGGGCCGGGTGCGAGCCACCGAGGTCCGCGCGGGCCAGTTCATCGGGGTGGGCGCAGTGTCGGTGTTCAGCCTGATGATCCAGCCCAAGGTGCTGGCCGGACAGCTGGCGCTCGTGCCCGCGAGCCTCGACGCGCCACACGCCTACACGTCGATCGAGGACGCCGCCCGGGCGCTGGTCGCGGTCGCGCGGGACGAGCGGAGTCCCGGCCAGGCCTGGCACGCGCCGGTGATCACCCATTCGGTCCGGGAAGTGGCGACGCGGCTGGCGGACCTGGCCGGGGCACCGGCTCCCCGTCTCGCGGAGATGTCCGACCGGGAACTGACCCTGCTGGGCCTGACCGATCCGTTCTGGAACGAACTGCACGAAACACAGCACATGTCGCACCGGCCGTTCGTCGTGGACTCGTCGAGGATCCAATCGGCGTTCGGCCTGACGGCCACCGCGCTGGACGAGGTCCTGCTACCCCTATCGAAACCCGCAGTCCAGACGAGTTGATGTTGCGGGCCTCTTGCGGGGCGCTGGCTACAAAGGTCTCTGTAGGCTCCCGGAAGGGTGTGATCATGGACCTTCGGTACTGGCTCCCGCGAGCGGTCGACGTCGTCGAGCGCTGGGGTGAGCGGTTCGGTCCATTCCAGCCGCATCCCTCACACGAGGTGAGCGACCACGCGTTCGCGGACGTCTTCGAGCAGTTCGCGAAACGCCTTGAGGACAACTACCCGTTCTTCCACCCCCGCTACGCCGGCCAGATGGTGAAACCACCGCACCCGGCCGCCGTCGCGGGCTATGTCACCGCGATGTTGTTCAACCCGAACAACCACGCGGCGGAGGGCGGGCCCGCCACCACCGAGATGGAGCGGGAATGTGTTGCCGCGCTGGCCGGGATGTTCGGGATGCGCGAGCACCTCGGGCACCTGACCACCAGCGGCACCATGGGCAACCTCGAAGCCCTGTATGTCGCCAGGGAAGCCCATCCCGGCAAGGGAATCGCGTTCAGCGCGGAATCTCACTACACGCACGAGCGGATGTGTCACGTCCTCGGCGTCCGCGGGCACAAGCTGCCCGTGGACGCCGTGGGCCGGATCGACCTCGATGCCCTCGACCACGTGCTCGCCACCGGGAAGATCGGGACTGTGGTCGTCACTACCGGGACGACGGGCCTGGGGGCCGTCGACCCGGTGCACGAGGTCGTTCCGCTCGCTCGCAAGTACGGCGTACGTGTGCACGTGGATGCCGCGTACGGCGGGTTCTTCACCCTGCTGGCGCAGTCCGGCGTCATCGATCCCGAGCCGTGGCAGGCGATCCCGGACTGCGACTCGGTGGTGGTCGACCCGCACAAGCACGGCCTGCAGCCCTATGGGTGCGGCGCGGTGCTGTTCTCGGATCCGCGGGCGGGACGGCACCTGATGCACGACTCGCCGTACACCTACTTCACCGACTCGGACCTGCACCTCGGTGAGATCAGCCTGGAGTGCTCGCGGGCGGGCGCGGCCGCCGCCGCGTTCTGGCTCACCACCCAGCTGCTGCCGCTCACCCCGGACGGGTTCGGCACGATCCTGGCCGGCAGCCGCCGCGCGGCGCTGCGCTGGGCGCAGCTCATCGACGAGTCCGCCGAGCTGCGCCTCTACCAACGGCCCCAGCTGGACATCGTCAACTATTTCCCCGCGGTGCCGCTGCAGACGTTGTCGGCCATCGACACCGCGTCGGACCGGCTGTTGCGCGACAGCATGGCCGCGGCGGACAACCCGGTCTACCTGAGCCTGCTGCGCACCACCGCCGACGCCTTCACCACGCGGCATCCGGGCACCGGGCGCGACGCCGGCTCGGCCAGGGTGCTGCGCAGCTGCCTGATCAAGCCGGAGTCCGAGGGCTACGTCGAGCAGCTGCACGCCCGGGTGGCGGACCTCGCCGCCGACGCCGCCGCCCCCATCGGGCAAACCGGTTTCTGGTGGTAACGCCGCTACCACCCCGTCCGCGGAGGGAAGTCCACAGTGTCCCCGATCGAAGCCCATGCCGACACCGCAGTCCTGGCCACCCCAGCAGACGTCGACGCCCTCGCCCACATGCTCGCCCAGGCGTTCCAGAACGACGCGCTGACCAAGTGGATCACCCCTGACGAGCAGCGCAGGGAACGGATCCTGCCCGACTTCTTCCGGGTGTTCCTGGAGATCTCGCTCGGCTACGACGCGGTCTACACCAACGCGCAGCGCGACGCGGCGCTGCTGTTCCTGCCGCCCGGCGCCTGGCACGAGGTCGAGCGGCGCGGAGTCGAGCTGTCCCAGCGGTTCGCCGCGATCCTCGGCGACGAGGTGGAGAAGATGGCCACGATCTCCGGCCTGCAGGCGGTGCACCACCCGATGGGCCGCGCGCACTACTACGTCTCGTTCGCCGGGGTCGACCCACAGCACCAACGGCACGGCGCGATGTCCGTGCTGGTCGACGCGCTGCTCGGGCGCGCCGACGCCGAGGAGATGGCCTGCTACACCGAGGCCAGCTCCGCGGGCGGTACCTGGGCCGCGCTGCGCAACGGGTTCGTGGAGGTCGGTGTGCGCATCGACATCCCCGGCGGCCCGACCCTGCGGCCGATGTGGCGGGAACCGCGATGACCGGTGACGACCACGTCCACATCTGGACGGCCGCCGAGATCGACGACGGCAAGGTACCCCCGGGCGACGCGCCGCACGTCGCCTCGATCCTCGGCTGGGCCCGCGACTTCCTGGTGTCCTCGCACCCGGATCTGGGCCGCAGCGGCCCGGTGTGCCCCTACACCCAGCCATCCCTGCGAAAAGGACTGTTCTATCTGGCCTCACTGACATCCGGTTCGGGCGGCCACGACCTCCCGGCCGCGGTGGAGGGCCTGCGCAGCTGGTACGAACGTCTGTCCGCGACACTGTCCACATCGGACCAAGAGTTGCTGACGATCCTGCTCGTGCTGCCACAGTTGGACTTTGACGATTCAACCGAGCTTGACGAGCTGCAGCGCAAGGCAAAGGATGGGTTCGTCGCGGACGGCTTGATGATCGGCCAGTTCCACCCGGTCTGCGACGAGCCCGGCCTGTGGAACCACGACTTCAAACCCCTGCGCGCGCCCATCCCCCTGCTCGCGATCCGCAAGCTGGTCGTCTTCGACCTGCCGTTCGTCATGGACACCGACGTCCACGCCGAAAGCTACCTGGAGCGCTTCGCGCCTGACATCCCCACGAGAATCCGCGACCAGCTCGTGAAGCGAGTGGCGACGGCGACCAAGAACAACCTCCAGACGGCGAACGGGTGAGATCGTGAGCGTGTCCCGGGACAGTGCGGTACCGATCGGACAGTGGTCCGAGGGGAGTGCCGAGGGTTGCTGTGACGGGTCTGTTGAGGGTTCCCGTGGCGGTTGCGCGGCGCGGATCGATTTTGTGCGGGGACCCCTGCGGCGCGCGGGCAGGCGAACAGCGGGCGGGTCTGGCGACCTGCCCGCCGGAGAGCTTGTGCGCGCCGCCACCCCACGCAAAATCGATCCGCACCGCGAAACCGCAGGGGCGCCCCGGGAATTCATCGCGGAGTCGCCCCAGGAACCCTCCGCGAGGTCACCTCGGGGATCCGCCGCGCAGTCGCCCGGGGAAACCCTTGTCTCATCCCGCCCAAGCTCAAGCTCCGCCGAGGGAGCCCTTGCCTCGCCCGGTGAGATCCGGGACCCGCGCCCCGAAGCCGCACCGGCGACCCGCCACCCCCGGATCGTCCCCGTTTTCCTCTTCGCGCTGGGGGTTTCGGCGATCATGGCGTGGTCACTACGGGACAATGCGCGGTTCCTGCCGTTCCGCGAGATCTCCCGGCACGCGCTGGCGCAGATGGACGGCCACGCGATGACCGGCTACGTCCCGCCGGCCCCGGTCACCGGCGAGGCGGTCATCAACTACCCCGGCCTGATCATGTTCGCGCTCCATCTCACGGCGATCTGCATCGCCGTTGCCGCGTGGGCGGTCCGGCGGCGCTGGAATGTCCACAGTGTCCTGACGCGGGTGGTCTTCGCCGGGGTGGTGGCGATAGGCGCTGCCGCGGTCACGTTGCCGATCGCGGGGATGTCGCTGGGGACGGCGATTCTGTTCTCGGGGACGGTTGCCGCCGCCATGGCGGTGTTGCAGTACACGTTCGTGCTCGTTTTGGTGGGCACCGCTTTTTTCGGTGTCCCGTAGGAAAGGTTACGCGGATGCTCAACCGTAGAGGCACTTTGAAACTGGGCGCGGTGGCCGGTGTTGCGCTTGCCCTGCCGGCGGAGCGTCTGGTGTCGGCGGTCACCGGCAGCGCGCCGAAGGTGGCGGCGTTCCAGCAGCAGCTGCCGATCCCGCCGGTGTTGTCCCCCGTCTACTCGGACCGGTCGACCGACTACTACGAGATGACGATCAAGCAGGCCACCGCGGAGATCCTGCCCGGTGTGCAGACGAACGTGTTGACGTTCAACGGGAGTTTCCCCGGCCCGACCATCAAGGCCACCAAGGGCCGTGCGATCAAGGTGACCGTGACCAACGGCGGCGACAGCCCCGCGGCGGTCCACCTGCACGGCGGCAACGTCCCGCACGACAGCGACGGCCACCCGCTGGACGTGATCCAGCCGGGCAAGTCGCGCACCTACGACTACCCGAACGCCCAGCGCGCGGGCACCCTCTGGTACCACGACCACGCGCATCACCTTGAGTCCGAACACATCTACCGCGGCCTGGCCGGGATGTACCTGATCGAGGACCGCACCGAGGCGCCCACGCTGCCGCGCGGCCAGTTCGACATCCCGCTGATGTTCCGCGATGTGGCGCTGGACGACCAGGGTCAGCTGCTGTGGGGCAACTTCGACGCCGACCGCCGCAACATCCTGCTGGTCAACGGGGTTCCGCAGCCGCAGCTGAAGGTCCGCCGCCGGCTCTACCGGCTGCGCCTGGCCAACGTGTCCAACGACCGGCTGATGAAGGTGAAGCTGAGCAACGGCGCGGAGTTCCTGCAGATCGGCACGGACGGCGGGCTGATGGCGCGGCCGGTGCGGCGCACCGAGATCGGCCTGTTCCCGGCCGAGCGCGTGGATGTCGTGGTGGACTTCAGCAACGTCGCCGGCGGCAGCCAGGTCAAGCTGATCAACTCGCTGGGCGAGAACCCGGGCTGCACCGAGGTGATGGCCTTCCAGGTGACCGAGGGGGCCCGGCGCGGCCAGCCGGACGACGACGACGCCTCGGTGCCGCAGAAGCTCAGCGTGCTGCCGCCGATCGGCGCGCCGGTGATGACCACCCGGAAAGTCGTGCTGAGCTTCGACTTCCAGAACGCGGTCTTCATGATCAACGGGAAAACCTATGACCCGCAACGGGTCGACTTCACCGTCAAGCGCGGCAGCACGGAGATCTGGGAGGTCACCAACGCCGACCCGGACCCGATCCCGCACTCGATGCACGTGCACCTGGTGCAGTTCCGCGTGCTGGACCGGGACGGCAAGCCGGTGGAGCCGTGGGAGGCCTACCCGAAGGACACGGTGTCCATCCCGTCCGGCCAGACCGTGCGGATCCTGATCAAGTGGGACAGCCAGTTCACCGGGATCTACCCGTTCCACTGCCACTTCGTCGGCCACTCGTCGATGGCGATGATGGCGCAGGTCAACATCGTGCCATGACATGTCCACAGTGTCTTCGCGAGTGGACCGCGGCGGTGCACCGTAGACTCCCGTCATGGCGAGGTACTTCGACGTGCACCCGGACAACCCGCAGCGGCGGGCGATCAGCCAGGTCGTCGACCTGATCCGGAACGACGGCCTGGTCGCCTACCCGACCGACTCCTGTTACGCGCTGGGCTGCCGGCTGGGCAACAAGGACGGCATCGAGCGGATCAAGCAGATCCGGCACCTGGACGACCGGCACCACTTCACCCTGGTGTGCCAGGACTTCGCCCAGCTGGGCCAGTTCGTCTACGTCGACAACGCGGTGTTCCGCGCGATCAAGGCCGCCACCCCGGGCAGCTACACGTTCATCCTGCCGGCCACCAAGGAGGTGCCGCGCCGGCTGCTGCACCCCAAGAAGAAGACCGTGGGCGTGCGCATTCCCGACCACACGGTCACCCAGGCGCTGCTCGGCGAGCTCGGTGAGCCGCTGGTGTCCAGCACGCTGCTGATGCCGGACGAGGACGAGCCGATGACCCAGGGCTGGGAGATCAAGGAACGCCTGGACAACGTCGTGGACGCGGTGATCGACTCCGGCGAGTGCGGCACCACGCCGACCACGGTGATCGACTTCTCCGAGGGGGACGCCGAGATCCTCCGGGTCGGGGCCGGCGATCCGGCCCGGTTCGAGTGAGTAATGTCGAGGACGGTCCGGCGGCTCCGACCAGGCGGGTGAAAGGAGTGATACAGACATGAAGTTCCTTCTGATCATGAATGTGAACCCGCAGGTGCTGGACGCGTTGACCGAGGCCGAGCGCAACGCCATCGGCGCAGGTCACGGCGATTTCATGGACACCATCCGGGAGACCGGCGAGTTCATCCTCACCCAGGCCCTGGCCGACCCGTCCAACAGCGCGGTGGTCCGCGCGCGGGGCGGTGCCCCGGTGGTCACCGACGGGCCGTTCGCCGAGTCCAAGGAGTACATGGGCGGCTTCTACCTGGTCGAATGCGAGAGCCGGGAGCGTGCCATCGAGCTGGCCGGGATGATCCCGGACACCCGGATCGACGGGCTGGGCGTCGAGGTGCGGCCGGTCATGTTCGAGGCCGGTCTGGAGATGTGACCCACGTGGACATCGAGGGCCTGCTGCGCGTGCTCGCGCCGCAGGTCCTCGGTGTGCTCGTGCGCAAACACGGCCAGTTCGACGCCTGCGAGGACGCGGTCCAGGAGGCGCTGCTGGCCGCGGCGACCCAGTGGCCTCGCGAGGGCATGCCGGACAGCCCGAAGTCGTGGCTGATCACGGTGGCGACCCGGCGCCTGGTCGACGAGTTCCGCAGCGACCAGGCCCGGCGGCGGCGCGAGGAGGCGGTCTACGACCCGGTCGAGGCCGAGGTGCCCGACCAGGACGACACGCTGAAGATGCTGTTCCTGTGCTGTCACCCGGACCTGACCCCGGCCTCGCAGGTCGCGCTGACCCTGCGCGCGGTCGGCGGGCTGACCACCGGCCAGATCGCGCAGGCGTTCCTGGTCCCGGAACCGACCATGGGCCAGCGGATCAGCCGCGCCAAGAAGACGATCAAGGCGACCGGGCTGCCCGAGCCGCAGGAGTGGGCCGAGCGGCTGCGGGCGGTCCTGCACGTGCTGTACCTGATCTTCAACGAGGGCTACACCGCGACATCCGGCCCTGACCTGCACACTCCCGAGCTGGCGGCCGAGGCGATCCGGCTGACCCGGACCGTGCACGTGCTGCTGCCGGACGACGGCGAGGTGGCCGGGCTGCTGGCGCTGATGCTGCTCACCGACGCCCGGCGGGCGGCCCGGACCAGCCCGGACGGCGACCTGGTCCCGCTGGCCGAGCAGGACCGGTCGCTGTGGAACCGGGAGTTCATCGCCGAGGGCACCCGGCTGGTCGAGGACGCCATGTCGCGCTGCCCGGTCGGGCCGTACCAGTTGCAGGCCGCGATCGCCTCGCTGCACGACGAGGCCAAGACCGACGCGGACACCGACTGGCAGCAGATCCTGGTGCTGTACCGGATCCTGGCCCGGCTCGCACCCAACCCGATGGTGACGCTGAACCACGCCATCGCACTGGCCATGGTGGACGGTCCGCTGGCCGGCCTGGAACTGCTGTCCACATTGGACTCCGACGACCGGATGGCCAAGCACCACCGGCTTTCCGCGGTCCGCGCACACCTGTACGAGATGGCCGGGGACCTTCCGGCCGCACGGCAGGCCTACGCCGAGGCCGCCCGCCGCACCAGCAGTCTCCCGGAACGCCGGTACCTGGAGGCCAGGATCGCCGCGTTGGGAGCAGCCGGACCGACTCCAGGAGCCGACTCATGATCCTCAGGCGTACCGCCGCAACCCTGCTGCTGGCCGCGACGGCGATGCTCGGCACCGCCGTGCCCGCGCTCGCGCACACCGAGCTCAAGAGCAGCGACCCGGCGTCCGGCGCGCGGCTGGCCACGCCGCCCGCGCGGGTCACGCTGACGTTCACCGAGGACGTGCAGGAGATCGGCGTCGACATCAAGGTCTCCGGCCCGCAGGGCGCGCAGTGGAACATGACCCGCCCGGAGGTCAAGGGCGCGGTGGTGACCTCGGCGGTCATCCCGTCCGGGCCGCCCGGTGACTACACCCTGACCTGGAAGGTGATCTCGGCCGACGGGGACAAGGTGAGCGGCAAGGTGGCGTTCACCCTGACCGGCCCGGCGACCAGCGCCGGAGGCGCGGCCACGACCGGCGTCACGTCCGGCACGGGGACGGCGGTCATCACTCCCAGCGCTTCGGCGCCGGGCGGGCCGTTGACACCGGCGCCATCAGCGCAGGAGCAGGACAGCAGCAGCGGAATGCCGTGGTGGCTGTGGCTGGTCATCGGCCTCGTGGTGATCGCCGCGATCGTGGCCGGGCTTCTGCTCGTCCGGCGGGCCAAGTCGGCAGGCTGACTCAGTTGGACTGATCGATTTTGTGTTAGAACTGGGAGTAGGTACACCCCTGTTCGCCGGAGGAACTCCCGCCCGTCCCGGGAGCCGCGACTAGGGGGTGAGGTTCTCATACTCCAGACCACACCACCTCACTACCGGTGGGTGCCGCGGTCACTGGTGCCGGGGCTGCCGGGACTGGGAATCTGGTCGTCGTGTGCGGGTCACGCCGTGACGACTGGAGGTCGTGAAGTGACCAACTTCGCTGCTGTCAGCCTCTCACGGGACGATTTCGAGTACCTCGACGCGAGCGGGAGCTCCGGGCCGGTGGTCCGGGTGGCCATCCGCGCGTTGCGCGTGGCCGGGTCGCCCCGGATGGCCGGCGAGAACCTGGAGCATGTCCGGACGCTCGCCGACACCCCGGACGAACTGCCACCGATCATCGTGCACCGGCCGACGATGCGGGTCATCGACGGTGTGCACCGGCTGCGCGCGGCCAAACTCCGCAACCAGCAGGACATCGCGGTCCGGTTCTTCGACGGGGACGAGGCCGACTGCTTCGTGCTCGCGGTGCGGGCCAACGTCTCCCACGGCCTGCCGCTGTCGCTGGCCGAGCGGAAGGCCGCGGCGACAAGCATCGTGGCCTCGCATCCACATTGGTCGGACCGGCTGATCGCCTCGGTCACCGGGCTGTCGGCCAAGACGATCGGCGAGGTGCGGCGCACGGTCAAGGCCCCGCAGCCGGACCGGCGGATCGGCCAGGACGGCCGGGTCCGCCCGATCAACAGCCTGGAGAAGCGGCGGCTGGCCAGCAACCTCATGCGCGCCGACCCGAACCTCTCGCTGCGCCAGGTGGCCAAGGCCGCCGGGATCTCCCCGGAGACCGCCCGCGCGGTACGGGCCCGGCTGCAGCGCGGTGAGGATCCCGCGGTGCGGCAACGCGTTGGCACCCGCAAGAACGAGGAGAAGCGGCAGCCGAAACCCCAGCCGCCCACGCCGTTGCCCGACCGCTCGACCGTCCTTCGTTACCTGCGCACGGATCCGACCCTCCGGTTCACCGATACCGGGCGCACCCTGTTGCGCCTGCTGGACGTGCACTCGATGCCCAACGAGCGCTGGGCGACGATGGTGCGCAACGTGCCGCCGCACTGCCGGGAGACCATCGCCCAGGCGGCGCTGGAGTGCGCACGTGTCTGGCGCACGGTGGCCGAACAGTTGGAACGCAACAGCCACGGCCACGGATAGTTCCTAGGGAGCCAACGATGGTGGGAATTCCCGCAATCGAGCCGTACACCATGCCCGCTCCGGCCGACCTGCCGGACAACATCGCCCGGTGGACCGCGGACCCGGCCAGGGCGGTGCTGCTGATCCACGACATGCAACGGTTCTTCATCCGGCCGTTCCCGGCCGAGGTGTCACAACCGTTGGTGGCCAACGTGACCCACTTACGGGACCGCTGCCGGGAGCTGGGCGTGCCGGTCGGGTACACGGCCCAGCCGGGCGGGATGACCGTGGAGCAACGGGGGCTGCTGAAGGACTTCTGGGGCCCGGGGATGAAGGTCGACCCGGCCGACCGGGAGGTGGTCGAGCCGCTGCGGCCGGAGCCGGGGGACTGGGTCTTCACGAAATGGCGCTACAGCGCGTTCTTCCGGTCGGACCTGCTGCACCGGATGCGCGCGACCGAACGCGACCAGCTGATCGTCTGCGGGGTGTACGCGCACGTCGGCGTGCTGATGACCACTTTGGACGCGTTCTCCAACGACATCAAGCCGTTCCTGGTCGCCGACGCGATCGCGGACTTCTCCGCGGCCTACCACCAGCTCGCGATGGACTACGCGGCCACCCGTTGCGCGGTCGTGGTGACCGCCAAGGAGGTCCTGAGCTGATGGACCTCCTCGACCGGGTCCTGGCCGCCCAGCCGCCGCCCTTCGCCCTGCTGCACCGGCCCGCGACGATCGGCCAGGACCGGCTGGACGTCATCGTCGGCGAAGTGTCCACACCGGACCGGATCGCGGACATCCCCCTCGCGGAGGACTCCGAGCCGGGCCAGGAGGTGCTGGCGATCATCCCGTTCCGCCAGCTGACCGAACGCGGTTTCGCCTGTGTGGACGATGGTTCGCCGTTGCTGGCCATGCGGATCACCGAGCAGGCCGTGATCCCGTTGCACGAGGTCCTGGCCCGCATCCCGGTGGTGCCGATCAAGCTGGCGAACGGGCACTTCGACGTCGACGACGAGACCTACGCGGAAACCGTGGGACGGATCATCTCGGAGGAGATCGGCGCCGGGCACGGCGCGAACTTCGTGATCCGCCGGACGTTCACCGCGGACATCACCGGCTACCGCGCGGCCAGTGCGCTGACCTTCTTCCGCCGGCTGTGCGAACACGAGGCAGGCGCGTACTGGACGTTCATCGTCCACACTGGAACGCACACGTTTGTCGGTGCCACCCCGGAACGCCACGTGAGCCTGCACGACGGGCTCGCCGTGATGAACCCGATCAGCGGCACCTACCGGTACCCGTCCACCGGGCCGACACTGGCCGGCCTGATGGAGTTCCTCGGCGACGGCAAGGAGAACGACGAGCTGCACATGGTCGTCGACGAGGAACTGAAGATGATGGCGCGCATCTGCGCCGGCGGCGGCCGGGTGGTCGGCCCGTACCTCAAGGAAATGGCGCGGCTCGCACACACCGAGTACTTCATTGAGGGACGCTCCACTCGGGACCCGCGGGACATCCTGTGGGAGACCATGTTCGCGCCCACCGTGACCGGCAGCCCGCTGGAGAGCGCCTGCCGGGTGATCAGCAGGCACGAACCCGACGGGCGCGGGTACTACAGCGGCGTGCTGGCGTTGATCGGCCGCAATCCAGGGGGTTCGCGGGCGATGGACTCCGCGATCATGATCCGCACCGCCGATGTCGAGGCGAGTGGGAGGGTGCGGATCAGCGTGGGGGCCACCTTGGTGCGGCACTCCGACCCGATGTCCGAAGTGGACGAGACACGGGCGAAGGCGGCCGGCCTGCTGGCGGCATTGGGGGTCGGGCAGCGCGACCGGTTCTCGGACGTTCCCGAGGTCCGGGAGGCGCTGGCCCGGCGGACGGACGGCCTGGCCTCGTTCTGGCTCGCCGGGGCGGAGACTGCGCCGGATCCCTTGCTGGCCGGGCGTTCTGTGCTCGTGGTGGACGCGGAGGACACGTTCACCGCGATGATCGCGCACCAGCTGCGGTCGCTGGGGCTGGTGGTGACGGTTCGCCGGTTCGACGAAGAGTACACATGGGACGGTGCGGACCTGGTCGTGATGGGGCCGGGTCCTGGTGATCCCAACGACATCGAGCATCCCCGGATCGCGCACCTGCACCAGGCTCTTGGTGAGTTGCTGGCCACCCGCCGCAAGTTCGTCGCGGTGTGCCTGAGCCACCAGGTGCTCAGCCGGTTGCTGGGGCTGCCGGTGCTGCGCTGCCCGGTGTCGAACCAGGGTACGCAGAAGCAGATCGACCTGTTCGGCTCGGCGGAGACCGTGGGGTTCTACAACGCCTTCGCCGCGCACAGCGACGAGGAGAAGATCGACCACCAGGGGACCGTGGTCGAGGTGAGCCGGTCCGGTACGGAGGTGAACGCCTTGCGGGGAGGGCACTTCGCGTCCATGCAGTTCCACGCCGAGTCGGTGCTCACCCTGGACGGGCCGCGCATCCTGGCCACCCGGATCAAGGAGGTGCTCGGCGGATGAAGGCATCGATCAGCTGGTGGGACCTGTCCGGATCGGAGCAGACCATCGACTCGCTGCGCGAGTACCTGCGCGACGAGGGCGTGCGGCCGTGGGCCTCGGTCCCGGGGCTGCGGCTGAAGTTCTGGGTCGCCGACCGCCCCGGGAACCGTTGGGGCGCGGTGATGTTGTGGGAGACCATGCCCGACGAGAACACCCCGTTGCCGCCGCACAAGGCGATGGAGCTGATCGGGTACCCGCCGACCGAGCGGATCCGGTTCGACGTCGAGGCGACCATGGAAGGCATCTACACCGACCCCGTCCTCACGGGAATCGGTCCCGCGTGCGAGAAGCTACCGACGGAGGAGCAGTGAGCGAGGCGTCCGTGCTTACGGTCTCAGAGTTCGACCAGCCACCCGAGGAGCCGATGGGCCTCTTCAAGGCCTGGTTCGAGGCCGCCAGACAGGGCGGCATCCGCGAACCCGGCGTGGTCGCCCTGGCCACCGCGACTCCCGAAGGCCTGGTGTCCAACCGGATCGTCCAGACCATCAAGATCACCGACACCGGCTGGATCTTCACAAGTCATGCGGGCAGCCAAAAGGGCCGCGACATCGACGCGACCCACTGGGCCTCCGGGGTGTTCTACTGGCGGGAGACCAGCCAGCAGCTGATCATCGCCGGGCACGTCAACCGCCTGCCGGACAGCGAGTCCGACGCCCTCTGGTTCGCCCGCCACCCCAGCACCCACCCGATGTCGGTGGCGGCCCACCAAAGCGAGCTGCTGGAGTCGGAGGAAGCCCTGCGCGAAGAGGCCCAGCGCCTGGCCGAAACCGGCGAACCCCTGCCCCGCCCGGAAGCCTGGCTCGGCTACGAGCTCAAGATCGAGCACATCGAGTTCTGGCAGGGCAGTCCGGACCGCCTGCACCGCCGCCTCCGCTACGACCTGGTGGACGGCACCTGGACCCACACCCGCCTCCAACCCTGACCCACCCGCGGCGTGTCCCCCTTTCCTCCCCCGCGTGTCCCCTTTTCCTCCACCCTGAATTCTCCTCGCCATGTCTCAACGGAGAACTCGGGTTGGAGCAGAGGGGGACACACCCTGGAGGAAAAGGGGACACACCGCGGAGGAACGGGGGACACGCCGGGGAGGAAAGGGGGGCACGGCTAGAGGAGGAGGCGGCCGCGGGCGACGATGACCGAAGTGCCCGCTACCTCGGCGAGGGTGATGTTGTCCGGCGTTCCTTGGGCCTGGGCGTACATCCGTGAGGTCCGGCCCATCTCGACGCCCTGCTGGACCTCTATGCGGGTGCCGAACTTCGTCAGGCCGTGCCGTCCCAAGTGGATCGCCAGCGGCACCGCGGCCGACCCGGTCGCCGCGTCCTCGGCGACCCCGTACGCCGGCGAGAACATCCGCATCCGCCATTCCGCCCCCGCCCCGGCGAAACAAATCGCGGACATGTCCTCGTGGTCCGCGAGTTGCAGCAGATCCGGCCGGACCGCGGACAACGAAGGAATATCGGGCAGTCCGACAAATGTGTGCCTCGGTCCGATGTGATAGATCTCCACCGGCACCGTCGACGATTCAAGGCCGAGCGCTTTGAGCAGTTCGGCCGTTTTCTCGTACGGTTTCCAGGTCGGAATGGGCTGCCGCATCCGCGCCCAGTGGACTTTGCCGTCCACCCGGTCGAATTCGAAACCGATCTTGCCCATTCCGGTTTCCATCGTCAGCCGGTCGCCGGCATGGACCTCGGCGAGGACGAACGCGGTGCCCATGGTCGGATGACCGGCGAACGGCAGCTCGTTGACCGGCGTGAAGATCCGGACGCGCACGTCACCGCCGTCTTCCGGCGGCAGCACGAACACCGTCTCTGACAGGTTCATCTCGCGGGCGATTCGCTGCATCCGCTCCGCCGGAATGTCGCGCGCGTCCAGCAGGACCGCGACCGGGTTGCCTTCCAGCGGGGTGTCGGTGAAGACGTCGGCGATCACATAGTCGTGCATTTTCCCAACGTATCACTGTCCAGGCGGAGAAATGTCCCTGGTTGGACGCTCGTTGACACCCGAGAGCGTCCTGGTTACAAATGGTTCCAGGAGTGTGCGCGTTCGTTTTTCCAGACAACTGCGAGGTCCGACACAAATGACCGTTACCACCGAGGCTGAGCTGCGGCGGCGGAACCGGGCCGTGGTCGAGGACTATATGAGCCGGTACGGCGAGAACCGGCTGACCCGCTACCTCCTGTTCACCGAGGACGGCAGTGCCGGACTGTACACAGGGGACACCGAGACGCCGATCGTGTCCAAGGGCCACGAGAAGCTCAGGGCGCACGGCGAGTGGTCGCTGCGGATGTTCCCGGACTGGCGCTGGATCAACATCGAGGTCTTCGAGACGCAGGATGCGAACCGGTTCTGGGTGGAGTGCGACGGCGAGGGCAAGATCCTCTACCCGGCCTACCCGCCCGGCTTCTACCGCAACCACTTCATCCACTCCTTCGAGCTGACCGACGGAAAGATCGTCACGCAGCGGGAGTTCATGAACCCGTACAACCAGCTCCGGGCGCTGGGCATCGAGATCCCGGTCATCAACCGAGGCGGTATCCCCACCTGAAAGGGTCAGTGCAGTGAAGGTCGACTTGAAGGCGGCCCAGGACGCGGTCGAGCTGATCACCGGCGGCTGGCGGGCGCAGTGCCTCTACACCGCGGTCAAGCTGGGGATCCCGGACCTGATCGAAGAGGGCAAGACCACCAACGCCGAGCTCGCCGAGGCCACCGGGTCCAAAGAGGAGGGCATCCACCGGCTGATGCGCCTGCTCGTGGCGATGGGGGTGTTCGAGGGCAACGGCACCAAGGGTTACACCAACACCCCGGTCAGCACGGTCCTGCTGAACACGCCGGACTCGTTGCGGGACATGTGCCTGCTCTACGGCGAGGAGTTCTACACCGCGTGGGCGCACGCCAAGGAGTCGATCACCACGGTGACCGCCGGCTTCGAGATCGCCTACGGGGAACCGCTTTACACCTACCTCAGCCACGATGAGGACGCCACCGAACGGTTCCAGCTCGCGATGAAGGCGGGCAACCTGTTCTTCGACTACGTGCCGGACGTGATCGACCTGCACGGCAAGACCTTCGTGGACGTCGGCGGCGGCCCCGGCCAGCTCACCGCGGCGATCCTCAAGGGCGTCCCGGACGCGCGCGCCAAGCTGATGGACCGCGACCACGTCATCCCGGTGGCCAAGGAGAACCTGGCCGCCGAGGTCGGGCTGGACCGCGTGGAGCTGTTCGGCGGGGACATGTTCAAGGGTGTGCCCGAGGGCGGCGACATCTACTTCCTCTGCCGGGTGCTGGCCGGGTGGAGCGACGAGGCGATCACCGGTGTGTTCGAGAACTGCCGCAAGGCCATGAAGGACAACGACTCGCGGCTGATCATCCTGGAACGCGTTGTGGTGGACGAGGACTCGACGGTCCTGCCCGCGCTGTGGGACCTGCACCTGTTGATGACCAACGGTGGCAGGCACCGCTCGGTGGACAAGTTCACCACCCTGCTGGACAACGCCGGCCTGGACGTGGAACGCGTCGCCGACCTGCCCGTGGAGACCACCGCGATCATCGCCGCCCCCAGGTAGGAGACTCCCATGTGCGGAATCGCAGGCTGGGTCGCCTATGACTCAGACCTGACGGCCCAGCGCGACATCACCGACGCGATGACCGGGACCATGGCCTGTCGTGGGCCGGACGACTCGGGCACGTGGATCCGGCCGCATGTCGCGCTCGGGCACCGGCGGTTGGCGATCATCGATCTGCCCGGTGGTCGCCAGCCGATGGAGTTCGAGACCCCACAGGGCCCGATCGCTGTCGTCTACAGTGGAGAGACCTACAACTACCGGGAACTGCGGGCCTGGCTGACCGGCAAGGGCCACAAGTTCCGCACCGACAGTGATACCGAGGTCGTGCTGCACGCGTACCTCGAGTGGGGTGAGGCGTTCGCCGAGCGCCTCAACGGCATGTACGCGTTGGCGATCTGGGACCAGCGGCACGAGAAGCTGGTCATGGTCCGAGACCGGCTGGGCATCAAGCCGTTCTACGTCTACCCGACGCCGGACGGTGTCCTTTTTGGATCGGAGCCCAAGGCGATCCTGGCCAACCCGGGTGTGCGCCGGGTGGTGGACATCGACGGCCTGCGCGAGCTCGTCTCGTTCGTGCAGACGCCGAAGTGGGCGCTGTGGAAGGGAATGAGCGAGATCGAGCCGGGCACGGTGGTCACCGTGTCCCGGATCGGCATCCGCACGCGGACCTACTGGAAGCTGGAACCGCAGCCGCACGAGGACGATCTGGACTCGACGATCCTCAAGGTCCGGCACCTGATGACGGACACCGTGCACCGCCAGCTCGTCGCCGATGTCCCGCGGTGTGTCCTGCTGTCCGGTGGCCTCGATTCCAGTGCGGTGACCGGGCTCGCTGCCAAGCACCTGGCCGGACAAGGCGAGCAGATCCGGACGTTCTCGGTGGACTTCGTCGGCAGGGAGGAGACGTTCAAGGCCGACGAGGCCCGCGACACGCCGGACACGCCGTTCATCCGGGATGTCGTGGACATGGTGCACCCCTTGCACAAGTTCGTGACGCTGGACGCGAGCGTGCTCACCGACCCGGATCTGCGCCGCGAGGTGGTCACCGCGCGGGACATGCCGATCGGGTTCGGCGAGATGGACACCTCGCTTTACCTGCTGTTCCAGGCTATCCGGGAAGAGTCTACTGTGGCCTTGTCCGGTGAGTCGGCCGACGAGGTGTTCGGCGGGTACCGCTGGATGCACGACCCCGAGGTGATCAGGACCGACAACTTCCCGTGGATGGTCTACCAGAGCGCGATGAGCGGGGACCGGGCCGCGATCATGTGCCCGCACCTGCGCGGAAAGCTCGACATCCCGGGCTATGTCGCCGACCAGTACGCGACCGCGGTGTCGGCGGTCGAGCACCGGGACGGCGACAGCGAGTACGAGCGGCGGATGCGGGTGAACCAGAACCTGCACCTGACCCGGTTCGTCCGGATGATGCTGGACCGCAAGGACCGCATCTCGATGGCGGTCGGTCTGGAGGTCCGCGTCCCGTTCTGTGACCACCGGCTGGTCGAGTACCTCTACAACACGCCGTGGTCGATGAAGTCCTTCGACGGCAGGGAGAAGAGCCTGCTGCGGCACGCGACCTCGCACGTGGTCCCGGAGTCCGTGCAGCAACGGCTCAAGGCCTCCTATCCGTCCACTCAGGACCCGAGCTACAACGCCGAACTGCAGCAGCAGGCCAAGGAAGTGCTGGCCGAACGCAGTCATCCGGCGATGGCACTGGTGGACTGGGACTGGCTGACCGAGGCGATCGAACGCGACCCGGCCGGCCTGCCCAGCAATGTCCGCCGGGGCATCGACCGCGTGCTGGACCTGTACCACTGGTTCGACATCTACCGCCCTGAGATCGAGCTACCGTAAGGGAACACCATGTGTGGAATCGCGGGCTGGGTGGCGTTCGAGACCGACCTGACCACCCGGTCCGAGACCGTGGACGAGATGACCGGGACCATGGCGTGCCGCGGGCCGGACGACTCGGGTACCTGGATCCGGCCGCAGGTCGCGCTGGGGCACCGGCGGCTGGCGATCATCGACCTGCCTGGCGGGCGCCAGCCGATGTCGGTGCGGACCCCGCGGGGCGAGGTCGCCATGGTCTACAGTGGAGAGACGTACAACTTCCAGGACCTGCGCGAGGAACTGCTGCGCAAGGGCCACGAGTTCCGGACCGTCAGCGACACCGAGGTGGTCCTGCATGGCTACCTCGAGTGGGGCGACGCGGTCGCCGAACGGCTCAACGGCATGTTCGCGTTCGCCATCTGGGACGCGCGGGTGGACAAGCTGGTGATGATCCGCGACCGGCTGGGCGTCAAGCCGTTCCACTACTACCCGACGCGCGACGGTGTCCTTTTTGGATCAGAACCCAAGGCGATCCTGGCCAACCCGTTGGCGCGCAAAGTCGTCGATATCGATGGTCTGCGTGAGCTGGTCGGGTTCACCGTGGCGCCGAAGTGGTCGCTGTGGAAGGACATGTACGAGGTCGAGCCGGGCACGATCGTGACGGTCTGCCGGGAGGGCATCCGCGAACGCCGATACTGGTCGCTGGAACCTCAGCGGCACGAGGAGGAGCTGGACGCCACCATCGCGCACATCCGCGAGCTGATGACCGACATCGTGCACCGGCAGCTGGTCTCCGACGTGCCGCGATGTGTGCTGCTGTCCGGTGGTCTGGACTCCAGCGCGGTCACCGGCCTTGCGGCAGCGCGGTTGGCGTCGCTGGGGGAGCAGCTTCGGACGTTCTCGGTGGACTTCGTCGGCCGCGAGGAGACGTTCAAGGCCGACGAGAACTGGGACAGCCCGGACACGCCGTTCATCCGGGACGTGACGAATCTTGTTGGTTCCACTCATCAGTTCATCACCTTGAAGCCCGAGGACCTGACGAACCCGGACCTGCGCCGGGCAGTCATCACCTGCCGGGACATGCCGGTCGGTTTCGGGGAGACGGACAGCTCGCTGTACCTGATGTTCGAAGCGATCCGGCGACAGTCCACTGTGGCCTTGTCCGGCGAGTCGGCGGACGAGGTGTTCGGCGGGTACCGGTGGATGCACGATCCGGAAGCGGTCAACGCCAAGACGTTCCCGTGGCTGGCCTACCGTAGCCCGATGAGCGGCGACCGCACCGCCTTCCTGGCTCCGCACATCCGCGCGCAGATGGACCTCGACGCGTACATCGACTCCCAGTACGCGTCGGCCGTGTCCGCGGTCGGCCACCTGGACGACGACAACGACCACCAGCGGGTCATGCGGGTCAACCAGAACCTGCACCTCACCAGGTTCGTGCGGATGCTGCTGGACCGCAAGGACCGCATCTCGATGGCCGTGGGCCTGGAGGTCCGGGTCCCGTTCTGCGACCACCGGTTGATCGAGTACCTCTACAACACCCCGTGGTCGATGAAGACGTTCGACGGCCGGGAGAAGAGCCTGCTGCGCGCGGCGACCAAGCACGTGCTGCCGGAGTCGGTGCAAGGCAGGCGCAAGAGCCCCTATCCGTCCACACAGGACCCCGGCTACGCGTTGAGCCTGCAGCAACAGGCCAAGGAGGTCATCGCCGACCGCGACCACCCCGTACACGAACTGCTGGACCAGGACTGGCTGGCGGACATCGTGCAGCAGGACGTGTCCAAGCCCAGCGACGCCCGCCGGGGCATCGACCGCGTCCTGGACATGTACCACTGGCTGGATCTGTACCAACCCACCCTGGAGTTCTAGGGTTCGCGGCCCCAGGCGGAGACTTCGAGTCAGCTGTTGTCAGCCAATGCGCGGGCGGTCATCTGGTCTTTCTAGTAGACCGCGTAGTCCGCGACCACCGGAGGCAGTGGACCCGACTCGGACTCGACGAGCTCGATGAACTGGTCCCAGCCGCACACCACCTCACCGTCGTACAAACGGTTGGCGGAGTGGCTCCACAACACCGGGCGCGGGTGCCCGGCGTTCTGCAGTGCCTCGACGACGTGGATCGAGTCGTCGAGGAAGACATCCGTCGGGCGGCAGTTCTTGTCGCCCGACACGGTCAGCGAATGCACCGGGAAGGTCCACTTCTGCAGCCATTCCGCGGTCCGGTGCCAGGCGACCGGCGCGGGTATGCCGGCGAACGCCCTGGCCGTGATGTAGTGCAACCGGTGGCCGGCGCGTGCGAGCTGCTTCGCGGCCCGCACCGCACCGGGCAACGGAGCGCCCTCCGTGTAGAGGATCCCGTCGCGCACTCCGCGGCTACAGAGGGCGAAGAACTCGTCGTGGTTGAGGCCCCACTGCCGCTGGTACCAGTCCCACGTCTCGGCGTTGCCGGAACACGGACGGCCGAGCCGCTTGGCCGCGTATCCGGCTATGACCTGGACGAATGGGTACAGCACACCGTCGATGTCTAGGCCGATGTCGAGCGAACGGGACATGACAGGTCCTCCTGCACGGTTGGACATACATATAGTCAGGTCCACCCCGCAACAACCGCGCAACGCCGAACTCGACCCCCGTGAACGTGGGACACACCGGCGGCGAATGTGGGACACGCGGGGGCTAGGTGGCGATCCGGGCCAGTCGGCGCTCCAGGTCGTCCACATCGGACACGAACCAGATGTGCCGTCCCCGGTTCGACTCCCGCACGAACGCGGCGAACGGCTCACTCGCCGCCACGTACCCCGACACGTCGCCGATCATCGCGAACCCCACCCGGTAGTTCACGAACTTCTGCACGATCCCGCCGGCCACGCGGGTGCGCAGCTCGAAGAAGTCCGGGTGGAACCGGCTCACCGGGATCACCAGCCACTCCGCTTCCCGGTCGGAGTTCACCATCAGCTCGACCGCGTCCTGCTCGGTCCGGATGGCCGGGCCCGAGGCCGGGGCGAGGTACACCGGCACCCCGTTGATGTACTGCAGCATGGTCACTCCGCGATGGTCTTGACGAACTCCAACACGTCGGCGACCCGGCCCGGGCCACCGACGATGATCAGCTTGAGGGTGCGGCGGTTCTGGTCGTAGACGGTCTCGACACGCAGCCGCTCACCCTCCTGGGGCGTGGTGCCGTAGGCGGTGACCATCACGGTGATCTTGCTCATCAGCGTGAAGTCGACGTCGTCCAGCTGGACCACGCACGACACGTCGATGTGCCGCCCGCTGGTCACCGGCTGCCCGGTGAACGCCGCCAGGTCCTCGCTGCTGATCCGGTACTGCTTGCCCACCTTGGTCGCGTTGAGCTTGCCGTCGTGCACGTACCCGCGAACCGTCTTGACGTGCAGGCCCAGCAGTGAAGCGACCTGCTCCACGGAGTACAACATGCCCTAACCTTCCCTGTCGAGGGAATTATAGGGCTTTTTTCGGAAGGTACGGCCAAGAGGGCAGGGAATGCGTCCCTGCCGGCCGGTTGCCGGCCGCCCCACCGCAACCCAAGAGCATGCACTCTCGGTGATATGACTGAGGTTTCGCGTCGATCGGTGCTGAAAGCAGGTGCGCTGGCCGCCGGGGCGCTGGCTGTGGGGGTTGCGGCGGAGGCGGCCGGGGGCGTGGTCCTGGGAACTGTCCGGGTCGGACAGCTGACCGGGACGACGTCGGGCGGCTGGCCGAACCTCGTCGATGCGCAAGGGTGGCCGCTGCTGTCGGACCTGGGGCGGGTCGGGGTCGAGGGGGTGGACCTCGGCGCGACCACCACGCACAACGGGAGGTCCTACTTCTTCTTCGGCGATGTGCTGCCGACGCCGGGGAGTCCCAACAAGCGGGACGCCGATCTGGTCGCCTGGGCAGACGATGCCACGGTGCTGCAGCACGGGGGGCACGCCCCGAACGGGTACACCTTCGTGCTGCCGAGTGAGGAACGCGGGAACGTCAACGGGCAGCATCAGTGGCGGTTCTGTGGTGGCTGCTCTGGGTTGTTCTACGACGGCGACACCCGCACCAAAGGCGTGTGTTCGCGCGGCGGAAGTCATTGGCCGATCGGCGAACACTTCATCCTGCCCAACGTCGAGATGGGCGGTGGGTCCGGACAAGGGGACTGGCGGTTCTGCGGGCAGTGCATGAGCCTGTTCTTCAACGGATATCCGTCGTTCAAGGGCGCATGCCCGGCCGGCGGACCGCATTCCGCGATCGGCTGGACGTTCATCCTGCCCTACGAGCCGACCGGAGTACCGGGACAGCACGGGTGGCGCTACTGCGGTTGGTGCGCGGGGGTTTTCTGGAACGGTGACGTGGTCAAGGGCGTGTGCCCGGGCGCGCCGGGCGGCGGGATCGTGCTGCGGCCGGTGCTGGGGTCGAACGGCGCCTTCGACCCGATCCGGTCCGGCGCCCCGATCGGCCAGACCCTGACCTTCGAGGTGCCCAGCGGCGCGTTCAGCCACAACAACAAGGTCTACCTCTTCCTGAACATCTCGCCCCGGCGCTGGTCCACTGTGGATCGGCCGGGCGACCCGGCGTTCGGCGTCTACCTGACCAGCAAGACCAATCCGGACCAGCCTGGCGAGTTCCACAAGGAGTTCCTGTTCAGCCCTCGGCTGGGCGCCTGCCGCTACGACGCGAACGGCGCCGGCCCGTCCGTCGCCCACGACACCCTCGGCTACACCTTCGTCCTGCCGCACGGGATCCAGGACGGCACCCCGCGGCAGAACACCTGGCGCCGCTGCCGCAAGTGCGACTCGATGTTCGCGGTCACCGGCCCGAGCCGGTGCCACGCCGGCGGGGCCCACGAGGACAACGGCACCCAGTACACGTTGCCCTACAACGTCCCGGCAGACAGCCAGAACCAGGCCAAGTGGTGCCAGTGCGAGAACTGCTCGACCCTGTTCTACACCGGCGACCCCAGCGGGACGACCGGCCTGTGTCCCGCGGGCGGCTCGCACCAGTCCACCGGCAACGAACTCGTGCTCCCGTTCATCAGCATGCACGAGGACGGGAGCAACCAGGAACACTGGCGGTACTGCGGGAAGTGCCAGAGCCTGTTCTTCGATGGCTATGACGACAAGGGAAAGTGCCCGGCGGGCGGGGGACACCAGGCGATCGGCTTCGACTTCGTGGTGCCGCACGACCGGGGATCGGTGCCGGACTTCCGCAGCGGGTGGGCGTTCTGCGACCGGTGCTCCAGCATGTTCCGGGGCGGCGTCTGCCCCGCGGGCGGAGCGCACCGGAAAGCCGGATACGACTTCTGCCTGCCGTACGGCTTCCCGGAGACCCGCCAGTGGCAAGGAAGCTGGCGGGGATGCCGGGACTGCGGCGTGCTCTTCTTCGACGGCTACCCGGCCAAGGGACGGTGCCCGGTCAACGCCGGCGGCCACCGCGCTGATGGCGAGACGTACGTCCTGCCGCACAACCCGGGCTGGGACAACAACAACGAAGGCGCCTGGCGGTTCTGCCCGAAGTGTTTCGGAATGGTGTTCGCCGGGCGGCTGAACACGTTCGGCACGGTCGCACCGGTGGTCGTGAACAACGCCGACCACCCGGGCTTGCCTTCGAACCAGGGCAAAGGACTGGTGATCGTCGCGCACGGGTTCGGCGACGACCCGTCCTGGGCCGACGGCAACGGGTTCCGGGTGGCGTGGCTGCCATTGCGGGACAACCAGGACCCGGTACTGCACGAGCTGAGGTACTACAAGGGCAACGGCCAATGGACGGACGACGCCGACGATGCCGTTCAGATCCTGCCGCCGCACAAGCACTACACCTCGTTGTCGGTCAGCTGGATCCCGCAGGCGCGCCGGTGGATCATGCTGTACTCCAACGCCGCGCCGGAGAACAAGGCCGGGAACGCGGTAGTGCGGATCGGGACCTCACCGTGGGACTGGTCGGCGGAGCAGGAGCTGATCAACTCCGCGCAGGCGTACGGGAAGTGGATGCACCAGAAGGACCGGGACGGGATCCTGAACATCCCGCCGGTGATGCCCGAGGAGGACGGCTGGTTCTACGGCCTGTTCCTGGTGGACCGCTATACCCAGTGGGATGCGGCCAACCGGATCCTGGACATCCACTACCTGTTGTCCCCCAACCGGCCCTACCAGGTCCAGCTGATGCGGTCCCGGCTCAGGCTGGACTGATCACCAGGTCGGATGCGTGGAAACACCGCCGTCCACAACGAGGTTGTGCCCGGTGATCCAGGAAGCCATGGGAGAAGCCAGAAAGACGCACGCATTGCCGACATCCGCGGGCGTGCCCAGGCGGGTCAACGGGGCGGCAGCCTCCCAGCGAGCCACTCCCTCAGGCCAGGACGAGGCGATATCGGGCCGCGCGATCAGACCGGGGGACACGCTGTTCACGCGTATCCCCAACGGCCCGTATTCCAAAGCGGCAGAACGGGCATGCATGACGAGCGCGGCCTTGGCGGCGCTGTAGTGGGCATGCCCGAAGGCAGGCTGAGTCGCCTCGATCGACGCGATGTGGATGATCGACCCACCGGAAGGCATCGCCGCGACCGCGGCCTGCGTGCAGAAGAACGCGCTGTTCAAAGTGGTGTCGAGCATCGACTGCCACTCACCGGCGGTGATGTCCGCCAGTGCGGCCACCGGCTGGATTCCGGCGCAATTGACCAAAGTGTCCAGTCGCCCGACCGAGTCCATCAGGGACTTACAACCTTCCACACTGGACAAATCGGCGCACACCGCCCGCCCGCCCAGCCGGGAAGCGAGTTCCTCGGCAGCATCAGGGGAGCGGTGGTAGTGCACGATCACCGAACTGCCCGCAGCAGCGAACTGCGAGGCGATACCGGCGCCGATGTTGCCGCTGGCGCCGGTGACCACGGTGACGGTGCCGGAGAGGGATGGGAGCGACTGCACCCACCGTTCCTCACATCGCCGAGAGGTCCAGCACCACCCGGTCGCCACGGGCGAGCACCCTGGTCCGCTCCAACGGAACGTCGTCCTCGTCCAGTGAGACCCGGTGCCACGCGAGCATCGGCTGCACCTGGCCGAGCTCCAGCAGCCGCGCCTCGGCGGGAGTGGCGGTGGACAGCTGGATCCGGGTGTCCACCCGGGCGGTCCGCTCGGTGAACCACCGCAACGCGCTCGGCGCACCCGGGGTCTCGGCCATCCGGGCGATGGGAATGTGCCGGGACACCAGGCCGAACGGCCGGTGGTCGATCAGCAGCAGCCGGCCGATGTGCAGCACCAGGTCGCCCGGGTCGATGCCGAGGTCCCCGGCCACCTGTTCGTCGGCTTCCACGCAGTCGCGCACCACGTGCACGTGCCCGAACCCGGCGCCGGGCGCGGCCGGGTCGAGGTCGAGGCCGTCCGGGGTGATCCGGCAGAGCAGCTTCGAGTCGGCCACGTAGGTCCCGCTGCCGCGCCGCCGGGACACCTTGCCGGCCAGGGTCAGCTCGTCGACCGCGTGCCGCAGGGTCATCCGGGCGATCTCCAGCTGTTCGGACAGCACCCGCTCGGAGGGCAGCGCGGAACCGGGCTCGAGGGTGTCGATCATCGAGATCAGCTCGCGCTTGGCGCGCTCGGCCGCGGACTCCGCCGCCTCTCCCTTGCCGGCCGGAACGGCCTGCAGCAGCGGAATCCGCGAACCGTTCCACGTCATCGCCAGCCGCCGGTTACCCAGCGGAGCCGACAACGGGACAGTGTGGGTCGAGCGCACCAGCCGGGAGCGGTCCGCGGCGGGCTGGCCGGTGCGGATCACGTCGACGAGCACCGACCGGGAGTTCTCCGTGACCGCCACGTCCTCGATCCGGTCGTTCTGCTTGTGCGGCAGGTGGAGTACCAGGGTGCGGCCCCGTTCGGTGGTGGACCACAGCCCGAGTGCCGGACGCTGGTACACGTCTTCTTCCTGCGTCAACACGGGAACTCCTTGGCAGTGCTGGGAATGCGTACAAGTACAGGATTACCCAAGAACCGGTGCACCCGGGGGGAAGTTGCCCGAAAACCTTCGCAGGCATGCGCGTTCGACCTCGAATGTCCATTATGGACAATTAAGTGGCGCAGGTGGACGGTGGGCGAAATGGATCGTGTTGGAACCATTGGACTGGCGTGAAAGCGCGGTCGGCCACCCGCTGACACTGGGGTAGGGTGGTCACCGTGCCTCTCGGTAGCCAGAAGAGTGCACTGGGGGATGTGGGTCGGCAGGACCTGCTCCGGGTCGAGATGCTCGGTCCGGTCAGGGTGATGGTTGCCGGCGCCGAGGCCGGGCTGGGGCCCGCCCGGCAACGCGCCGTGTTCGCCGTGCTGGCGACCAGGGCCGGCCAGACGGTGACGCGCGCCGAGCTGGTCGAGGCGGTCTGGGGTGCCTCCGCGCCGCACAGCGCGGACGGCAACGTCTACACCTACGTCTCCGGCCTGCGCCGCGCGCTGAAGAAGCTCGGGCACGAGCCGATCCAGTCCGCGGGCAGCGGTTATGTGGCCCGGCTGGAACCCGGCCAGGTCGACGTCGCCGTGTTCGAGGACAAGTGCACGCGCGCGAACACGATGGCCGCCCGCGGCGACCACCAGGGCGTCGCCGAGACGCTCGCCGAGGCGTTGACCCTGTGGCAGGGCGAGCCGTTCGCCGGGGTGCCCGGTCCGTTCGCCGAACAGGAGCGTGCGCGGCTCGAACAGATCTGGCTGGACGCGTCCGAGATGTACGCCGCCGCCCGCATCGAGCTGGGCGCGCACGTCGAGGCCGCCGCCGACCTGGAGACCCTGGTCCGCGCGCACCCGCTGCGCGAGTCGCTGCGGGAGCTGCAGATGCTCGCGCTGTCCCGCAGCGGGCGGCACGCCGAGGCGCTGGACGTGTTCGCCGACGCCCGCGCGACCTTGCTGCGTGAGCTGGGCACCGAGCCCGGCCCGGCGCTGCGCGAGGTACACGCCCAGGTGCTCACCGGAGGCGACTGCGACCACGTCGCCCCACCGGTCTCGCGCCTCTCGGTCCGGCCCAGCCGCTCGTTGCGCGGGCCGGACCAGCCGTTCATCGGCCGCGTCGCCGAGCTGGCGCTGCTGCGCGAACACGTCGAGCAGGTCCAGTCCGGCCGCGGCGGCGTGGTGTGGATCGAGGGCGAAGCCGGGATCGGCAAGTCCGAGCTGCTGTCCACCGCGCTGGCCGACCTGGCCACCCGCGGCGTGCAGCTGGGCTGGGCGGTGGCCGACGAGCTGTCCAGACGGTTCCCGCTGCAGCTGGTGCACGAGTGCCTGAACCTGGACCGGGCGACCGACGAGCCGATCCCGGCCCTGGTCGACCGGATCTGCGCGGTGGGCCCCACGGTCCTGGTCCTCGACGACATGCAGTGGGCCGACGACGCGAGCGTCCAGGTCTGGCAACGGCTGTCCGAGGCCACCCGCCGCCTGCCGTTGCTGCTGGTCACCTGCGTGGAGTCCGGGCACGGCCGGGTCGAGCTGTCCGAGCTGCGCAGACAGATCGCCGGCGACGTCGGCACGGTCATCTCGCTGCAGCCGTTCTCCCGGCTGGACATCGAGCTGATGCTGTCCCAGGTCGTCGGCGCCCGCGCCGGGCACACGCTGCGCCGGATCGTCGCCCGCGCCGGCGGCAACCCGCTCTACCTGCGCGAGATGCTCAGTGCGCTGCTGGTGGACGGTGCCATCGAGGTCGTCGACGGCGTCGCGAACGTCGATGAGTCGCAGGCCGAGAACGCGCCCCGGTCGCTGGTCGCGGCGGTGGAGCGGGCGTCCAAGTCGTTGCCGGAGAGCACCAAGGAGATCCTGCGCTGGGTCGCCGTGCTCGGTCCGGAGGCCACCATCGGCAACATCGCCGCGGTGTCCGAGCGGCCGGTCTGGTACCTGGTGCGGGCGGTGACCG
Organism: Actinocrispum sp. NPDC049592; assembly: GCF_040675465.1. Lineage (NCBI taxonomy): Bacteria > Bacillati > Actinomycetota > Actinomycetes > Pseudonocardiales > Pseudonocardiaceae > Actinocrispum > Actinocrispum sp. NPDC049592. The sequence goes on along the minus strand of NZ_JBFAPA010000009.1, from coordinate 292,862 downwards.
ACGCGGTGGCGGCCTTGGTGCTGACTGAGGACGGTCCCCGGCTGTCGTTCCGGCTGCCGCTCATGCGCGACATGGTCTACGGCGGCATCGCCGGCCCGACCCGCAGCGTGCTGCACCGGCGCGCCGCGAGGGTCCTGTTCGACAACGGCGTCCGGCCCTGCCGGGTGGCCGAGCAACTGGTGGCCGCCGGCCCGGAAATCGAGTCCTGGGTGGTGCCCTGGCTGGTTGACAACGTTGACGAGCTGGCCAGGATCGTCCCCGAGGACGCCGCTGAGCTGCTGGAACTCGTGATGGACACGCTTGACCTGCGCGATCCGGCCCGAGAGCAGCTGCTGGCCGGGCAGGTCCGCGTGCTGTTCCGGTTGTCCCGCGATCCGGAGGCCGAGGCCCGGCACGCGGTCGCGATGGCCACCGACCCGGTCCGGGCCACCGAGATGCGCCAGTACCTGGCCGCGATCGTCTACCGGCACGGCCGCCGCAACGAGGCGATCTCCGTACTCACCGAGGCCCCACTGGACCCGCAGCTGCCCCAAGCGTGGCGGTTGCGGCACAAGGCATTGCTCGCGCACCTCGGCCGGGACATCAGCGACATCGACACCGCCGAGGTCGCCGCGAAGGCCGACTTCGACGACGCGATGGAGAAGGGCGACGACTTCCTCGCCGCCTACGCGCTGCAGACCCGCTGGCTGGTCGACTCGATGCGGCGCGACCACGTCGCCGGCCAGCGGCACGTCGAGGAGGCCATCGCGCTGGTGGCCGGCAAGCCCGAGCTCGCGGGCATGCACTTCGACCTGCTGGACAACCAGATCTACACGCTGCACAACCTGGACCGGCTGGCCGAGGCGGACCGGGCGCTGGCCGTCGCGATCAGGCTCGGCGCCGAACACGGGCTGCCGACCGGCCTGCAAGTCGCGGCCGCGGTGCACTACTACTGGACCGGTCGCTGGGACGAGGCCCTGCAGGCGCTCGACAGCGTCACCGAGTCCGGGCCGTCGATCACCTACTCGGGCCTGCTCGACGCGGGCCCGGCCAAGCTGCTGATGCACGGCCTGTCCGCGTTGATCGGCGCCCGCCGGGGCAACAGTGCCGCGGTCGCCGCGCACCTTGAGGCCGCCGACAAGTTCCTGATCACCACGAACGCCGAGCGGGAGAGCTTCGACTTCCTGCTGGCCGCCCGGGCGCTGGCGGCCGTCCAGGCCGGCGACCTGCGCTACGCGCTCGATGAGCTGGCGCCGGTGCTGCAGCCGGGGTTCGCCGGGATGATGCTGCGCCACCAGTGGCTGCCGGTCGTCGCGCGGATCGCGGTGGCCATCGGCGACACCGAACGCGCGCAGCAGGCGCTGGAGCTGGCCGAGTTCGAGGCGGCGCGGGAACCCGTCCCGGCGCGCGCGTTCAGCGGGCTGCACCGGGTGCTCGCGTTGATCCACCAGGACCCGGAGTACGGCATGGTCGCCGTGGACCACCTGCGGCGCGTCGGCCGCCCGGCCGAGCTGGGCTCCGCGCTGAGCGATCTCGCCGAGATCTTCGCGGCCCAAGGCAAGCCCGAGCAGGCGCGCGCTGCGCTGGTGGAGGCGTCCGCTTTGTTCACGGGCATGGGCGCCAAATGGGATCTGGAGTTCGCGACGGCCAAACTGGCCGCCCTCGGAGTGTCCTGACACGGGAGGAGACTCAGCGAGGACTCGTCGTCAGATCACGCCCGCACGAAGCGCGTACGCCACCGCGTGTGCGCGGTTGCGCAGGTGCAGCCGGGTGGTCAGGTTGAAGATCACGTTCTTCACGGTGCGCTCGGAGTAGGCCAGCTCCTTGGCGATCTCCTCGGTGCCCCAGCCCTCGGCGATCAGCCGCAGCACGTCGACCTCGCGCGGCTCCAGGCCGGACGCGCTCAACCCGTTGGGCGCCAGCACCTCCCGCTGCAGCACCTTGATCCGGCGCAGCAGCGTGCCCAGAACGTCGCGCGGCATCACGCCGTTGCCCGCGGCCGCGGCCACGACACAGTCCACCAGCTGGTCGCCGGTGACCGAGTTCTTCGGCAGGATCGCCACGACATGGCTCTCCACCAAGGTCAGCAGCGGCGCCTCGTCCAGCTCGCCGGTCATCAGCACCGTGGGCAGGCCGGCCCCGTTCACACCGCCGTCGGCGGCGTTGGCACGCAAGCGTGAGAGCGCTTCCGGACCCACTCTCTCGGTGGAGAACACCAGGACATCGGCCTGGTCCCGCTCGACCACCGACACCTCGGGCCGGGACTGCAGATAGCTGCTCAGCCCCACATAGGTGATGGGATCGGTGGTTTGTATGACGACCCGTACCCGTTCCATCTCGCGCGCCTTCCCCAACATCTTCGCCTTCGCGGATTGGGATCGAGTCTTGGCCATTGGCCTACATGAACTCTTGCGGCGATTTGAACGGACCGACGGGTAACCTTGATGGGCGGGGTGACCGCCGTCACGTGACCGGCCGAATAGCCCGGTTGATCCGTTTCACGCTCCAGGTTTCCCCGGTGCTGCGTGTCAGAGCATTCTGACGTGCCCACGCCGGGAGGAGAAGACGTACCGGCTCTTGTGGACCGTCCGTACGGCGAGGATTGCCCCTCTGGCCAAGGTTTGCCGCCCAGTGCCGCAGGTCGGAGCAGTTCCAGCGGGTTTTGTGAAAGGCGTCACATCGGGGAATTCCGAACGGTTTTCATATCTCCGCACGCATATGTGGAATGCCGACTTCCGGTAGTGCCGGAAAGCCTTGACGGGGAGGTACCCTGCACCGGAGTCGGGGGTGGACGGATGGCAGCAGAGCTTGTTGAGCCCCTGCGCGTGCAGGTGCTGGGACCGGTCAACGCGTGGCGCGGGGACCTCGAACTCGATCTTGGCTCGGGCCGTCAGCGCGCCGTTTTCGCAGCTCTCGCCATGCGGGTCAACCGAGTCGTGCTGCGCGAGGAACTGGTCGCGTCGGTCTGGGGCGACGATCCGCCCAGCGGCGCCAGCGGCAGCCTTTACACCTATGTCTCCAGGTTGCGCCGGGTGCTGGAACCCGACCGGGACAAGTGGTCCGGCGGACAGACGCTGATCTCCGAGGGCTCGGGCTACACGCTTCGGCTGGAGCCGGGCCAACTGGACGTTCTTGAGTTCGACCGGCTCAGGGAAGTGGCCAACGAACGCTGGAGCCGGCTCGACCTGCCCGCCGCCCGCGCCGCGCTGGAGTCCGCGCTGGCGTTGTGGCACGGCGAGGCGCTGGCCGGGATCAGCGGCCCGTTCGCCGCCCTGCATCGCAAGCGCCTGGCGGAACTGCGCCTCGCCGCGCTGGAACGCCGCGCGGAGATCATGCTCGCCTCCGGCGACGTCTCCGGAGCGGTCACCGAGCTGTACCGGTTGGCCACCGCGCACCCGATGCGGGAAAGCCTGCGGGGCCTGCTGATGAGCGCGCTGCATAAGGACGGCAGGGACGCTGAGGCGCTCGAGGTCTACGAGGAGACCCGTCAGGTCCTGATCGAGCAGCTGGGCATCGAGCCGGGCGCGAACCTGCGCAAGATCCACGGCGAGATCGTCGCCAAGCCCACCGCGCCGACCGCCCAGGAGACGCCGTCGCTGGCCAAGCTCGGGCGGCCGGATGTGTTCGTGGGCCGGACTTCCGAGCTGACCGCGTTGCGCTCGCGGCTCGCCGATGTGCTGCACGGCTCCGGCGCCGCGGTGTGGATCGAAGGTGAGTCGGGCATTGGCAAGTCCGCGCTGCTGGCCGCTGGTCTCGGCGATGGGGCCGAGCGCGGCGGACAGTTGTTGTGGGGCGCGGGTGACGAGGTCGGCCGCCGGTTCCCGTTGCGGCTGATGATGAGCGCCCTCGGGGTGGACGCGCGGTCGTCCGATCCGCGTCGGTCCGCGTTGGCCGACCTGGGCCGCGACCGGCAGGCGGGCGGGCAGGTGTGGCAGCCGGACGATCCCGTTCTCGGCGCGGTGGACCAACTCGTCGGCCTGGTCGAGCAGCTCTGCGGCGATGGGCCGGTTGTGCTTGTCGTGGACGACATGCAGTGGGCCGATGACGCTTCTTTGCTGGTGTGGCACAGGCTTGCGCGGATGACCCGGCAGCTGCCGTTGCTGCTGGTCGGTGCCTGTAGACCGTTGCCCCGGCGGACCGAACTGGACCAGCTGCGGTCGGTCGTCTCGCTGTGGAGCGGGGACCTGATCCAGCTGGGCCCGTTGGACGAACCGGGCGCGGCCGAGCTGGCCGGGCGCCTGCTGGGGGCCGAACCGGGACCGGCGCTGCTGGGCATGACCGACTGCGCGGCCGGGAACCCGTTGTTCGTCCGCGAGATCGTCCAGGCTCTGGTCCGTGACAACGCTGTCGTCGTGGATGACGGCGTGGCCGACGTCGACGAGCTGGACGACGACGAGATGTCGTCCGCCAACAGCGCTTTGACCTCGGTGGTCACCCGCCGGACCGGGCATCTGGCGACGACGACGCGGGATGCCTTGCGGTGGGCGGCTTTGCTCGGGGTGGAGTTCGACCTCGGTGACCTGTCGACGGTGATGGCCCGGCCCGCGTCGGAACTGGTTCAGGCCGTTGAGGAAGCGTCCGCGGCGGGGGTGCTGCGCGAGGCCGGTCAGCGGTTCGCGTTCCGGCACCCGTTGGTGCGCAAGGCCTTGTACGAGGCGATGTCCGAGGCTGTGCGGGTTGCGTTGCACCGCCAGGCCGCGGAGACCCTTGACGAGGCCGGCGCCCCGGTGTCCCGGGTGGCGGAACAACTCCTTGGCGCGAATGTGCCAGTGGACGCGTGGGTGACGAAGTGGCTCGTGGCCAACACCAACGCGTTGGCCCGCCGGTACCCGAACATCGCGGCCGACCTGCTGGAGCGGGCGGTGCGCAACCGCGGCCTGCGCGATGACGCGCGTGAGACGTTGATGGTCCGGTTGGCGCGCCTGCTGTTCTGGCTGGGACGCAGCCCCGAGTCGCAGGCGCGGGCGGTGCTGTCCGGCACCAACGACGCCGACCTGACCTCGGAGATGCGTCTTGTCCTGGCGTATCTGGACTATCGCGGCGGCGACAACGCCCGCGCGCTCGAGGTGCTGGACCAGCTGATCGGCGACCCGGACGTGCCGGACCACTGGCGGGCCCGCCACCAGGCGCTGCGGTCGATGGTCGCGCGCAGCGGGATGGACGACCCGGAGACCGCCGCGCGGTTCGCCCGTGAACAGCTCGCCGAGACCCGCGCCGAGGGCGACAAGTTCGCCGCCGCGGGCGCCTCACAGTTCCTGTGGCAGACCGCTTCGATGATGCGGCACCACCAGGAGGCGTTGGAGCACATCAACTCCGCGATCTCGGTGATGTCGACCCGCCCGGAGTGGGGTGACCTGCTGCTGAGCTTCCTGGACAACAAGATGTTCACGCTGCAGAACCTGGACCGGCTGGCGGACGCGAGCCAGACCCTGGCCGCGGCCGAGCACCTGGTGACCCGGCTGAGCCTGCCGAGCGGGCCGCACATCGCCGCCGCGGTGCACTACTTCTGGCTCGGCCGGTGGGACGACTCGTTGGTGGAGCTGGACTCCGTGGTCCGCGACGGCCGGGAGATCACGTTCTACGGGTTGCGCCAGCACGGTGTGATCCAGCTGCTGCACGGAGCCGTGGCCCTGATCGCCGCGCACCGGGACGACTCGGTGACCCTGGAGCGGCACCTGAAGCTCGGCCTGGACCAGCCGGTGCCGACCCCGGAGACGTTGGAGAGCTGCGACTTCCTGATCACCGCGCACTCGATGGCTGCCGAGCAGCGCGGCCGGGCCGCCGAGGCGTTGAAGATCATGGCGCCGATGCTGGACCAGACCTACTCGCCGATGATGCTGCGGCACCAGTGGTTGCCGCGCGTCGTCCGGCTCGCTTTGGACCTGGGCGAACGGGATCTGGCGCAGGCGGCTTTGGCTGTGTGTGCCGCTGAGGCCGAGATGGAGGTCCACCCCGCCAGGGCCGCGGCGGCTTTGCAGTGGTGCCGCGGGTTGACCGAGGCCGACGCTGGATCACTTTTGACTGTGGCCAAGCACTTCGCGGTGGCCGGTCGCAAGATCGAGCACGGGATGGCCGCCGAGGACGCGGCCGTCGTGCTGGCCGCCAACCGGGAACTGGACGAGGCCCGGGAAGCCCAGCACGACGCCATGATCGTGTACACCGAGCTCGGCGCGGCCTGGGATGCCCGCCGCGCCGAGTCCCGCCTGGCCGCGTTCGGCCTGCGCCCGGTCTCCGTGCCGCGCGGCCCGTTGTCCCGGATCGAGGCCAAAGTCGCCGAGCTGGTGGCGGCGGGCTGGCCGAACGCCGACATCGCCATGCAACTGACCCTCTCCCGCAGCACGGTGCAGATGCACGTCTCCCGGATCCTCCGGAAGCTGGGCGTCGACTCACGGTTGGCGGTCACCACCCAGCTCCTGGAGAACCCACCCGCTTAGGGGCGTTGCCCAACGGAGTCCACAAGAGACAGTGCGGTCAGTGCCCCACTGTCATCATAGCCAAGGAAGGCATAGGTCTTCGGGTCCAGCAGGAAGCCCCCGCTGCGGCCCTCGAAGTCCCAGGAGATCTTGATCGCCGGACGGCCCGCCGGGTCCTTCGCGTGCTCGTCCAGCTTCAGGCCCTTGATCCGCCCGATCGCCTCGTACAGCGCGGCCCGGGACGCCGGGCGCAGGTAGGACATCATGTAGTGCATGGTGTCCTTGCCCATCGCGTTGGTGTCACCGTCGTGGCCGCTGTGGTTCTTGTTCAGGTAGGCCAGCATGGCGTCCGTGGTGGTCGGGAAGTCCGGGATGAAGGCGGGATCAGGCTTGCACGCCTCGAATTTCCCGGGGATCGGCTTGTCGCCCTTGATGATCGCGGCGCGGCCGTCGCGGCAACCGGCCACCGGTATCGGGGTCGGGTCGGGTTCGGTAATGATGCGGCCGTCCCGGGTACCGTCCACTGACAGCCACGACTCATAGTCCGGCTGGCCCGGGTAGCTGATCCGGGTGTACACGAACTGGTCCGGCCTGGGCTCGACGAAGGGCTGGCTGCGCGCTGCCTGCGCCGCGCTGCGCAAGACGGTTTCAGCGCTGGCGGCGGCCGGTGCGGGCCCGCTGCCGTCCTTGCTGGGCGGGATCAACGCGAACACCGCGAAGATCGCCGCTGCCAAGCCCACGACTGCGGCGCCATACACCGCGAACCGATTGCCGCGCTTGGGTTTCATACCCGCCACCAGCTTGGCGCGGGCGGGGGCGAGGTCCTGGGCGGAGACCAGCGGAGTCTCGTCGCCCAGCTCACGAAGCAGCTGCAGCTCATCCATGGGACGGGATCTCCTTCTCGATCTGCTGGGGGACTTCCAGAACGGCACGGACCTGTTTGCGGGCGCGGTTGAGTCGCGATCGGACAGTGCCGACCGGGATCCCCAGTGCGACCGCGACCTCGTCGTACGACAGGCCTTCCCAGGCGATCAGCAGCAGCACGTCTCTGTCCCCTGTGGACAGATCGGCCAGCGCCGCGCCCAGCATCGACCCCATCGCCTGCGCGGCCACCTGGGCGACCACGCGCTCGGCGTGCGACACCTCGTCGGGCTCGGGCGCGATGGCGTTGCGCAGCCGGAACTGTTTCGCCTCCTGCCTGCGGTGCTCGCCGACCAGGTTGGTCGCGATGCCGTACAGCCAAGGGCGCGCGTCCATCCGGCTGCTGTCGTAGCGTTCCCGTTTGCCGAACGCCACCAGGAACGTCTCGGCGACCAGGTCGTCGGCTGCCTCCCGGCCCAGCCGCCGCGCCAGGTACCGGTGCACGTACGGGGCATGCCGGTCGAAGATCACCGCGAACAGGTCCGGATCACGCAGCGACGCCTGTATCACCGCCGCGTCATCGTCGGATGTGTTCATGAACCGCCTTTCGCTGGCGAACGGATGGTCACCTGTTATCCGGCGGTCGGCCAAAACGGGTTCACGCCCCCCGCGTGTCGTACGCTTTTCCCATGCGCGCGGGCGCTTTCCTGTCCTACCTTACGGCGGCGGACCGCCACCACCTGCTGGGCCAGGGCATCCGCCGGACCTTCGGGCCCGGCGAGCTGATGCTGCGCGAGGACGACCCGTCCGACCATGTGTTCCTGCTGGTCAGCGGGCACGTTCGGGTCTCGCGGACGCTGGCGGACGGCCGTGAGGTGCTGTTCGCGTTACGCGGTCCGGGCGACATCATCGGGGAGCTGGCGGCGGTCAACGGCTGGAGCCGGATGGCGTCGGTGCGCAGCGTGGAGCCGACGTCTGTCATCCAGCTGACCGGTGGACAGTTCCTTGCCACTGTCCGGGCTCGGCCGGATGTCGCCCTGGCATTGGTCCGGACCGCCTCGGTTCGCTTACGGCAGGCGCAAGACGCGCGCGTCGGTTCGGCGGTACTCGATGTGAGCCATCGGGTCGCGGTGTATCTGGTGCGGCTGACTGAGGAACATGGCCGTCCAACCGAGGAGGGCATCCTGCTGGACACCCCGTTGACCCAGCAGGACATCGCCAACCAGGTCGGCGCCTCGCGCCGCGCGGTCGCGCGCACAATGGCGTTGCTGCGCGGCCGCGGTGTCGTGACGACCGGCCGCAAACGGATCGTGGTCGCGCAACCGCAGGTGCTGCGCTCGTTCGCCGGCTTGTGAGCCAGATGGCACACAAGGTTCGTGACAGGTGGCGTCGAACTGGCCACCGCGGCGCGGCAGGCTCGTCCCCGGGCGCCCCGCGGAAGTCTGGTGTGGACAAAAGGAGGACAGAATGGAGAGCCACCTGGTTTGGATCGTCACCGCGCTGTCCGGCTGAGTGAGAATGGGGCCGGCCCGGGGATCCGGGCCGGCCGCTAGGGACTTCTGGGGAGGAGAACCCGTGCCGGACATCGAGGACGTCCTCGTTCGCGAGTTCACGACCTTGCGCCGTGGCTGGGGTTTGCAGCACACGGTACTGCGCGAACGGATGGGCCCGACGATCGCGCGGTGGTGCGAACTGCCGCCGGGAGCGGGCGACCGGGACATCCGGCGCCGGATCGGCGAGGCGATCGAGGAGATCGAGCTGGGCCCGGACACCGCGGTGATCATCCGGGCCGCGCTCGCGATCGACTCGGCGTTCCGCTTTCCCACGTTGAGCGAACGGGAGGAGCAGCTCGCGCAGCACCTGCACTGCTCCGTGCGCACCGCCCGGCGCCGGGTGGAGGAGGCGTTCCGGTTGCTGGCGCAGGAGATCGCCGCCCGGCGGGGCCCGGACAACCTCGACGACCCGGACCGGGGCTGGCTGGTCCGCCGGTTCCGGGCGCTGGTGCGGCTGGATCGTGAGCTGCCCGAGCTGATCGAGGAACGGACCATCGTGGCCGTGCGCGACGGCGTGCGCCGGATCTCCGCGCGGTTCAGCGTTCCGCCCACTTTGGACGGTTCCGGCGGGGAACGCGCGGTCACGGCGGACGTCATGCAGGGCGCGCGGATCACCACCGCGGAGCGCCAGGGACAAGGGCACTTCTACTACATCCTCGACCTGCCAAGGCAACTCGAGCGCGGCGACGAACTGACCTACACCATGGTGTTCCAGATCCAGGACGGCAAGCCGATCCGGGACTACTTCGCCTTCGTCCCGCTCACCACGTGCGAGTCGTTCCACGTCCGCGTGCGGTTCGACCCGGCCCGGTTGCCGCGCACGGTGTGGAAACTGGACCGCACCCCGCCGCGGGTGCTCGCCGATCCGCCCGCGCCCGGGCCGCCGCTGCCGGTGGACGGCGCCGGTGAGGTGGGGCTGCAGTTCACCGATCTCGAACGTGGGTACGGCTACGGTCTGAGCTGGCTGCCCTGATGTCATCAGAATTCGTTATGGACGTCCCGGCTTCGTATCGCCACTGAACAAAAGCACCGAGTATTGACGTCTAGACCGGTCTAGACCTACTTTCTCCGGATAGTAAGTAAAGTTTCCTTACTGTTCGGAGGTGAAGTCATGCGCAGACTCAGGGCCATCGCCGCGGCGGTCGCGGCGGCCGGTGGCCTGGTCGCGATGCCCGCCGCGGTGTCGGCGGCGACGACGGTCTACCAGGCGGAGAACGCCACGATCACCCAGGGCACCGTGGATTCCGACCACGCGGGCTACACGGGTACCGGTTTTGTCAACGGCACCAACACCGTCGGCTCCGGCGTCACGTGGTCGGTGAACGTCGCGGCGGCCGGCAGCACCCAGCTGATCTTCCGGTACGCCAACGGCACAACGGTTTCCCGGCCGATGACGGTCGCCTTGGACGGCACCACTGTGTCCACTCCGACCTTCGCGTCCACCGGCACGTGGGAGTCGTGGACCACGACCACAGTCACCGTCAACACGACCGCGGGCTCGCATTCGGTCAAGGTCACCGCGACCACAGCCAACGGTGGTCCCAACCTCGACTCGCTGACCGTCACCGACAGCGGTGGCGGAGGTGGCGGTGCCCCCACCGCCGCGGAGCTGCTCGCCAAGGTCACCTCGTGTGGCCAGCAGATCTCCAACGGCCTGTACAAGACCGACTCCGAGACCAGCCGGACCATCCCGGTCTGCAACCGCAACGGCGCGGTCTTCTGGAAGGCCGACATGGACATCGACTGCGATGGCCAGCGCACCACCCAGTGCAACGAGAACACCGACTGCTGCTTCCAGCCGGACACCGCGTTCCACCAGTCCAACGGGCAGCCGTTGATCGCCTCGTCGCTGCCCTACGTGGTGGTCCCCAGCCCCAGCGGCACCTGGGACTACCGCAGCTTCCAGATCGCCGGCGGCGGTGTGGTCGCGGTGATCTACAACAACCAGGTGGAGTACGCCGTGGTCGGCGACACCGGACCGACCGACATCATCGGCGAGGCGTCCTACGCCACGGCCCGGGACCTGGGCATCAACCCCGACCCGAGCAACGGCGGCACGGACTCCGGCGTCACCTACATCGTGTTCAAGAACTCGAAGGTCAACCCCATCGAGAGCCACGCGAACGCGGTGACCCTGGGCCAGCAACTGGCCAGAACCTTCATCAACAGCAACTGAAAACCCTGCGACACCCGAAATCCCTGCTCCACGACCATTCCGGACAAGGCACGCCGATCCGCCTCAGCGGACGGCGCGGCCGCTGACATCCGGCCGCGGGTCGATTCTGTGCCGGGCCCCCGCCACCCCGCACAGAATCGACCCCGCACCCACCCTTCGCACTCCAACCGCGCCAAGATCCCCAGCACGCACCGCCCGATGTCACCCACTGCGGTGAACTCCGCGCGAACGGCCCACTCGCGCGCTCTTTCCCTACAGCCACCCCTCCACCCCCGATAGACTGGCCTCGGGGTCGCCCCCCGGAGAGCTTCAGTTCTAGGGTTCGTTGCAACACCTGAGGTGTTCGCCGCCGCCTGAGCCGGCGCCGAGGGTGATCTCGCCGCGGTATCTGTCCGAGGTGAAGCGGATCCTGATCGCGGACCGGTTACGGGACAACGCCTCTCTGCGATCGATCGCCCGCGAGCTGGACCGGCCGGTGTCCACGATCAGCCGGGAAAAGGCCCGCAACCAGCAACCCGGCGGTGCGTATCAGCCGCATGCCGCGCGCACCATGGCCCTCGCGCGGCGGGCCCGGCGCCGAACACCTCGACGCCGTGGCCGCCGAACTCAACGACCGACCCCGCACAACCCTCGACTGGGACACCCCAGCCCAACGCGTCACCACACTCCTGACCACCAACCAGCAGCAGTGTTGCAACGACCGCTAGAAACCACCGAGGGTGGGGGCACTCGTTTCCTGGTGTGAAGGTTCCTTCGGTCGGGTATACCGGCGTTGTCGAGGAGGAATCGTCATGACGGCCGCAGCGAGGCGATACGCCAGGAGATGCCGCGAGCGTTATGCCCGGGGAGGTCGTATGGGTGAGAAGCCGAAGCACCTGATCGAGGAGTTCGTCGGCAAGGTCAAGGAGGAGTGGGGCGAGTACACCGGCAACCCCGCTCTGGAGGTCGAAGGCGAAGCCGAGGCCGAGCAGGCCAAAGCCGAGCTCAAGGAGGAGTCCACTAAGGACTAGTGCCGGCGATCAACGCCTGGAGGCCGTGCTCGAACTCGGCGTCCCGGTCGATGCCGCCGGATACCAGTGCCTCCAGCAACGTAGGCGGCATAGCGGAAAGCTCGGGTCCGCCCGCGCGTTCGGTCTGCTCCTGCAACACGAACCCGTTGACGTACTGCGAGATCGCCTTGATCGTGCGGAACGCCCCGAGCGGCGTGAACCCGGCCGCGACCATCGCCGACAACTCGGCCTCGAACCGCGCGATGCTGGTATCGGTCAGCACGGCGAACCCGGCCACGATCCGCGCCCCGTCGCGATGGGCAAGCAGCGCGGAGCGATAGGCGCGTCCCCCGCGCAGAAGCCACTGCCGCCACGTCTCGCCGGCGCCCGGCAGGCCGATGGCGGCGCTGCGGATGATCTCGTCGGCCATCCCGTCGAGCAGTTGGTCCTTGCTGCGGAAATGCCAGTACAACGCGGGGGACTGCACGCCAAGGGAGGCGGCGAGGCGGCGCACGGTGAGCCCATCGAGGCCGACGTCCTTCAGTAGCCGCAGCGCGGCCTCGATGATGCTCTGCCTGGTCAGCCCTGGCCGATTGACGCTCACCCAAGTCACCTTAGCAGTGCTAAGCTCGCCTTAGCACTGCTAAGGAGGAGGGGGTATGGACGTACTGCTGGTCGGACCGGGGATGGACGACGGAACGAGGTGCGTGAAGCTCGCGAAACTGCTCGAGCCCGAGTACCGGGCCGAAATCGTGCGGCGACGGCGGTACCAGCTGGACCTGCCGAACTGCACGCTGGCCGACGAAGTCGCGGATGTCGTCGAGGCCGCCAAACGACACGAGAGTCCGGTGATCTTGTACGGCCACTCGTCCGGGGCGGTGGTCGCGCTGGAAGCCCTTGTGGCGGCGCCGGAACTGTTCAGCAAGGCGGTGATCTACGAGCCGCCGTCGGTGATCGACGCCCCGCTGACCGGACCGGCCACCGACCGGGTCCAGGAGCTGGTCGCGAAAGGCAGGCCGGGCAAGGCCTTCCAGATCTTCCTCCGAGAGGTCGTGCGGATGCCCGCGCGGGAGGCCTGGCTGGTGGGCAAGATCGTCGGCCTGACCAAGGGCCGGCTCGTGCCGCGCCAGGTCGACGACATGCTCGCCATCGACGAACTCGGTGTCCGCCTCGACGCCTACGCCCAGATCAAGGTGCCGGTGGTGCTGCTCGGCGGCGACCGCAGCCCGAAACACCTCACCGAACGCCTCGACGCCCTCGCGCGCGTGATGCCGGCCGCGCAGCGGGTGGTGCTGCGCGGCCGCGATCATGGCGCGGATCTGGCCGCCCCCAACGAGATCGTCCAGGTCATACAGCTTTGACCAGGCCGCCGTCGATCAGGTAGTCGACCCCGTTGATGTTGTTCGGCGACGCCGCGAACGCGATCAGCTGGGCGACCTCCTCAGGCGTGCTGATCCGCTGGGTGGGGATGGCGAAAGTGGCGCTCATCTGCTCGACCAGCTCCGTGTGGGTGATGCCCTGGCGCTTGGCGAGCTGGCCGATGAACCCATCGGGGTCAGTCAGCGTGCCGGTGCTGACCGGACCGGGTGACACGGTGATCGCGCGGACGCCCTGCGGGCCGTACTGGAGCGCGATCACCCTGGTCAGAGCGTTCAATGCCGCCTTGGCCACGCTGTAGTTGCCGGGACCGGTGCTGGCGTCGCGCGCGGCGGTCGACGAGACGTTGACGATCACCCCGCCGCGCTGCACCAACGAGGGCAGCGCGGCCCGGGTCGCCCACAACGCGCTGTAGAAGTGCAGGTTGAAGGTCCGTTCCCACTCGCTGTCCGGCAGGTCGGCCAGGCTCTGCACCGCGCCCTCGACGAACTCGGGGTGGTCGCCCATGCCGACGTTGTTGATCAGTACGTCGACGCCGCCGAACTTGTCCACCGCGGCGCCGACCAACCGGCGCGGACCGTCCGGTGTGGACAGATCGCCGATCACGGCGACGGCCTGGGTCTCCTTGAGCTCCGCGGTGAGTGTGCGCGAACCGCTGACCACGTTCATGCCCTCGGCCAGCAGCAGCCGCACGACGGCCAGGCCGATGCCCTTGCTGCCACCGGTGACGACGGCCGTCTTGCCGGCCAGCTGCAGATCCATCGATGAACCCCCTAAGAATTGGACCGATCGGTCCCGGACTGATCGGTCCAAATATTGGCCCTGTTGACGAAGGGGTGTCAACTACTGGAAACGGACCGATTGGTCTGTTAGGGTCCGCGCGTGGCCCGCAAGCGCGACCCGGAGAGCCGGGAGAAGATCCTCGAGGTCGCGACGCGCCTGTTCGACGCCCGTGGCGTGCACGCGGTCGGCATGCAGCAGATCGTCGACGAGATCGGCTGCGGCAAAGCCTTCCTGTACAGCGAGTTCGCCACCAAGGAGGAGCTCGTGATCGCGTACCTCAACCGGTACCGCGAGGGCGTCATGGTCACGATGGCCCAGGCCGAGGCGCGGTTCCCGGACGACCCGGCCCGTCAGATCGTCGCCATGGTCGGCATCGTCGCGGAATGCTCGCTGCAGCCCGGTTTCCGCGGCTGCTCGGTGCGCAACGCGCACGCCGAGTTCCCGGACGAGGACCACCCGGCGCGCCAGATCGCGATCGAGTACTACGACGAGGTGCACGGCCACCTGATGGACCTGGCCGAACGGGCCGGCGCGCCGGATCCGCGCACCCTGGCCGACCGGATCATGCTCATCGTCGACGGCCTGCACTCCAACGCCGCTGCTCGCGGCCACGACGGCGCGGCCCCGGCGGCGACCGCGTTCGCGGAGGACGTCGTGCGTGCGGCGCTGCGCCCCCTTTCGCACACCCAGTAACCGCCGGATGGCGGGTTGTGTTTTCCTGTTGCCTTCCGTTACATGGTGTTGACCTGTGGGTGACACTGGGAGGCTCACATGCGCGGTTCTGTTCGCTTCCTGACGGTCTTCGTTCTGTTCGCCGCCGGAGTCGTGGTCGCACCGGCAACGGCGGCGCCACCAGGACCCGACGCGTACGCGTACCTCGACAACCCGCGCATGACCGGTGAGGGCCAGGAGGCCCCGCATGCGTCGCTCCGGCCGTACGGCGACACCGCGTCGGCCGCGCGGCACGAGGAGAACACGCCGTTCACCGCGTCCCTCGACGGCGCTTGGAAGATCGCGATGGCGCCGCGCCCGCAGGAGGTCCCGGCCGGGTTCTTCGCCGAGGACTACGACGTGCGCGCCTGGCAGACCACGACGGTCCCGCACACGCTGCAGACCGCCGGTCTGGACCACCCGATGTTCCGCAACATCCCGGAGGAGATCTGGCCGGACAACCCGCCGTTCGCGCCCAAGGACGTCAACCCGACGGCGGCTTACGTCCGTGACTTCACGTTGCCCGCGCGCTGGCAGGGACGGCAGAACTACCTGCGGTTCGAGGGTGTGACGGCCGGATACTTCGTCTGGGTCAACGGAAAGTACCTTGGCTACGACCAAGGTGGTTACACGCCAGCGGAGTTCGACATCACGTCGGCGCTGCACCCTGGCAGCAACCGGATCGCCGTGCAGGTCCACCGCTGGGGCTCGGGGTCCTACCTCGAGGACTACGACCAGTGGCGCTACAGCGGGATCTTCCGCTCCGTGTGGATGTACTCCACGCCGACGACACACATCCGCGACCTGACCGTCACCACTGACCTGGACGCGAACTACACCGACGCCACGTTGACCGCGCGGGTGTCCCTGGCGCGTCAACGAGCCGGAGCGCTGGCCGTACGGGCTTCGTTGCGAGACAGCAAGGGCGCTGAGGTCGCCGCATTCACTGGCACCACAACAGGCAACGACGTGACACTGTCCACAGTGGTGCACAATCCGCTCAAGTGGACCGACGAGACCCCGAACCTGTACACCCTCGTTTTGTCCCTGGGCAGCCACATCACGAGCGAGACGGTCGGGTTCCGGGAGTTCACCATCGCCGACCGGCAGCTCAAGGTGAACGGCAAACGCGTGCTCTTCAAGGGCGTCAACCGATCCGAGACCGACCCGGACAACGGGCGGCACGTGCCGCGGTCCCGCCAGGAGCAGGACGTCCAGTTGATGAAGCAGTTCAACGTCAACGCCGTGCGCACCTCGCACTACCCGTCCGACCCGTACTTCTACGACCTGGCCGACCGCAACGGCATCTGGATCGACGACGAGGTGGACATCGAGACGCACGCGCACGAGTCGTGCCCCTCGGTCTGCCTGGCCGAGAAACCCGAGTGGCAGGACGCCTTCCACGACCGGTTCGTGGCCATGGTCCAGCGGGACAAGAACCATCCGAGCGTCTTCATGTGGGACACCGGCAACGAGGCCGGCCTGGGCAAGGCGCACTTCGCGATGGCCGACTGGGCCAAGGCGAACGAGCCGACCCGCCCGCTGTACCACCAGTCCAACTCGCCGGACGGCGACGCGCCCTACGCCAATGTCTGGGGCCCGCGCTACCCGTCGCCGGAAAGACTTGCGCAGCAGGCCGTTTCGACGACAAAACCGGTGATCCTCGGTGAGTACGCGCACGCGATGGGCAACAGCCTGGGCAACTTCCGCGAGTTCTGGGACACCATCCGGGCCAACCCGCAGCTGCAGGGCGGGTTCATCTGGGACTGGGCCGAGCAGAACCTCCGCCAGGACATCCGGATCACCCCGACCGGCTCGGACATCCTCGCGCATCTCAGCGGCCAGCCGTCCGTTGTGGACGGACATCGCGGGAAAGCGCTCTCGTTCTCGGGTCTGGACGACTTCGTCGAGGTCTACCGGGACCGGCGGCTGGAGATCACCTCGCAGCTGACCCTGGACGCCTGGGTGAAGCCCGATACCTGGACGGGCGATTTCACCGTGATCGCGAAGGGTGACCACGCGTATGCGCTGAAGATGAAGACCCAGAACACCTTGGAGTTCTTCATCTACAGCGGAACCTGGCGGGTGGTGCAGGTGCCTGTCCCAGCGGACTTCTACGGCAACTGGCACCGCATCACCGGAACCTACGACGGGGCAACGCTCCGGCTGTACATCGACGGCAAACAGGCCGGGTCGACCGCGTTCGCGGGAGCGATCGACAACAGCTTCTACGAGGTCAACATCGGCCGCAACCCCGAGGTGATGCAGGACCAGTACGGCGGCCGGATGGCCCACGGCGCGATCGACGACGTCCGGATCTACAACCGTGCTCTGCCCGCGGAGGTGCTGGCCGCCGGCGGCGATCCCGCCGCGGACGCGGTGCTGGCGATGGACTTCGACAAGATCGAGACCCGCGGAACGTACCTGTCCAACGGCGAGAGCCTGTCCGGTGTGGATGGTCTGATCGGCTCGGACCGGTTCGCCCAGCCCGAGACCGCCCAGCTCACCTGGGCCCACCAGCCGCTGCGGTTCAGCTACGCCGATGGTTCGCTGACCGTGCGCAGCGAACGCCAGTTCGCCTCGACCGCCGCAACCACGTTGCAGTGGAAGGTCGTCGAGGGCAGCCGGACCGTTGCCAGCGGCTCGCAGCCGTTGACCGTCGAGCCCAACAGCCAAGTGGTCGTGCCGATCCCGGTGCCCGCCAACCCGGCCGGAATGGAAAGGTGGCTCACGGTCAACACTGTTGGCACGGTCCCCGCTCTGGACCAATTCTCGTTGGGCGGAACCGTCATCCCAGGTGCTGGTACGCCGCCCGCGACGGGGTCAGTGTCGGTTGTGGACGGCCCGAACCAGGTGTCCGTGTCCGGCGGCGACTTCCAGTACACGCTCGACAAGGCGTCCGGCGGGTTGACGTCGATGCAGGTCAGGGGTACGCAACTGGTCAAGTCGGGGCCACAGCTGGATGCCTGGCGGGCGCCGATCAGCAACGAGACCTACGACTGGGGCAACGCGGAGGGCGTGAGCTGGCGAGCAGTGGGCCTGGACCGGTTGCGGACCAAGGCGAACTCCGTCTCAACGGTGCGAAACCCCGACGGGACCGTGACGATCACCGTGGCCTCGACCGTGACCGGCCGGGCGGACGCGACCTTCGAGCAGACCCTCAAGTACACGGTGGACGCGGCCGGGACGATCCGGTTGGCGCACACCGTGAGCCCGCGCGGGGCCGTGCGGACGTTGCCGTACCTGCCGAAGATCGGCGTGAGCCTGGCTGTGCCGGACCGGTTCCAGCAGTTCACCTGGTACGGCCGTGGCCCGCACGAGAGCTACAACGACCGCAAGGACGGCACTCCGGTCGGTGTGTATCGGTCCACTGTGGATGAGCAGTACGTTTCCTACTACCGGCCACAGGACCATGGGAACCACACCGACACGAGGTGGGCGTTGCTGACCGATGGGCAGACCGGCGGGTTGCTGGTGTCCGGGGCGAACGACGTCAGCGTGACGCCGTATGACGACCTCGACCGGGCTGCCTACCCGTTCGAGCTACAACGCAACCCCGGGTGGGTGACATTGCACGCGGACTACGCGGTCACCGGTGTGGGTGATACGCCGAACCCGGTGCGTGCCCGCTACCAGGTCCGGCCCGACCAGGACGTCAGCGCCACGATCGTGATCCGGCCGCTCAGCGCGGCCGAGGTCACCGCCAGGCAACCCGCATAACCAGGCCTTTCCCGGGGTACCTTGAGCGCATGGCACGGGCGATTTGGCGCGGTGCGATCAGCTTCGGGCTGGTCAGCATCCCGGTTGAGCTGTATCCGGCCACGTCGGACCACACCATCCACTTCAACCAGTTCCAGCGCGGCACATCCGACCGCGTGCGGTACAAACGGGTGAACGAGCGGACCGGTGAGGAGGTCGAGTTCGGCGACATCGTCAAGGGCCGCGAGGTCGACGACGGCGAGTTCGTGCTGATCGAACCCGAGGAGCTGGACTCGATCGCGCCCGGCCGGTCGCGCACGATCGACATCGAGGCGTTCGTCGACCTGGACGAGATCGACCCGATCTTCTACCAGAAGACCTATTGGCTGGCGCCGGGAAAGAAGGAGTACGCCAAGCCGTACGGCCTGCTGGCGAAAGCGTTGGTGGACACCAACAAGGCGGGCGTGGCCACGTTCGTCATGCGCGGCAAGCAGTACCTGACCGCGATCCGCGCCCGCGACGGAATTCTCGCGATGGAGGTGCTGTACTTCGCCGACGAGATCCGCGACCCCGCGGACATCGTCGAACCGGTCAGCACCAACGCCGGCCGCAAGGAGCTGGGCATGGCCACCGCGTTGATCGAGTCGTTGACCGCGCCCTGGAAACCCGAAGAGTACCGCGACACCTACACCGAGCGCGTGCGGAAACTCATCGACGACAAGGCCAAGGGCGAGACCGTCGTGGCCGAGGCGGAGCCGCCGGAGGCCACCGAGGTCACCGACCTGATGGAGGCCCTGCGCCGCAGCGTCGAGGCCACCAAGGGCGGCGCCAAGAAGAAGCAGAAGAAGCAGCGGGAGCCAGACCTGTCCGACCTGACCAAGGCGGAACTGGACGAACGCGCCCGCGACCTGGGCATCCGCGGCCGTTCCAAGATGAACCGCGCCGACCTCGAGAAGGCCGTGGCCAAGGCCTCGTGAGGGGCGCTCACGAGGCCTCCGGCTACAGGTACAACCCGGTGTGCTCTTCGGCGGTCTCGGCCATCACCGGCGCGAGGTCGTTGCGCATCGCGTAGAGCTCCGCGAGGGTCGCCCGGTCGCGGACGTGCCGGCCGAGCCATGCGGTCGCCTCGTCCTGGGACAGCGGGCCAACCTCGATCTGCGCGAGGCAGCGGCCCGGCCGGATGACCGCCGGGTGCAGGCGGGCCAGGTCCTCGTTGGTGGTGATGCCGACGAGGGTGCGGCTGCCCTGGCCGATCAGGCCGTCGGTCAGGTTGAGCAGCCGGGACAGCGCCTGGCCGGTGGACTGCTTGGCCTCACCGCGGATCAGCTCGTCGCAGTCCTCCAGCAGCAGCAACCGCCACTGGTCCTCGTTGTCGTAGCCCAGCGCGACCTCCATCAGGTACGCCGGGTCGTCGAACAACCGCTCCGGGTCGAGCACACAGTCCACTTGACACCATTCGCGCCACGCACGCGCCAACGCCCGCAACGCGGTGGTCTTGCCGGTGCCCGGCGGCCCGTGCAGCAGCAACAACCGCCCGGCCAGGACATCCGCCTGCAGCCCGAGGAGCTTGTCCAGCGCGGTGGCAACGCCCGACGCGTAGTTCTGCCGGATCTCCGGCCACGAAGGCGTGGCGATGTCCCGGGCACGGCGGCGCGGCCCGTTCATCGACATGTGCCAGAAGCCCATCGTGACGACGTCGCCGTCCTCGGCCTCCGGTTCCTCCGCGTCCGCAACGGTTTCCGCGAGCACCTTGGCCGCGAGCTCGTCGCTCACCGCCGTGACGGTGACCTTCGCGCTCTCCTGCCACTGCACGGTCTGCAGCAGCCACCCATCACCGGCCGCCAGCACACCCCGCCGGTCATCCTCCCGCACGGTCCGGATAACCCTTGCACCGTCAGGCAAAAGCCGCGCGCCGTCCCGCAGCCGCTTCACCTGCACGGTGTGCGCGGCCGTGTGCCCGCCCGCGCTGAACTGCGTGATCAGCAAGGCGTCCAGGACATCCATCGGGGAGTCGTTGTCGTCGAGCTGAACACGGACCGGCAGGACGGTGATCGGATCGGGCTGCGGGGCCGGATTCTTCACCACATGAAGCGACTGCTGAGACACCCCGCCATGATCCGCGCTTTCCCCAGAAGCCACAACACAATATGCGATCAGCGCCCACCCCGCGAACGGCCGGCCATCCTGACCGGCTTCGGTCCACAGTCGACAGTTGTCCGCGAGGAGGTCTTCGGTCGTGACTGCCTCCACGTTCGAGACCGAAGAGGAAGCCGTCATGCACCGGATCGCCGCCCAGATCAAGGCCGCCACGGTGTGGATCGGGAAGACAAGAGATCCCTTCACCCTCGGCTGACCCAGTAGCATTCACGGTGTGGAGACGGGCTCGGCGGGAACTCTGGCGGACGAGGAGCGGGACCGGGCCGACGCGCAGCCGGTGGTCCTGGGCGCGGGCGGCAGGAGTGCCGCGCTGGCCGGGGCCGGCATCGTGAACCTGGTGACAGCGCTGGAGTTGACGCGCAGTGGTTACGCGGTCACGGTGTATGACCAGGCCCCGGATCCGCGCGGCGACGCCCACTGGACCGCGTACGGGTGCACCCGCGGCGGCGGCGACGGCCGGATGTTCACCCTCACCGAAGCGGACAGCTACAACAGCCGCGCCTGGCCGGGAAAGGACCTGCTGACCCGGCCGATCTCGGACCGTGGCTGGCTGGTGGCCAAACCGGGCGACCTCACCGGCGCGGAACTGCGGTGGGCGGACGCCTTCCACCAGATCCCGCCGTGGCTCGCGGAGAGCTACAACGAGGACATCTTCGACGTCAACCGCGCCGCCGGAACGTTGTGGGACAAGCTCCGGACAACCGACCCGGGCCTGTTCACCGACACAACGGGTTACCGCGACGGCATTCTGCGTCTGTACACAGAGGACGATTACTACCAGTGGCACCTGGCCCGCAACAACCGCGTCGGCGCCACCCGCAGAGCTCTTACCGCGCAACAAGTTCGTTCAGGCTATCCCGCGCTCGCGGACGCCGAGTCGATCGCGGGCGGCATCGAGGTCGTCGGCTTCACCGTGAACATCCACAAGTTCGTGGCGAAACTCGTGAACCTTCTCGAAGCCGGAGGCGTCCAGTTCCATTGGCAGACAACGGTCACGTCCATCGAGTGGGACGGCGGCACAGCAACCGGCCTAAAGACGGACCAGGAGACCATCAGAGCCGACCACTATGTCGTCTCCCCGGGCGCGTATGGCGACGAGCTTCTCAACGGAACCGAGTCGCACGAACGAATCCAGGGCATGCTCGGCGTCTGGCTGACCGTGCCCAACGTCGAGCCGCGCCTGGACCACTCGGTGAAGATCGCCCGGAAAGGCCACCGCGCGGAGGAAACCAACGTCACTCTCGCCACGGACGAGAACGGTGACCCGGTCCTGGTCTGCGGGTCCGGGTACGGCTGGACGGGTCTGAACCCGGGCAACATCGACTCGGCCGAGCTGGACGTCCTCTTCGACGCCTTGGAAGACACCATCCGGCACTTCTTCCCGCAGGCGCACCAAGCCGCCAAGGACAACGGCACCTTGGACGCCAGCCGCCGGATGTGCGTGCGCCCGTGGACTTCCTCCTGCCTGGGCGTCTTCGAGACCAAACCGGCCCGCAACGGCGTGCTGGTCGTCACCGGCGGCCACAACACCGGCGGCTTCACCCAGTCGCCGGTGGTCGCCGAAGCCGTCCTGGCGGCCGTCCAAGGCCGGGAACACTTGATGCACAAGCGGTTCCACCCGCTGCGGTTGGACCGGTTCTACTCGACCGCGGGAACCGGCGCCACCAGCTTCAGGATCACGTCGTGATGGTTCTGCCCGTACTTGCTGCGGAACATCTCGTGCGCGATGTCGTGGTCGTCGGCGCCGGGTTCCACTGGTACCAGGGAAAACGACTCGGACCGCTGGGTCTCGCCCTTGGCGTTGCCGTTCTCGACCCGGACCGGCAGGCCGTCGATGCCGCTGCGCAGGTTGCCCGCCACGATCTCCCGGCCGCTGACGTAGATCTGGTCGTCGGTTGACACGAACCGCACCGGGTACGACCAGGCGTCGTCCTCGGCGTGCAGCATGATCTTGCGGAACTGCTCCAGCGTGCGCGTGCTGCGCGCCTCCCACAGCTCGTCGAACTTGGTGCCCACGAAGGTGCCCAGCTGCGCCTGCGGGCTGGTCTGGTACTGCGCCGCGTTCCACGAGGTCACGTTGACCGGGTAGAACGAGACGATCACGTGGTCGTCCACCCGGTACATCTGCACCGGTGGCAGCGCCGAGTACACGCGGATGTCCAGGTTGGCCTGCATCCAGTCGCGCAGGTCGCGCCGGAACTCGTGCAGGATCCGCAGGTTGTCGTTGATGTTGTCGACGACGTCGGTCTGCCGCAGCAGATCGTCCGCGCGCTGCTCGGCGGCCCGCGCGTCCGGGTCCAGCAACAGCATCCGCACCTCGACGCCTCGGTTGAGCGCGGCCCGCAAGGCGGTCAGGAACTGCTGCTGGTAGCCGCCCTGCAGCAGGTCGGTCCACAGCTCCAGGATCATCACGCGCTGCCGGGCGTCGGCCACCTGCTTGATGAACGCGCGATGGTCGAACCGTTCCAGCACGGCCTCGTTGGACCGCTCGGCGCGGCCCATGAACGGGGCGATCACGAACAGCACCACGATCGTGCCGATCAGGTCGGCGCCCAGGTTCAGGCTCAGGTTCGCGCCGTAGTCGCTCAGCGAGGTGGCGGACAGGAGCAGAACGACGACCACGACGGACAGCGCCGCCGCGATGAGCACGTAGTAGCGCCGGCGCTGTAAGTAGCCCCAGATGTAGCTGCGACGACGTCCATTCGCCACCAACGACTCCCCTGTTCGCCTGGCCGACGTCCAATCCTACTTAAGGGCCATCCAGCGGTGTCGCGGCCGACGGGCGCAGCCCGTCCAGCAGCAGACCCAGGCCGCGGTGCCAGGACGCGTCGATCCGCACCGTGCTGATCAGCATGAACAGCATCAGCCGGATGTCGTCGGCGGACAGGTCGTCGCGGACCACCCCGGCCGCCTGGGCGCGCTGCACTATCCGGGTGAAATCGTTGAAGTAGCGGTTCTTCAGGCCCTGGATCAGGATTTCCGGCTCACGCGCCGACTTGATCACGCGGTGCGCGGACGCGGCGATCTGCAGGGCCGCGTGCAGGCACTCGGCCATCGCGCGCCACGGGTCGTCGTCGACGAGGGCCTGCTCGATGACCGGTTCCACGCCTTCGGCGTAGCGCCATTCGAGCACGGCCAGCAGCAGGTCGTCCTTGCTGGGGAACCGGCGGTAGAGGGTGGCCACGCCGACCCCGGCGCGCCGGGCGATCTCCTCCATCGGGATGTCGGTGGCGCCGGTCTCGGTGAACGCCCGCCAGGCGGCGTGGACCAGCAACTCGGCGTTGCGCGCCGCGTCGGTCCGGAGCGGGCGTTGGGTCGTCACCGCAGCAAGGCTAACAGAGTGATAGGGAACTATCAGTTGTGCTACGGTGAATCGAGAGTCGGATCTCACTTATGGGGTGAAGTGCGTTATGACCGAGATTCCCCTGCACGTCCAGCGCGACGGGTTCGACCCGGTCGCCGGGCTCGTGCGGTTACGTGAAGAACGACCGGTGACCCCGGTTCAGCTGCCGTGGGGTGCGAAGGGCTGGCTGGTCACGCGCTATGACGACGTCCGGCAGGTGCTCGGCGACGCGGCCCGGTTCCGCAACGCGCCCGGCGACGACCGGCCGGTGCTGCGGCCAGGGCAGTCCGCCCGCAACGGTTTCCTGCTGCACTACGACCCACCGGACCACGGCACGCTGCGGCGGATGCTGACACCCGAGTTCACCGTCCGCCGGATCCGCAGGCTGCAGCCGCGGATCGAGGCCATCGTCGCCGACCACCTGGACGCGATGGAGGCCGGCGGGAACAGCGCGGACCTGGTGAAGGCGTTCGCCTTGCCGATCCCGTCGCTGGTGATCTGCGAGCTGCTGGGGGTGCCGTACGCCGACCGCGAGGAGTTCCAGCGCAACAGCTCGATCCGGCTGAACCTCGCGCGGCCGATGGACGAGCGGATCGCCGCGCTGGAGGCGTCGCACCGGTACATGGCCGAGCTGGTCGCCGAGCAGCGCAAGGACCCGGGCGAGGACATGATCGGCATGCTGGTGCGCGAGCACGGCGACGAGATCGACGACACCGAGCTGACCGGGATCGCCGACCTGCTGCTGATCGCCGGCCACGAGACCACCTCGAACATGCTGGCCCTGGGCACGATGACGCTGCTCAACCACCCGGACCAGGCCGATCTGGTGCGTTCCGGCGAACACGTCGACGACGCCGTCGAGGAACTCCTGCGCTACCTCGCGATCGTGCACACCGTCACCCCGCGCACCACCGCCGAGGAAGTTGTCCTTTCCGGGCAACGAATCCCGGCCGGCGAGGTCCTGCTGTGCTCCCTGCCCGCCGCCAACCGCGACCCCTCCGTCGCCGAAGACCCGGACACCTTCGACCTCTTCCGCAAAGTCTCCGCCCACATGGCCTTCGGCCACGGCATCCACCACTGCGTCGGCGCACCCCTGGCCCGCATGGAAATGCGCACCGCCTATCCCGCGCTGCTGCGACGGTTCCCGGCACTGCGCCTCGCGATTCCGTTTGAGGAAGTGCCCTTCCGCTCCTACAGCGTCGTCTACGGCGTGGAGTCCCTGCCCGTCACCTGGTGACCCAACCTGCTGGTGGTGAGGTCGATGGCAAGGCGGGTCAGTGATCCGTCCGCGAAGTCGTCCATCAGCACCAGCAGGCCCTGGGCGAACTTCTTGGGCGCGTTCTCGCGGACCCACGGGTAGAGCGTGTCGCGGAAGACCGGCTTGGTCTTGATCAGCTGGCCGTAGGCGCGGTTCTTGGCGCCCAGGACCAGGCCGTCCTTGGTGCCGGACGACTGCAGCTCCAACGCGATCTGGTCGGCGCCGGTGGCCTGGACCTTCATCGTGGCCAGCTTGTCCTTGATGACGTTCACGTCGTCGGTCTCGTAGGCCGACGTCCACGAGCCGTGGTAGTTGTCCTTGCGGACCATCAGCAGGCGGGTGTTGCCTGCCAGCAGGTCGCTGACGGTACGGGTGAGGTCGCCGATCCCGCCGCGGCGGATCGTGCTGGTGTCAAACGACTCCCGCACTACGTCCTCGACCTTGGCCGCGTTCGGCAACAGCCGGTGGTAGATGCCGTCGTCGCTGAACCGGATCACGGCGATCTCGGTGGGGTGCGCTTCCAGCCAGCGCAGGGTCTGGCTGAGGAACACGGCCAGCTCACAGCCGGGAACCACGCTGTGGATGTGGGCGAGGGCGTCTTCGCCGAGCGGAACCCCCGGGCGGAAGTCGAAGTACCGGATCCCCAAGTCCAGCAAGGTCTTCACGTCGTCCTTCTGGACGAACGCGGAGTTCACCACCGCGGTCGGGAGCAGGTCCAGCGCGCTGCCCATGGCGAGCAGGGCCGCGATCGCGGCGCCGACCGGTCCCAGCGGGATGAGCATGGCCGGCGCGATCGCCCCGCCCATCAACGCGTCGATGGTGGTGTGGATCGACTCGCCAGGCCCGTACATCCCGGCGTCGTGAGCGCCAGGGAGCGAGAACGTCGAGAAAGCACGGTCACGCAAACCAGGATGAGCGCCAACAAGCTCGCCCATCCAGTCGCTGTACACCGGGGTGACGGTGACATAGAGCAGATCGGACGCATGCTGGCCAGAAGTGTCGCCGAACCCATACGACACAGCGAGTTTGCCGCGCGGAGTGTCAACGAACCTGGTCGGGGTCTTGAAGGTGTCGGCGAGCGGACCGTCCGGAAGCTTGGGCCACTGGGTGTCGATGAGCTGAGTGACCCGGAACACTTCCGTTCCACAATGGACGGTCAGGTGCACCTCCCGGCTGGACTCGGTGAAGAACAACCCGCCCCGCTCCACCTCGACATGCCCATGCCCATAAGGCTGCACCCCCTCCAGAAACTCCTTACCCTCACCCCCATCCACGAACAACCGGACCTTGATCGGGTCGCCTGCGGCCGCCGGACCGTGCACAGCGCTGTAGAACTCGATCCCCTTGCTGGTCATGTGAATCCTCCCCTCGACCTTCAGCGTCGCGGGCATGGACCGAAAAGACCAGCCAATGCACCTGAATGGCGCAGTTGCCGTCAAGCTCACCAAGGACGTGCGTGCTGGCTCATGGCTTGGTGAAAAGTTCCTGGTCCTCCGGGATGGGGTCGCTGTGGCGGTGGATGATCTTCCATTCGCCGTGTTCGCGGCGGTAGATGTGGGTGGCGCGGCGGGTGTAGGTGGTGGGGGTGCCGTGGAGGGTGACGGTGTTGTGCTCGAAGCCGACGGTGTAGGCCAGGTCGCAGGAGGCATGCGCGGCGAGCATTTCGAAGCGGTAGTCCTTGGGGTCCTTGAAGGTTGAGGCGACCCAGTCGAAGGTGCGGGCGAGGTCGGTCCAGCCGGTGCGGGCGGGGATGGCGGCGCCGAACAGGCTGACGGGGTCGGTGTGCGACCAGAGCGCCTTGCGCGGCCCGGCGTCGCCGCCGTGGATCGCGCGTTCGGCGGCGAGCTGTTTCGGCAGCATCTCGGCGAGGAAGTTCTCGGTCTCGGATGTCATGGCGGACTCCGATACAGTGAGACTGGATTGAATACTGGTATAGTGCATCGAATGAGCGAGGGCGTCAAGCGCCGGTACGACTCGACCCGGCGTCAGGAGCAGGCGAAAGAGAACCGGCGGCGCATCCTGGCGGCCGCCGCCCGGTTGTTCGTCGAACGCGGCTACGGCAAGACCACGATCACGGACATCGCTGCTGCTGCCGGGGTGGCGCCCGAGACGGTCTACTCGGCGTTCCGCAACAAACCCACGCTGCTGCACCGCGCCTGGGACCTGGCCGTTGGTGGCGACGACGCCGATGTGGAACTGCTGGATCGCCCGGAAATGCGCGCGCTGCTGGACGAGCAGGACCTGCGGGCCCGCCTGGAGAAGCTGGCCGTGCTCAACACCGCGATCATGCGGCGCACCGCGGCCCTGCGTCTCGCCGTGCAGGGCGCCGCCGCGAGTGACCAGGCAGCGGCGGCGATGCTCGCCGAAATCGACCGGCAACGACTCGAGGGCATGGCCGTCCACGCCCACACCGCCGCGAAAACGGGACAGCTCGTGGTGTCCGAAGAGGACTGCCGGGACGTTTTGTGGTCCACAACGGACGGAACGCTGTGGCACCGGCTCGTCCGGGAACGCGGCTGGACCGACGAGCAGTACGCGGCCTGGCTGGGCACCGTGTGGGTGTCCACTTTGGCCGGTCGAATGGCGGGGTGACCGGCCCGGCTCGATCATGGCGGTCATGACCTTTGTGGAGGCGTTCAGCATCCTCGTCACCGTCGTCGGGCCGCCGAAGATCCTGCTCGCGTTCCTGGTGGACACCGACGGCGCCGACTCCCGCCGCCGCTGGCGGGTGGCGCTGACCTCGACGGTGATCGCGATCTGCACGGGCCTGTTCGTGGTCGCGGCCGGCCGGCTGCTGATCCACCTGTTCCACATCAGCTCCGGCGCGTTGATGCTGGCCAGCGGGGTGATCCTGTTCGTGCACGCGCTGGACCTCGTCCTGGGCCGCAAGCAGGAGCCGCACCACGACCCGACCGGCGGCACGCACGAGCTGGCCACCGCGTTCTACGCCAACCCCGTGGCCGTGGCGTACCTGTTCCTGATGGCCGAGGCGAGCACCTGGTCGACCGGGCTCGTGCTCGCGGGCGCGTATGTCGCCGTGATCGCCCTCGACTTCGTGGCCATCGCCGTGCTCGGCATCCTGATGCGGTACGTGCGGATGACCTACGCGTGGGTGCTCGTGCGCATCCTCGGCGTGCTGCTCGCCGGCCTCGGCGTCGACCTGATCATCACCGGCCTGGAGGACCTGCACATCATCGGCGAAGTGAGCTGACCCCAGAGACTCACCCTAGGGCGATCGACCCCGGTCCGGGCACCCCCGCCCGCATCGAGGCCTGGCCGTCTCAAGCAGCGGCTGATCGCCGCGGCCCTGCCGCTGGCCGACCGGTCAGCTTTCGCAAGTCCTTCGCGCACGCGCTCAACAGCAAGTAGTCATCGGTCCGCCATGACGGCGGCCGCGACAAGCAGTCCACTTCACCACCTTCGCAGCCTCGACTGCCAACCCGGCGACCTCCTCGCTGGGAACCCGAGGTTCACGGGTAGTGACCGCCGCTCCATTCGCTTACGGGCAGGTACACCCACACATACCTGCGATGTGCGCAGTGCGCGAGGAACTCCTGCGCCGTCAGCGCGATTTCCGCCAGCATCGGTGTGAAAGGCGCTGACACACCACGGATTCGTGGGTCAACGTTGAGATGTGCCCCAGTCACTGGATCAGTTCGCTGGACATCTTTTGATCCAATGCCGCCCGTCCCAGGCCCTGGCCGCCGCCGAAGTCGCGAAGGCACGGCACACCGGCCTCGTCATCACCGGGCGGTCATCGGAGGACACCGTTCGTCATCTGCGGGCGCAAGGGTTCGATGGTCTCGTTCTGTGCGACGCCGACCGGTATTCCGGGACGAAACGAATCCCCGGACGACGCGGCATTCACCCGGCATGGTGCCGGCGGCAACACGATCTCGGCCTGGCCGCCCTCACTGACTCCGGCTACCTGGAGCCGCGCGACTGGATCGGGCTGCGCACGATTCTGCGCGCTGCCGGAGGGCATCGGGCACCGGTCGTGGCCATGCTGCCGATGGCGGCGCGGTGGTTCGCCACATCAGCTGTGTGTGATGCGATCTCCCGTGAGATCAACAAATACGAAGTGCCGGTGGCGTTCGCCATCGAGCACTCCAGCGATCCGTTCGGTGTGCAGTACCTGCTTCGCGGGTTCCTCCACGTGCTGCGGAAGGTCGCGGTGCCAGTTCTGTTGCTGCGCTGCGATATTTCCGCGTTGGGAGCGCTTTGCCATGGTGCACATGCCGCCGCGATCGGCACGATCAGCGCTCTCCGGCATTTCTATCCCACCCTCGCTCGTGGCCGTTCACCGAGCCCGGGCCTTTCGGCCTTCGTGTCAGCATTGCTCAGCTACCACAAACTTGAGACGTGCCAACGAGTCTTCGAAGAAACCAGCGACATGGCCCAACTGTGGACATGTGACTGCCCGGTCTGCGACGGCGATACACCCGGCCGGCTGGCTGAGGCCGTCGAGGCTGGCGTTGCCGTATTCCAGCACTCGTTGTATGCGCAACTCGGGCTGCATGCCGAGATCTTCCGCATTGCGCGTACCCACGAGGAGTACGTCAGCATCTGGCACGAAACTTGTAGCCACGCACTGTATGTCCACGAACAGGTAGCTGCGGTCACCGAGCCCTGGCGCATGCCGCTCAACCTGAAGAGCTGGTTCAAGGTCACCGACGATCCGCTTTTCCGTGCGATCATTCCTCACCAGTCCGTGGGCGACGGGACTGCTGCCGCGCACGTCTCTTCCCGGCGCGAGGATGCGCCGGGAAGAGAAGAGGTCAGCGGCAGAGATGGGCCGTGAACAGATTCGGTCGGCGCTGGACCGGAAGTCAGAACACTTGGTTGATGTCAGACTGCGGGGTGTTGAGATCGCAGTACGAGTAGAGCTCGGTTCGTTTGTCGTCGGTGTCTCGCGGAATGTTCTGCAACGGCACGATCCAGGTGCTGCGACTGCCTGGTGCGCATGATGGGGTCGAGGGCGACTGCTGTGGGCTGGCAGCCGCATTGCCCTTGCCGTCAGGGGGGACGAGGTCGCCTCCGACGATCTTCCCGGCCGCGTCGCGGAACACCACGGCGGTGCGGCGGCTCGACAACGCACGGCAGTTGCCTGAACTCTCCTTGTACCGGACGGTGTTCGCTGGCGGGGACACATTGACGCGGCTGGTGGACTCATAGGTGTCTGTCACCGCGGTGAACCCGCCTAGGGCGCCGTTGGGCAGCCAGGTCGTTGTTTGCACGTCGATGTCGGCCGAGATCACCTTGTTCGTCTCATTCACGTTGACGAGCGGGGACCCAGCTCGTCGCGACCAAAGTGGTCCGGACGGCGCATCGCATGATCCACCCCACCACGGACACGGTCGCAGGTACCGATCGCATCCCCGTAGTCGGCCGAGATCACCGGGAAGTCGGCCTTCGCGACCTTCTCCAGTTCGTACAAGTCGACGCCGAATTCTTTACCTTGATGAACCAATGTTCGATCCTCCCCCTGCACCGCCACCCTGGCGTAGCGGCTCTCGCGCACCGATAGTAGCCGTGCGGTCACCGGCTGTCTGGACCATGGCGAAGCCGAGCTGAAGGCGCGGGCCCACCGCGCCGCGATACGCTCGCGCAAAGCTGTTCACATTTCCACTCTCGAAGCCCTCCACTGCAACGCGGGGATCCCTTCAGTCCAGTTGTGATTGGCCCACTTGGCGTCGTAGGACTGGAGTTCCTTGCGGGCAACGCTGAGGATTCAGGTCGAGCGCGACTGACCAGCCGCCGTGGTCGACAAGCCGTCCAATTGCGGTTGTTCACATCATCGGGTCGACGATGCTTCCACGCCGCCAGCTTCGACCTGCCTACCAGCAGGAAACGAGGTCGACGAAGCCGAGCCATCGGCTGACCTCGTCCGCGGCCGGCATCAGTTCGTAGGCGTGGTGAAGACACGCCTGGCAGAGCCCGGCTCAAGCCACGGCTGCACGGTCGGCAGTCTCATCACCGCGCAGTATCTTGCTCACGATGACCTTGGACTGTCCCCAACGAGACATAGCTCGGTGAAATGCCCGGTGCAGGATCCTGGCACCGTGACGCCAGCACCATGGACTCCCGACCGGGGAGTCTAGAGCTTGCTGCACAGTGGACGAGAGAACCTGACGCCTCCACGAGATTCCTGCGGCGAGCCGTGACGGGCGAACCGAGTCATCGCGATTGCCTTGCCATGTACTGAAAAGGTTTCCGACACCGCACAAAGCGGCTGCGACGACTGACCAATCCATGTGCTGGGTCTGTGGCCAGATGGAGGTCGAGGCTCATGGCCGCGGCGAACGTTGCGGCCATGAGCCTCGACCTCTCAACGAAGAGTTCGAAGACAATGACTCGGGAAATATGACACTGTGACAACAAGCGTGGCGTGGGTGGGAGTCACTTCGACTTGATCGTCTTGACCATTTGTGCAGTGTTTGTGTCTGGATGTGTATCGGTCGGTGGTTGTGGTGGTCCGGTGGGTGAAGATGACGGGCATGGAAGACGCTGGGGATGAGGCCGACCGGATCGAGTTGGATCCTGGGGAGCTCAACTGGGCTGAGCAGGAGTTGGCGGCTCGTTACGATGAACTGGCCGGCTACTTGTCGAGCGCCAGAGAACTGGGTGGCGGACTCCAGGACGGAACGAGCCCGGTGACACGGCCGATGGGACGGGCGTTCGGGTTGCGCGGCGGAGTGGGCATGGGCGGAGTTCAGGTCGCCTTGCAGGGGTATCTCACCGAGTTGGCCGCTTTGCGCGAGGCAATCCGTCAAGTGCGCGAGTCCCACGTCAACAATGAGCAGCAAACCGCAGGGGTCATGCGTTCGCAGTACGAAGAATGAGGCAGTAGTGCATTTGGAGACCATCGAGAACTCCCGGGGCCGGTTCAAGCCGCATCCGAAACGCCGTGTGACCCCACGTGACCTTAGGATCAAGGAGGGACGGAACCACAACTGGCGTGACGACGACGTGTTCGCCACGATCAATTGGCGGGTCTACGAACACCGCGAACTCTGGGACATGATCCAGTCCGCGACGCCGGGCCAGCTGGGTGGTATGGCTGATCGTTGGAAGGTCGTCAGTGATGGGGTGGGGTCGGCAACCTCCGCCGTCCGCAAGATCGTCGAACGGTTGGGGCAATCGTGGCGGGGTCCATCCGCCGCGGAGGCGACAGCCTCCGTGTCGGCTTTGGCCAACTGGGCGTCAGGTGCGAGCGAGCGGGCACAAAGTGTCGGCCAGGGACTCCACATCTACACAACGGCGGTTGAACGCGCCAAGCACACGATGCCTGAGCCGGTGCATTACTACGCGGAGCGCTGGTTCCGTGAGGGGTACAACGTCACGACGCTTGATGGCCCGAACGGCCTCTACATGCTCAAAGCCCTGCTGGACGACCATCTTCCGACCAAGCACGAGGCCAAGGAGGCCCAGGAGAAGGCCATCCTGGTAATGAAGGAGTACGAGGCGACCAGCCGAGGCGTGCACAGCGGCCTCCCAGAGCCGTTCGATGCTCCTCCGCCCGCCACAGCCGTACAGCCCGAACCGCCCCAGATACCACCCGGTGGGGACGGTGGACGCGAGCAGTATCCCCATCCCCTGCCACCTGCTCCGGTGCCTGTCACCACCCCCATTTCAGGCACCGGAGTGGGTGACACCACTACAGCGGCCATGGCGACGCTGAATCCGGGCTATCCAGCTGGTCAACCCTCCGGGCCGGGTCCAGGCCCGGGGCCGAACTCCGCCTATGGTGCCGGGCCGGGCGTTGGCGGCGTGGCCGCCGGCGGGATCGTTGGGCGCGGCCCGGCCGGCGGTTTCGGGATCGGGCCGGGCGGTGCGCGAGGCGGCGCTGGGTCGGTCGGAGCGGCCGGTGCCCGAGGTGGCGGTTCAGGATCGTCCGCCTACTCGCCCTTTGGCGGCGCCGCCGCCGACGAGAAGGACGGGGAGCACAAGAACCGGTACTGCAAAGGCATCGACCTCATGGACGACCTGCCGCCGGCGTTCCCGTCCGTGCTGGGCGAATGACCGGCTACCAGGCGGATCCGGTCGAGATGGCCGCGGCGGCGGCGCGGCTGGCCGATTCGGCTGACGAGGTACGTGCCGCGGCCGCCGCTCTCGGCGAGGGCGTGCGAGGTGACCTCGGCCCTGGCGGGATCACGGCGGCGGCCGATCAACTGATCTCGGTCTGGGCTGCCAGAATGCGGGCTGCGTCAACGGATCTGGCAGCCGCGGGGCAGGACATTCGCACAAGTGGTGACTTGTACGCCGGAGCCGAGGAAGTGGCGGCCGCCGGACTGCGACTGGACCTGCCATGACGCGGTATCAAGGGCTGGGCTTCGATCCGGTGCCCGGCAGCCCGGACGCCGTGATGGCCGCGAGCGAACGCTGTACTCACGCTGTAGGCGCGCTTCCCGCGTTCCGCCACGACACGGACACCTGGTGGACCGGCGCCGCGGGAGAGGCGTTCGCCGGCCGCATGCGAGGTCTGCCGGGCCGGCTGACCGAGGTGCGTCAGGTATTGAGCGCCATGGCCGAGGTGCTCGACGAATGGGCGGCCACCTTGCTGGCCAACCAGCGACGAGCCGAGCATCTCGACCAGCGTGCGTTGCGACTGCGCGGTGCGATCCGTACCACGTCGGACGACGTCGGCACCGAGATCATCACCGCCCAGCTCAACTCCGGCCCTGACGCTGAGCAAAGGCGCCGAGACGCCGTTACACAGCACGAGAGTCTGCTCCGCGAGCTTGACGCGGTGCTCAAGGAAGCACGAACGTTGGAGCGCGACCACCTCACGGCGGCCCGACGTGTCGCCGAACGGTTGCGCGCACTCGACACCGGCGGCGTGGAAGCCGCCGCACAGATTCATGATCGGGCGGAGTTGTTCGACAGTGTGATGTCGGCTGTCGCCGCGCAGTCCGGGTTCGCCGGTGACCTTGCCGGCTTGCTTTTCGGCAGGCGTGGCGCCCGAACGGAACCGGCCCGTGGTGCGGCCGCCGCGTTCGTATCGGCGTTGGTGCCGTGAAACTGGCAGCTGTTCGGGGCGTTACGACCGTATCGCTGCGTTCGGTTCAGGACACGACCACGGAGCTGCTCGCCGTCCTTACGCGCGTGGTGGGCAACGATCCCACGCTCGAAGTCACGGCCAGCCAAGCGGCCGAGGTCGCCCATCGACAGGACGCCGCACTGGTGGCCGTGGTCGAGCATCCTGACGCCGACCCGGGCATCCTGGTCGGTGCCGTGATCGCGGCCGGTACGCGGATGGACGCCGAGACCGTCGAAGAAATGCGTTACCACCTCGCGGATACGAACGAGACGAGCCTTCGTGAGGTGACGCAAGCGCAAACACCCAAGGGCCATCCTGTTGTGATCATCGAACGAATACTGCTCACCGGTGCGCAGCTGCAGGCCATCGTCACGGATCCGGCAAGTTCCCGGGCCGCGGTGTTCACCCTGCACTCACCGACCGGGCGAGGCTGGCTGGAGCTGGCGGCGGTCGCCGGTCATGTCGTGTCCGGTGTGGAGTTCACCGCGCCTGCTCGCGTTCTCTGAAATCGCGGGGTGTCTCCCCGACGACTTTGCGGAACGTACGGGAGAAGTGCGTGGCGTTGGCGAACCCGCAGTCCTTGGCGATCTCGGCGATGCCACGGGCTGCCTGGGCCGGGTCGGCCAGCAGGGTTTTGGCCAGCTCGATGCGCATCCTCTTGATCCGCTCGGACACTCCCTGACCGTCGTCGAAAAGCTGGTAGAGCCGTCGCCGCGAGATGAACAGGGCGCCGGCGATCCGGTCCGCATCCAGCGACGGCTCGGACAGGTGCGTCCGGATATAGTCCACAGCTTCACGACGGCGCGCGGCCAACGCGTCGACACGATCCAACTCGGCCCGCAAAGCGCTGCGCAGCACCAATTCCGCGAGTCCGAGCAGATGATGGCCGACACCGCGGGGATCCAACGCGCCGGCGGCCGAGATGACGTGGGCCACCGCGTTGGTGAACAACGTACGCAGCGGCGGCGAGACGTGAACCGGTTGGAACATCAGCGGATGCAGCTCGGCGAAGCCGACGGACAGCCGAGCCGCGGCAACGGTCAGCAGCACGACATCTCCCGAACATGCCCGCAGGGCGCAGTCGCCGAAGCTCAGGTTCGCGCCGCGCGGCACCGGACACCGCATCACCAGCTGAATCCGGTCCGGAACCGCAGTGGTGCCGGTGATCGCGGCTTTCACCGCGTCGGCGCCGGACGCACGGACGATCAGGAATCCAGTTGCGACTTGTTGTTCCATTCCGGCTGCCTGTCGGGTCGATTGGCGCTAGCGTGCCGTGTCGGCACCTAGCCGAGGGAGGATCGCATGGCACGGCGAACGAGTACAGCCAGGGGTGTGGTGTTGTCGCACCTGGAGTTCGACCTACTCTGGGAAGACTTCAGCGACAACGAACCGCCGTATCCGCTGGAGGTGCCGTCACATGGTGCAACCATGCCGGAACGCGATGAGCTGGGCGGCGATGTGTACGAGGCGTTGCAGCGGGCCGGAATCGCGGACGAGACGGACGTCGACCCGGCCGTGGCGGATCTGCTGAACCTTCTCGACCGTCCTACCAGGTCAGTCGACGCACTGGTGCTCGGGGACAAGGCCAGGCGGGTCCTGGGTGCGTCCAAAGGGGACAGTGGCGTGCTCGCGGTGCTCGACGACGCGGAGCTGCTCCTCGAGCCCGTCCGCGTCACCGAACTGGTCACTGGGGTCATGTCAGTCATCGGTGATCTGCCGGGCGGACCGGGCGAACCGGTCCGGCTGCCCCGTGAGGCACTGACGGCCGCGATGGATGCCTACGCCCACAACGGCTACGACAGCTTCGAGCGGACCTTGGCTGGTGCCGGCGTCACCGGTCGCGCCGTCCGGCCGCTGGCCACCCTGGTCGAGTCGGTCCGGACCGGCGCCGGACAGATTGCGGCGAACGGCCCGGCCGGCCGGTCGCCCATCCTGAGCTGGTACGACACTCAAGCCGGCCGATACGTCGTGACCATTGAGGACGTCGGCGGCGAACGCCTGGCCACCGTGGGTCCGGCCAACGGCACCTGGATGTCCCGCAGGGTCACGGCGATGCTCACGCAGGTCAGCCACTGACCCCTGCATGCAAACACCCGTCGGCCGTTGGCTCACTGCTGAGTTCGTCGTCATTTGTTTCCTGGTCAGGATATTTGCCATGTCCGTGGCGGCCAGTCGTCTTCAGATGTGGCTTCCGGCCGCGCGGGAGCGGTGAGAGCCGCCTTGGCCAGCGTGCCGCTGACGTTGGCCAGAGCGGCGACGCCTTCGGCCAGGGCTGCGTTCGCGGCGGCCGTGGTGAGGCGGCGGATCAGCGCGGACAACTCCGCAGGGGCCAGGCGCATGGCCTGCTCGGCGACGTCCAAGTCGACCAGTTTGCCGTTGACGTCCACGGTCACCCGCACGCCGTCGTCCTCGGCCTGTTCGCGCAGCCGTGCCAGGACTGGCGCCACCGATTCGGACATACCGTCAGCGGCCGTGATGAGCTCGTCGACCGTCCGTTCCTCCATCAGAGCCTCCAGGTTTCCGGCGTCGTCGAGGAGGCCTGCTCTGCCAGTTCCGCATCGAGGCCGATACCCAGGGCGTCGAGGTGAGCATCGTCCAGGCCAGACTTCCTGGTGGCGCGCAGGGTGGCCGCTGCCGTGGCCTGGTTGACCAGGGCAAGAATCGCGGCGGCCAGCCTACGTCCGCCGAGACGCATCGATCGTGGGGTCAGCGTGAGGTCGACCAGGCCACCGCCAGGGCCGACCGTCACGGTGATCTCCGCGTTGCTGTCGCGTGCGGTTGCGGTGATCACGGGTGCACACCTCCGTAGAAGGTCGAGGGGCTCAGTACGTGTGTGTTGCGTCGTACCTGGTCGCCGGAGTTGCCTTCGATCAACGTGACGTGGTTGCCGTGCACCTTCTCGACGATCCCGATGTGCTTGCTGGTCGACGGGCTCTCCGGGCCGGTGCCGAACAGCAGCACGTCACCGGGTTTCGCCTGATTGAGCTGGTTGCGGCCGTACGCCTTGCCGTGCTGCTGGCCCCAGCGGTAGACCGCGCCGGTGAACGGCAGGAGCGGGATGTTCATCCCGGCCTTGCGCCACATGGCTGTGGCGAACGAGGAACACCACGGCGCGGTCGGCCCATATGGGTTGCGGTTGCTTCCCGGCGGATTCTCCTTGGTGCCCAGCTCTTTACGCGCCGCGTCGAGGATGTGCTGCACACGGGTACCGCCGCCGGGTAAGCGCTTGACGTGGACATCGGCGACGCCGTCGTGCTCGACTTCTTTTTCCAAGGCGCGCAGTTTGCCGGCCGCGTCGGTGAGTTCGGCGCGCACGCGCTTGAGGTTCGCTGCGGATTCCTTGACGTACCGCGGCGCCACCTTGTCGGCGACGGTCGCGACCGCGTTCACGAAGGCGGCCTGCGC
The DNA here is from genome assembly GCF_040675465.1 of Actinocrispum sp. NPDC049592. Lineage (NCBI taxonomy): Bacteria > Bacillati > Actinomycetota > Actinomycetes > Pseudonocardiales > Pseudonocardiaceae > Actinocrispum > Actinocrispum sp. NPDC049592. The sequence goes on along the minus strand of NZ_JBFAPA010000009.1, from coordinate 255,118 downwards.
ACCGGCGCGATGCATCTTCACACCGGCGTCCAAGATCCGGGACGCGTTGGTGAGATACTCGTCGATCAGCCGCTGCGTCGCCGCCTGCGCGCTGGACAATGCGGCCGTCACGTCGGCGACGATCTTCTCGGCCTGACGGCTTGCGGACCCGGTTACTCGCAACTGCCGCCCGAGGCGGGCCGAACGCCGCTCGAACCCGTCCGCACCATGGCCTTTCCAGTGGCTCAGCACCTCGGCCACCTCGTTGGCGTGTGCGTCACGCTGCTCATCGAGGACGGCCGCGGTCTGGTGGAAGGCGAACTGCACCGCGACCGCGTCGTCGGCCTTGCCGGCCAGCTTGTGGTAGTGCTCGAACAAATCCGGCGCCAGTTCCCGCGCCATGTCCCGGACGTTTTGGTCCATTATGGATTCCTTTGGCCGAACCGAGCGGCGGCGTCGTTTTCCTGATCCCGGTAGGCGGTGGCCGCTTTGGCGGTCGAGGTCGCCAGGGCGTCGGCGTTCGTGGCGACTTCCCTGACCTGACGCGACAAAGCCGCACCGAAGTGGTCGAGCGCGGCGGCGAAACCGGACTCCTCGCCGATCTTGCCGAAGCTGCCGTCAGTGACATCCCTTATGTGCTGTAGATGCTTCGTGGTTGCGGTGCCCAATTCGTCCGCGACGCGCTTGGTGCGCCGCACGAATCCGTGCAGTAAGCCCGGGTCGACCTGATAGCCCACGTGGGATCCAGGCTTGTGGGTGTGTGGGCGTGTCGATCGAACCGCCTGACGAGCTTGGGAAAGGTACTTCGTGTAGGTGCCGTTGGTGTACGTGGACCATGGTGTCCACGACTTCCCGTCCTGGGAGATGGAGTTCGCCACCCTGGCGTTGACCGCCGGGTCAAACAGCTCGTCGTTCGAGCGCAGATGGTACTGACCACGGCGTTCCGGCCCCAACGCGCCCAACATGTTGATCTGCCACAGGCCGTACGAGTTGTCCGGCGGGGTCGCGTTGTGCGCCTTGGGATCCCCGCCGGACTCCGCCAGCGCGACGGCCACCGCGACAGTCAGCCCATCGTCCTTAAACCCCGCGTGCCGCGCGTACTGGGCGATTTGTTCGGCACTCAACTTGCTCATGCCGGAAGCCTCACCCATGACCTGCTTACATCAGTAGCACCCGTGCACAGATGGGCGACCACAGTGCACAACCAGGCACATGCCACTGTGGACCGGCTGCGCCACGCAGCGACGCGTTAGCACCGTGACCGCGACGATGGGCCTGACCCGTTTTGGCGGACATCTTGATGTTGCCCCGGTTTCACGGGCTCGTTGGTGAGGAGATCAGGTTCGACGGGTGGGTGGTGATTTCGAACTCTAGCGGGCTCATCCAATCCAGGGCGGAGTTTCTGCGGCGGCGGTTGCAGAACCCTTCGATGTACTCGAAGATCGCGTTCGCGAGTTCGACTCGGGTTCGCTAGCGTTGCCGGTCGAGCAGTTACGGAAGCCGCCAGTGCCTAGTCCGCCTTGCGCGGCAGCGACTCCAGCAGTTCCCACGAGAGCGCCGGCTGCTGCCGTGATGTTGCTGACAGTGCGGGAGACATGCCGCCATAGGTGATTTGAGGGCTTGGGCGAGGGGCGTTGTTGGATCAGGCGCATGGCCGTGCCTCCGATGCGGTGGTCGGCGGGAGGTCGTCGTCAGCCTGAAGACCGGATTGCTGATCCCCTTTGGACACAGGCTTCGCTTTACCAATTGCCACAACGGTGGCCACGCGGTCGACGAGGGCGTCAGCGGGGTCACTGTCGATGCGGTCTTCTTGCAGCCACGCGGCGAGCCGCAGCTCGGCCCGTCGCCGCGCCTTGTATGCAGCCCAATCACCCATCCCGTGCTCGACGGCCCACCGCTTGATCCGCACGGACTCCAGCCGTGTGGTCCCGATCAGGTCCGCTTCGGTCGTCGTGAGGATTCCCTCGGCCACGGCCCGGGCGAGCACGAAGTCCGGGTGGCCCCACACAACCGGCTGCGCGTACTCGCCGGCGCTGTGGTTCTTGGCGGCCAACGCGTCGACCAGTACTGCGTAGCCAGCGCGGTATGCGGCCCACCGCAACCGCAACACAATCCGCGGGCGATCAACATCGATGCGGCACAACGCTTCCAGAAAGCCTCGCAGGATCTCAGCGCACAGATCTTCCCGGTCGCCAGGGCATCGTCGTCCCAACGCTGCATCCACCGACACCAACGCCGGTAGCGCAACCCCCGCTGCGCCGACCGTCCAAGCCCCACCGTCCAACCGAGACCGTTCGACCAGCCACGACCACACCGCATCCGATGTTCCGACAGGACACCGCCGGGTCAGCAGCAGGTCCCTGACCTCGTCGAGTGGCACCATGCGATCCGGCAGACCTGGGAGCAGGCTTCCATCGATGGCAAGTGGCTCGGGTCCGGTCACCAGCAAGGCAAACGTGTCGCGAAGTACATCCAACGAGTTGGTGGGGTGGTGACGTCGTGGCGGCAGCTGGGCGGTCATGCGCATGCCTTTCGGGTCGGCAGAGCGAACATGACCTCAAGGCAACGCGTTGACGACTAAGGAACTTCTTTCGCCGGAACTAAGGCATTCCGGCCCCACTTGTGATGTGACCACGATTGTCGCGAAGTGCTTATGGAACAAACTAATTTTCGTTCGGATGTGTGCTCGTGGACGTAGGGATCCAACTGTTCCGGTCTCATTTTGACGACGAACCGGCACAGCGGCTGGAGCGGCGGGCCTCGGCCACGACGTATAGGACATGACCGCAGGGTCGCGGACGGACGGATGAACGGAGTGTGAGGAGTGGGCGCACCCAGTGGACAGCAACCTGGCAGTTCGGACGCGCAGATCATCGCGACGTATCAAGCACTCATGGCTCGGTACAACTCGGCGAACTGGGCCTGACCCGTTTTGACGGACATCACTGATCAGGGGTGCGAGCTTCTGGGAAGGGTGTTCATCATGGAGCCTGTGGGTAAGAAGAAGCGGCGGGCGCGGCGGGTGTTTGAGCCGGGGTTCAAGGCCGAGATCGTGGAGATGTGTCAGCGTGGGGACCGGTCGGTGGGGCAGGTCGCGCGGGATTTCGACCTGACCGAGACCGCGGTGCGGGCGTGGGTCAAGCAGGCCGAGTTGGATGCCGGGACGCGGTCCGATGGGCTGACCACGGCCGAGCAGCAGGAGTTGGCGGCGTTGCGGGCGGAGAACCGCCGGCTGCGGGAGGACAACGAGATCCTCAAGCGGGCCACGGCTTTCTTCGCCCGGGAGACCCGGTGAACGTGTATCCGTTCATCGAGGCGGAGAAGCGCAGCATCACCGGCAACGTCAAGCGTGCGTGTGAGCTGCTGGAGGTCTCCCGTGCCGCCTACTACACGCATCGCGCCGGTGAGGTCTCGCAGCGGGCCTGTGACGACGTCGTGCTGAGCGAGCGGATCACCGCGATCCACGCCGAGTCGAAGGGCACGTATGGGGCGCCTCGGGTGCATGCTGAGCTGGCCGCGGCCGGTTGGCGGTGTTCGCGTAAACGGGTCGCCCGGTTGATGCGCCAGGCAGAGCTGGCGGGCAAGACGCCGAAGCGGTGGCGCACGACGACCGTGCCGGACCCGGCCGCAACCCTCCGGAGGATCTGATCCGCCGGGATTTCGCTTGTGCGGCAACGGATCTCAACAGTCGCTGGTGTGGTGATATCACCTACATTCACACGTGGGAGGGCTGGTTGTACCTGGCGACGGTGATCGATCTGGGCTCCCGGCGGGTAGTGGGCTGGGCGACCGCGGATCACCTGCGGACCGATCTGGTCGAGCATGCTCTGCGGTCCGCGATCACCCAGCGCCAGCCGGGACCGGGCGTGATTTTCCACTCCGACAGGGGCTGTCAATACACCTCCGGCCAGTACGCCCGGCTCGCCCGGGACACCGGGGTGCGGCTGTCGGTCGGCCGCAAGGGACAGTGCTGGGACAACGCGGTGGCCGAGTCGTTCTTCGCCACGATCAAGACTGAACTGCTCGACCGGCAACCGTGGCCGACGAAAGCCATGGCGCACAAGGCAATCTTCGAATATGTGGAAGGGTGGTACAACACCCGGCGGCGGCATTCCAGCCTCGGCTACCTCAGCCCAGCCGCCTACGAAGCAACCACGGATCCCGCTACCGAGCGTGCGGTAGCCTGACCACATATCGACCTTGTCTGTCGAATCGGGTCAATCCCAAACACAACACGCTGGCAGACCCTTGCGTTGGGGCTGACCGCGCAGGGTTTCGTGGTGGGGGCCGCAAGTCAGGTGCAGGAGACTCGCCTCACGTCCGCGGTCATACTCGCCCTGGTCATCGTCTTCATCGGCCTGGCGACGGTCGTCACTGGTAAACGGTTCGAACTGATCGCCCTTGCCGACCGGCACATGCTCGACGCTTATGAGGCGAGGTTGCTCCAGGGCACAAACGAGGAACTCCGTCTCCATCACGCCCTGAGCACCAGCAAACGGGGACAGGCGATGTTGCGCGGCCGGTTTCTCGATGAGTATGAGGGCCGGTAGGACCCCACGATGTTCAGTCGGGATCCAGCGCCGCGCAGTGCAGGGCACAGCCGCCGAGCCACCGACGCGCATGAGAGGCATGTCGGCGGGGTGGCGGTCAGAAACTGGCCGCTGGGCCTGGCGATTTGGGGCAACGGCACCGGCCAGGGCACCACGTCGGCAGCAAGCGTGTCGCCACAGACCTGACAGCACGGGGTGAGCGGCGCCATTCGACTTCACCTGGTCCGCCGCATACCGGACATGTTGTGTCGACCGAGAACGTCCTACGTGGGAAGGATTTCGAGGTCTCGGATTCGCACCGGGGGCAGATGTTGAAACCGAGCCAACGCCTGCGCACCCGCTGCGCCACCACCCGAAAAGGACGAGGATGTCTCAACCCCGCATAACTTCGAAGAGCCGGCAAGCATCGATGCCTCCCGCGTCGGAGACATCGCTGAAGCCGTGCACTACGGCCGGCCTGGCCGTGCGCGCATTAGTGGGTAAAGGAAATGGTGCCCCACCCGGGACACCATTTCCTCAGGCGTCAGCAGTTCACGTACCGGATTCCAAAAAACGGTGGCGTCCATTTGGTGGACACCTCAAGGCACCGCCCGTTGGGCGGGTTCGACGTAATGTAGGACATGATGATCGGGACGACCACCGAGCACGCGGGCGCGAGCCAGCCCGGCGCGATCGCGTTGCACAACGCCGTGAGAGCGATCGGGCCACCGGTCGTGGCGACATCATAGATGGTCTGGGTGGTCTCCTTGCTGAACGTAAAGGAGGACTGGATCGTGATGCCGTCCGGAGCAGTGGAGGACACCTGGAGCTGATCGCCGACCGCTTGGACGGCGATCGTCCCGCCCTGGGCCTGTGGTGCGGCCTGCGCCTGCACGCTCAGCCCGAACAACGAGGCCACGACCATGGCCGCCATTCCGAGCCGCGCTGCGATTCTGTTTAACCTTGACACAAATTCCCCTTTCTCCTGGTTGATTTTTTTGCCGAGCCCGAAGAATATCGAGCGTCATTGCAGAAACGATATAAATTACCTTGCAAAAGTCTATAAACTAATGGGGCTCTTCGAACTTGACCGGGGTCCAATTGGCCGTGATGCTGCTGGGCAGGCAGTGGCAGGGCCCGTGACTCTGTGAGTGATCATGTCTGTTGTCGAGGCAGAACGATCACAACAGAAGAGCCACGGGCATGGTCAACGATGCCCATCGACCGCATTTTGATCGTCGACACGGCGCAGGACGTTGAAGCGGGGTTCTACCCCTGGACAGTGCGTGACGAGATCCAACTGACCAACGTCCGATCTACTCCCTAGTTAGCGCTGTTGTGGGTCGTGTCGATGAGCTTGGCGGCGTCTGGATTGAGGATGCCGCGCTCGATGTAGTGCTTCTCGGTGGTCTGGATGCTGGACTGGCGCAACTGGTCGGCGATCTGGCGCGAACTCTGGCCAGCCTCGGCGAGAACGGTGGCGACGGTCTTCCTTCCAACGTGTGTCTTGAAGTCTGGGTAGCCGATTCGAAGCCGGAGGCGGCGGACGGAGCGTTGGACGTTGGACGGATGTCGCCAGCCGAGCGTGCCGGAGGGGAACACTGGTTCCATCGTGCCCGCGCCGATCGCTGCCATCGCTGGCGCACGGAGCAGTAGCAGGCTGTGCAGGAAGGCGGGAAGCGAAAGGACGCCGCGGGAGCTGGCTGTCTTGCCTTCGTTGCGCACCGACCCTTTGCCTGTCACGGCGACGATGTTTCCGTTGAAGAACACGGAGTGCGGCGGCAACTTGACGCGGTTGCCATCTGGCGCGACCACGATCTTTACCTCGTCGGTGAGGTTGAGGTCGTACCACCGCACAGCCAGGGCTTCGCCGAAACGGCAGCCAGTACCGAACAGGAAGCGGACGAGGTCGGGTAGGTCTGCCCGCTTGGCCTTCTTGTCGGCGTCCATCTTGGTCAGGAAGTCGGCGAGTTCGTCCGCGTCGTATGCGCGTGCGGCTCGCTTGGAACCGCCCTCGATCTTGCGGACCGAGGCGACCGGGTTGACGGCCAGCACGTCGTGGTCGATGGCGACCTGCATGATCCCGGAGATGCAGGCGCGGATGCCGCGGAGGGTCTCGGCCGCGATCGTGGGATTGTCTCTGCGGATTCCGTCGAGCACGTTCTTGATCCGGCCCGCGCTGCATTCGCGAAGCAGCAGCTCGCCCATTCGAGGTGTGATGTAGTTGCGGATCCGGCCCTCGTACCGGTCGTACGTGGTGCCCGCTCGGCGTTGTCGTACGTCATCGAGGTACAGCGTGGCAGCGTGATGGACGCGCGACGAAGTCGTCAGAGTCGTGGTGTTGTTGCCAGCTCGCGCTTTCAGGTCGGCAATCAGTGCGCGGGTCGCCTTGGTCTTCGACGTGCCGGTGCGCTCGACCTGCCGGGTCTTGCCGTCAAAGTCGCGGAACTGGGCGCAGTCCTTCCACGTGCCGGGCGTAAGTCCTTCAGGCAGCGTCTTTTCCGGCCGCCAACGGCCGTCGTGGCGGTAGTAGGTCCGGATCTCGCCCCAAGACCCAAGGGGGAGTGGTGGTCGCGCCATAAGGAACCTCCCATGCCGTTAAGCATGGGTTTAGCATGGTTCCGACCGTTCTTAAGGGATTTGACGCACTCATTAGGCGGCCCTGACCTGGCCATACTGGTGCCCCCGGGCCGATTCCATCCGCAATCACACCAGTTCGCCGGCATCGTGACCTGCTGGTCCGTGTCGAGGTGCCTCTCGTAATGGAACGCCGGGCGAAACGGGGTGACCGGTGATCGGCTTGGCAAACGCTCAGGTGGTCCGGCTGGTGTCGGTTGTGATGGGCATGGTTATTGGGTTGACGTTCTTGTTCGGTTTCGGGAACGTGCTGAACCTCGGACTTCGGTTGGGAGTACCCGCGTACGTCGCGCCGTTGGTAGCACCTGCAGTCGATCTCACAGTTGTTGGACTACTGCTCGGTACTCGACACCTCGCTTTGCGCGGAGCGCCTGGCACGGTTCTGCGTCCAGCCAGGCGGCTGCTGTTGGTCGCGAGCTTGGTGACGCTGGCGCTGAACGTGGCAGATCCGGTCTTGTCAGGGCAGTTGGGCAAAGCTGCTTTCGACGCCGTGGGACCGTTGTTGTTGATCGGCTGGTCGGAGGTCGGGCCTGCGTTGCTCGGCGCCATGAATGCGGACCACTCGCCGATGGCTGACTGCCGGGCGAGCGCGTCAGTCGCCGAGCCTGCGGTCGATGATGTGGTGCCAGATTCTGACCGGCATGGCCTCGTCGCTGTAGCTGACGACCTGTTGGAGCGAGCGCGTGTTGAGGACGACCGCCATTGGGCTGAGCACTGCAGGCCGATCTCGGCCGAGACTCTGCGGCAACGACTTCAGATCGGAGCGGGACGATCACGGGCCTTGGTCAAAGCGGTACGTTCAGAGGCCGGATTCGGGCGAGCGGCGGGTCATGATCGCGATAAGGGTTCATCTCTTGGCGAAGAGAAAGCACCACTACGCTCTGGGCCTTCAGTCACAGGAGATCGATGAGGTCAACGGACGATGATTCAGATCGGCGACGAACAAATCTATCGGCAACGCGATCATGAGCCCTCGGAGTGGGTGCGCGTCCTTGACTGGGTCCCCTGAGAGTGGTCCATCGATTGTGAGTCCGATGCCCGATGATGGGTGTAGGAGGACTCGAAGACGATGACCCAGCGGCGTCGGCGGCATACGCCGGAGCAGATCATTCGCAAGCTGCGTGAGGGCGAGAGGCTACTTGGGCAGGGCAGCGAGTTGCCGGAGGTGCTCAAGCATCTGGAGATCACCGAGGCGACCTGGTATCGGTGGCGCAACCAGTACGGGGGTATGAAAAGCGAGGATGCCAAGCGGCTCAAGGAGTTGGAGCGGGAGAACGCTCGGCTGAAGAAGATGGTCGCCGAGCAGGCCCTGGACATCGACATGCTCAAGGAGCTCACCCGGGGAAACTGGTGAGCCCGGACCGCCGGCGCCGTGCCGTACAGGTGTTGCGACAGCGGTTCGGGGTGTCTGAACGCCGGGCGTGTGCAGTGGTCGGCCAGCACCGGTCCACCCAGCGCCGCCCGTCTCGCACACCCACCGATACGGAAACCGTGCTGCGGGCCCGGTTGTGGGAGATCAGCCGGGCGTATCCACGGTGGGGCTGGCGCAAGGCCTATTGGCTGCTGCGTGGTGAAGGCTGGGTGGTCAACCGCAAACGGATCCGCCGCTACTGGGCCGGGGAAGGACTCAAGCGGCCGGCCAGGACCCGCAAGCGGCGGCGGATCGGCCCGCAGCGGGGTGATCGGCTGGTCGCTATCCGGCCTGACGAGGTCTGGGCGTTGGACTTTCAGGTCGACGTCACCGCCGATGGCCGGCAGATCCGGTTCTGCAACGTGGTGGACGAGTTCACCCGCGATGCGTTGGCGACCGCGGCGGCTCGGTCGTTCAGCGCGGATGACACCACCGTCCTGCTGGACAAGATCGTCGCCGAGACGGGGCGCAGACCGGTGAACCTGCGCATGGACAACGGGCCCGAACTGACCGCGGCGGCGATGCGGGACTGGTGCCGGTTCAGTGACGTCGCCCCGGCGTTCATCGAGCCTGGCTCGCCTTGGCAGAACGGCTATAGCGAGTCGTTCAACGGCCGGTTCCGCGACGAGTTTCTGGCCACCGAACAGTTCGACACGCTGCTGGAAGCCCAGGTACTGGCCGAAGACTGGAGGATCGAGTACAACACCATCAGACCCCACGGATCACTGGGCGGACTGACCCCGACCCAGTTCCGTCTACAGTGGAACAATCAACCAGCACTCTCATAACCGCTGGACCACCAAACGGGGCCCAGTCAGCCGGAGCAGTCAACAGCACCAGACATCCGACGGCCGCGACCGCGGCCACCTTCTTTGTGCGGCCGCTTCCGGATAGTTGACCGGGAACAAGTCCACGATCGGGCATGCTTCCACCTCTCTGGGGACTCCTAGGCAACTACCGGATACCGCCGCTGCCCCTGGCCACCTGAAGTCGTTCTCTGGCAAGCCCAAGCGTGCCGATCGAGGGTGGATTGCGCTATTCGCCTTCAGGCGTATAAATGGCTCGAACCGCTCGACGATGCCGCCCTTGGCTCAGTGGGGATCGATGACGCTCAGATGGGGCAGCACTCGTGCTGCAGCGGACGCGCGATCGCGGACACCGAGCTGGTCGAAGATGTGCTCCATATGCTTGCGTACGGTGGCCACCGAGATGAACAACTCTCGCGCGATCTCCGCATTGGTCTTGCCCCGTGCCACCAGTTGCACGATCTGTATCTGGCGATCGCTGAGGTGAGGTATGCCCAGGCGGCGTTGTGCGTCCAGGTAGATCTCATACAGATGAGGCCGCAGCAACCGGAGTACCGTGCGCTCTCGGCCACCGAAGGTGGTGGGTAGCGTGAGGTGGAGTTCGATCCTGCGGGTGACACCCGGTTCCGACGGCAGCGTGACGATCATGAACCTATCCTGACTGTTCACATCGGACACATTGTCGGGCTGTGGTCCGTCATCCTCTGTCACTGGTGTGTCGATCTCGAGTTCCTGCCGGCCGGTTGCCCGAGTGACGGTCTGGCGCATCAGGATCTTCGCCTTGAAAGCACAAACGCCACGGTGTGAACCTGCAGGTGATCGCGTCTCCGGACGGCACGATCCTGTGGGTGTCCGGCGACTTGCCGGGGAGCACACATGACACCGCCGCCGCTTGGATCTGGAACATCCTCGCCGCACTCGAAGAGGCCGGGCTCATCGCCTTGGGCGACAAGGGCTACCACGGCTACGACGAGACCGGCCGACGGGTGATCACCCCCTACAAGGGGCGGAAGAAGCCGCAGTCACAGAAGGACGTCAACCGTAGCCCTCGACGACCTCGCCCGACAAGCCGGACTCGCCGCCTGACCCAGCCCATCCAAACCCCACCCAGCCACAAAACTTGACTCGATCATGACGACTCCGGTCGCCCAAAGCCCTTAGTGCTGGTAGCCGGATTCCGAACTGTTGCACGTCGCGATGGCTGCGCTTGCCGAAAATCTTATCCGTGCTGGTCAGACACTGCACACGATGACGTCGACGCCGTCCCTATTGGCTGGCGGGTGCTACGGCAGGATGACCGGCCGTGCTGCTGCGACTGGCCTACCTCGGACTGGCCAACACCTCCGCCCTGCTGCGCCTGCTCCCGATGAGCAACCGGGACAAAGACATCGAAATCCTCGCATTGCGCCACCAGATCGCCCTGCTGCAACGCCAACTCGGCGACACCAGGGTGCGGTTCAGCCCGGCTGACCGGGCGTTGCTCGCAGCGCTCCTGCACCGACTACCACGCCAGACCTTGCACAGGCTCCGCCTGTTAGTACGTCCGGACACCATCCTGCGCTGGCACCGCGACCTGCTCCGCCGACACCACGCCAGAATGTCGCGACCGAAACGCCCGGGCCGACCACGCACCATCCGGTCCATCCGAGTCCTGGTCGTGCGCCTAGCCAAGGAGAACCCGAGCTGGGGGCTACCGCCGCATCCACGGCGAACTCCTCGTCCTCGGCATCAAGCTCGCCGCGTCCACCGTGTGGCAGATCCTCACCAACGCAGGCATCGACCCCGCACCCAAACGCGCCTCCAGTACCTGGACCCAGTTCCTTCGCTCCCAAGCCGAGGCCTTGCTGGCCTGCGACTTCTTCGAAACCGTCACACTCACCGGCGCCCGCATGTACATGCTGGCCGTGATCGAACACGCCAGCCGACGGATCCGGATCCTCGGCGCCACAGCACATCCGACCGCGGCCTGGGGTGACCCAAGCCGTCCGAAACCTCGTCATGGACCTCGACGACGCCGGCTGCCGAGCGCGATTCCTGATCCGCGACAGAGACGGCAAATTCCCTGCCCTGTTCAACATCATTCTCGCCGACGCCGGGATCCAGGTCGTGCTGAGTGGCGTCCAGGCGTCTCGCGTGAATTCGATCATGGAGCGCTGGGTGCAGAGCTGCCGTCATGAACTGCTTGACCGCACGTTGATCTGGAACCGGCGGCACTTGCTCCACGCACTCCGCGAATACGAGGCAGTTCTACAACAACCACCGGCCTCACCAAGGTATCGCCAATGCCCAATCACTCCGATTGCTGCCATCGCCGATCGCCGACCAGGCTAAGATCAACGGCCTCGACATCCGCCAACACCCGCGTTTGGGGGCTCTTCGAAGTTATGCGGGGTTGAGGCATCCTTGGCCTTTGCGGGTGGTGGCGCAGCGGGTGCGGAGTCGTTGGCTGACTGGGTTGCGGAAGCCGTAGGCGTCGCGGGCGACGGTCTTGATGACACGGTTGGTGCCCTCGGATCCGGCGTTGGTGATGCCGGTGTCGAGGAAGGCGAGGATTTCGGGCCACCAGGCCGACATGGTGTTGGTCAGCCGCTCCAGTTCGGGCAGGCCGGCGGCGGCGCATTGCTCGTAGAAGCGCGACAGCCGGGTCCAGATCACCGCCCGGTCCGGGTGGGTGTGAGCCAGCGCGAGCAGGTCGAGCAGATCTTCCTTGGCGTTCCACGCGGCCAGGATCGGGGTGCCGATCGCCGCGGGCAGCGCCCGCAGGTCGTCGAGCATCGGGTCCAGGTGGTCCGCGTGCATCCGGGCGGCGGAGCGAGTCAGCCGGTTACGCAGTTCCCACTCCCGGTCGCCCTTGCGACCCCACCGGCCCCGCACCTGTGTCGTGACCCGGCGACGGACCTCGGTCAGGGCCTGGTTGGCCAACTGCACGAGATGAAAGTGATCCACCACCAGCCTGGCCCGCGGTAAGGCGGCGCGGACCGCGGCCTTGAAGACCGTGCACATGTCGATCGCCACGACCCTGATGCCTTGGCGCCAGGCCTCGTCCCACTGGGTGAGCCAGTCCCGCACGGCGACACTGGTGCGGCCCTCGACCTGCCCAAGCAGACCCTGACCTCCCGCGAGGTCCACAAACCCGACATGCCACCGATCCACCGTGATCTCCCAACACTGCTGTTCTTTATTCCACGTCCACTGTGGACGGCCCCGGCGGATCTCGTCGATTCCCAGCACCGCCACCGGCTGCGGCGTGCCGGGCAGCACCACAGCAGCGTGCGCGGTGAACGCCGCCGACACCACCGGCCAGGACAAGCCGTGATCACGCGCGGACTGCACGATCGTGCGCCCACCATCGGCCACCGCCACACCGGCCGCCCGCCGCAGACGAGTGGTCACCCGAGCCCGCGCCGGAACCTGCTCGACGGCCTCGGTGAACGTCGTGCGCTCGCATCCTTGCTGATCACAGTGCCACCGACGTTTGCGCCACCGTAGGTCCACCTGTCTGCCGGCCACCGGCAGGTCTCTCGGCCGGGTGGTCACCCACTCCTTGATCCTGCTGGCCGTCACTCCGCATCCCGGGCAGGCGCGGGCCTGCTCGTCCGCGGTGACCAGATGGACCACCGGCCCACCGTGTGCTGTCTCGTCGACCCGAACGACGGCCAGGCCGGCCAGGCCCAGCAGACGGGTCGTATCGTTGACCATGCCCGTGGCTCTTCTGTTGTGATCTTCCTGCGTAGACAACAGAAATGATCACTCACAGAGCCACGGGCCCTCACACTGCCTGAGCGGACGCGTCGCGACCAGTCAAACCCCGGTCAAGTTCGAAGAGCCCGTTTGGGCGGCGTCCTCAACGAATACCACCACGTCGCCTGACCAGCACGGATGATATTTTCGGCAAGCGCAACCTCAGCGATCAACCCAGTCCTGCTGCCGGAGAGTAGCGCCAGCCAGCCGAGCATCCGAAGCGTGATCAAGTACAGGAGACGGAACACCACGGATGGCGATCATGCAGGGTCTCCGCTACTGACGAACGCCAGGTCACAGCTCTACACCAAGTTCTGGCACGGAACAGCCTGTCCAGCTCTGGCGGAAGAACTTCTCAGCTTCCTCACGCCGACCGTTGAGCGTTCTCTCGACCTCCTCGGCGTACGCCTTGTAGTCGTCCTTGCGCGGTAAGGGCTGTTCGTCGTCGATCGAGGCGTCACCGTCCGACGTTCTCGCTTCGGCGGAGCGCGTTGGCCGCGATGGGGGTCCGGATGCCTCCGCCGGCTGGGTTTCCACGTCCATCACGGCTCCCTGGGCAGGCCGAGCACGGAGAGGGGCCAGGTCGTTTTCAGGTCGAGGAACTCCGTGGCCTCCAGGAAACGGTCGCCGGGTGTCAGCTCCTTGCTCAATTCCGCGATGGCCGCGTCGTACGCCCGGCTCCCGGTTATCACGGAACGAGCGGGCCGCCACATGTCCGGATGTGCCCGCAACCGCTCCAGCTGCTCACCCGCGGTCGTCCCGGTGAGAACCAGGCCCCGGGCCGCCCAATTCCCCGAGTCAGGATGCGGACCTGCCGAGGCAGGCGTCGCGCGCAACAGGCGCAGCACGTCGATCCAGCGGAAGCGACCGGCCTGCCACTCGACTTCCCGGCCGTCGCAGCCCAGGATGCCGTCGACCGTCCCCAGCGCCACGTCCGCCAGGTGCGCGGCCAGCACCTCGGGCTGGTAGTGAGCCGCGAGTCCGGTGTAGCGGGTCTCGATGGCGTCCTGCACGCGGTGTGCCACCGCGCATTCCAGCGTTCGCCGTTCGACTATGCGCAGCTCGTCCAACCATGCCGGGTCCGGGTTCGGCGCCGGCTTGCCCACTAGGTGCGCTACGGTGAGCAGTTCGATCCACAGGATGAACCGGGGTGATCCGGCCAGGCGCCCGGCGTGCCCGATCTCGCGCAGTGAGCACTGCCGGGTGTGGCACGTCGGCCCACAGACCGCGCTGCGCGGGCGCAGCACCGGTGGCGGTGCGGTGGCCGTCGTGGCTTCGCGGTCCTCGCCCAGGGGCACGTCAACGCGCACGGGGCGGTCCATGCCGTCGGTGAACATCACGGCCCGTCCGGGCGGCAGGGAGACGATGTGGCGGGACTGCTCGTCGTCGAGGTTCATGGTCGCGCCGACGGTCTCGCGGTCGTCCAGTGCCGGTAAGCGGTGGATGATTTTGAGTGCGGTGTTCTTGAGGACATCCGGGACGATCTTGGCCGGGATTTGTTCGGCGATGACGATGCCTTCGCCGTAGGCGCGGATCTCGGCGAGCAGTGAGGCGAACAGTTCGACGGCGTGGGCGGCGGGGGAGCCTTCCTCGGTGCGCTTGAGCAGTCGATGCGCCTCCTCGACGACCGTCACGTGCCGCAGCGCCGCTGGACCTGGGGAGCGCCTGGTGCGCAGGTGCTGGTGCAGGCGGATGAGCACGCTGCCGATGAAGAACGCCTTGTCCTGGTCGTTGCCGACGTCCTCGATCTCCAGGACGACATTGCGCCGCAACAGCTCCGCCACGTCGAGCGGGTGGCCGCCCTCGAAGAAGCGGCCCGGTGTGCCCAGGCGCAGGGTGCCGAGGCGGACGTCGATGAAGCCGCGGACGTTGTCGGTGATCTCCTTGCCGTATCCGATGTCCTCGACGACCTCCATCGCGGTACGTTGCAGGTCGGCCAAGGTCGGGTAGCGGGGGATGACGTCGGGCAGGCGGGACTCGCTCAGCACGGTGTCCCAGCCGAGGTCGGTGTAGCAGCGCGTCAGGGCGTGACTGAGTACCTGCGGGAACGGCTCCATGGCCTCGAACGCGGCCAGGAACAGCGCCCGCACCAGGTCGATGTGGGTCTGGATGGGGAATCCAGGTTCGGGCTCCAGCGGGTTGAGGCCCACTGGGAGGGCGTCCGGGTCGCCGGGCCGGATGACGACCACCTGGTCACCGCCGATGCGACCGGCCATCGCGGCGTACTCGGCCTTGGCCGGCTCGATCACCAGCCACGGCACACCCGCGTGGTGCAGTTGCTCGAGCAGGTGACGCACGGTCTGGGACTTGCCGCCGCCGGTGGCGCCGGCGACGAAGGTGTGGCGGTTGAGGGTAGCCTCTTCCACTCCGAACGACGCGGTCGGCCTGTCGGCCTTGTCGAGCACCTGCCCCAGTCGGATGGGGCCGTCGCGCTCCGGGGTCACGTCGAACGTCGCCAGCTCCACCAGCCGGATTCCGGGCAGTTCGGCACGCGGTGGCCGGGCCAGGGCCGCCAGCAGTTCGGCGCCAGCGGCGAAGGGCGACCGCGGCGCGCCCTCGTCGCCCGCTACCGGCAGCGCCGCCGACGCGAACGACCCGACCGCCTCTCCCGGGACCAGGGCGTAGGGCAGTTCGTCCAACTCGCTGGCGCCGCACAGCAACGTGGCGGCACTGCGCACCCCTGCCTCGGTCACGCCGCCGACGAGGACGTGGACGTTCCACATGCCGGCGGTCCTGGCCCGGCTCAGCTCGCGGTAGCGGGCCTGGGCGCGTTCCAGGGCGACGCGGTCGAACTCGGAGTTCTCCCGCTGCCGCAATCGCGGGATCGAGGTCGACAAGCGCACCAGTTCCCGGTCCACCACCGAGGCAGTCAGCGGCTCGGCGACCACCAACCAGGCGAAAGGCTCCCACGAGTGGGCGACGTAGTCGTCGAAACCGCCGCGTGCGCTGCTGTCGTCCGCTATCCACAGTGGATCGATGTGACCGGGGCACCTGACCCACAGAGGGAATTCCGCCAGGTCGATTTCGGTGGGTTCCGCGGTCGCGCCCGGTGGGTAGAGGATCGGGCCGCTACCCTTGCCCGCTGGCGGGAAGTACGGTCGTCCACCGACCAGGAATCGCAGCCGCTTCTCTCCGGGCATCCGGCACCATGCCGCGGCGATCGCCGCGCCGGCATCGCGGGACAGCTCGGCGTGCGCGCCGGACAGCGCCGCGAACAACTGGGCCGGTACCCGGTCCGGGGTAGACAGGTCGTCCGGCGGTCGTGGCGCCGACAGCACCCGGTGGAAGGAGAACCCGTCGAGAAGTTCCAATTCCTACCCCAATTCGCTCAATGCGCCACCGCCACCGCCACCCCCGCCACCGCCACCTCCGCCGCCGTCGGCTCCGCCACCCCCGCCGCCGTCGGCTCCGCCGGAATCTCCCGATTGCTCAATGGGCCAACGGTCCTTGCGGTCGGCTCGCGACAATGGGCGTTCCTCGTCCTCCATGACGTCGCCGTCCCCGAAGCACCCGCGTATACTCGGGTCCAATAATGTTCGGATGGCTTCTTTGTATTCACCCTCATTGCTCTCGAACTTCATGGAATCCTCCTTGTCCTGCGGAGCGTGATTCGCCGATCGTCGATGTCTGCCCGGTCCAAGGCCACGGTGCCGGGATTGCAGTCACCTGCTACTACCTGACGGCCGGCCTGAGTGGGTTGGACCAGGATGAAAGCGGTGGGAGCGAGTCCCTGGATGGTGGTCGGTTCGACGGTGAACTCGTAGACCCGGGAATAGGTGCGGCCATCGGTGGTCGAGTCGGCGACGGAGCGGCTGAACGTCTCCTGCCAGGTGCGCGCCCTGGACTCGGTGTGGGAGTGGTTGTCGCCTGTTCCGGTCGACCGGCTGGCGCCGACGCCGGCGAGGCCGAGGACCTCGCTGGTGTTCCAGTTGTGACCACCGGAGGTCGATGTTCCCTTCGCGAGGGAATCGCTGTCCTGGATACCCCGGCTCTCCCCGTCGCTGATGGTGAAGGTCCGACCGATCTGGGTGGTGACCTGGCTGAGGACGAACTTGTGGCCGTGGCCGATGAACTCCGCCGCCGTCTTCGCGCCGTCCCCGCCCAACTGCATCACGACGGTGGCGCTGTGGTGCCCGCCGAGCAGGCGATGCGTCTCGTCCCGCAGGTTCTCGGCCATCAGGACGAGCCGTACCCCGACCCGGGCCGCGTGACGGTTCAACTCCTCGACGTTGCGCCAACCCAGCCGATCGATGCCCGCGACGATCAGGGTCTGCCGCGATTGGCGGTCGGAGCGGGTACGCAGTTCGTGCAGGACGCGGTGGAAGAGCACCTGGTCGGTGACCTCCTTGCGCCGTAGATGCATTCCGGTCGTGACGATCACGTGCAGTCCGCTGTGTGGCCACAGCCCGACTTGCGGCGAACGCCCTCCTGCGGACTCGGTTTGTGCCAGCAGGTCCACCACGGAGATCAGGAACGGCAGGTCTTGGCGGGCCCGGTCGTCGGCGGTGACGACGGCGTCCGTCCGGGCCGACAGGCGAACCACCTCATCGGAGGTCAGCCGACCATCGGCGTCGGGATTCGTCCGGAGCAGGACGCGCAACCCGGCGGCAAGCCTGGCGAAGGTGACCGGTGGCCGTAACTCCTCCGCCACCACCCGCAGCAGGGCCGCGTCGGTGAAGCGCAGCGTGGTCCGCCCGTCTTCGGCGCGCAACGAGTCGATCGCCTCGACCAGGACTTCGACGAGTTCATCGACCGCCAGACCGCCCAGCAGGTCCAGTTGCGCGAGGCTCTCGGGAAGCTCCGTGTGATGTGCCGGAAATCCCTGCGCTGACGTGAAGGCGGCCAGCCCACCGCCGACGTACTGCTCGGTGAAGTCCAGCAGCAGCGTCGGCCCGCCAGGGGTCCCCGATCCGAGGGTGGCCAGCAGGCTGGCCCAACCGTCGCCGGTCCCGCCGACCACGTCCAGCCGGACCACGTGCGGATCGAGGTGCAGGGGCAGCCACCGGACTTCCGTTGCCTGAACTCCCTGCTCGGGTCCGACCGCGCGGACTGGCGGTCGTCGCTGCCTTCCCGGCCAGTCCTTGCGTTCCATCTTCACACGCCGCCGTGCGGCGCTCAACCGGAGCCTCGCCCACACGAGTGAGCCGATGCTCAACCCGACGCCGAGCACCAGTGCACTGACGGGAACGACGAGCGACGCGCCGTGCAGCATCAGCACCAGGCCCGCCAGGACACACGATCCGGTCAACTGCAGGCCAGGCCGCCACCGCGCTTTCGCCCGCTCATACTGTTTCTCCCGCAGTTCGGTGGACGCGGGACGGCGTGGCATCCGCTGCTGCCCACTGATAGGGCGAGCCGGTGCCATGGCCGCGACACACTGCCAACCCACCCGACCCGCTGGGCCGATCAACCTCTCGGCCAGGACTGCGCCATTCGAGCGAGGTTCCACGCTCTCCCCCTGAGAGCCGGCTGATCTTTTTGGTTGCCATTCGAATGAGCAACGTTCCTCGCGGCGCGGGAAGCCTGTCAACCTGTCGGCGACATGTTGCACGGAATGGCGCAGCATGGCCCAGGACCGCACGCTTGCGGTTCCGATTGTTCACTCCCCGTGGGGGTCGAAATGGGTCAGGGCCAAGGCGATGGTGTACCGTGCCAAAACTCGTGAGTTAGCCTGTGATCTGTGGTTTTGTGATCGGTTCAGGCAGCGCGTCGGTATTCGTTGATCACTCCGCCCAGGACACGATGTCGGCGGATCGGGTCATCGAGTGAGATCGCGGCGGCAGGGTCGTGGTTGGGTGGTCGTTGCTCGCGGCCCTGGTGCGGGCGGTGGTCGTTGTAGTGTCGTGCGTACTGTTCGAGCACTGTGATGGCGTGCCGTTCGTTGTGGATCGGCATCTGGTCGGTGCACTCGGATCGGACGGTGCGTACGAACCTTTCCGCGTAACAGTTTGCTCGGGGCGTTCGTGGCGGGGACTTCACCGTGTCGATGCCCTCGGAGGCGAACACTGCGTCGAACGACGCAGCGTATTTGATGTCTCGATCGCGGATGAGGAATCGGAACCGGGAGATCCGTTCGTCGAGGTTCATCAGTAGGTTGCGGGCGGCCTGAGTGGTCCAGGCGGCGGTCGGGTGCGCGGTGACGCCGAGGAGGTGGACCCGACGGGTGCGGACCTCCATTACGAAAAACACATACAGACGGCGCAGGCTGATGGTGTCCAGGTGGAAGAAGTCGGTGGCCAGTAGGCCCGTTGCTTGGGTGCGTAGGAAGGTGCTCCAACTGGTGTCCGCCTGCCAAGGTGCGGGACCGATATGGGCGGCAGTGAGGATGCGGCGGATCGTGCCCGCGCCGATGTGGTGTCCGAGCTGGGCGAGTTCTCCCTGTACGCGGCGATGTCCCCACCGAGGGTTCTCCCGGGCCAATCGCACGGTCAACTCGCGAAGTGTCGGCTGCCAGGCTGACGGGTTCTGTCGCAGACGCAATCTGCGACAGAACCCGTCAGCCTGGCAGGTGACACGATGCGACCTACTCGCGCACGGTGGCTGCCATGGGGCCTGATTGCGGCAGGCGTGCTCACTGCTGCGAACGGGCCTTGTGCTATCCCTTGTCGGTGACATCTGGGAGGTCGCTGATCGGAAGGTCCTCCAGATCTTTGAAGGCACCAACCAGATCCAACGCATGGTGATCGGCCGCGAACTCCGCCGTTAGCGGCTTACCCGAAGTCGCTAGCCACGTCCCGCACGTCGGGGTCGATGCTGTCGTGCGCCGTGCGGCACAGCTGCGCCAGCGCCTCGGTCAAACCCAGGTGGTGCAGCAGTTCGGCCATGCGCCGGTAGGCATCGCCGTCGTCCTCCTCCGTCAGCAGCCGCGACACCGCAGGCGGCACCACGACGGCGGCACGGTCGTGGGGAAGCCGGCCCAGCAGTTCGCGCACGGCCAGCGTGTCGCTCTCACTAAGCGCTGTCTTCAGCAGGGGATCGAGCAGCTCCAGGATGACGTCGGTGCCCAGGAACCGCAGGATGGTGAGTGCGTCGCGCCGCGAGCCGCCTCCCAATTCCGCCTTGGCCCCCTCGATCGTCGCGACGCGGTTCAGACGTAGGTCCACCAGCGCCTGCTGGAGGGTTTCGGCGGCCTTCGCGGCGGTGGCCCACGGCCCCCACGAACCGGTCACAGTGACCAACTCCCGTTCGTCTGTCAGGACTTCGGTTTCGAGTCGACGTACTCCCAGGGGAGGTCGGCGACCAGTGCTCCGAATGCCGCGGCCGTCATTGCCACCGTGGGGTAGATCGTACGGTGACCGTCGGGCCGGTGGCCGCCGACATCCTCACCGTCGGCGTGGATTCCCAGGCCCTCGGGCAACTCGGCGTCGGCGGACAGCACGTGGTAGTGCCCGGACAGCGGCGCCTTGTTCGGGTCGGTGAACGTCGACTTCCCCTTCACCTCGTCGGTTGGCGAGGTGGGCTCGTAGGGGCCGACGATGGCATCGGGCGAGTCGACCTGGAGGTCGCGGTCAAGCCGCACCTCCTTGGGCTGCGACTTGTTGCCGAAAGCGTGGAGGTCTTCGCGGGTTTCGTCGCCGTTTGCAGCCGCAGCGGGGACGTCACCTTCCGCCGTCTCAGGCTCGGCGTCGGTGTCCGTCTCGGCGGCCTCGTGGCCGGGAGTGTCGGCGTCGGAGGTCCCGTTGGTCGCGGTCGACTCGCGGTCGACCGAGTCGTCGGCGGCCTCGACATCTGCGGCTTCGGTATCAGTCTCGGCGGCCTGTGCCTCAGCATCGGCGTCAACGGGCTTGTCGTCGGTGGCCTCGGGCTCAACGTCGGGCTCCGTGCAAGCGTCCGCCCCCCCGATGTCCTCGCGCCCTGCGTGCTCGTACCGGATCGGCTCGGCTTCGTCCACAGCGTCGGCGTCGGTGCGGACCTCGGTGCTGTCGTTGTCCCCGGTCTCGACATCGGTGGCCTCTTCGACGTCAGACGCCTCGTCTGCATCAGTCACCTTCTCGGCGTCGATCACCTCGTCGGCGTCCAATCGTGGTCCCACCGGCGATTCCACGCTGTCCGGCAGACCGAGCTCGCCGAGCTCCTGGCTCGGTTCGAATGCCCCGTCGACGCTCATCAGGCCGCCTTCCGCTTTGTCTGGCCGAACACCGCGGTCGGCCAGGCCGTGGTCAGGTCGAGGAACCGGGTCGCTTCGAGTAGCCGGATCCGGTGGTCGCCCGGCGGGCTCAGCCGGTCCAGCGCCGCGTCCACCGCAACCGGGTCTCCATCGCCCGTCACGACCGATCGGGGCGGCAGCCAGAGGTCGGGGTGGGCTCGCAGCTCCGCCAGCTGACCCGCCGCGGTCATGGCGCGGAGGCGGAGACCGCGCGCCGCCCACGCGTCCGTGTCCGGGTGACGCGGATCGCCTGGCGCGGCCGATCTGAGCACGCGCAGCACGTCGGCCCAGCGATGGCGGCCCGCCTGCCACCACACCTCGGCCTCGTCGCACCGCGACGGCTTCCCATCGAGCGCGCACAGGGCCACCGCGACCAGGTGCTCGGCCAGCGCCTCCGGCTGGTAGTACGCCGTCAGCCCGGCGTACCTGGTGTCGATCGCCGCCTGGACGCGGTGCGCCACCGCGCACTCCAGGGTTCGGCGGTCGGACACGGTCCGCAGCTCCGTGAGCCACCATCGGTCCGGACGCGGGGCCGGTCTGCCGACCAGGTGCGCCGCTGTCAGCAACTCGATCCACAGCACCACCTGCGGGTTCTCGGCCAGTTGAGCCGCCCGGTTGACCTCACGTAGCACGCATGGCCGGTTACGGCACTCCGCTCCGCACGCGACGCTTCGCGTTGCGGCCACGGTGACTGACCTGGCCGCCAGGACGCGCTCGCGATCCTCCCCCAGCGGTACGTCGACGCGTATCGGCCGATCCATCCCATCGGTGAACACCACGGCTCGGCCGGGTGGCAGCGACACGACGTGCCGGGACTGGTCCGGGTAGAGGTTGACCGTGCCGCCCAGCAGCTCACGGTTCGACGATCGCAGGACAACCTTGCCCGTCATCGGTGCCTCGTCGCGACGACGATCGGCTGTCGAGATGCTGGACGGGCTGCTTCCTATCCTTCGACCTGAGTACCTCACCGCTGATCACCAGCTCTGTCACGCTAATGCGAGGAAAGGGCGTTGCCTGGACAGCATGATCAATTGTGTGATCAGCCAGTCGGCTGAAGTATCCCACTGTCATGTAGAGGGTGCCGAAGTGTCTTTCGGCCCTGTCTCCATGTATCGGAGAACGCGAACATCGGCCAAGTGAGAGGGAAAGTGATGAGTGGTATATCGAATCCGAAGTTCGCGAGACTGAGCGGCTGCATGTGTGCAGGGCTGGCGATGATGACGATGACGGCGGCAGCGCCAGCTCACGCTGTTTCCGACACCCAGCCAGGCATCCTCGGGACGCCCCCTGGTTTTACTGACAGTTACACTGTCGCGATCAACGACGCGGGAAGCGTGCTCGGGACGGTACAGCTCGGCAATAGACCGCCAGTTCGCGCGGTCCGCTGGGACAATCATGGCCGCGCCACACAACTAGACCTGCCGTCCGGTACCGACAACAGTGCGGCCACCGGAATCAACAACCACGATGTGGCGGTCGGCGCTGTCGACAGATCAGGAACACACACACGTGCCGTGCGATGGGATCGTCGTGGGCACGTCACTGAGCTGGACCTGCCGCCGGGCAGTACCACCAGTCTTGCCCGCGGCATCAACGACGCTGGCGTCGTGATGGGCCAGGCGTGGATGACCAACGGCGATGCTCATGCGGTGCGCTGGGACATCCAAGGTCATGTGACTGACCTTGGAGTCCTGCCCGGACACACGAACAGCGACGTGATCGCGAGCAACGACCAAGGCGTCATCGCTGGCACGTCCTGCCAACAAGACGGCGGATGCCGCGCGGTCCGTTGGGGACGTGACGGCCGCATCGAGGAGTTGGACCTCCTGCCAGGCTACGTTGGAAGTAGTGCGAGCGGGATGAACAACCGCGGCACAGTAATCGGCGGATCGTGGGCGAGCAGCACCGTCGCGGCAGCTGTGCGATGGGATCGCGCAGGCACGATAACCGTGGTCCAAGCGCCCAGCCCGGAGGACACCGAGATCGGTCTGGTCGCCATCAACCAGGTGGATGTTATCGCTGGCATGGTCTTCCGGCCCGACGGTGTCATCCGCGCCGCGCGATGGGATCAGCGAAACCACGGCACCATCCTGGATACAGAGTCAACCTGGCTCAGCACACCCGTGGTAGACATCAATGACGCCGGGAGCATTGCCGGAACCGCCGCGGCGATGGACGGCAGCCCCTATGCGGTGCGATGAGACCACCGCGGTCACATCACCTACGTAGGTGCAATTCCTGGCGTTCGCGGTCACGTCATCGCACTCAACAACGCTGGCGGCATGATCGGCTGGTCGTACACCCCCGATGGCCACTTGCAAGCTCTGCTATGGCGCAGCTAAAGAGTTTCGCCGAAACAGAAAATCAATTCGGGATCGGGATAGCAGGCGGGGCGGATCTCTCCGTCCCGTGTTGGGGGTTCTGGAAGGCGCTGGGTGACAGGCAGTTGGTTTACACCATGCTCGACCAGTGCGTAGGAGACTTCAGCTGGTTGGCTATGTCCCATTGTGGGGGTTGAGCCGAACTGGTTTGTGCTGCTCGGAAGAGCGACGTCGGGCACCTGGGGAGGGGTCCGGTGAGTTTTGGAATTGGCGTGGTGATCCTTGGGATCGGAAGCGGGGGTCGCGGGCTGGTTCGGCGATGGCAGGCTTTGTCGGTCTGAAGGAAGGCACTCAGGCCGGGAGATTTCCCTGCAGCAGGTGCAGGAGCCGTTGCCGGTTGGTCGCTGACCACTGCAGGACGCCGCTCCAGGCTCTAGCAGCACCGGACCATCCACGAGTGTCCCGCCATGTCCGATCGCCCGGCGCGTTATGGCGGGACCGCAGCGCCACCTCGTCGAGTTCGGAGGCTCGACACTGCTTGGCGGCAGGAGCCGAGGTCCGCGGACGTCCCCGCAGCGTGCACGTCCCCCTCAACGGCGAAGACCATGCGCCGAACTTCTTCAGTCAAGTGGGAGGTACCTGAGGCCGTCCGGGGCGGTATGACCCGACCGGTTGACGACTTCAACATTTGTCCTGTCCAGTCGACCCTTGCGGACAAGCAGGACAACGGTTCGGTTCGCTCGGGAATGTTTGTTCGACCGTTCCCGAAGTCCTGGTTGGGGCCCATAGGTGGTGCGCAACAGGTGTTGCTGACACGGCCGGGAGTACGAGCCGCCACGCCGAAGTTGGGTCTGGTCCTTTGAGCGTTCGGCGACTCCGGGGCGAAGAGTCCAACGGCGACTGGGTGAATATCGGCATGTTCGCACGGGAGTGATGCAGTACCGGTGGATCCTGGGGCGGAAGCCAACGTGCTCGGGAGGTGCACACGTGGCGACATCCGGGCCAGACACCACGCGGGAGCCTGCGGCCGACGAGAATCGGGAGATCAGCAACGAGTTGGCCGCCAGCTCGATCCACAACGTCGTCCAAGCTGGCGTTGTCCACGGCGACATACACCTCCACCCGAGGCCAGGTCGGGTCATGCCGCGCCAACTGCCCCTGCCCCCGGGCACCTTCGTCGGGCGGACCACCGAATTGCATATCCTCGAGGGAACCTTGGCCGCCTATGCAGCAGACACACTTGTACAACCGGACGGCCCGACGGTGGTGATCTCCACGATCGGTGGTTCCGGCGGGATCGGCAAGACCTGGCTCGCTCTGACCTGGGCCCAGCGCCACCTCGACCGATTCCCCGACGGCCAGTTGTTCGCAGACCTGCGCGGCTTCAGCCCCACCGGCCTACCGACCACCCCGGGGGATGCGTTGCGCGGGTTTCTAGAAGCCCTCGGGGTCGGCCGCGACCACCAGCCGTCCGAACTGGACGCTCAGGCCGCGCTTTACCGCAGCAAGATCGCGGACAAGCGGATGCTGATCGTGCTGGACAACGCCGCCACCACCGACCAAGTCATCCCGCTACTGCCCGGCACCGCCACGTGCACCGTGCTGATCACGAGCCGCAACCGGCTCCCGGCGCTGCTCACCCGCCACGGCGCCCGCCCCCTGCACCTAGACGTCCTCACTGACGCCGAGTCCCGCGGCCTGCTGGCCGCCGCCCTCGGCCAAGACCGCGTGACAGCCGCCAAGGAGGCGGTCGCGGACCTGATCGCACTGTGCGGGGGATTCCCGTTAGCGCTCGGGCTGATCGCCGCCCGCGCCGCCGCCGAACCTCACCTGCCATTGGCCGAGACCGTCGCAGCACTGCGCGGCCTCGGTCTGGACGCCCTGGACTCCGACGACCCGTCAGCGAGCCTCCCGGCAGTGCTGTCCTGGTCCCTGCGCCGGCTCACCGACCTGCAGCGCACTGTGTTTGGCTTATTGGGTATCGCTCCCGGACCCGACATCGGCCTGCCCGCCGTCGCCAGCCTCACCGGCCTGCCAGCGCGGGAGACGCACGCGGTGCTGCGTGAACTGGCCGATGCATCCCTGATCGACTGCGCCCCGGGCGGCCGGTACTCGATGCACGATCTCGTCCGCGCCTACGCCACCACCCACGCCCACACCACGTTCCTCGAACCAGTACGGACCGCGGCGCTGGAACGGGTGGTCGACTTCTACCTGCACACCGCCCGCACCGCCCACCGCCTCCTGGCCCCCTACGACGTGCCGATCCGGCCGGATCGGCATGCGCCCGAAGGGCGACCACACCCGCTGCCCGACCAGCCGGCCGCGATGGCATGGCTGGAGGCCGAACACCCTCACCTGCTCGCCGCCCAACACATGGCCGTTATCCACCACCGTCACCACTCAGCCGTGCACCTCGCCTGGAACTTGACCGTCTTCCACTGGCGGCGGGGACACCGCCACGACGACCTGACAGTGTGGCAGGCGGCGCTAAACGCTGCCGAGCACCTGATGGATTTCGTCCCCCGCATCAGCGCCCACCGCTACCTCGGACGCGCCCACTCTCGGCTGGGCCAGCACGAGCAGGCCTCCAAGCACCTCGACCAGGCACTCGCCCTGGCACAACACCACTGCGACATCCTCCAACAAGCCCACACCCACTACGAGTTCTCGATGTCGTGCCAGCGGCGAGGGGACGATCGCGAGGCCCTAATCCACGCCCAACAATCCCTGGACCTCTACCGCACCACTGACAATCAAGTGCTGGAAGCTAAGGCGCTCAACCTGGTCGGCTGGTACGCCGCCCGTCTTGGCGAGTACGACGCCGCCCGCGGGCACTGCCAGGCCGCCCTCACTCTGCATCGACACCACCACGACCCCGACGGCGGCGAGGCATACGCCCTGGACAGTCTGGGCTTCATCGACCACCGCACCGGCGACCACCACCAGGCCATCCGCCACTACCAGCAGGCCCTCGCCCTATTCCGCAACCTTGGCAACATTTACGACGTTGCCGACACACTCGACCGCCTCGGCCACCCGCACGTCGCACTTGGGCAGTACGACCAGGCCCGCGTGGTGTGGCGGGAAGCGCTGACGCTGTACCGAGAACAAGGCCGCAACACCGACGCCGAACGCGTCCAACAGCAGCTCGACGGCCTTGACCACTCCGACGACGACCAGTCTCACGAGTCCACCGAAGCCGCAAAGTAGGCACTTCACGAGAAGCAAGCTGGAGTTCTTGCAGGGCATCAAGCAGCTGCTGTTTGAGGGACCGCGACGTGGTCGCACAACACCTGGAGCCCGTCCATTTGATCGGACCGACGTCGTGGACGCCCTGATCGCCGATGGCTCTGTACCCGACGAAATGCTGCGCGAATATCCATATTGGACAGTTCGACGAGAAGGCAACGATCGCTGACACCGTGCACTACACCCCGAGCGACCATGTCGTGCACGATTGTCCAATCGTGTGTACTGCAACAGTGCCCAACACCTCAAGAGTCCCAAGAGAACGCTGAGCTGGGCTCCGACAAGTAGGTCCGAACAACCGGAGGCCGGCTGTCCGGACCTACTTGTCGGAGTGCTCGAAGGCGCGGTCGAGCGCGGACCGGTGTAGCGCGCCAGCACGGCCTCGACCAGGTCGTCGGGCAGCGGCGGCGCTGTCTGTAACGTCGACTATGGCGACCACGTGCAGCTTGACGTTGGTGTGCTGGGAAATTACCCGCAGCGCCTCGAACGCCTCCCGGGCCTCGGCGAGGGCTTGGTTCTTGCTGTCGGCATCCACGGGCAGCCGGCCGCTTCTGCCGCGAGCGGCCACCGCGCACTGCGGACCGCATTTACGATGAGCTGGCCCAGCTCGGCAACGTTCCCTTCGGACCGCAGCGAGGCCGACATCATCGTCGGCATGACGGACCAATGGCGCCAGGCTGGTGCGTCCGACTCGGAATCTAGGGCAACCTCCCTCGATGACGGCGAATTGGTATGCGGCCAGACTATCCGGACGCATACCCTGCTCCGGTGGAAGACCACATTTCGCCGACTGTCGAAGTTGTTCGGCGGCTTATGAAGCAGGCTGCTACTCGTCAGCTGGAGCGCCAGGAAGCCCAAGCGGCCACGTTTGAGCAGGCCCGGAAATCGCTGCGCGACACGTCCCGCAAGGCCATGGCCTGGCTTGAGAAGACGGTGGAAAAAGCTGGGAAAGGCGCAGTCCAGCTCCACCGCCAAGCGGCCCCGCCGAACTGGAATCTGGGCCAGGGGGACGATCCCCTGCCTTGGACGTTCCCGATGGCCGCCCGGCTGTCACTCCGCACAGGCATTCCGCTGGCTTGGGCGCCTGATCCCGAGACCGTCGAGCTGCTCGTCCTGAGCGGCGCCTCCGCGACCGAGGAAACACTTCGCGGCATCCTGGCGTCCCGGACCCTCGTCATCCTGGATCACTGCCAGAAGATGCTCGACCTGTTGTCGACGACGAACAAGGCGACCGCCGCCCACCGGCAGATGATCGAGGTGGCCCAGCAGTCCGTCACCGCCCTCCGACAGGGCTTGATCTCGCCGGCTCAGTCGTCGGCCGGGAACCTGATCGACTACCTGCTGCGGAAGTTGTTCTCGCCGATGGTGCAAAACAGCAAGCAGATGTACTACCGGGTGGCCAAGGAGCACGTCGAGCAGATGGCCCGGGAGAAGGTCTTCCCGCTGAAACTGCTCTTGGCGGTGCGGGAAGTCACGGCCTTGATGCCCGTACCGCTCGCGCTCGCCGAGTGGTGGCCGCACAAGCAGGACCCTCTGCCTACCTGGTTCAGCCGCCACGCCACGGCCCACGCCGTCGTCGCGCCCGACCAGGTGAACGCCGTCAACGCGCTCGTGGCCGTGATGATGGCGGTTTCGCTGCTGTGCCAAGAGGTTGACTCGGGCTGGGCGATGATCTCCCCTGCGCGCCGCGAGGCCACGCTGGCGGCGATCCAGGAACGGCGCCAGCTGCCCGCCACCGAGGCGGGCACTGCGTAGTTCTGCCGATAGCCCCAGCGCCCCACCTGCGAATTCAAAGGTGGGGCGCTGGTCGTTGGTAGTGCCTCAGACCGGCTTGAGATGCGGTCCGCTCGGCGAGCCGTCCTCCCTCGGTCTTGCGCTTGCGGCCGCCCGCCTGGCTGCCACCGGCGTCCTTTCGTGACCAGTGCCTGCGGCTTCACCGGCTCCTCCTTGGCCATCGCGTTCATCACGGCCATGGCCTTGTCTGGAGGCAGCTGCTGGATGAGCTTCGCGGCCGCGGCCTTGTCCATCTGGGCCAGGAAGGCCACTGTGGGACCCAGGTCCATCTCGGCTAGAAATCCGGGCAGTGGCCCGACATCCTGGCTATCGGTCTGCACATACAAGGTCCGAGTTTGCTGCTGCGGCTTCCAGCGTGGCGCGTCCTGTTTTGGGAACAGGTGGATGTCCTTCAAGAGAACGGCGATACGGCCGAGAGGATCGCGATCCACGCGTGTGTCGAGTCGAAGGAACTTCATTTTTTCCCGCTGCGGCTCGGCTCTCTAGGGGAACCGATGTCGGAACGACGACGCAAGGAGCCCGACCGCACAACGTCGGTGGGTAACGTACGTCGACCCGTGTGGTGTGCAGATGGTCAACGTGGTTGAGTCGGCGGGGTGGGCGTCGTGTGTCGAGGTCTCAGCATGCGGGTTTCAAATAGCGATGGTCTACCCAGTTCGTCTGGCCCGTTTCCGTCGTCACTTGCCAGTACGGCAAGCCGCGGGGATGTCGCTCGTTGGTGACGGTGACCTTGGTGCCGCGAGCCAGTTCGACAAGTGGCGAACCGTATTCATCGCGGAGAGCGAGATCCTTTGCCGCGACCTCGTACTGCTGGCATCCGGGCGGCACTACTGGGGTCGAGGCGTCATTGTTGTTGCCGACGGGGCGTGGCGAGGTGGATTGAGTGCTGTCATCGGCCGAGTGCGAGAGCAACGTGGTGATGACGGCCGTGACAGTGGCGAGAACAACGACGCCCGCGGCGATGCCGGTGATAAATGGGTGTAGGCGAAGGCGCTCGTGGCTCGACGGTCTCGTAGTGGATCTTGTCGAGTCGAGTTCCGTGTTGCCGACTCCGGAAACGTGCTCGGCGGGTGTCAATTGATCCAGTGATTCGTCGGGAGGTAGGTTGAACACTTTGCGTGCTGCGTGCAGCTCCTTAGGCTTCAATTTTCGTTCGCCGGAGACGGTTCGACTGATGGTTGCATCGGACAGCTCGACCCCGTGCCGAGCGAGCGCGGTTTTGAATTGCTGTTGTGTCATGCCTTTCTCGGTGAGCATCGATTCCAGCGGAGTGCGAGGTGGTATGCCTCCGCGGGTGGCGACTGGGCGGCCTGTCTGATCACTCTTTTCACTCATTTCAAGTCCTTCCTTCAGGAGGGGATCAATCGTGTTTCAGCAGGTAGGAAGCATGAAATATTTCGCAGCTTTTCTAGGCGTGAAATTGATGCATGTGTGATCTTCCGGATGTCATAGTGGTGCCGTCCCGGCACGGCAGGCGGTGCGACATCGCCTAGCCGTTGCCTCCGCTACCGCTTCCTACGTGCGAAGGAGAGATGCGGTGTTGGTGACAACCTCCCGCCGATCGAATGCCGAGTCGCCGTCTAGTCGACGCCGCATTGTGTGTACCACTATCGCAGCGACGCTCGCTTTCGGTGCGTCCACTTTCGCTGCTGCGCCTGCCGCGGTAGCCAATCCGAGCTACCTCACCACCGACGGAGATATCCCCAGCCCGAACAACGGCCTGGACGAGCCTGGGGCCGGCGCCCGTATCACCAACAAACCATTCGGCTACTACCTCGGCCGAATCATGACCGGCTCCACGTTCACACAGGTCGGTGGCCGTTTCAAGGGCCACTATTACGGCCGGTTGACCGGCGCCGGAACCAATATGTGCGGATGGCTTCATCGCAGCGCTCGTGGTGCGCGCATGGGCAGCGCGAAGAGCAGCTGCTCGGCCGCGACGGCGAATCACATGTGGCAGCGTACTCACGTGGGCAAGAGGTTCAGTGCGCCAGCGGGCACCAAGGGAACCAGCGGTGCACCGACCACAATCAACGCGGACGCCGGAAAAGATTGCCGACTGTACTACAACTATTTCACGGGAACCGACTTCCAGCACGGCTCCCTGCGTGATCCGGCCGATCAGACCTACCGCGCCGGCGGCGAATCGAAGCAGGTCGACTACCGGTTTGTGACCCTCGATGGCAAAGCCGCGGTCGTGCGCGACGCGACGTACGGCTGGGGCTTCGTGCGACCGGAATGCCTGACCATGCGCGATCCAACCACCAACGCAGTGATCCCGACCTACAACGACCCGGACACGGGCGCACCCCAATTCTGACCGCTCCCGGCGTCACTTCCCACGAAGCACCACCATGAAAGGAAAGCCGTGATACGTACCGTCACGCGCGCCGTGATCATTCTCGCCCTGGCCCTGCTGAGCCTGGCGCCACCGGTGTTCGCCGCGCCCACCGATGCTGGTGGCGCCGCCCAGGCGGCGGCGTCAGGACCTGGGCTGTTCGTGCAGTACACCGCCAAGGACAGTTGCACGGTGTACCTCAACTATCCCAAGGACGGGGTCACGGCCAACAGCACCTTCACCATTCCGGCCGGGCACACGCTGATCTGGCGCTACAACGTCAACGCCGACTGGGCGGTCGTGTCGTACTCGGCCCGCGCGCACAAGATCTTCCCGTGGTGGGGCTTCACCCGCCGGGAGTGCATCGGCGTATCGGTCAAGCAGGGCGGCTACCCGGCCGGCCGAGCGATCCCCGACCGGATCCGGGAAGGACGCAGCAACCAGACCACATCGGGCTGGCGCCCGGTCAGCTTCACCATCCCGGCGGCCGCGATCGTCCAGCCAGACCTGGCGGTGCGCCGTGACGCCACGCTGCGCGATGACGTCAACTTCGTGATCGGCAACGTGCAGGCAGGGTGGCACGTCGACGTCAGCGCGCGCACCCGATCGAACGGCCATTGGGTG
The DNA here is from genome assembly GCF_040675465.1 of Actinocrispum sp. NPDC049592. Classification (NCBI taxonomy): domain Bacteria; kingdom Bacillati; phylum Actinomycetota; class Actinomycetes; order Pseudonocardiales; family Pseudonocardiaceae; genus Actinocrispum; species Actinocrispum sp. NPDC049592. Next base: position 223,540 of record NZ_JBFAPA010000009.1, on the reverse strand, counting down.
AAGGTCTACGTCCCGCATGCCCGACGTTGGGGCTATGTCGAACGATCAGTGCTCGGCTGAGGCGAATGTCCTTGCGCGGGAAGGCGGACAGCTCCGCCTTCCCGCGACACGCCGGCACAGGCTGGGTCGTGCACCCCGTGCCACAACCACACCACGGCAGCTGACAGCACACTCCATTCGTGCCACCAGCATCGCCTGGGTCTGTTACGGCACAACGTTTTCCGGCATCGTCATGTATCGAGCTGCCCAGTGTCGACACGCGCGTCCACGGATGCCCTTGCCAGACAGGCGATCCCGGGCTGGTGACGTCGAAATGCGTCGCCGTCGCTGCACCAGAGGGTAGATTTGTCGCCCGGATCGATGCTGACATTACCCCGAAGGGGACGTCTTGCGGAGAGTCACCGACCGCGACCGCGCCGAGGTTGTCCGGCACCGATGGCGATGAACAGGGAGAACAGCAGGACCAGGGCGGTGCGGACGGCGAAGTGCTCGTCCGGGTGTGTTGGTGGCGAGGTGGGCATGGTGGTGGTCTCCGGCGGGGGCGTCGGGTTTTGCTGTGTTCGCTGGGTTTCTCGGCGGGGCTTGGGTGACTCCCTCCGTGCCGAAGACGGATCCAGGTGTGCGAAAAATCTTGGGATTCGGTGGGGGGAGCGCGGGGACGGCTGCCTAAAACCGAGTCGTGACGATGGGGGACCGCTGCGGATTGCCAGGGAGAGGGCATGACCCGAAGTCAACGGCCGGGATACTCCACAGACAGTGGGGACGATCATCCTCGGACGGCGCTGTCGGACGAGGAACTGGCTGAAGTGATCTCCGAGGGCGGTCACCAGTGATGTGGTAGCCCGCGCGGAGAACATCCTGTTGGGCTCGGCGGCGACGGGGCAGCCGAACGCCCTTTCGGTGACGATTCGCCATGGAAGCCTGGTACACCGGCGTCCGTGTTCGAGTCGCGGTGAGGATCTTTCAGCTTCTGGTGACAGGTGGCGGCCACGGAGTGGCCTGAGCGGCGTCGATGTCCAGAACGGCGGGCGGTGTCGATCCTTGAGGTCACGTCCGTGGTATGTCAGAGAGTTGGTGACGCGATGGGACGCGCGAGGAACTTGGGTTCTATGAAGCAACTGGGTCGTCGGTCGAAGCTGGCGGCGGAACCCGGGCTGGACGTTCGGCGAGCTGAGATTGTGCGGTTCTGGCGGACGGTGGAGTTGTTCAATCCGCAGAAGGTGGATCCGGTCGACAGTCAGCAACAGGTGTTTGGTGTCCGGCCTGGCGCGCCGTTGCCGTGGGAGCCAGAACATCAACTTGCTAGGTGGAAGCTGGAAGAGAACCAAGCGTGGCGGCATGTCGTCTATCTGGGCGTCTTTCGGCTGGAAGAGATGTTTGATGTGCTCTCGCGAGTCTTTCCTGCTGTTGCGGGCAGCTATAACGAACGCCCACCTGGAGAAAGTGCGCTTGCCGCGTTCGCTGTGGGCGAGGACGGACGTGCTGTCGTAGACACCGAGGTGCTCTCCAGTTGCGCTTGGGCGACCGGTCAGGCGTCGCGGGAAGGCCAGGTCGGACGGGACTGGCTCTCGGGATTTCGCGATGCCACCGTCGATTTCCGTGAGGCATGGCGCGAACTTGTCACCAATGAGCACCAGGATGGGTCCTCGCAACAGGACGGCCGCGTCCTCGACCTCGACGCGGTGCTCGAATGCCTGGACCTCGCCGTAGGCGCTACCGGGATGGGCGAACTGGTGTCGTGCACGCAGATCCGCATCAGCAGTCAGTTCGTGGCCCGGCGCAAAGCGGACGAGCCTGGTGGCACCGATTTCCTCAACAGCCTCATCATGGACGACCTCGAACACGTGGCGGAGCGCATCGCCATGGGAGACATCGGCACCGCACTGCGCGCCTATCTCACCCCGGACGACGAGATCTCCAAGACTGATCGCGTCGACGTGCGCGAGGCGATCAGCACGGTCGTCGAGCGCACCGCACCGGACCGGGTGCCTGCGGGCCGGTGGCCCAGCCGGCCCGCGCACGCGCTCGCACTGAACCAGCAGTTGGCAGTCAACACCGCCTTCGGCATGACTGGTGCTGGCGTCATGGGCGTGAACGGGCCGCCGGGCACGGGAAAGACGACGATGCTGCGTGACCTGATCGCAGCCCTGATCGTGCAGCGCGCCACCCGGCTGGCGACACTGTCAGACCCGGACGAGGCCTTCACCGGTGAACAACGGCGCTGGAAGACCGGTAAATACACGCGGGTGGTCAGCCCGTTGAGGCCCGAGCTGACCGGGTTCGAGATCGTGGTGGCGTCGGCGAACAACACCGCCGTGCAGAACATCACCGACGAGATCCCTGCCGCCGAGGCCATCGACAGCTCATGGCACGACCAGGCAGCAACCCTCGACTACTTCCCTGAGATCGCCACCGCGTTGTTGGCCCCGGAATCCGACGGGCATGTCCGGCAACCGGCCCAGGCCAGTGAACAAGGCTGGGCATTGGTCGCGGCCCGGCTGGGCAACAAGGCCAACCGCCGCCGGTTCACCAGCGCGTTCTGGTACCACACACCCAACCAGCCCAACGATGACGACGCCTGGTTCGGCCTGAACGAGGCACTGAAGACCTACGCGGACGGCGGCGGCACACCCCGGCCGTGGTCCGATGCCGTGGACGCCTTCCGGGATGCCGAAGCGCGTGTGAAAGCGATCCGCGCTGAGCGCATGAGGGTGTACCAGGCGTTCCAGCGTCGCGAGCACTTGCGCGACACACTGGACGACCTGCGTGAGCGGGTTGCGCAGGCGGTGAAGCGGGTCGAGAAGGCGACCGCGCAGCGCGAGGCCGCGGTCGGTATCCAGCGTGAGCGTGCGGCGGAGGCCGAGCGGATCGCGCTGCGCCAACAGGCCGAGGCCGAGCAGGCTGCCCGTCAGCGCGGGGAGATCGCCGAGCAGTTGGTGCGGCAGCGCACTGCCGAGTTGCTGCGCTTCGTTGCCGGGCCGTTGGCCAGCGCCGAGCGGATCGTTGGTACGTGGACGGCGGAGTCGAGCCGCCGATGGGACACCCGCGCTGCACATCAGGCTTCCCGGCCGGGACTGTGGAAGCGGCTGATCAGCTTCGGCACTGCCGGGCGCGCGTGGACGCGAAAGGACCGGTGGCTGGCTACCCAGGTGGAGGAGGCCCGGCAGGACCTGGCTCATGCCCATCACCAGTTGGACGTCGCGCACGGTCAGCGCGCATCCCTGCAGCAGGACATCGACAGCGCCCAGCACGAACTGGATGCGATCCGACGGCTCCTTGCCGCCGGAGTGCCCAAGCCCACGATCACCCACCCACCGCTCGTGGCGGCCAACCGCGAGGTGGCACAGGCGAAGGACACAGAGACCGAAGCGCACCTTGCCCAGACCGCGAGCGAGAAGTCTTTGCGTGACTGTGAAACCGAGATCGCGGCCCTCGACAAACAGCTCAAGCGAGACGCCGCACCCCTGAGCGACCACTACCCCCACGAGCGATGGTGGAACAAGCGCGAGCATCGAGAGAAGGCCGCGCTGTGGACGGACGCCGGTTGGAACCAGGCCCGCACAGAGCTGTTTGTCGCGGCTTTGGCTCTGCATAAGACTTTTCTTCAGCACGCCGCCGGCCAGATGCGCCGCAATCTGCAGGCTGCCATGGACCTCGTGACCGGTGAGGCTCCCAGGGACCTGGACGCCGAATCGGCCCTGGCCGCCTGGCAGAACCTGTTCTTCGTCGTGCCCGTGGTCTCAACCACCTTCGCCTCCTACGCCCGGCTGTTTGGCCACGTCGGCACAGAATCGTTGGGCTGGCTGCTCATCGACGAAGCCGGACAGGCCACACCCCAGAACGCTGTCGGGGCTCTGTGGCGGACCCAGCACGCGGTGGTGGTCGGTGATCCCCTCCAACTCAAACCGATCGTTACTTTGCCGTTTTCGGCTGAGGACGCAATCCGCGACACGCTGGGCGTCGGCGAGGAATGGTCAACCCACGGAACCTCCGTCCAAGTCCGTGCGGATGCTCTCACCTCGCTGGGCACCACGCTGCCCGTCGGAGACGGGGACGAGACGTGGGTGGGAGTGCCCCTGACGGTTCACCGGCGCTGCGACCACCCGATGTTCACCATTGTCAACTCGATCGCCTACGGCGGCCTGATGATCAACGGCATTGGGCGCGACGCGCAACAGCGGTTCACCGCGGCGTATCCGGACCTGCCACCGTCGATTTGGATTGATGTCGAGAGCCGCGACGCGCAGGGCAACTGGATTCCTGCTGAGGGGCGTGAACTGGACCATTTACTCCGCACCCTCGCCACACACAAGTTCCGCATGTCAGACGTCATGGTCATCGGTCCGTTCCGCGATGTCGCCCGGCAGATCGCCCGCAGGACCCGCCAATATACAGGGCTGACTGGCGGCACTGTGCACACTGCGCAAGGCAAGGAAGCTGACATCGTCATCCTCGTGCTGGGCGGCGCGCCCGACCGGGTGGGCGCCCGCGGATGGGCTTCCAGCGAACCGAACCTGCTCAATGTCGCCATCAGCCGGGCCAAACGTCGCCTCTACATCATCGGAGACTGGGAGAACTGGGCTAGGTTGCCCTACTTCAAGACCGCGGCCGCCTACCTCAAGCGGACCGATCCTGTTCAACGCTGAGCCTTACAGGCATCTGATCTTGGTTGGACGCGGTACCTCGGACCGCGGACAGACCGCGGTCTTACTGAACCAACGGCAAGCTGATCTGTTGGTAGTGGCGCAGGTGGCATGCGGCCTCGGCGCCGGGCTGGAGGGCGTCGATCGTTCGTCTCGCAGCGGACAGCGGCACCGAGCGCGCTGAACTCGCCGCACTGCACACGACCGATCTCGCAGGGCGCGTGATGGACATCCGCCGAGCCTGGCAGGACGGCGTAATCGTGTCCCTGCACCACCATCGCCGCGGCCAGCTGACCCTCTCCACGAGCACAGCCGGCTACTGGACCGAGCACGTGCAACGCTGGCGCTACCCGGCAACCGGCCCGATCTGGCTGTTCCGTGCCACGCCGCGCAGCGGTGTTCCGTTGTTGCCCAACGGGTTGACTCAGCAGGTTGAGCACATCGCTGACACGGCAGTCGTTCCGGACGCGACGCTCCAAGGGCTGCGCCACACGGTAGGCGTCTATCTTGTGGCGCGCGGTACTGGCATCAGTGTCACAAATCAGGAGGTTCGCGCTGAACTGGCGAAAGTCATGGGCGCGATCTCCAAACTCGAGCAACAAGGCTTGAACTCCACGATCCTGCCAGCCGTGATGGCGCTAGTTGACTCTGGTTCTGGCACGGTTTCGGTGATGGCGGGTGTTGGTCATGTGCGGTGCAGGACGCGACGGCGGAGCAGGTCGAAGTTCGCCCGGCCGAACATAGCCCGCTTGATCAGCTTCAACCGGTTCACGTTGCCCTCGGCACGTTGCCCTCGGTCGGACCATTGCTGTGCGAGAGAGACAGCCCGGCAACGACCCGACCCCCGAAGACCTCACGGTCTCTATAGTTGATCATGGTGTGTGCTCGCGGCTGATGTATTCGCCTTGCTGTTCCCACACTTATCCACTGTGCGCGTCACGAACGTCAGTTGGGCCGGAGCGTCGATCGCGATAGATGCCACTACCACTGCACCGGTCGCGTCATGCCCGCGATGCGAGGGCACGTCGAACAGGGTGCACAGCCGCTACCTCTGACGTGTGGCTGATCGGGCTGTGTCGGGACAAGAGACGACATTGCGCTTGGAAGTCCGCAGGTTCTTCTGCGGCAACGACCAGTGCCCACAGCGCATCTTCGCCGAGCAGGTGGATGGTCTGACTGTCCGTTATGGACGTCGCAGTGTGCAGTTACAGGACGTGCTACGGCGCATCGCGCTGGCGCTGGGCGGTCGCCCAGGATCGCGGTTATGCAAGGGGATCGCCAACGCGGTCAGCAGGATGACGTTGCTGCGCATCATCCGTGCGTTGCCCGAGAACGAGATCGGGCCACTTGCGGTGATCGGGGTCGATGAATGGGCGTTCCCCAAAGGCGTAGGTACGGGCCTATCGTGGTGGATATGGCCAGTCATCGTCCGGTGGACTTGTTGCCGGAGGCCACTTCTGATGCCTTGGCCGCGTGGTTGGAACAGCATCCCGGTATCGAGGTGATCTACCGAGACCGCGCAAGCTACTTCGCAGACGGCGGCCGCCGCGGCGCTCCGAATACGACCCAGGTGGCCGATCGCCGGCACCTGCTGGCCAACCTGTCGTCAGCCGTCGAAAGGTGCTGGGCCGCAACAAGTCCAGCCTGCGAGAACAACCCGTAGAGCAGATGCCGACCCTGCCCACTCCGGAGTTCGAGCCACCACATGGGCTGTTGGCTCAACGGATCGCCGAGCAGCAGCCACTGATCCAGCAGATGATGGCTCGAGGCTGGACCATCAGCGCGATCGCCCGAGAACTCAACCTTGATCGAAAAACAGTACGCCGCTACGCCCGCGGCACCGTCGATGGAGCTGATCAGCACCGGCGTCCAGCGTAGCACGATCCTCAACACCTTTATGCCCTACCTGAAGAAACGCTGGGCAGAAGGCTGCGTCAACGCCGCGGCGTTGCATGCCGAGATCACCGCACAAGGCTTCCGTGGCAGCGCCCAGACCGTGCGCCGCCACTTGCAGCACTGGCCGACATTGCTAGCCCACGCGACCGCGCAGCAGGCGTTCATCCTCATCGACCTTGGCGAGATCACTGGCGCGGTCGAGTTGCTTTCTGCCGCGCGGGCGGTCGCCGAGCACTCCGCGCCGCCGTTGCTTCGCGCTTGGCTGGCTGCCGCCCACGGAGAGGGGCTCGCAGCAGCCGGGCGACGTGACGACGCGTTCCGGGCGTTCGATGCCGCAGACGCGCTTGTGCCGCCTGATCCCGTAGACCCGGCGCTGCCGTATCTGTTTCTCGCCGACGCGCATCTGGCCCGGTGGCGTGGTCATGCACTTGCTCGCCTTGGCGAGCCTGACGCGATCGACCAACTCAGTCACTCGTTGCCGCGTCTGCCTAAGGAGTTCGTGCGCGCCAAGACGGGCATGCTGGTTGATCTTGCGTTCGCCTACGCCGCTGCCGGTGACCGTGACGCCGCGCTTGCGTATGCCCGCGAGGCCAAGCGGTTCGCCAACCAGATCAAGTCCGACCGACAGCGGCGGCGACTCAGCGGCCTAATCCTGCCCGGCAGCGTCAGTGTTGCGTGAGGCCAGGTAGTACAGCAACGGAACCAGCGCCCCCGCACCCAGGATCTGCTGCTGTAGAGCCAACTCTGGGATGCGGCTCAGCGGGACCCATTCCAAGCGGCCAACTTCCTCAGTGTCCGTCGGCTCGCCGACCTTCTCTGCCTGCCGCCACAAGTACACGTCCGTCTTCGCCGTTACCTGACCCGGCAACGGTTCGAACCCGATCAAGTGCTCTGGTTCACCAACCGGCCGCCAGCCGCTCTCTTCCTCGACCTCACGGGCCGCCGTCGCTGCAGGCGGCTCTCCCTCCTCGACAAGGCCGCCCAGCAGCTCATACCCCCACTGCTCGGTGGCGAACCGGTAGCGCCACAGCATCAGAACTTCGTCGTTCTCGTTGACGATCAGTCCTATGGCGATCGGTGCCAGGTGGACAACGTGGTAGTCCCAGCGTTCCCCGTTCGGAGCCTCGACGTCTACGAGTCCAAGTCGGACCCATCGGTTGTCGTAGACGAGCCGCTCGCCGTATGTTTTCCATGAGCCGTGTGACTCAGTCACGGCGGCAGCCTACGGACTACTTGGCAGGCATGGTTCAAGCAGGGAAGCGGGAGTAGGCTATAGCAGGGTTTTGTCCAAGAACTCTATTAGCGGTATGAATAGCTTCTCGCCTTGCGATTCGACCCAGACGCGGCAGGCTTCGGTGTTGATTACGTCTTTAAGAATGTATGCTTCGGCCGCCAGCCTCCCTGGAATTTCGTGGTGGTCGTGACACTGTATGAGGACACCCTTGACATCAACTGAATACTGTTGACAGACAAACTGTTGTACAGATTCGTTTTCGAAAACTTGCAATTCGGGTGGTATCTCGCCGGGTAGGCTCATGGTTGAATCGACACCTGTGTGACCCGCGTCGGCGTCGGTTACCCCGGCTGCTTTTACTCCCGCTGCGGTGAGCACTTGTACCGCAGAGTGCACTTCGTCTCTGCTTCCTATAGGGATGACCGACGATCCGGCCAGTAGGTTCCGGGCGTATTGGCGTAGGATCTCGCAAACGAGAGTTTTAGCGAAGCTGTCTTCAACGCATATTGTGCGATCTTTTTTCGCTCCCACTCCACGCAAGTAGGCATCTATTTGATAGGCCGGCAGGCCGGGAAATGCTTCGAGCCTGCGCGATTCAGGCTCTCTGCGTAGATAAACGATTGCGGCCGATGGTAGTCTCTGGAGTATTGCCGCGCTGTGGGTGGTGAGAACGATCTGGTGCCCTCGGCGTGCGCACGCGTCGACAAGGTACTCTGCGAGGCGTACCTGCGCTTCTCCGTGTAGCGAGGTCTCCGGCTCTTCGAGAACGAACAGGCTTTGGGCGGGTGCTTCCTCCATGCTTCTTACCATGTAGACAACTCGCCCTTCTCCGAAGCCCATGTTGTTTTCGGAGTAGGTAATCCCATTCGTTGTCGCGGTGGCAAGTTCTGCGGCCCGCTTGCCATGGCGGAGCTCGCGAAAAGAGAGTGAACTGTAGGCGATGCCGAGTATTGAGGAAATTTTTATTGCGGTGGTTTCGTCCAGCGGTCTGTTCTCGCCAAGCTGAGCCAAATGGCCGCGATAAATGGAAAAGTCGCGGCGCTCAACCTTTGGAATAAACTGTGTAAAGCCTACGTAGTAGCAAGCGCGCTCCGGCTGTATTTTGTATCCCGACCACTCCTTTTGTGCTCGTTTTACTGTCACTTGTTGAGCATCCGCTCCTCGCTCAACGGTGTACGTGTAGATCGCGCTTGCGTCTTCGCTGAATGGAGTTGGATCCGCCGCTGAAACTGGGAAGAAATCTTTGACGTAGTAGCGCCTTAGGGCAGCGGTGGTTGGATTGCGGAATGCGCACGCTATTAGTTGGGCTATCGTACTCTTTCCTGTGCCGTTGAGTCCGCAAAATGCGGTAATTGGTGACGCGAATTCAAGCTTCAGGTTGTTGACGCCGCGAAATCCGTCTACATCGATGGATTGGAGGGTAGCGCCGAAGTTTGTGTAACGATGATTGGGATCGTACTTCCCTGCAAGTCGTCGGCGGTCGTCGTCGAAGCTTATGAGCGCCTCCTTCGGCAGGAGACAGAGAGTACGCTCGCGATCGCGTTGGAGCGAGTCGGCGAGTGTTGTGAAGGGTCCCTGCTGTGTCGAGGCATTTGGGCAAGTAATTTCAACGATGACGTTTGGGCATCCGGGAGCCTAGGATTTCAGCGGCCTTCCTGTCCGATGCAGCTACCCATGCTGCGTACACGCGCAGCGTTGTAGCTCCGCCTCCGCCGTGGCCAAGTCGTCCGGCTACGGTGGGGAGGTCTATACCGGCGGTCAGTAGTTCGGTAGCGCTGTAGTGGCGCAGAGCGTGTAGATGCGTGTCTATGTTGAGGCGGGTTGCCATGTCTCTGTACCGCTGGGTTACCGCGTTGGGCGGATACGGCTCGGTGTGACCGCGTGTCTGGGTGCCTGTGAAGACGAACAGGTCTTCGCTGAATTCTTGGTCGACTGAGCGCATGCGGGCTGCGACGCGTTCGCGGTGCTGTCGGAGCAGCGTCACTGTTTCGGAGTCGAGGGCGATTCGGCGGATCTGGTGAGTTTTGGTGTCCTTCTCCTTGCCAAGGACCCAGTTCCGGCGGACATCGATGACTTCAGCGTCCAAGTCGATGCGGGAGAAGCGGAGGCCGCAGAGTTCGCCGCGTCGCATGCCGGTCGTCATGGCGAGCCAGACCAGTACGCCCCAGTCTTCGTCCATCTCGAAGGCCTCTTCGACTAGTCGGGCGGCTTCAGCGGATGTCGGGGGATCGGGTTCGGGGCGTTTTTGCTTGGGGCGGCGGGCGATTTTGGCTGGATTGCTGGTGATCCAGCCCCAGCGTTCGGCGGCAGCGAGGGCGCCGCTGATGATCGAGTGGATCTGGCGGACGGTCGATGCGGCCATGGGCTTGCAGGTGTGCGGCTTGCATTCTTCGGCTACACAGTCGTGCTCGTCCTTCGTGCTGTGCTTCTCGATGAACGGCTTGCCGTCGCAACGGGTGCGGCAGCGGCGTAGTTCGGTGTAGAAGCTTTCGAGAGCCCGGGCGTCTACCTCCTTGGCGGCCAGCGAGCCGAGCACGGGCAAGATCGTGCGCTTGATGTAGCCCTCGTACGTTTTCCTTGTGCTGTCTTCAAGTTCGCTCGTTCGCATCCACTCGTCGATGGCGTATGCGAGCGTCACGGACGAGCTGACCGAACGCTGTTCGTCGACCTGGGCCAAGAACTTGCCGAGGACCGAATTTGCCTTCTTGTAAGAGGTTTTGGTGGTTCCGGAGATCGTTTCGCGGAGGTACACGCGCTTGCCGGTGACGGGATCGAGCCCTGCGTAGACGACCACTCGGAGCGATCCGCCACGCTCTTCGATCCGACCGCGTTCGCGGTCATCAGGGCGTGAACGAGCCATAGCCGTGAGCGTACTCGCACCCACGGCAGCACCCATTGATCAACTGAGTTGATCTCTATTCAGCTGTAACGCCTGTTCAGACGGTGTGCCCCCGGTGCGACTCGAACGCACACTGGACGGATTTTGAGTCCGCTGCCTCTGCCGATTGGGCTACGGGGGCTTGGCGACGCACTTTACGCGATCAGCCCCGGGCCACTGCGGGTGGGTGGTGTGCGGGGGATAACGCTCTTGATCGCGCCGTTGGGGTGGTGGGGCCGGTACGCTGCTGTTTCGGCTTTCGTGTGTGTTTGCAGCACCCAACAGCGAGGAGGACCCCGGTGACCGAGGTGGCTACCGAGGCCCGTGTGCAGCGGCGAGTGCTCGTTGCGGAGGATGAGGCGCTCATCCGGCTCGATCTCGTGGAGATGCTCAGCGAGGAGGGCTACGAGGTGGCCGGCCAGGCCGCGGACGGCGAGGAGGCCGTGCGGCTGGCCAGCGAGCTCAAGCCCGACCTGGTCATCCTCGACGTGAAGATGCCCAAGATGGACGGCATCGAGGCGGCTTCCACCATTGTGGGTGAACGGGTCGCGCCGTGTGTCATCCTCACCGCGTTCTCGCAGCGCGACCTGGTCGAGCGGGCCCGCGACGCCGGTGCGATGGCCTACCTGGTGAAGCCGTTCGCCAAGCACGACCTGGTGCCCGCGATCGAACTGGCGGTCAGCCGGTTCTCCGAGATGCAGGCGCTGGAGAACGAGGTGGCCGGGCTGACCGAACGCCTGGAGACCCGCAAGGTGGTCGAGCGCGCCAAAGGCCTGCTGATGAGCAAGCAGTCGCTCAGCGAGCCGGAGGCGTTCCGGTGGATCCAGCGCACCGCGATGGACCGCCGCACCACCATGAAGGCGGTCGCCGAAGCGGTCGTGGAGAACCTCAGCTGACCAGCAGGAACTCCACCAGGCTGGTCTGCGGGTCGCCGACGGCCGGATACACCCGCACGGCCATGCTCTGCGAACCGGGCAGCTCACCGGGCAAGGCCACGGTGAGCTGATATCGGCCACCCGCGGCCGGGCCGCCCAGGTCGGTGGGAACCGAGGCGATCCGGAACCCCTCCACGTACACCTCGAACCCGCGCACGGGCATCACCTGGTCGGTGAACGAAGCGTCCATGCCGACCTCGAGCACGAACGGCGACCGCACGGTCTGCCCCACCGAACCCGGGAACCCCACGGTCACCACGGGCATCGCCGGGGCGGGCGGCTTGAGCTCCGGGTCCGGCCGCCGCTCGGCACGCCGCGCCGGCCCGGTGATCTCCACATAGGACTCCAGCACCGCGCCGGAACCCGCGCCCCGCACCACGAGCGGGCTCACCGCGGGCGGACCATCCGCCGCGAACAGCGCAGGCGGCAACTCGGCCACCAGAGTCACGTCCGTGCCCGCCGCGGCGGGCGGCCCCGGGGTGGCCGGCACCAACGGCAGGAACTGGTCGCCGATCTGCAACGTGAGCCCCGAAGGATCCAGCCCCGCGCCCAGCGTCACGGTCGTCCGGATCCGCGCCGACGTGGCACCCACCAGCGGCTGCCGCGCCATCCCGATCCCCGGCGCGTTCTCGGTCGGCCGCAGCACCCGCTGCGTCCCCATGTGCGCGTCGGCCTCGACGACATCCGGGCCGGGCACCACGGAAGACAGTGCGATCCCGTCCACATAGAAGGTCGAGCGCCGCCCCGGCGGACCCGCCAGCCCCACCAGAACGGTCGCGGCCGGCCCCGGCAGCACCACGTCCGAGGTACCCACGAGCAGCGCGTCCTGATACACCCGTACGCCCGATGGGGTGAGCGCGACCTCGAACCGGTGCAGCACCCCCGTGCCCCGCTTGGGCGCCGTGACAGCCGGTGGCGCAGTGCCGCCGCGGGGCACCGAAGGTCCGGTGATCACGTCAACACCGGAATCCGAAAAGGACACCTGTATCGCCCCGGCGGGCAACGCCGGTGCCCCCCGACTGCGCGACCCGATCCGGTCGGCCGGCCCCGGGACGAATCCGATGGTGAGTTCCCCACGAGGGGCCGCCGCATCGGTCACCACGGTCACCCGCGCGTCCGGGCGAATTTCCAACGCGGCGCGTGACCGCATGACCACGTCATCGGCACCACACGCCAGCTGAATGGCTAATTGGCCCTTTTTCGCCGATGTTCCGGCGGCCAGGTCCACACACCCCCGATAGGCCGATACATGCCACCTCGATCCGGGCAGCTCCGAATGAATGCCGTCGGCCGTATCGAACTCGTCGGCATATCCGGACAATGGCGGGGAGGAATTCAGTGGCGTGCCGTGGACCCGGACAGGCGCGGAGCGCTGCCCGAACGGGTCGACCGTCCGGACCTCGATCGAGTAGTCCTGCCGGACCAGTCCGTCCAGCTGGGCGGCGGGCTGGCCGACCAGCCGGACCTGACCCGCCCAGCGCACCTCGAAGGCCGCCGCGCCGGGCACCGCGCGCCCACCCGGCACACCGTCTGCCCAGGCCAAACGTAATCGGCTCGGTCCTGGTTGGACAGTCACCGGACCGGGTGGTTCGACCGCCCCGGCCGGCTGCGGCAGCACCACGGAGTCGGACGCGAAGCGGGGGAACGGCGGCCCGGTGGCCTCCGGCGCGGACTGATCGCGGAGCATGATCACCGCCAGGGCGACCAGCGCGACCCCCGCCAGCCAAGCGCTAATGCGGGCGCGGCGCGTCACCTACCGCAGTCTATGCTAGTTCCGGCGTCCGAGAGTTAAGACAAACTTGAGGTAGTGTCCGCTGAACGTACGCGAACGTTGCGTTCTGGTTACGCTCTTCAACGGATGGCTGACTCTCGGCAGGTCCATCGCCTAAGTTCCGCCCAGCGCTCCTGTCAGGCGGGAGCCAATTGCGGGTTGCGTATTTGCGCGGCCGCGGCACCGAGGAGGATTGTCTCGTGCAGAAGAAGGTGGCAACGGCCGCAGTGCTGGCGGCTGGTGCACTATTGCTCGCTTCTTGCAGCACCAATAAACAGGAAGCCGGTTCCGGTGGAAATTCCGGTGGCCAGTCCTGCGACACCAGCAAGGGCACCCTGGTCGTCGGTTTCGTCGCTCCCCTCACCGGTGAATTGACCGCGCTCGGGCAGGGCATGAAGAACTCGACCGACCTCGCGGTGTCGCAGGCCAACGAGAAGTGTGCCGTTCCCGGGTACAAGCTCGTGCTGGACGCGCAGGACGACGAGAAGACGCCCGAGAAGGGTGGCCAGGCGGCCACCAAGCTGGCCTCCGACCCCAACACCATCGGTGTCATCGGCCCGCTGAACTCCTCGGTCGCGCAGGTCATCCAGCCGATCCTGGCCGCCAAGAAGATCGTCCAGATCTCCCCGGCGAACACCAACCCGACGCTGACCCGCGGCGAGAACTACGGCACCGCGCCCAAGCGCCCGTTCGAGACCTACTTCCGCACCTGCGCCACCGACGACCTGCAGGGCCCGTACGCGGCCAACTACCTGGTCAAGGACGCCGGCAAGAAGAACATCGCGGTGGTCACCGACGGCAAGACCTACGGTGAGGGCCTGGCCGGCGAGTTCATCAAGCAGGCCGAGAAGAACGGCGCGAAGATCGTCGCCCGCGAGAAGGTCGGCGAGAAGGACACCGACTTCTCCGGTGTGATCGCCAAGCTCAAGCCGAGCAACCCGGACGCCGTGTACTACGGCGGTGAGTACGGTGCCGCCGGTCCGTTCTCCAAGCAGCTCAAGGACGCCGGCGTCAAGGTTCCGCTGATGGGCGGCGACGGCATCGTGGACAAGACCTACGTGCAGCTGGCCGGCGCGCAGGCCGAGGGTGACCTGGCCACCTCCGTGGGTGCCCCGGCCGAGAGCCTGAGCGAGGCCAAGGCGTTCATCGACGCCTACAAGGCCAAGAACTACAAGGACCCGTACAGCGCCTACGGTTCGCTGTCCTACGACGCCGCGAACGCCCTGATCGGTGGTCTGGCCAAGACCCTCGAGGGTGGCAAGGCGTGGAGCGAGTCCATGCGTGCGGACCTGCTCAAGAACGTCGGCGCCTACAAGCAGAACGGTGCCAACGGTGAGATGGGCTTCGACCAGTACGGTGACAGCACGAACAAGCTGCTGACCGTCTACCAGGTGAAGGGCCCGGACTTCGCCCCGCTCAAGAGCGGCAAGTTCGAGGGCTGAGCGTAAAAACCGAATAGCGGACTGATTGCTCCGCCCGATCGGCGGGGTGTCTGGCGGGGGCAGGTCTTCAGGGGCCTGCCCCCGCCATCGTTGGAGGTAGATGTGTCGACGCTGCTACAGCAGCTTGTCAACGGCGCGATCCTCGGTGGCACGATCGGTCTGATCGCGCTCGGGTACACGATGGTGTACGGGATCGTGCAGTTGATCAACTTCGCGCACGGCGAAGTGTTCATGGTGGGCGCGTTCGGCGCCCTCGCGACGTTCACCTGGGTCATCCCGGAAGGCGTCAAGGGCACGTGGTACATCACGTTGCCGCTGATGGTGATCGCCGGTGCGGTGATCTCCGCCCTGCTCGCGGTCCTGATGGAACGGCTGGCCTACCGGCCCCTGCGCAACGCGCCGAGGCTGGCGCCGCTGATCACGGCGCTGGGTGTGTCGGTGACGCTCAAGGAGGCCGTCCGGCTGTTCTACCCGGGCGCCACCAAGCCGATCCCGTTCCCCAACGTGTTCCTCACCGGCAGCATCGACCTCGGTGGCATCGTCGTCGCGAAGACCGGCCTGCTGATCATCGTGGTGTCCTTGGTGCTCACCACGCTGTTGCAGCTCTACATCAACCGGTCCCGGATGGGGCGGGCGATGCGGGCCACCGCGCAGGACCCGGACGTGGCCCGGCTGATGGGCATCAACCCGGACCGCACGATCGTGCTGACCTTCGCGCTCGGCGCGGTGCTGGCCGGGGTGGCCGGTGTGCTGTACGGCTCGCACATCAGCAACATCAGCACGGACATCGGCTTCCAGAACGGCATCTTCGCGTTCACCGCGGCCGTGCTCGGTGGTATCGGCAGCATCCGCGGCGCGGTGATCGGCGGGTTCGTCATCGGTTTCGTCAAGACCCTGTCCGGCCAGTACCTGCCGGGCGGCACCCAGTACGACTACGTCTGGATCTTCGTCGTGCTGATCCTGGTCCTGGTCTTCCGGCCACAGGGCCTGTTCGGTGAGACCGAAAGGGTGCGCGCATGACCAACGTCGTCTCTCCCCAGGCGCTGCAGGCCGAGCGTACGTCCCCCACCTCGCCGATGATGCGTGTGCTCGCCATCGTCGGCGCGGTCGTCTCGGTGGTGGCCCCGCTGCTGCCCTGGGTGACCTTCGTGCTCAACGACGGGGCCTACCCGGACAAGTCCACCCTGCAGTTCTTCGACGCGCCGTTCGAGCTGACCGGGTTCCGCTGGGAGCTGTTGCTGCTGGCGGTCCTGGCGGTGATCGCCTCGGTGTTCCGGATCCCGGCCCAGCGGCGGGTGCTGCGCGGCCTCGGCGTCGGCATCGCGGCCATCGGTGTCATCCACTTCCTGTTCATCACCGGCCACGGCGGCGGCCTCGGCGCGGTCACCGCGGCCGACGGCGCGTTCGCGTTCGGCAGTGTCGCCGCGATCGTCGGCGGTGTGCTGCTGGTGGTGGCCACGGTCGGCCGGGCGATGGAGGACGTGCCGGTGTGGCGCACCGACATCCCGGCGCCACTGGCCTACCTGGCGCTGCTGGTCTCGTTCGGCGCGCTGCTGTTCCTGGTCTCGATGACCCTGACCGCCGGTGGCCAGGGCGGCGCGGCCAACCCGTACGCGGGCGCGATCTTCCTGTCCTTCCTCGGCTTCGCCGCGGGGCTGCTGGCCGCGCTGTCCGGCGTCGGCGCGCTGAAGTGGATCTCCACGCTGTCCGAGCAGCACCGCTGGTTCTCCATCCTGGTGCTGGTGATCTGCGCGTTCGGGCTGCCGTTCACCGACGCGGGCACCGAGTACTGGATGACGGTGGCCACCAACGTCGGTATCTACGCGGCCACCGCCATCGGCCTGAACATCGTGGTGGGCCTGTCCGGCCTGCTGGACCTCGGGTACGTGGCGTTCCTGGGCATCGGCGCGTTCGTCGCGGCGAACCTGTCCGGCGCGGCGGCCACCAAGTTCCACATCGAGCTGCCGTTCATCCTCGTGGTGGTCATCTCCGCGCTGGTCGCGGGCATCTTCGGCGCGGTCGTCGGCTCGCCGACGCTGCGGGTGCGCGGTGACTACCTGGCCATCGTGACGCTGGCCTTCGGTGAGATGTTCCAGCTCTCCGCTCGCAACAACATCGGCGGCCTGACCGGTGGCTCGAACGCGATCCCGAACATCCCCCAGCTGGAGGGGTTCGGCACCAAGTTCAACGAGCCGATCGACCTGTTCGGCGCGAAGCTGCCCGGCGGCGTCATCTACTACTTCCTGATCGTGCTGCTGGTCGGGCTGGTGATGGCGGTGTTCGCGAACCTCAAGAACAGCCGGATCGGCCGGGCCTGGATCGCCATCCGGGAGGATGAGGACGCGGCCCGCGCGATGGGCATCAAGACCGGGCAGGCCAAGATCCTGGCGTTCCTCTGCGGCGCGATCCTGGCCGGCATCGCCGGTGCGGTGTTCGCCCACAAGACCAGCACGGTCGGCTACGAGAGCTTCCAGTTCATGGCCTCGGTCACGCTGCTGGCGGCGGTCATCCTGGGCGGCATGGGGTCCATCCCCGGCGCCGTGCTCGGTGCGTCGCTGCTGTTCGTGCTGCCGGAGAAGCTGCGTGAGTTCGCCGACTACCGCCTGCTGATCTTCGGTGTCGCGCTGATCCTGATCATGCGGTTCCGGCCGCACGGCCTGATCCCGGACCGGCACCGCCGGGCCGAACTGGTCGGTGAGGACACCAGTGGCCACTCGCTGGACGAAGTGGCCGAGGTACGCATCGAAGAGGCCGAGGCCGAGGAGGTGAAGGCGCGATGACCGCTCCCGTGCTGCGCGCGCAGGACGTGACGATGCAGTTCGGCGGGCTGACCGCGCTCAAGGACGTCTCGCTCGAACTGGCCCAGGGCCAGATCATCGGCCTGATCGGGCCGAACGGCGCGGGCAAGACGACGTTCTTCAACTGCCTCACCGGGCTGTACACGCCCACCCGGGGCCAGGTGCTGATGAACGGCAAGCAGCTGCCCAACGACCCGGCCCAGGTCACCATCGCCGGCATCGCCCGGACGTTCCAGAACATCCGGCTGTTCCCGAACATGACCGCGGTGGAGAACGTCATGGTCGGCCGGCACGCCCGGATGAGCCAGGGCGCGATCGCGACCATCTTCCGCGGCCCGAAGTTCCGCCGGGGCGAGGCCGAGGCCGAGAAGCGGTCGCGTGAGCTGCTGGACTTCGCCGGGATCGGCCGCAGCGCCGACGACCTCGCCCGCAACCTGCCCTACGGTGACCAGCGGCGGCTGGAGATCGCCCGCGCGCTGGCCACCGACCCGCAGATCCTGCTGCTGGACGAGCCGACGGCCGGCATGAACCCGCAGGAGACCGAGGCGACCCGGCAGCTGATCTTCGCGATCCGCGACACCGGGGTGTCCGTGGTGGTCATCGAGCACGACACGAAGTTCATCTTCGGCCTGTGCGACCACGTCTCCGTGCTGGTGCAGGGCGAGCTGCTGGTCGAGGGCTCGCCGGAGATGGTCCGGGCCGACCCGAGGGTGATCGAGGCCTACCTGGGCAAGCCACCGGACGAGGTCGAGGCGGAACTGCACGCGGCGGAAGGCAAGGGAGCCGGACAATGACCCCATTGCTGGAAGTGCGCAACCTCAGCGTCGCCTACGGCGCGATCGAGGCGGTGCGCGATGTGTCGTTCGTGGTCGAGCCGGGCCAGATCGTCTCGCTGATCGGGGCGAACGGCGCGGGCAAGACCACCACGCTGCGCACCATCTCCGGGCTGCTGCGCCCGCGCAGCGGCGAGATCCTGTTCAAGGGCAAGCCGATCCACAAGCAGCCCGCGCATGAGACCCTGGCCAACGGGATCGCGCACTGCCCGGAGGGCCGCCGCCTGTTCGGCCGGATGACCGTCGAGGAGAACCTGCAGCTCGGCGCGTATGTGCGCCGGGACACGGGCGTCGAGGCGGACATGAAGCGGGTCTACGACCTGTTCCCGGTGCTCGGCGAGCGGCGGCACAACAAGGCGGGCCTGTTCTCCGGTGGTGAGCAGCAGATGCTGGCCATCGGCCGGGCGATGATGTCCAAGCCGACGCTGCTGATGCTCGACGAGCCCTCGATGGGTCTCTCGCCGATCATGACCCAGCGCATCTTCGACACCATCAAGGAACTGCAGGCCGCCGGGACGACGATCCTGCTGGTCGAGCAGAACGCGCTGGCCGCCCTTGCCCTGTCCGACCACGGTTACGTGGTGGACCTGGGCACGACCACTTTGGACGGGCCGGGTCACGACCTGCTCGCCAACGAGGGCGTGCGGGCCGCCTACCTCGGCGAAGGCTAGGAACCTCCTCGAAGACCGCCGGTTGTGCCCGATCGGGTACGGCCGGCGGTTTTCTGTTCGCCACCTGCGAAAGGCGGTGGCGTGTCGCGCGGTGGCGGGGTTGGCTGGCGGCATGACCATTTCGGGTATCGCGGCCGGGGTTCCTTACGTGGCACTGCCTCCCGAGGGGGACCGGCCGGCGCCGCTGATCGCGGTGTGGCACCTGCTCGACTCGCCGCGCAGCGAGGCCGCCATGGCCGCGGCGGTGCCGATGAACGGCGTGCGGGCCTGGCGTGTCTACTTCGGACTGCCAATGACCGGGCGGCGTTCGCTGCCCGGCGGTCCGCCGGAGCTGTTCGAGCTGGCCGGTCAGGACTACGTGCTCAAGCTCGCCAAGCCGATGGTCGACCAGGCGGTGTCGGAGTTCCCTGCCGCGCTCGCCGAGCTGCGGTCTTCACTGTCCATTTCGGATGGTCCGGTGGGTGTTGCCGGTGGCTCGATGGGCGGTCTCGTCGCGTACACCGTCGCCGCCACGGCTCCGGTTCCGATCGCCGCTGCCGCGATGATCAACCCCGTGACGCGGCTGGCCGCGGTCGCCGAGGCGGCGATCCAGGAGTTCACCGGATCGCCGTACGCGTGGACCGAGGAGTCGCGGGCGGCCGCGGACGAGTACGACTTCGTGCGGCGGGCCGGGGAGATCAAGGCGCCCGCCTTGCTGGTGCTCGGTTCCGCCGACGAGGCCTCGATTCTGGAACCCGCCAGGGCCACGGGCATCGAGCGCGTCGAGATCTCCGGGATGGGGCATGGGTTCGCCGACGAGCCGGGCCTGGAACCCGCGCCGCAGAACGCCGACGCGGTCCGGGTCGACGCCGAGCTGACCCGGTGGTTCCAGCGGCACCTGTGACAACCGTTGGTTGTCGTTCCGGCCCCAATGGCTGTTGGACGCGGCTCTGACCAGGGTGTTTGCTTGAGTTCAACACCAACTGGGAGGACACAGTCATGATCACGGGTATCGCCGCCGGAGTGCCGTTCGTCGCGCTGGAGCCGGCTTCCGGTGACACGGCGCCGATGATCGCCGTCTGGCACCTGATGGACCCGCCGTGCACCGATGTCGCGATGGCCGCGGCCGTGCCGATGACCGGCCTGGACGCGTGGCGCGTCTACTTCGGGCTGCCGATGACCGGGCGGCGTTCGCTGCCGGGCGGGCTGGAGGAGCTGTACCAGCGGGCTTTCGAGGACGCCGTGCTCAACTGCTACGAGCCGCAGACCGAGCAGGCCGCGGCCGAGTTCCCCGCGGCGCTCGCGGATCTGCGCTCACAACTGTCCATTGCGGACGGTCCGGTGGGGGTCGCGGGCGGGTCGGCCGGCGGGCTCGTCGCCTTGGAGGTGACCGCGCGGGCGGAGGTGCCGATCTTCGCGTCGGCGTTCATCAACCCGGTCACCCAGCTCGCCCCGGTCGTCGCGGCCAACGAGCGCCGGTTCGACGTCACCTTCGGCTGGAACGACCAGAACCGTGCCGTGGCCGGCCGCTACGACTTCGTTCGGCGCGCCGACGAGATCAGGACGCCCTCGCTGTTCGTCATCGGCGAGGACGACGACGTGGCCATCCGCGAACCCGCCGCCTTGGCACAGAAGGAGATCGGCGCCGAGCTGGTGCTGATCCCCGGGATGCGGCACACCCTCGCGGACGCGCCCGGCCTCGAACCCGCACCCCAGAACGAGAACGCCCGCCGGGTCGACGCCGAGCTGGTGCGCTGGTTCAGCAAGTACCTCCCAGGTTGACGGTCAGGTCGCAACTCCAGGGTGACGATCGGACGGGTGTCCGCGCCCCAGAGTGGGGCTCCTCAACGGGAGGAGACACTTGTGGCCAAGAAATGGCTGGTTGTCGTGCTTGGAGCGGTTCTCATGGCCGGTGCGGCCTCGGTCGCCGACGCCGGTTCGGACAGCGGTTCCGGCGGAGGTGATCGGGCCGCGTTCGAGCGGATCCTGCGGGAGCAGCAGGACGCCTGGTACCGCGAGGATGGCGCGGCCTTCGCCCGGCACTTCACCGAGAACGCGGACCTGGTCACGTTCAACGGTGACCACCTGCGGACCCGGCAGGGCATCGCCGAGGGCATGCAGTACTACTTCGACAAGTACATCGACCACACCAAGCTGAAGACGCTCTCCTCGGACGTGCGCTTCACCGGCCCGTCGATGGCGATCATCGTCCGCACGGCCTGCCAGTTGGTCCCGCCCAGCACCGAGTGCCGTGCGGACTCGTTGTCCCGCAACACCAACGTCATGGTGAAGCGCGACGGCCGCTGGTGGCAGGAGTCGTTCCAGAACACCCGCGTGGTTGCGTTGCCCTAGGGCAGCCAGGTGGTCGCGGGGTCGTGGTCGAGCCAGCCTTCGGCGCGGGTTGTCTTGTCCACCAAGGTGAGCAGGTGGCGGACGGCCGGGCGTTGCCTGCCCTTGCGGTAGACGATCGACCACGGGAACAGCGGCGCGGGGCGGAACGGGATGACGCGGAGGTTGAGATCACGCGGGAGTTCCATGTCCGCGCCGGTCAACGTCACCCGGGGTTTGCCGTAGCGGGCCTGCTCGAGGGTGTGCCGGAGGTCGTAGCTGACGCCGGTGCGGTCGACGGTCACGCCAAGCGCCGCGATGACCTGGTCGATGTAGGTCCGCCACTCGCTCGGGCTTTCCCTTGAGGGCAGCCAGATTCCCTCCGGGCCGAGGGTGGCCAGGTCGATCGCGGCCTCGTCGGCCAACGGGTGTTCCGGTGGCACGACGGCGACCAGGGGCTCGAGGCGGACGAGGCGGTGCTCGAGGGTGCCGGGCAGCGGCCGGCCCAGGCCGCCGACCCAGCCGAAGGCGACGTCCAGCTCACCGCGTTCCACCGCCGGGATCGCCTCGTCCAGGCCGCCGAGCGCGCTGCGGTCGAGCTCCATCGACGGGTCGCGCTCGGCCAGCCGCCGCAGCACGAACATCGGCGCCAGCCGGAGGTCGATCAGGTCGACCCGGACCGGCTGGGCGCCGGACATGGCGGCGACCGCGGCATCGGCGGCCTGGACCAGCGCACGCGCGTGCGGCAGGAACCGGCGGCCGTCCTCGGTCAGCGACACCGACCGGTTGGTGCGGGCGAACAGTTGCGTCGACAGGTTGTCCTCCAGGCGCTTGATCCGTTTGGACAGCGCCTGCTGGGTCAGGAACAGCGTCTCCGCCGCGCGGCCGAAGTGCTCCGCGTCGGCGGTGACGACGAACGCCCTCACCTGGGCCAGGTCAAGATCCACCCGGCACCGAGTCCAGGACGACACAGGTCAGCCGGGCCGTACAGGTGCGCTTGCCGGACTCGTCGGTGATCACGATCTCCACCGTGACCGTGCTGCGGCCGATGTGGATGGGCGTGGCCACCGCGGTGACCAGGCCCTCCCGCACCCCGCGGTGGTGGGTGCAGGACAGCTCCAGGCCGACCGCGGGCCGGCCCTCGGTGTTCATCGCGGCGCAGTACGAGCCCGTGGCCTCGGCGAGCACGGCGTTCGCGCCGCCGTGCAGCAGACCGTAGGGCTGGCGGTTGCCCTTCACCGGCATCGTGGCGACCACCCGCTGGGCGTTCCACTCCAGCACCTCGATGCCCATCTTGTCGTTCAGCTGCTCAGGCAGACCGTCAGCTTCTCCCATGCCGGTCAGACTAAGGCGGACTCAGAACTGTCGGTGCCCGGGCCTAGACTCGGGCACGTGGCAGACCAGCACCGACTCCTCCTGATAGATGGCCACTCGATGGCCTACCGAGCGTTCTACGCCCTGCCGAAGGAGAACTTCCAGACCGGCACAGGGCAGCACACGAATGCCGTGTACGGGTTCACGTCGATGCTGATCAAGCTGATGCGCGAGGAGCAGCCGACGCACGTCGCGGTGGCCTTCGACCTGTCCCGCAAGACCTTCCGCAGCGAGAAGTACACCGAGTACAAGGCCAACCGGAGCGCCACTCCGGACGAGTTCAAGGGCCAGGTCAGCCTGATCGAGGACGTGCTGCGGGCGCTGCGCATCCCGATGCTGACCAAGGAGAACTACGAGGCCGACGACATCATCGCCACGCTGGCCACCCAGGCCGAGGCGGCGGGCGGCTACGACGTTTTCATCTGTACCGGCGACCGCGACGCGTTGCAGCTGGTCACGCCGCACACGACGGTGCTCTACCCGTCCCGCGGGGTCACCGAGATGACCCGGTACACGCCGGAGATGGTGCTGGAGAAGCAGGGTGTGACGCCCACGCAGTACCCGGACTACGCGGCGCTGCGCGGCGACCCCTCGGACAACCTGCCGAAGATCCCCGGCGTGGGGGAGAAGACGATCGTCAAGTGGATGCAGGAGTTCGGCTCGCTCAACGAGCTGATCGACCGCGTCGACGAGGTCAAGGGCAAGATCGGCGACAACCTGCGGGCCAACCTGTCGTCGGTGATGCTCAACCGCGAGCTCACCCAGCTCATCCGCGACCTGGACCTGCCCTACAAGCCGGACGACCTGGCCGCGCAGGCCTGGGACCGGGAAGCGGTGCACCGGCTGTTCGACGAGCTGGAGTTCCGGGTGCTGCGGGACCGGCTGTTCGAGGAGCTGTCCGCGCCGGAGCCGGAGGCCGACTCGGGCTTCGAGATCACCGCGGTCACCGTCGCCCCCGGTGAGCTGGGCAAATGGCTGCACGACCACGCCGGCAAGGGCAAGCGCGCCGGGTTGTCGTTCCGGCACCAGGGCCCGCCCGGCGCGGTGGACCTGCTGTCGATCACGGTGGCCAACGTCAACGGCGACGGAACGTTCGTCGATGTCACCTCTTTGGCTGAAAAAGACGAGAAAGACCTGATCGGGTGGCTGGCCGATCCGGACGTGCCGAAGGTGGCGCACGCGGTGAAGCTGGCCCTGCACGGCCTGGCCGGGCGCGGCTGGACGATGAACGGCCTGGTCATGGACACCGAGCTGGCCGCCTACCTGGTCCGCCCCGGTCAGCGCTCGTTCTCCCTGGACGACCTGGTGCTGCGGCACCTCAAGCGGGAGCTGCGGGTCGAGGAGGTCGAGGGCGAGCAGCAGCTGTCCCTGCTGGACGAGCAGGACGAGGGCGAGAAGCTCGCCGCCGCCGAGGTCGTCCGGGCGCGTGCGGTCGCCGAGCTGGCCGAGGCGCTGGACGCCGAGGTGCAGGCCACCGGCGGCGCCAAGCTGCTCGCCGAGATGGAGCTGCCGCTGCTGCAGGTGCTGGCCGAGCTGGAGGGCATCGGCATCTGCGTGGACGTCGAGCACCTCGCGTCGCTCGAGGCGCACTTCGCCGGGCGCGTGAAGCACGCGGCGCAGGAGGCGTACGCGGTGATCGGCAAGGAGATCAACCTCGGGTCGCCGAAACAGCTGCAGGTGGTGCTGTTCGACGAGCTGCAGATGCCGAAGACCAAGAAGACCAAGACCGGCTACACCACCGACGCCGACGCGTTGATGACGTTGTACGAGACCACCGAGCACCCGTTCCTGCGCCACCTGCTGGAGCACCGGGACGCCGCGCGGCTCAAGACCACTGTGGACGGTCTGATCAAGTCGGTCGCCGACGACGGGCGCATCCACACCACGTACAACCAGACCATCGCGGCGACCGGGCGGTTGTCGTCCACCGAGCCCAACCTGCAGAACATCCCGATCCGCACCGACGAGGGCCGCCGGATCCGGGACGCGTTCGTGGTCGGCGGCGGCTACTCGGAGCTGATGACCGCCGACTACAGCCAGATCGAGATGCGGATCATGGCGCACCTGTCGCACGACGACGGCCTGATCGACGCGTTCAACTCCGGGTTCGACTTCCACGCCGCCACCGCCGCGCACGTGTTCGGCGTCGGCCCGACCGAGGTCAGCGGCGCACAGCGGGCCAAGGTCAAGGCGATGAACTACGGCCTGGCGTACGGCCTTTCCGCGTACGGCCTGTCCCAGCAGCTGCGGATCTCCACCGAGGAGGCCCGGGCGCTGATGGAGAACTACTTCGAGCGGTTCGGCGGGGTCCGCGACTACCTCACGTCCGTTGTGGACAAAGCTCGGCGCGAGGGCTACACCGAGACCATCTTCGGCCGCCGCCGCTACCTCCCGGACCTCACCTCCGACAACCGCCAGCGCCGCGAGATGGCCGAACGCATGGCCCTCAACGCCCCCATCCAGGGCAGCGCCGCGGACATCATCAAGGTGGCCATGCTCAACGTCCAGCGGGAGCTGAAGAAGTCCTCGCTGTCCTCCCGCATGCTGCTGCAGGTCCACGACGAACTCGTCCTCGAGGTCGCCGACGGTGAGCACGCCGCCGTCGAAGACCTTGTCCGCCAAGGCATGGGCAGCGCCTACCAGCTCGACGTCCCGCTCGACGTCTCCGTCGGCTTCGGCCGCTCCTGGAACGACGCCGCCCACTGAGCCCCATGAGATGACCGCCAGCGAGCCGATCATGCCGCCCAGGCAGGCGATGCCTGGGGTGGAGCTGGCGGCGTGCGTGCCGGCGGGGCGGGTGGTGGCGAAGGTGCCCGTCGTGGCGTACCTGCGGCGGGCGAAGGACCTGATGGACCGGGAGTACGCGTCGCCGTTGGTGCTGGACGACCTGGCGCGTGCGGCGGGGTGCTCGCGGTTCCACTTCGTGCGGTCGTTCCGGACCGCGTACGGACATACCCCGGGGCGGTATCTGACGCTGCGGCGGATCGAGCGGGCCAAGGACCTGCTGCGGTCGGTGAACCTGACCGTGACGGAGATCTGCATGCTGGTCGGGTTCTCCAGCCTCGGCTCGTTCTCCAGCCGGTTCACCGAGGTCGTCGGGATGTCCCCGACCGAGTACCGGGCGAAGCACCCGGCGGCCGCGCCGATCCCCGGGTGTTTCCTGATGACGTGGACGCTCCCCGCAACAACGGAGAAGGCGCCGGACCCGTCCGGGGATTAGCGTTCCCGGCATGATTACAAGCTTCACGCACAGCACCATCTGGGTCCTGGACCAGGCCGCGGCCAAGAAGTTCTACTCCGAGAAGCTGGGGCTGGAGGTGCGCGAGGAGCTGAAGACCGACACGTTCAGCTGGCTCACCGTCGGCGCGCCCGGCCAGCCGGACGTCCAGCTGGTCCTGATGGAACCCGGCCGGCCCGCGCACGACCCGGAGACCGAGAAGCAGATCCGCGACCTGATCGCCAAGGGCGCCCTCGGCGGCGGCGTGTTCGGCACCGACGACTGCCGCAAGACCTACGAGCAGCTGTCCGCCAACGGCGTGGTCTTCCTGCAGGAACCCGCCGAGCGCCCCTACGGCGTCGAAGCGATCTTCCGCGACGACTCCGGCAGCTGGTTCAGCCTCACCGAACGCCGCCCCTACGACGAGAGCAAGTCCTTCGCGGGGTAGACCCGAACGGCGAACTCGGGGTCCGCGAACGGGGGACACACCCCGGACGAACGGGGGACACGCGGGGGAGGAACGGGGGACACGCGGGGGTGGGTTGGCGGGGGTGGGTTGGCCGGGGTGGGTTAGAACCGTTCCTCGTGCAGGACGGCTTCCAGGGGGAGGCGGGAGCGCCAGCCGTGGCGTTCCAGGTCCGGAACGGAGTGCAGCCGGGACACCGGCCCGACGCACAGCCAGGCCACCGGCCGCACTCCGTCCGGGATGTCCAGCAGCGACGCCAGGAACTCCTCGTCGTAGAAGCTCACCCAGCCGACGCCCAGGTCCTCCGCGGTCGCGGCCAGCCACAGGTTCTGGATGGCCAGGCAGACCGAGTACAGCCCGGTGTCGGCGATCGTGTGCCGCCCGAGGACCGCGGGCGACCCGCGACCGGGCGAGTAGGTCACCACAATGGACAGTGACGACTCGAGGATGCCCTCGATCTTGATCCGCTGGAACGTCGACGCGCGTTCACCGTCCAAAGTGGCCGCGAAGTCGTCCCGCCGAGCGGCCACGTGGGTGTGGAAAGCCTTACGGGTCACCGGATCGCGCACCAGAACGAAGTCCCACGGCTGGCTCATGCCCACGCTCGGCGCGGAGTGCGCGGCCGTCAGGATCCGGTACAGCACCTCGTCGTCGACCGGCTCGCCGGTGAACTCCGCGCGCACATCCCGCCGTCGCGCGACGGCCTCGTAGAAGTCCATGTTCAGCGTTTCGCCTCGATGTAGGCCTCGATGCCGTCCAGCAGCCGCTGGAGGCCGAACTCGAACGAGGCGTAGACCTCGCTGAACACGTTCGGGTCCAGCGCGGCCATCTGCGGGAACTGCCCGCTCTGCATGGCCTTGGCCAGGAACGGTTCCTGCGCGCTCCAGAACTGCTCGTCGGTCACACCGGTCCGTTTGGGCGCCTCGGCGGCTTCGGCGGCCGCGCGGGCATAGCCGGTCACGTAGTTGTTCACCGCGACGATCGTGCTCACCCGTTCGCCGTCGGTGAGCCCGGTCCCGGCGAGCACGGCCAGGGAGTACTCGAAGCTCCGGGTGGCGTTCGGGCCCAGCAGCGCGCGGGCACCCGAGACGTGCTGCAGCCACGCGTGCCGGTGGCAGAGTTCCCAGGTGCTGGTGGCGACCTGTTCGAGACCCTTGCGCCAGCCGCGACCGTCGTCCGGCGGTTGCAGGTCGTCGCCGTAGATGTGGTCGAGCATCAGGTCGAGCAGCTCGGCCTTGCTGGGCACGTACCGGTACAGCGACATCGTGCCGACCTCGAGCTTCGCGGCCACCCGGCGCATCGACAGCGCGGTGATCCCCTCGGCATCGGCCAGCTCGATCGCGGCCCGCACGATCCGGTCGAGGGTCAGGCTCGGCTTGGGGCCTCTGGTCGGGCGTTCCTGGGTGCCCCACAGCAGTTCCATGCTGCGGGTGATGTCGCCGGTGCCGCCGTATTCGGTAGTCATTTGCGTCCATCGTAAAACTGGGTACAGTGTACGAAGTACCGAGTACACTGTACCCAGTTTGGGGGATCGATGACCGACGCCGTGTCGGCCCAAGGGCTGCACAAGAGATATGGCGAGACGAAAGCGCTGGACGGGTTCAGCCTGGACGTGCCCGCGGGCACGGTCTGCGGGCTGCTGGGGCCCAACGGCGCTGGCAAGACCACCGCGGTGAAGGCGTTGACCACGTTGATCAGGTTCGACGCCGGGACCGCGACGGTGGCCGGGTTCGACGTGGCGACCCAGGCCGCCGAGGTGCGCTACCGGATCGGGCTGAACAGCCAGGAGCCCGCGCTCGACGAGGTGCTCACCGGCCGGGACAACCTGGTGATGTTCGGCCGGCTGTACCACCTCGGCCTGCGCAACGCCCGTCGCCGGGCGGCCGAGCTGCTGGACCGGTTCGACCTCGCCGCGGCGGCGGACAAACCGCTCAGGACCTACTCCGGCGGCATGCGGCGGCGGCTCGACCTGGCCGCGAGCCTGATCATGGCGCCCGCGGTGCTGTTCCTGGACGAACCGACCACCGGCCTGGACCCGCGCAACCGCAACGAGGTCTGGCTGGCGCTGCGCGAGCTGGTGCGCAACGGCACGACGCTCGTGCTGACCACGCAGTACCTCGACGAGGCCGACCAGCTGGCCGACCGGATCGCGGTGATCGACAGCGGCCGGGTGATCGCGGCCGGCACGCCCGAGCAGCTGAAGTCCCAGGTCGCGGGTGACCACATCGAGGTCGTGCTGCGGTCCGGCCAGGACCTGGCCAAGGCGGTGGAGCTCGTCGCCCGCGCGGCCCTGGGGGTGCCCGCGGTCGACCAGGACACCCGGAGCATCACCTGCGCGGTGTCCGACCGCGTCGCCGCGTTGACCGAGACCGTCGTCGTACTGGCCGACGCGGGCATCGACGTCGAGGACATCCACCTGCGCCGGCCCACCCTCGACGAGGTGTTCCTGCGCCTCACCGGACACAAGGCGGTGGCGGCATGACCACACCCATGATCCCCCGCACTCCCGGCGAACGTTTCCGTTGGGGCGCAGTCGATGCCTGGGTGCTCACGCACAGAACGCTGACCACGTGGACCCGCCAGCCCGCGCAGATCATCGCGGGCCTGTTGTACCCGATCGTGTCGGTGCTGCTGTTCGGGTTCGTCTTCGGCAGCGCCATGTCTGTGGCAGGCGGCGGCGACTACCGCGAGTTCCTGTTACCGGGGATGTTCGGCCAGGCCATGATCTTCGGCATCGGCGCGACCATGACCGCGATCTCCACCGACAAGGCGCGGGGGATCACCAACCGGTTCCGTTCCATGCCGATGTCCCGCTCGGGCGTGGTCCTCGGCCGCAGCCTCGCGGACGTGCTCAACTCCATGATCGACCTGGTCGTGCTGATGACCTGCGGGCTGATCGTGGGCTGGCGGTGGCACAACGGGTTCGGTGACGTGCTGGTGGCCGTGGTTCTGTTGCTGCTGCTGCGGTTCGCCGCCATCTGGGTGGGCATCTACATCGGACTGCTGCTGCCCTCCCCCGAGGCCGGCGCCGCGATCTGGGGCCTGCTGTTCCCCATCACCATGATCGCGAACACCTTCGTCTCGCCCGAGCTGATGCCCGGCTGGCTCGGCACGATCGCCGAGTGGAACCCGTTGTCCGCCACAGTGGGCGCGATCCGTGGGTTGTTCGGCAACCCCGGCCTGCAAGGAACCTCGTTCGCCGCGCAGCACTCCATGCTCCTCGCCGTGCTGTGGCCGTTGGCACTCCTCGCGATCTTCGTGCCGCTGTCCGTGCGCCGCTACCGGCGGCTGAGCCAATAGGAGCTACGCCCCATGCGCCGCCTTCCGCTAGGCTGATGTAAACGTTTACATGAGGAGGCGGCGATGGGGCGCTACGCGGTGGTGGGGACGGGCGCCCGGGCGGAGTTGTATGTGCGGGCGCTGGTGGGTGGGGTGGGTGAGCTGGTGGGGCTGGCGGATGTGAACGGGACGCGGATGGCGGCGCACAACGACCTGATCGCGCGGCTGGGTGGGCAGCGGGTGGCGGAGTACGCGGCGGGGGACTTCCTGCGGATGCTGGACGAGCAGCGGGTCGACACGGTGATCGTCACGACGGTGGACCGGTTTCACGACACGTACATCATCGAGGCGCTGGACGCCGGCCGGGATGTGATCACCGAGAAGCCGATGACGGTGGACGCGCCCAGTTGCGCGAAGATCCTGGAAGCCGTGCACCGCAACGACGGCAGGCTCACGGTCACGTTCAACTACCGCTACAACCCGGTGCACGAGAAGGTCCGCGAACTGCTGCTGCGCGGGGAGATCGGCACCATCGGCTCGGTGCACTTCGAGTGGTTGCTGGACATCCGGCACGGCGCCGACTACTTCCGCCGCTGGCACCGGGACAAGGCAAACTCCGGCGGCCTGATGGTGCACAAGGCCACCCACCACTTCGACCTGCTGAACTGGTGGATCGGCGCCGCCCCCGAGACGGTGTACGCCCAGCAGCGGCTTTTCTTCTACGGCAAGGAGAACGGTGTCCGCCACGGGTACGCCCGGGACTACGAACGAGCCGACCGCGACCCCGCGGCGGCCGCCGACCCGTTCGCCCTCCACCTCGCCGAGGACGCCCGGCTGACCAAGCTGTACCTGGAGGCGGAACACGAGGACGGCTACCACCGCGACCAGAACGTCTTCGGCGACGGAGTGTCCATTGAGGACGACATGGCCGTGCTGATCCGTTACACCAACGGGGCGAACGTGACCTACCACCTGACGGCCTACTCGCCGTGGGAGGGCTACCGGGTGATGTTCAACGGCAGCAAGGGGCGCCTGGAGCTGGAAGTGGTGGAGAACGACCACGTCAGCCTCAACGAGGACAAGGACACCGAGGCCGGGTGGGCGACGCTGACCGTGCACCCGTTCTGGCAGCCGCCGTTCGCGGTTCCCTTGCAGTTCGACCGGTCCGGGCATGGCGGCGCGGACGCCCGGATGCTGCGGGACCTGTTCCGGCCCCGCGAGGATCCGTTGAACCGCAGGGCCGACCACCGCGACGGCGCGCGGTCGTTGCTCACCGGGTTCGCCGCCAACCAGAGCCGCGCCACCGGGGAGCCGGTGCACGTTGCCGACCTGCTCGACCTGCGGTGAAACCGGGCGAAGCCACCCGAACAGTCCAACCGGATGACCTTGCGGAATTGTGACGGCTGGGTAGCCTGAGGCGATGCCGCCACAACGACGTGCGCTTGTCCTGGGCGGAACCGGCATGCTCGCCGGCTGTGTCGAGAGTCTGATCGACGAAGGCTGGCATGTCGTGTCGCCCAGCCGGCACCGCCCCACCCTGTACGACACGATCTGGGTCCAGGCCGACTGGTCCCAGCCGGGCACCCTCGCCGAACGTGCCCAGGCCGCCCTCGGTGGCCCGGCCGATCTGCTCGTCGCGTGGGTCCACAGCAGTTTCCGCGTGCCGGTCCTGCGCGCGGTCAGTCCTTTGCTCGCGGCGAACGCGCCCGTGGTCGAGGTGCACGGCAGCTCGTCCGCCAACCCGGTGTTCGGCTGCCCGGAACCGGTTCTGCCCGATCATCCGACCCAGCAGGTCGTGCTGGGGTTCCTGCGCAACGGCGGCGGCCGCACCCGCTGGCTGACCCACCGCGAGACGGCCGACGGCGTGCTCGCGGCCGTGACCCGCGCCCTCGAAGGCCGCCCGCACGAGGTCCACCAAGTGGGTGAATTCCGCCCCTACACCGCACTCCACTGAGACTCGCCTCGTGAGTGGTTCTGCTCGTTCCAACACGCAAAACCACTCACGAGGGTGGTGGGAGGTCTCCACTCGCGCTGCCGAGGCGGTAGTGCACGGTTGTCTTGTCGGGCTGGAAACTCAGCAAGCCGGCCCGCGTGCGGACCGGCGGTTGCCAAGGCTGGTCCGGCCTTTTCGCGAAGGTCCGGCCGAAGTCGTGGCTGACGATGGATCCGTCGGCGGTCCACAGTGTCAGCGAGCCGTCCGTGCCGACATCGGCCGCGCCTCGTACCCCCATCGGGTGTTCGCCGGACACGGGCTGCCATGTGTGCCCGCCGTCGGTGCTGTACAGGATCGACGACAGTTGTTCGTGGTCGGTGACGATCATGTAGCGCATGCTCCCGGCCGCGGTCACGGTGATCCGCACGCCGGTGGCCAGCACGATGCCGGGCACCGGGATGACCTGCCAGGTCTTGCCCGCGTCGAAGCTGCGGGCCACCAGCGTGTTGCCGGTGACCAGGTCGAGCCCGTACAGCCACCACGTGCCCTCGCTGTCCGGCAGCGGCTGGGCGAGGGTCGGCTGGAACGGCAGGTTCGTCGTCAGCGTGGCGACCTTGCCGGAACCAGGCAACGCGACGACGACGGGTGAGTGCACGCAGTCGGCCCCGGGCACGGTGAACCCGGAGCACTTGATCTCCAGCAGCCCGCCGTCCGGGATCGAGCCGACCGAGCCCTCGGTCGGCAGCCGCGACACCTCCTGCCAGCTCGCGCCCGCGTCCGAGGTGAACAGCCGGGTCGGCGCGTCCGGGAGCAGTTGGACGAGCGCGCTGCGCGGGCCGAGCGCCTGGACGACGCCGAAGTCCCCGGGAACCGTCCGCGGCACCTGGACCGAACGCCAGGTCTGACCGTCCTGTGTGGACGAAAGCTGCCGCGTGCAGTTCTCCCGGCCCGGCCGGTAGACGCCCTCGGGACAGTTCACCCACAACGCGAAACCGTGGGTGGCGTCGAAGAAGTCCACGCTCTTGGGCCCAAGGCCGGGCGGCGGCAACGGAACCGCGGGATCCGAGCGGCCGACCCGCAGCAACGGGATGGCCACCGCGATCACCGCCACGACCACGATCACCACCAGCTGCAGTGTGCGGCGGCTGGACCGGCGGGAGCTGCGGGCGTACACCTCGTCGATGCCCGGCTGGTGCACGGTCTCGCGCAGCCGCGCCCCCAGCGCGGACAGCTTGCCGTCAAGATCGTCCATGTCCCACCTCACTGTGCACGCCGAGGCGCTCGGCCAGTGCGGCCCTGGCCCGCGACAGCCGCGACTTCACCGTGCCCGGGGCGATCCCGAGCACCGCGGCGACCTCGTCGACCGGCAGGTCGGCCAGGTAGAACAGCACGACCACGGCCCGATGGTCGTCGGACAGCCCGCGGATCGCGGCGTGCAGCTCCTGGTGCTCACCGACCCAGTCCGGCGGCGGTACCGGCTGCGGCGGGATCTCCTTGCGCAGCAACCGGTCCAGCGTGGTGCGCCGGCGCCACCGGCGCCGCGCGAGGTTGATGGCCACGGTGTGCAGCCACCCCTCCGGGTTGTCCGCGGCCTGTACCCGGCGGCGCCGGCTGTAGGCGATCGCGAAGGCCTCCTGGGCGATCTCCTCCGCGTCGCTGAGGTTCCCGTTGAACGCGTACGCGGACACCACGACCCGCCGGTAGGCGGTCTGGTAGAGCCTCGCGAACCATTCGTCGGTCACCTTCGCCCCTTCCTCCACAACGATGAGGCACGGGCGAGCAGCCTGGTTCCCACCGTCAGGGATTCTGGACCACTATGACCCCGGGCGCAGTCCTCTGACCAGCATCATCACCGATTCGCGCACCTCGTCGCGGGTGCGTTGCGGCTGGAACACCTGCCAGTCGAGCGCCACCACCAGCAGCGTTCCGAACAGGGCCGCGGAGGCCGTGCCGACCGCGACCGAGGAGGGTAACCGGCCCTCGTCGGCCAGCCGTTGCATGTGCTGCTTGATGATCGACACGATGTCGTCGCGCAGCAGGGTCAACGTGTCGTGCCACTGGCCCGGGGTCCGCCACAGCTCGCTGACCAGCAGCTGCGCGAAGGCGGGGTACTCGGCGAAGAACCCGAAGGCCGCGTCCACCAGCTCCTCGGTGTCCGCCGCGGCCCGCAGCCGGGCGGCGAGCAGGTCCACGCCGTACCGCAGCAGCGCGTCGACCAGGCCGTCCTTGCTGCCGAAGTTGTAGTACACCGTGCCCTTGGCGACGCCGGCCTCGGCCGCGATCTCGTCGACCGTGAGGCCGACCATTCCCTTGCCCGCGGCCAGCTTCAGCGTCGCCTCGAACAACTTCCGTTTGGTCGCCTGCGTACGGGGGCTCACAACACCAGCTCCGGCCTGAGCTTCGAGACGGTCCAGACCTGCTGGCGGCGGGCGGCCAAAGTGGACACTGCCAGGCCACCGGCCAGGTAGGCCGCCAGGACCAGGACATCGGTGCCCACGCTCGCCATCGATCCACCGTAGAGCAGGTGGCGCATGCCGTCGACCACGTATCCCATGGGCAGCGCGGCATGCAGCGGGTAGAGCACGTCCGGCAGGGTCTGCCACGGGAACGTCCCGCCGGCGCTGATCAGCTGCAGGATCAGCAGGACCAGACCGAGGAACTTGCCGACCGCGCCGAAGAACGCGTTGAGCCCGTGCAGGATCGCGGTGAACGTCATGGACGCGAAGACCAGGAACGCGAACGCGGCGACCGGCCGGTGGGCGTCGATCCCGACCACCGTGGTGACCACGCTGAACAGCAGGACCACCTGTGCCAGGCCAAGTCCGGCGGCGGGCAGCCAGCCGCCGATGGCCACCGAGAGCGGCAGCCGGCCGGCCGCCAGCGCCCGCGTCGACAGTGGCTTGATCAGCAGGAACAGCACGAACGCGCCGATCCAGGTGGCCAGGCCGAGGAAGAACGGGGCCAGCCCGGCGCCGTAGCTCCCGGCGCGCACGTCGCCGACGGTGTTGACCGCAACGGGGTTACCGATGGTCTTGGCGGTGGCGTCCCGAGTCTGGTCGTCGGTGTGGGGGATCTGGCCGAGGCCCTGGTTGAGCCCGTCGCGCAGTTGTGCGGAACCGTCGGAAAGCTGACGAGTGCCGTCCGCGAGTTTGCCCGTGCCGTCGACCGCCGTGCGCTCGCCGGAGGCCAACTGGCTTGCGCCGCTGTCGAGTTTGCCCGCGCCGGTGGCGGCTTTGCTGATGCCGTCGGCCAATGCGGGGGAGGCGGCGGCGAGTTGCGATGCGCCGTCGGAGACCTGCTTGGCGCCGTCGGCGAGCTTGTTGAGTTGCTGCGAGGCGGCTTGGACCTTGCCGTTGGCGTCGTCGATCGGCCCGCGTGCCTGGCCGAGCACGGTCATCACGTGCTGCACCTGGTCCTCGGTGAACCCGGCGGCGCGGAGTTTCGCGGCGATGTCACCGTTCAGCTGGTCCAGTCCACCGACGAACTGCCCGGCCACATCGGCGACCTTCTGGCCCGCGGCGGCGACCTGGGCGTCCCCGGCGGCCACCTGAGCGGCGCCGTCGGCCAGCTTGCGGGTCTGCGAGGGCAGGTCCTTCGTCTTGTCCCGCAACGTGTTCAGCCCGGTGCTCAGCTCGTGCGTGCCGGATGCCAGCTGCGAGGCGCCATCGGCGAGCTTGTGCTGGCCGTCGTTGAGCTGCGCGGCCCCGTCCTTGGCCTGACCGGCCCCGTCGGCGAGCTTGGTGGCGCCGTTCGCGGCCTCCTGGGTCTTGGAGAAGATCGTGTTGAAGCCGACCAGGAACTTGTCCGCGGCGGTGGTGCCGACCTCCGAGGCGATCGATTTGCGCACCTCGCCGACCAGCTTGTCGGCGATCGTGCCGACCAGATAGTTGTTGGCGTCGTTGGTGCTCACCGTGATCAGGCCCTGGCGCGGCTTGAAGTCACCGCTGGAGCTCAGCGCCTGCGTGAAGTCGGCCGGGATGGTCATCGAGAACGAGTAGTCGCCGTTGCGCACGCCCTTGTCGGCGTCCTCGGCGCTGACCCGGTGCCACTGGAACGCGCCGGACTCCTCGATCTTGCGGGCGACCTTCTCGCCCGCGTTCTCGGTGTTCGGCGCACCCTGGTCCTGCATGACCAGCGCGGCCGGGATGTTCTCCAGGCGGCTGTAGGGGTCGTGGTTGGCGAACAGGTACAGCGAGCCGTACAGCAACGGCACGAGGACGAGGGCGATCACGGCCAGCTTCGGCAGCTTGCCTGCGGTGATGCGGCGAAGTTCGTTGCGGGCCAGGCGAAGGGCGGTCATTGGGGGTCTCCGGCTTGCAGGAGGAGCGGGCTCGGCTGGTCGGTGTGGCCGAGCCGGGCGGCGGGAGTGGGCAGGGCGTACGTGGTCGCGGGCGCGCACAGCACGACGACGGCGAGACCACGTTCGGCTTGGCGCATCGCGAGCGGCCACCAGGAGGTGGGGTCGCTGGTGTGCCGGTCGGGTTCGGTGATCATCAGCGCCCGGACGCCCGGGCGGGCGGCGGCGGCCTCGACCAGCAGCCGGGTGCGCACCTCCGGCGGCACGTTCTCCACGCGCTCACGGGCATAGCTGGCGGCGTCCTGAGCGGTGAGCCAGTCTTGGACGGACTTGCGCGAGGCGCGCTGGCGGGCGTGCGACAGCTCCTCGCCGATGGCGTCCCGCAGCCGCAGGCCGTCCTCCGGCTCGTTCACGTCCGGCGTGTCCACCAGGGCGACGTGCTTGCGCAATGCGGCCGCGTCGGTGCGGCCGTCCAGGGTGACCTCGCCGTGGCTGGGCCGGATCCGCCCGGCCAGCGCGAGGGCGAGCGAGGTGTGGCCGGCGCCGGGCTCCCCGGTGACGACCGCCAGCTCCCCGCCACGGACCCGCAGCGACGTGGGCTGCAGCAACGGGCCGTGCGGGCCGTTCACCCCGACACGTTCGGCTCGGATCTCCACCGCCAGGCCTTCTCTCCTGAACTTGAACTGACTGGTCAGTACAAATACTGCGCCTGACCAGCATCGACCGCAAGTCGAGACGGTGTGATGCTGAGCGCACGAAAACCCGGTTGCCTCGCTCGGGCACGATCATGTCGTGCAGATCGCCACGATTTCCCTGGACCAGGCGCTGCCCGTGCTGCGGGAGTACTACGACGACATCGTCAGCCGGTACTGGGGCAGGCCGGCGACCTCAGCGGAGGTCGACCAGGTCCTGGTCGACGAACCCAGCGACGACCTGCTGATGTTCCTCGCCCGCGAGGACGACAAGGTGCTCGGCTGCATCGGCCTGCGGCTGACTGAGCCGCCGTTCGCCGAGGTCAAGCGCGTGTACGTGGTGCCAGCGGCCCGTGGCCGGGGTGTTGGGCGGGCGATGATGGCGTTCGTCGAGGACGTGGCGCTGGCGCACGGCGCCGTCACCATGCGGCTGGACGTGCGGGACGACCTGGTCGAGGCCCGGGCCCTGTACGCGGCCTGCGGGTACGTCGACGTGGAGCCGTTCAACGACGACGCCTATG
Organism: Actinocrispum sp. NPDC049592; assembly: GCF_040675465.1. Lineage (NCBI taxonomy): Bacteria > Bacillati > Actinomycetota > Actinomycetes > Pseudonocardiales > Pseudonocardiaceae > Actinocrispum > Actinocrispum sp. NPDC049592. Next base: position 186,353 of record NZ_JBFAPA010000009.1, on the reverse strand, counting down.
TGGGGCGCTGGCTGGCCAAGGACCTCGTGCACATCACTCCGGTCGCGTCCGACGACCCTCGGCTGACCGGGTTGATCGCTGCGCTCGACCGGGACCTGTGGGACCGCTACAACAACGAGGACCTGGGCCCGTCGCCGACCTCGCCCGACGTCCGGTTCCTGCTGGCCTGCCGTGGGGTCACGCCGATCGGGTGCGCCGCGATCCAACCGCGCGGCGAGGACGTGGAGTTGAAGCGGATGTTCGTGACACCGGAGGCGCGGGGGACCGGCATCGCGCCACGGCTGGTCGACGCGGCGGTGGCGTTGGCCGGAGACGCGCGGGTGATCTTGGAGACCGGGGTGCGGCAGCCCGAGGCGATCCGGCTGTACGAGAAGTGCGGGTTCACCCGGATCCCGAACTACCCGCCGTACGACCAGGATCCGCTGTCGGTCTGCTACGCGCTGTCCCGGAGTTGACGCAGTACCAAGGCAAGCCGCAGCCGGAACCGGCCATCCGGCGTGTCCAGCGGGAACCCCAGCGTCTCCTCGGCGTGCGCCAGACGCGCGGCGAGGCTGCTGTGGTGGCGGTGGATCGTTGACGCCGCTTGGCGGATCGAGCTGGTCGCACTGACCGCGGTCAGGATCACCAGCAGCTGCGGGTCTTCGGCGAGCCGGTCCAACGCCCGCACGTCCTGGTGCTTGGCGATCTCCGCGGCGGGCAGGGCGGCCAGCATCACCTGGACGCCCAGATCCTCGTAGCGGACCGGCGTTTCGGTGGTCGCGAACCTCAGTGCGGTCCGCGCCTGGCGCCACGCCTCGGGCGCCTCGATCGCGGGGACCACCGAGCTGACTCCGGTTTTTCCTTGCTGTCCGGTGATTTCCTCACCCGGGACCAGGACTGCGTGCAGTTCACCGAGCGGCGCGGTCAGGCCCGCCGGGGTGCCGTCGACCGCGAGAACGCGGATCTTGGTGGTGGGCTTGAGTTCCAGCAGATGCAGGGCCCGCGAGCGGTCGGCTTCGCCCGCGCTGCTGCTGAGCGCGAGCTCGACCAGTGCGGGATCACCCAGCGAGGGCAACGGAAGACGGGCGTGGTCGAGCAGCACCGCGACCGCGATGGCGAACCGTTCGAGCAGCATCTCGTCCAGCGGCAACGGCTTGCCGTCCCGGCAGAGCCAGACCACCGTGCCGTCCTCGAGTTCCCGCTGGGCGGCCATCGCCGGGACCGCGCCGCCGACGGTGATTCCCCGTGCCGCCGAACGGATCCCGACCGGGCACTCGGCCAGCTGGCGCGTCGCCTGCGCGACCGTGTCCAGGCTCGCCCGGTTGGCGATCAGGCGGTCGAAGAAGCCGATCACGCGCACCGCGTTCTCCGCGTCGGCATCCAACGCGGACAACCGCAGCAGCAGGCCCTCCATCCTGCGAGCGTACCCGGCCAGCCAGTTGGCGGGGCGGTCCGGCGCAATGGCCGACACCTGGCTGTTGAGCCATTCCGAGCCGGTGGCGCAGGCTGGTGACATGACCTACGCGATCGATCCGGAGCTGCGTCCCTGGCTGGACATGCTGCCCGCAGGCGACCTCAACACCTACGAGGATCTGGTGCGCGCCCGAGCGGAACGCGCGTCGATGGAGTTCCCCGTCTACACCCCCGAGCACGAGTTGGCCGTGCGAGACACGATGGCCGGCGACGTACCCGTCCGGATCTACTCGCGCGCCGGCCGCGACGAGCCGCGACCGGGGTTCGTCCACATCCACGGCGGCGGCTTTGTCATGGGCACGATCGACTGGAGCGACGCGGCCTGCATGGAACGCGCGGACAAGCTCGACATCGTCGTGGTGTCCGTCGACTACCGCTTGGCGCCGGAACATCCGTACCCCATTCCGGTAGAAGACTGCTACGCCGCGTTGACCTGGACGGCATCGAACGCCGCCGAACTGGGCATCGATCCTGACCGGTTGGGTGTCGGCGGGGACAGCGCGGGCGGCGGGCTGACCGCGGGGACCGTGCTGCTGGCCCGCGACCGCGGCGGCCCCGCGATCTCCTTCCAGTACCTGGGCATCCCCGAGCTGGACGACCGGCTGGACACCCCGTCGATGACCGAGTTCGTCGACACTCCACTGTGGAACCGGCCACGGGCGGTCTTCAGCTGGGAGTCCTACCTCGGCGACCTCAAACCCGGCGGCGAGGACGTCCCGGTCTACGCGGCTCCTTCGCGGGCCACGGACTTGTCCGGTCTCCCACCGGCGGTGGTGACCGCGTGTCAGTTCGATCCGTTGCGGGACGAGGACATCATCTACGCGCAGCGCCTCATGCAGGCCGGCGTTCTGGTTGAGCTCCGGCACTATCCGGGCACGTTCCACGGCTGCGGGATGATCCGCGAAGCCGGCGTGGTCAAGCGGATGAACGCCGACTACCTGGAGGATCTGCGGAGAGGCCTGAAGGCATGACGTACGCGATCGACCCCGAGTTACTGCCCTGGCTGGACATGCTGCCGGAGATCAAGGTCGGCAGCTACGAGGACCTGCTCAGGATGCGGGCCATGCGGGACGCCATCAAGATCCCGCCCTATGTCGCGGAGAACGCGCTGGACGTCCGCGATGTCATGGCCGGTGAGGTGCCCGTGCGGGTGTACTCGCGGGCTTCGCGCAGCGAGCCGCGGCCCGGGCTGCTGTACATCCACGGCGGCGGGTTCGTTGTCGGGGACGTCGAGATGTTCGACCCGAGCTGCCGCAAGATCACGGACTCGTTGGATGTCGTCGTGGTGTCGGTCGGCTACCGGCTGGCGCCGGAGCATCCCTACCCGGTTCCGTTGGAGGACTGCTACACGGCGTTGAAGTGGACCGCCGAGAACGCCGCCGAACTGGGTATCGATCTCACCCGGCTGGGTGTCGCGGGGGAGAGCGCGGGCGGTGGGCTGGCCGCGGGACTCGCACTGCTGGCGCGCGATCGCGGCGGGCCGCAGCTGTGCTTCCAGTACCTCGGCGTGCCCGAGATCGACGACCGCCTGACGACCCCGTCGATGACCCAGTACGTGGACACTCCACTGTGGAATCGCCCGAGCGCCGTCTACAGCTGGCAGGCCTACCTCGGTGACATCAAGCCCGACGAGGTGCCGATCTACGCGGCACCGGCCCGCGCCGAGGACCTGTCGGGCCTACCGCCCGCGGTGGTGACCGCGTGTCAGTTCGATCCGTTGCGGGACGAGGACATCACGTACGCGCACCGGTTGATGCAGGCCGGGGTTCTCGTGGAGCTGCGGCACTATCCCGGCACGTTCCACGGCTGCGCGATCGTCGCCGGGGCGACCATCACCCAGCGGATGACCGACGACAACCTCGAGGACCTCCGCCGAGGGCTGTCAGCGTAGCGCCCCGGCGGGGCGGATCTCCCAGATCGTCCACAGTGGACGATAGCCCTGCCGGGCCCAGAACACCGTCGAGAGCGGGTTCGGCGGGTTGTAGTAGAGGAAGGTGTTGACGGCTCCGTCGGCCGCGAGTTCCCGGTGCACCACGGACATCAGCTCGCGGCCGACGCCCTCACCACGAGCGTCGGGAGCCACCGACAGGCTGTTGACGTAACCCCAGTGGCCGTGGCGCATGCGGGTCTCGCTCCAGCTGCCCGCGGCCGAGTCGCTGAACCAGCACTCCGCCAGGCCGACCGCGATCCCGTCCCGTTCGGCCAGGAACACCGGGTCGCCCTGGGTGATGTGCCTGGTCAGGGCGGTGCGTTTGATCTCGCGCGCGCCCGGGCGTAAGACACTGCCGCCGACCTGCGCCGAGTACTCCAGTTCGGCCATCGCCAGCGGCAGCGCCACCGCGATGTCCTTGGGCCGGGCCCGCCGTACGCGGACGTTGCCGGGCGACGGCAGCAGGGCGCCGCCGGTGCGGATGGCCAAAGTGGACAGCGGGACCATGCCGTGCGCGAGGAACGCCCTCGTCGCGGCGGCGTCCCGGGACGGCCAGGTGACCAGGCAGGCCGAGTCCGCGCCGGGCGCGCGGCGGCCCATCATCGTCGACCACTGGGCGAGCAGCTCGGTCATGCCGTTCGCCCCGATCATCGGGTGCAGCTCCCACACCTGCAGCGCCGACCACAGGCTCGTCGTGGAGTCCGGGGCGACGCTGGTGGTGGTGAGGATGCCCGCGACGCGTTCACCGGTCGGCAGGGCCGCGGTGATCACGTCCCCGTCCGGCGGCCGCACCGCCGCGGGCAGCTGCGGGTCCAGCTCGGCGAACCACGCGCTCTTGGCGTCGACGAGCCCGTCGGTGAAGCTCACCCGGCCCTCCGGCAGCAGAAGATCGCGGTGCCGGGGAACAGCTCGCCGCGCAGCGGGCTCCACTGGCCCCACTCGCGGGTGTAGCCCTCCGGCCACTCCGGCTCGATCAGGTCGTCCAGCAGGAACCCGGCGCCCCTCAGCGCGCGCACGTAGTCGCCCATGGTGCGGTGGTGCTCGACGTAGGTCGCCCGGCCATCGGCGTCCACCTCCAGATAAGGGGTGCGGTCGAAGTACGAGGTGATCACGGTCAGGCCGTCCGCTCCCGGGTCGTCCGGGAAGATCCACCTGATCGGGTGAGTCACGGCGAACACCCACCGGCCGCCCGGCCGCAGCACCCGGGCCACCTCGGCGAAGACGGGCCGCACGTCCGCGACGAACGGCACCGCGCCGAACGCGGAGCACGCGCTGTCGAACCTGCCGTCGGCGAAGGGCAGGTATTCGGCGTTCGCGCGGATCAGCGGGACAGTGATCCCGGTCACATCGTTGAGCCGGGCCGCGTGCCGCAGCATCCCGGCCGAGAGATCGAGAGCGACCGCCCGCGCACCCTGTGTGACCAGCCATCTCGCGCACGGCGCCGACCCGCAGCCGATCTCCAGCACGTCTCTGTCCGTGACGTCGCCGAGCAGCTCGAGATCACGTTCCCGCAGGCCCTCGGGGCACCAGAGGAAGTCCGCGTCACCCAGCGTGGGACCGTGGTCGGCGAGGTAGTCGTCCGCGTCGGCGTCCCACCAAGCGATGTTCGCGGCCACCGACTCGTGCGCGCCGACCCTTCGCCGCGCCGGACCCACCGTCCCGAGGGTAGTTTGGGCGCCGGCGTACCGGTCGTTGTCGCTGTCCACGCTTGCTCCTTCTGGGCATCCGGTTTGCCCCACGTTCGCGCGGGCGCGTACGATACCGCCCGCGCGGTGAATTTCGCGCTGCCTGCGGTTCAGGTCAGGGAATCTGGGAATCGGGTTGCGCGTCTCGGTGTTGAACCCTGTGCATGGTTACTTACGACAGGGCGCACGCCACACCGCCGCGCGCACGAACCGCACACCCAACGACCCCAATCCGTACCGGAGCAACCCACCTAATGTCCACCGACACCACCATTGTCCCGGCTTCCAGCGCGCCGAAGCAGCAGGTCGCGATTAACGACGTCGGGACGGCGGAGGACTTCCTCGCCGCGATCGACGCGACGATCAAGTACTTCAACGACGGCGATATCGTCGAAGGCGTCATCGTCAAGGTCGACCGTGACGAGGTTCTTCTCGACATCGGTTACAAGACCGAGGGTGTCATCCCCTCGCGCGAACTCTCGATCAAGCACGACGTCGACCCCAACGAGGTCGTCAAGGTCGGCGACGAGGTCGAGGCCCTGGTCCTCCAGAAGGAGGACAAGGAAGGTCGCCTGATCCTGTCCAAGAAGCGTGCGCAGTACGAGCGCGCGTGGGGCACGATCGAGGGGCTCAAGGAGGCGGACGAGCCCGTCAAGGGCACCGTCATCGAGGTGGTCAAGGGTGGCCTGATCCTGGACATCGGCCTGCGCGGCTTCCTGCCCGCGTCCCTCGTCGAGATGCGCCGGGTCCGCGACCTGCAGCCGTACGTCGGCCGCGAGCTCGAGGCCAAGATCATCGAGCTGGACAAGAACCGCAACAACGTGGTCCTGTCCCGCCGCGCCTGGCTGGAGCAGACCCAGTCCGAGGTCCGCACCGAGTTCCTCAACCTGCTGCAGAAGGGCCAGGTCCGCAAGGGCGTCGTGTCCTCGATCGTCAACTTCGGTGCCTTCGTGGACCTGGGTGGCGTCGACGGCCTGGTGCACGTCTCGGAGCTGTCCTGGAAGCACATCGACCACCCCTCCGAGGTCGTCGAGGTCGGCCAGGAGGTCACCGTCGAGGTCCTGTCGGTCGAGATGGACCGCGAGCGCGTCTCCCTGTCGCTGAAGGCGACGCAGGAGGACCCGTGGCGCCAGTTCGCCCGGACCCACGCGATCGGCCAGATCGTCCCGGGCAAGGTCACCAAGCTCGTTCCGTTCGGCGCGTTCGTGCGTGTCGACGAGGGCATCGAGGGCCTGGTGCACATCTCCGAGCTGGCCGAGCGCCACGTGGAGATCCCCGAGCAGGTCGTGCAGGTCGGCAACGACGTCATGGTCAAGGTCATCGACATCGACCTGGAGCGCCGCCGGATCTCGCTGTCGCTCAAGCAGGCGAACGAGGGCTTCACGCCGGACTCCGAGTTCGACCCGACCCAGTACGGCATGGCGGCCGAGTACGACGCCGAGGGGAACTACATCTACCCCGAGGGCTTCGACCCCACCACCGAGGAGTGGCAGGAAGGCTTCGACAAGCAGCGTGAGGAGTGGGAGCGCCAGTACGCCGAGGCGCACGCCCGCTACGAGCAGCACATGTCGCAGATCCGCAAGGCCGCCGAGGCCGACGCGGCCGCCGCGACCGAGGGCGACGGCGCCACCGGCACCGGCGACCAGAGCTACTCCGCCGGCGCGGACACCCAGGCGAAGAGTGGCGGCACCCTCGCCAGCGACGAGCAGTTGGCGGCGCTCCGCGAGAAGCTGTCCGGCGGCGTCTGAGACCCAGCCGAAAGCTGAATAGCCAGAGCCGACGAGGCCCCCGTGCAGTGCGCGGGGGCCTCGTGCTGTGCGGTGGTTTGCTGCTGGGCGGCTGGCAGGTCTGCGACCTGCCCCGCCGGAGAGCTTGCGGTGTGGTGAGCACTGAGCGCGGTTTGGTTTTACATGGGTGGCGGCGGCCCTAAGCTCGCCGCGCCCCAACCCACCAAGCCCCTGTAGCCCACGCCGTGGAGCCGCGCCACCCGCGCTCACGCCTCCCAAACCCAACCCACCCAGCCACCTGGCCCGCCCCAGCGCCGAACCCCGCGCCTCACCCCACCGGCCCACCAAACCTGCACCTCAACACCCCAACGGCCACCCCCATCCAGCCCCGCCCCACCATGACCTCCACTACTCCACCCTGATGAACGCCTGCTCAGCGACGCCGTCACGTTGTCTGTTCGTTACTTTTTCGGGGATTGCTGTGACGTTCACCCGACCAGGGGACTACGGTCTTGACCTTGTGAGTGCTAAGGCATGGACACGCAGCGCAGTGGTCGCGGTGTTGATCGCCGGGGTTGGGGGGTGCGCGGCGAAGGAACAGTCACCGCTTGTGGTGCCGGTGCCGTCGTTCACCCCGTCGAAGGTGAGTTCGACGCCGGCGCGGATCGTCGGCGCGTTGCCGACGGGGTGCGGCAAGATCGCGACGCCGGAGGAGATCCAGGACGCGGTCGGGAAGGCGATGAGCGCGGGCTCGAAGCTGGTGCAGGGCGCGCCGGACCCGAAGATCGGCCGCACCGCGCGGATCGACTGCTACTACGGTCTCGCGGACGGCCAGGAGATCGCCGACGCCCAGGTGACGGTGGGCCTGGCCAGCTACTCGGACGCGACCGCGGCGGCCAAGCGGGTGGAGAGCACGGTCCAGTCCGAAAAGGACGCGGGCGCGAAGGTCAGTGAGGTGGCGGTCGGCGGGGACAAGGGCACCCTGCTGGTCGGCAAGAAGGTGGCCACGCTGGTGGCGACCTACCAGGCCACGACGGTCGTCGTGATCGCGCAGCTGGAGCTCGTCCAGGCCAACCAGGCGCCCTCGATCCTGGGCAGGATCGCCGACCGCGCGCTCAGCCCGCGCTGAGCGTCATCCGCACGGTCCGGCCGGCCCCGAACGACACGCTCACCGTTCCGTCGAACGCCCCGAGCCGGCGCGAGATCCCCGGGAACGAAGACCCACGCCCCGAGTCGCGCACGGTCATCGCCAGAACGTCCCCGGACAGCACGACGGACACCGAAACAGGCGTCACAGCCTGCCCCAGCGCCTCGCTAACGGCGAAGTAGGCCGCGGACTCCACCGGCGGATCCAGCCGCCGGGGCACGGACACCTCGAACGCCACGCCGAGGTCCAGCGCGAGCGCCCGCACCGCGTCCCCGAGTCCCCGCTCGGCGAGCACCGGCGGATGGATCCCGCGCACCAGTTGGCGCAACTCCACCAAGGCCCGCGCGGAAGTGTCCCGCACCTTGGCGAGCAACGTCTTCGCCGCGGCCGGGTCCGAGTCGATCAACCGTTCCACCGCGCCGAGGTCCACGCCCATCGACATCAGCTGCGCCTGTGCCCCGTCGTGCAGGTCCCGCTCGATCCGCCGCAACTCGGCCGCCTGCACATCGGTCACGGCCGCACGGCTGGAGGTCAGCTCCGCCACCCGCAGAGTCAGCTGAGCCCGCCGCATAGGCGACAACAGCACACGCGCCCAACGCGCGTTCCAGCCTGCGCAGGCGGGCGAGATGCGGAACGTCAGCCACATCAACACCGGCACCATGACCACGGCCAGCCACGTCGACCCAGCGAACTGCCCGTACCACCCGTTGCCCCAGTCCTCGGAAGTCGCCAGCTGAAAGGGAAAGGGCACCAGCAACCCCCAGGACGCGTAGATCATCACCGCGCAGGGCACGACCACCAGCAGCGTCCCCGCAACGCCGTCCACCGCGAGGAACGCCAAATCCCGCCAAGTAGCCCGATCCCGCCACACCGGCCCCACATAAGGCCGCGCAATCGGCGCATCCGACCACTTCCCGGCCAGGAACCGCCGCAACCGCACCAGTTGCCGCCCCAAACGCGGCGAAACGACGTACAGCAACACACCCAGCGGACTCAACAAGGACAGCCCGAAGTAAGCCATGCACCGCGCGAACGGATCCAGCCGCCGGTTCACGCCCGCCGGAGTGGAAAGCCGCGGCGGCCGGAGCAGGAACCGTGACCACCGCGCGTGCAGCGGGAACACGACGAGCCCGAGTGGGTCGAGCGCCAGGAACAGCAGATCCCGCCAGGTGGCCCGGTCCTCGATCATCCACTCCAGCCGCGACCAGCCAATGGGTTTCTTGTACAACCGGTCGCCGTACCTATACAGCCCGTCCTCGTCGGGTTCCGGCTCCGGCGGGATGGGCTGGTAGGGCAGCGGGATCCCCGCGAGCTGACGCCGCCGCATAGCCACCCACCGGCCCGCCCTGACCGCCCACGGGACGACGAACACCAGACCCCACAGCATGGCCATCAGCGCCACAACATGCCCCACCGCGACCAGCAGGCCCAACAGCGAGAGGGCGACGGTCTGGAGGGCGCGGAGCATGGGGTCAGTCTGACCGAATCGTCCCGCCCGGCACATTGCCGTTAAGGCCAACCCGGTGGGTGGGGCTAGGCCTACCTAGGATCAAGAGCATGTTGCGCGTGGGGCTCACCGGCGGGATCGGATCGGGCAAGTCGACAGTGGCCGGGCGGCTGGCCGAGCACGGGGCCGTGCTGATCGACGCGGACCGGCTGGCCCGTGAGGTGGTCGAGCCGGGCACACCGGGCCTGGCCGCGCTGGCGACCGAGTTCGGCCCGGAGATCCTGGCCGCGGACGGCTCGCTGGACCGCCCGAAACTGGCGTCGGTGGTGTTCAACGACCCGGCCAAGCGAGCCCGGCTGGACGCGATCGTGCACCCGCTGATCGGCACCCGGACCGCGGAGATGCTCGCCCAAGCGGCGCCGGACGCGGTCGTCGTGCACGATGTCCCGTTGCTCGTCGAGAAGAACTACGCGCCGATGTACCACCTCGTGGTGATCGTGGACGCGGACATCGAGGACCGCGTGCACCGCCTGACCGTCACGCGGGGCATGCCCGAGGATGACGCGCGCGCCCGGATCGCCGCCCAGGCGACCACCGAGCAGCGACGCGCGGTCGCGGATGTCTGGCTGGACAACAGCGGCACGCCCGACCAGATCCTCGCGATCGCCGACGCGTTGTGGGCGGACCGCTTGGTGCCGTTCGAGGCCAACGTCCGCCTCCGGCGCGCGCCCAAGTACGGCAACGCCCGCCTCTACGACCCGAACCCGGAGTGGCCCGCGCAGGCGCAACGCCTGGCCGGCCGGATCGCGTTGGCCACCAACGGCCTGCGGGTCGACCACATCGGCTCGACCGCGGTCCCGGACCTGCCCGCCAAGGACATCATCGACCTCCAGCTGACAGTGTCCTCTTTGGACCAGGCCGACGAGCTCGCCGAGCCGTTGGCCGCCGCCGGTTTCCCCGTGCGGCAAGGAAATACCGGCGATCGCGGCGAGGAGACCAAGCGGTTCCACAACTCCGCGGACCCGGGCCGGCTGGCGAACCTGCACGTCCGCGTCGAAGGGTCGCGCGACTGGCGGCACGCCTTGCTGTTCCGCGACTGGCTGCGCGCCGACGAGAACGAACGCGCGGACTACCTCGACCTGAAACGCACCCTGGCCGCCAAGTTCGCCTCCGGCGAGCACCTCGAGGACTACGCGAGCGCGAAGAACGTCTGGTTCGACGCCGCCCTCAACCGTGCGGAGGCCTGGGCGGCGTCGACCGGATGGGCGCCCTAGGGGTGCCCGCTCACCAACGTCTCGGTCAAGGCGAGCTGCTCCGCGGCGGCCATCAAACTCACCCGTGACCCGCTGAACGTGTCGATCCGGGCCTTGTCGCCGAGGTCGGGCCCCGGGGCCCCGGTCTCGACGTGGATGTAGTCCAGCTCGTCCAGCGACTCCAGCAACGCGCGCACGGCCGGGTGGCGGTGTGCCTCCCGGGTCACCACGACGACCTTCGAGAACTCCTTGGCAGCGGCCAGGATCTCGTCACGGTCGGCCGGGCCCACGCGCATCGCCTTGGTACCGGGGACAAGCGAGCTCAGGTGCGGGCCGAGGCCCCACGGCACCTTGCCGGCCGCGATGCTCGGGTCGGTCAGCACGTCGAGCACGAGCGGCGGGCCGTCCAGCCGCGGTTCGCCGATGACCCGCAACGCCTTGCGTGCCGCGGTGAGCCCGAGTTCCAGGTCCACCGGGACGATCGGCGTGCTCACCGGCGGCGTCCGCAGCGCGGAGGTCCGCTCGGCGGCTTCCGCGAGCCGCGCCTCCGGCAGCTCACCGGATCGCACGGCGTCCACGATCGCGCTGGTGATGGCGTCCAACAGATCCGGCTCGAACGCCTGCCCGCCGATGCACAGCGCGTCCGCGCCCGCGATCAACGACTTCACCGCCGCGGCGGGGATTCCGGCGTTGTTGCCGAACCCGCCGACCACACCGGCCATGTCGAGCGCGTCGGTGATGATCGCGCCGGTGAAGCCCAGCTCGCCGCGGAGGATCTCCTGCAGCGCCTTGGCGTTCAGCGTCGCCGGCTCCGGACCCCAAGGCGGCACGACGAGATGCCCACTCATGATCACCCGGACACCGGCCCGGATGGCCGCCTGGAACGGGACCAGCTCGATCGACCGGATCTCCTCCTCGGTGCGCGGCAGCGTGGGGAGGCTCTTGTGCGAGTCCTCTGTGGCCGCTCCGTGACCCGGGAAGTGCTTGGCGCAGGCGGCGACGCCGAACTTCTGGATCCCGGTGATGTACGCGGCGACCTGCTCGGCGACGCCCTGCGGCTCGGAGCCGAACGCCCGCACACCGATGATCGGGTCCTCCGGCGTGAGCGTCAGATCCGCGCAGGGCGCCAGATCCAGCGTCACGCCGCACGCGGCCAGCCGCTCGCCCAAGGCGGCGGCCACGTTCTGGGTCAGCTCGACGTCGCCGGCCGCGCCGAGCGCGAGCGGGCCGGGCACGAACGAGCCGGTGGCGACGTCCAGCCGCGTGACGTCGCCGCCCTCCTCGTCGATGCCGATGACCACGTCCTGCCGCTCGGCCCGCAGCTGACCGGTCAGCTCGGCCACCTGCGCGTCGTCGACCACGTTGCGGCCGAACAGGATCGCGCCGCCGAGCCCCTCGCCGATCCGGCGCCGTAACCACTCGGGAGCGGTCGTACCGCCGAACCCGGGGAGCTGAACCGACTCGGCGAGTTGTTCCAACCAGGACAAAGTGTGCTATCCCTTCACCGCGCCGGCGGTCAGGCCGGACACCAGTTTGCGTTGCACGATCAGGAAGAACACCAGAGCGGGCACGGCGTAGATGACCGACGCGGCCATGATGCCGCCCCAGTCGATGGAGAACGCCGTGCGGAACGTCGACAGCCACACCGGCAGCGTCTGCTTCGACTGGTCGCGCATGAACACCAGGGCGTAGAGGAACTCGTTCCACGCCGTGATGAAGCTGAACACCGAGGTGGCCACCAGGCCAGGACCCAGCAACGGCAGCGTGACCCGGCGGAACGCGCTCCACCGGCCGCAGCCGTCGATCATCGCGGACTCCTCCAGCTCGATCGGGATCCCGTTGACGAACCCGTAGAGCATCCACGTCGTGAACGGCAACGTCGTCGCCGTGTACACCAACAGCAAGGAGGGCAACGCGTTGAGCAGCCCGGCGTCCCGCATCAGCAGGTACATCGGGATGAACATGGCCTGCACCGGCGCCATCTGCGCGACCAGCACCAGCAGCATGAACCCCTTGCGGCCCTGGAACCGCATGCGCGCCAGGGGAACCGCGGCCAGCAGGCCGGCCACCAGCGCGCACGCCACCGAGCCGAGCGTGACGATCAGGCTGTTGGTCAGGTAGGTGGTGAACCCGGGCTTGGTGAACGCCGACACGAAGTTGTCCAGCGTCCCGGAGGTCGGGATCAGGTCGTACTTCGGCGAGAGCACCTCACCGGGCGTCTTGAACGACGTGGTGATCAGCCAGTAGGTGGGGAACCCGAACAGGACCGCCACCACCACGCCGACCGAGCCGAGCCCGATCCGTTGCGCGAGCGACTTCCTCATCGCAGCTCAGCCTCCTTCGAGCGGACCAGCAGCTGCAGGTACCGGGCCGTGAGCACGACGAGGAACAGCAGCATCAGCATGGCGATCGCGGCCGCCGGGCCGAAGTGGCTGCCCGCGATGCCCTTGAGGTACAGCAGGACCGGCAGGGTCGTGCTCTCGCCGTCCGGGCCACCCTGCTTGACCGCCCACACCTGCGCGAACACCTGGAAGTCCCACAGCACCGACAGGAACGTCACCATCGTGGCGATCGGCTTGAGCGCGGGCCAGCTGACCGCGCGGAACGTCTGGAACCCGCTCGCGCCGTCGATCCCGGCCGCCTCGTACTGCTCCCTCGGCACCCCGATCAGCCCGGCGTACAGCGAGAACGCGATGAACGGCACCGCCTGCCAGACGATGATCAGGCCGATCACCGTCAGCGTGGAGGTCCCGCTGCCGAACCAGGAGTAGCCGATGAAGTCGTGGAAGCCCAGCTTGTCCAGGGTCTTGTTGAGGATGCCGTACTGCTGGTCGAAGATCCACTGGAACACCGTGGTGGCGGCGATGATCGGCACCGCCCACGCCAGCACCAGGGCCACCTGGATGGCGATCCGGACCACCGGGTTCACGTGCTTCATCAGCACCGCCACGAGCAGCCCGATCAGCATCGTCGCGGCCACCACCGCCGCGCAGAAGATCAGCGTGCGCAGCGTGATCGTCCAGAACTCGGAGTCGGCCAGCACGTCCGAGTAGTTCTGCAGGCCGACCCACACCATGTCGCCGGTCACCAGCTCGCGCAGATCCAGTTTGCGCAGGCTGATGAACAGCAGCTGGACGGTCGGCCAGCCGAGCAGGCCGAGCACACCGATCAACGCGGGCGCTAGCAACACATACGGCAACACGCGGTCGCCGATGTGACCGCGGCGTCGCCGTCGCTGGGGTGCGGCGACACGCGGCGATGCCGGCGGGGTGGCCCCCGCCGGCATCGCCGTGACGCCTTGCGTCGTGGTCATCCGAGCAGCTTGTTCAGCGCCGCGTTGGCGTCCGCGGTCGCCTGGTCCACGGTCTTCTTCCCGGTGAGGTACGCGGTGAGCATGTCCTTCAACGGGTTCTGACCCGCCTCGACGTCACCCCACTTGGGGCTGGACGGAACGGCGCGGCCGTTCTGCGACGCCTTGGCCATCACGCTGGCGTACGGGTCGGAGTCCAGCGCGCTGATGTCGGTGGAGGTGCCGGGCACGAAGCCGCCCTTGGCGATCTCGCCCTGGTACTTGGCCGACGACAGCAGCTTGAGGTACTCCTTGGCCAGGTCCTGCTTCTTGGAGTTGACCGGGATGGCCAGGTTCGAGCCACCCAGGAACACCGGCGCGCTCTTGCCCGCGGTCTTGCCGGGAATCGCGAAGGCGCCGGTCTTGTCCTTCAGCGAGGGGTCGGTCTTGGCGGCCGTGGCCACCTCACCGGGGGTGCCGATGAACATCGCGACCTTGCCCGCGCCGTAGATGCCGGCCTGCGCCGGGTTCGACTCGTCATTGTCCTTGGGCGCCTTGGTGCCCGACTGGTCGACGAGCTTCTTGTAGAACTCCAGGCCCGCCTTGGCCTGCGGGGTGTCCAGGGTGCCGGTGAACTTGGCACCGTCGCCCTTGGCGATGTCACCGCCCTGGTCCCAGATGAACGACAGCAGCGTGTACCAGTACTGACCCGGCAGGTACAGCGCCTGGAAGTCCGGGTCGCTGCCGAACTTGGCCTTCAGCTTGTCGATCGCGGCGAGCCACTCGTCGTTCGAGGTGGGCGGCGCGGTGATGCCGGCCTGCTCGAACATGTCCTTGCGGTACAGCACCTCGCGGTTGGCGGCGTAGAACGGCACACCGTACTGCTTGCCGTCGAACGTGCCGGAGTCCTTGAGGCCCTTGAGCCACTGCGAGCCGTTCATGTCGTTCACCGAGCTGGTCAGGTCGGCGAGCACGCCCTGAGCGGCGAACTGCGGCGTCTGGGTGTTACCGATCTCGAAAACGTCCGGCGGGTTCTGGCTGCCCAGCGCGGTGGTGAGCTTCTGCTGGATGCCGTTCCACTGCTGGACCTCGTACTTGACCTTGGTTCCGGGGTGCTTGTCCTCGAACTCCTTGTTCAGTGCCGTGGTGAGCGAGTCCGGCGCGGAGCCGGTCATCAGCCAGACGGTGATGTCCCCACCTTGAGCCGCGGGCGCGTTGCTGCTCGCCTGCGTGTTCCCTGAGCCGCTGGAGCCGGCGCAGCCCGCGGTCGCGAGGGTGATGGCGGCGACACCCGCCGCCAGCTTGATCCAGCGCTTCACTCGTGCCGTCCTTTCGAGCCCGACCCCCGCCGGGCAAGCCACAAAATGGTGTAGACCAATGCAGAGCAGCGTGGTCCGGACCACACGAACTGTCAAGCCGGTGGCCAAGTCGTGATGAAACAGCACGCCGCTCTGGGTGACAGCACCTGTCCGGTCCGTAATCACGCCAGACAAACACAAAACCCCCGGTGAGTGATCTTCCACTCCCGGGGGTCAGTGTGAAAACTCTTCTCAGTACGGCGGCCACACCTCGAAGATGTGCTGACCGGTCAGCCAGGCGCCCAGATCGTGCCGGTAGTAGGACAGCTCCTCGAGCGTCTTGTGCACGGTGCGCAACGCGAGGTCGGCGTCGCCGGTGCGCAGGATCCGGCCGGCCACCGCGGCGGCGAACTCCTCCGAGCGCACGATCCGCGCGGCCGCCCCGGCCGAGGACGACAGGCCGAGCAGCAGGTCCGTGGTGCGCCACATCGCTCCCTCGCGGCTCACCCGCGCGGCGGTGAGCACGCTCGGCCCCACGCGTGCGTGCCGCGACCGGGGGCGCTGGTGGGTCATCCGCAGGTTCAGCTCCGGCAGCAGCCAGGTGACCTCGGAGTCGTGGAAGGGGTCCTCCGGAGTGGGGCATTCCACCCGCAGACCCCAGCGCTCCTCCTGGCAGATCCGGAGGCGCCGAGTCGTGCCGGACGAGTAGCTGCGCACCGAGGAGATCGTGTCGACGATGTCCACCAGTTGCGGCGTGATGGCCGTTCCCACGCGGCCCGAGGGTAGTCGGATCGGTGCGGTCCGTGATCACCCGGGTTGATTCGTTACATCACGGGTTGTGCGCGGATGGGTATCGATCCGTGACATTGGCTCAAGTTGCCCCGAACGGCGGTTGACATGATCAACAGAGCCTCGCTAGTGCTCACCCCATGTCAGGTGAGCTGCGTGTTCGGCGAGCCAGGCCTCGATGTCGTAGCCGTGCTGGGTGATGCCCTGGACCGTACGGTAGACGCGTTCCAGCGCCCGCTGGGCCGTCTGCGGCGGGATCAGACCCCCGTCCAGGGCAGCGAGTAGCTCGTCCGTGTCGAGCACGGTGAGTCGCCGCCCGGTGTGCACGAGGATGTCGAGATACACGTCGACGACGCGCCACAGCGGTCCGCTCGCGCCGGTCCGCTCGCCGAAGTGCCGGTCGATGTCCACCAGGTCGACGTAGAAGTCCTCGTCGCGGTCCGACCCGGGGTGGCGGTGCCACTTCGAGACCCGCAGGCCCATTCCGGGCAGCAGCCAGGATTCGACATAGCGCAGCTCGGGATGCCCGGGCATCGGGCGGGCCATGTACAGGCCGAAATCCTCGAGGCGGTATTCGTCGACCACGCGCCGGAATCCCTTGGGATCGGTGTTCGACATCGCGGCCACGTCGAACAGCTCGACTTTCGGCGGGTGGATGTGCGGCGCGGACGGCAGGCTCGCCCGGGGCTCGGTCGCTGGCGCGGCTTCGAAGTTCACCTGGTCATGGTGTCCCTTCGGGACTGGGAAGATCGCCCTCCGCAGAGGGGGTTTCTGCGTCCGATCGGGTGATAACAGGCTATGCTCCCGCCACTCGCGACCGAGGGGGAATTCACATGTTCGGCATTATCCGGCCATGCCGTCACAGACTTTCCGCGCGCCTGCACAGTTCGTGGGTCGCCCACTTGTGTGGCCTCTGCCTGGCATTACGGGACGATCACGGCCAGCTCGCGCGGACGGTCACCAATTACGACGGACTGGTCATCTCGGCATTGACCGAGGCCCAGTCGGTGGCCGTGGGCGGCCGGCGCACCGCCGGACCATGCCCCCTTCGAGCGATGCGGACGGCCTCCGTAGCGCAGGGTGACGGCGCCCGGCTGGCCGCGGCGGTGTCCCTGGTGCTCGCCTCGGCCAAGATCAACGACCACGTCGCCGACCGCGACGGGGTGTTCGGGCGCCGGGGCGTCTCGGGGATGGCGCGTCTCGTCGCCGGCCGCTGGGCGCGTCAGGGTGCCTCGACGGGGTCGTCGATCGGGTTCGACACCGCGGTGCTGCTGGACGCGGTGGCCGCCCAGCCCTCGGTCGAGGCGTCCCTGGGACCGGGTGGTTCGGTTCTTTCCGCCACCGCGCCCACCGAAGAGGCCACCGCGGCGGCGTTCGCGCACACCGCCGTGCTGAGCGGCCTGCCGTCGAACGCGGCCCCGCTGGCGGAGGCCGGGCGGATGTTCGGCCGGATCGCGCACCTCGTCGACGCCGTCGAGGACCTGGCGGACGACCGCGCTTCGGGGGCGTGGAACCCGTTGCTGGCGACCGGGACTTCCCTTGCGGAGGCGCGGCGGCTGTGTGACGACGCCGTGCTGGGTGTGCGGCTTGCGTTGAAGGAAGCGACTTTCACCGACGGCAAGCTCGTGCATGTGTTGCTGGCGCACGAACTCGAGCACGCGGTGCAGCGGGCTTTCGGTGACGTGCATGGTCACCAGACGCCGCCGTCTCCTCCTTCGCCGGAGGATGAGAAGAAGGCGCGCAAGGCGCACGAAAAGCGGGGGAAGGCGATCGACCGGAGCTGGGGGGCGAGCTGCGCGGTCGCGCTTGGCATGTTCTGCACGTGCCAGTACTGCTGTGCGGATCCTTTCTACGACCCGTGGACCGGTGAGCCGAAGCAGGGCTGGTGCCACCAGTGCGACTGCGGGGACTGTTGCGACTGCGATTGCTGTAACTGCTGTAACTGCTGTGACGGGTGCGATTGCTGCGATTGTTCGTGCTGAAATCGATGCGCGAATAGGGCGTCACGTCGTCGTGTGACCGGCCGATATCCGGTTATGCGGGTGATTATGACGTTGACGCCGGATTCGGAATGGGACGACGACGAGGTCAGTGAGCGGCTCATGCGGGGGCTGCGGTCGGATCTCGTGTCGCTGGATGTCGATTCGGTGGGGCCGGTTGTCGCCGGTCCCGCACCGGCCGGGTCGAAAGGCGCGGACCCGGTCACATTGGGCGCGATCGTGGTGGCGATGAGCGCTTCCGGGGGGGTTTTCACCACGGTTGTCGGCGCTGTTCGTGATTGGCTGGACCGCCATGGCGGGCGGCATAAGATCACCTTGTCGATCGACGGGGACACGATCGAGCTGGAACGGGCGACCGCCGCGCAACAACAGGACTTGGTCGACGCCTACGTGCGCCGCCATTCGGCCGGGTAATCGCCATGGGTCGCCGGCTGGCGTTGTTGATCGCCACTTACCAGTTCCAGGATCCGGGGTTGCGTCAGCTGACCGCGCCGGCGCACGACACCGAGGCGCTGGCGGCGGTGCTGCGTGATCCGGACGTCGCCGGGTTCGAAGTGACGACGTTGATCAACGAGCCGCACCACGTGGTGGGCGAGGTGGTCGGTGATTTCTTCCGCGACCGCCGCCGGGACGACCTGACCTTGTTGTATTTCAGCGGGCACGGCCTGAAGGACGAGGACGGCAGGCTTTATCTGGCGATGGCGAACACCCGCCGGGACAGCCTGTTGTTCACGTCGTTGTCGGCCGAGCACGTCGACTACGCGATGTCGGGGTGCATGTCGCGGCAGAAGGTGTTGATCCTGGATTGCTGCTACAGCGGCGCATTCCCGGCCGGTCACCTGGCCAAAGCCGATGACGCGGTGCACGCGCTGGAACGGTTCCAAGGAAAAGGCCGCACGGTCCTGACGGCCTCGGACGCCACCCAGTATTCGTTCGAGGGCGACAGAGTCCACGGCGAGGCACCCCAGTCGGTCTTCACTCACCATCTCGTCGCGGGCCTTCGCGACGGCAGCGCGGACCTCGACGGCGACGGGGACATCACCATTGACGAGCTGTACGCGTATGTCCACGACCACGTTGTGGCGGAGATGCCCCACCAACGCCCGAAGAAGCAGGACAACGTGGAAGGCCGGACGATAATCGCCCACAACATCAACTGGACCCTCCCGCCCTACCTCGATCACGCGATGAACAGCCCTCTCGCCGACGACCGCCTGGGCGCCCTGACCGGCCTGACCCACCTCCACAAAATCGGAAACCCCACAGTCCAAGCCAAAATCCGCCACCACATAACAACCCTCACCACCGACGACAGCCGAAAAGTAAGCACCGCAGCCCAAACCCTCCTAACCACCCTCACCACCCCACCGACCCCAACTCCTCCACCCACCCCACCCATCCCAGCTCCTTCATCGACCCCAACACCACTCACTCCCTCCCCAACCCCCACCTCGCCTCCGTCCACGTCCCCATCCACTCCGGAATCCGCTCCGTCGTCGGCTCACGCCGCACCGTCCCCAGCCGACATCTCGCCTTCTCCAGCATCCGCACCGAGTCCGGAATCCACTCCCTCCCCGAGCCGCACCTCACCTTCCCCAGCCGACACCTCAGCCTCCCCAACACCCCCACCGCCAAAGACGTCCACATCCACCACTTCCCCGCAAACCTCCAGCCCACCATCGCCCGCCCTCCCCGCCAGTCCAGCCGCGCCTCCGCCCGCCGCTGCTCAACCCCCACCCGCCGTCGCTATCCCGGACTCGATCGTTGAGCCGGAGACGACATCGCCTTCGCCCTCCGCCGCCCAACCGCTGGCCGAGTTGCAGGTTGGGTCGGCCTCGCCGTCGACTACGGCTGGTCCTCCCTCACAGCCGCCACACTCGGTAGCGAGCCCGGGTCAGGTCGCCGAGCCGTCGGCGGAATCCGAGCAGCCGCTGGTGTCAAAGCCGGATGTCGCGGTCGATCAGCCGCTGCTGGATGAGGAAGTCGCCTTCGCGCCTGATGAATCGCCGCCAACCGACCGTTCGGTGGCTCAGTCGCAGTCGGCTCTGGAGCAGGCGCCGGCGTCACCGTCCAGACAGGACGGTGCCGCCAGGAAGCGGAGGGTGGCGCTTGTGTGGGGTGGGGTTGGGGTTGTGGTGGCTGGGGTGGTTGCAGTTGTTTTGGTTTTGGTTGGGCAGCAGTCGGGTGGTGGAGGGGCGACGCCGAGGGCGGAAGGTGCTCCTGCAACTGTTGTGGCTCAGGAGTTTGTTGATGCGATTACGAACAAGAATCCGTCTGGGGTGCTCGCTGTGTTGTGCGTGGCTGATCGGGAGTCGGTTGAGCGCAACGGGTTTCCAGTCGCGGATGTCAACGCGGTGTTGAACTCGGTGGAGGTCGACAGCGGTGGCGCCACCGCCACATTGAACGTCACTTTCGAACAATCCAGCTCCGGTGACCATACGCAGGCCACATTCCCCATGGTCAAGGAGTCGGGGGAGTGGCGGATCTGCCAGATCGGCACCGCGCCTCCTTCGTCGTGAGCCGTTCGGTCCATTGTGGATAGGCCAGGGGTGTGTCCAGAGAGGACGGTTGGTCTCGGTCCGGTTACGGTCCTCGATGGGGTGATGGCGATGGCTGTGTGTGAACGTAGTGTCACTCGATACGGCGATTCGAACTACCACGTTCGGGTTTGGTCGGACAGGGAAAGGACACCGTCGCATGAGGACACGCCACAGGGCGGCATTGGCCACCGTCAGCCTGGCTTTCGCTGGTCTCGCCGTCATCGCGCCGGACGCCGCGGCCAGCGGGGCCACCGGTGGATACGACCAGTTCATCGTCACCTTCAGTAACACCACCGCCTCGAAGTCTGCCGCGTTACCGGACGTGACGCCCGTGCGTGAACTGGGATCCGGTGGCGTGGTGGTCCGGCCGGCGCACGGCCTCGACCTGCCTGGCGCGCGCCGGCTGATGACCAAGCTGGCCAAGCACGCCGGAGTCGCCAGCGTGGAGCCGGACCTGATCATGACGGCGCAGTCCGAGCCCAACGACCCGCTCTACAAGGACCAATGGGACTACTACGAGCCCACCGGCGGCATGAACCTCCCCGGCGCGTGGGACCGCGCGGACGGCACCGGGGTGACCGTCGCGGTGATCGACACCGGCATCGTCAAACACGCTGACCTGAACGCGAACGTCCTGCCCGGCTACGACTTCATCAGCGACGCCACGGCTGCGCGCGACGGCAACGGCCGCGACGCCGACCCCACCGACCAAGGCGACTGGTACGCCGCTGGCGAGTGCGGCGAGACCACGCCGTCGAACTCCAGCTGGCACGGCACCCACGTGGCCGGCACCATCGCCGCGCTCAGCAACAACGGTGTGGGCGTCGCCGGTATCGCGCCGAAGGCCAAGATCCTGCCGGTCCGGGTGCTCGGCAAATGCGGCGGCCGCACGTCCGACATTGTCGACGCGATCACCTGGGCCTCGGGTGGCAAGGTCGCGCGCGTTCCGGCGAACCCGACGCCCGCCAAGGTCATCAACATGAGCCTCGGTGGCAGCGGCCGATGCGCGGCGGCGTACCAGAAGGCGATCAACAGCGCGGTGTCCCGCGGCACCACCGTGGTGGTCGCGGCCGGCAACTCCAACGCGGACGTCGCCAACTTCAGCCCGGCCAGCTGCAACAACACCATCAGCGTCGCGGCCAGTGACCGGGAAGGCAACCGCGCCTTCTACTCCAACTTCGGCACCCTGATCGACTTCACCGCGCCGGGCGGCGAGGTCCGCAACGAGACGGACGCGCCCGGCACGCGCACCAAGCCGCAGGACGGCATCCTGTCGACGTTGAATGCGGGCACGACCGTCGCCGGAGCCGAGACCTACCAGACATACATGGGCACCAGCATGGCCGCGCCGCACGTCGCCGGTCTCGCCGCGTTGATGCTCAGCCGTAAGGCACTGTCACCCGCTCAGGTCGAGTCGGCGATCAAGGCCCACGTCCGGCCACTGCCCGGAACCTGCTCGGGTGGTTGCGGTGCGGGTCTGGTCGACGCGGCCGCCACGGTCGGCGCGCTCTAGTTGATCCCGGGAGTTCTGGTTTCGTACCGGGACTCCCGGCTCAGCGCGGGCCGAGACCCGTTGTGCCATCAAGGAGTTCGCGCGCGGCGTCGAGGTGACCGGCGTGGCGGGCGGTCTCCTCGATCATGTGGAGAACGATCCGGCGGAGGTCGGTGAAGTCCGGGCCGAGGTCATGGTCAGGGCTGCGGACCGGAGTGGTGAGCGAGTGCGCGGCGAAGATGTCGTTGGAACGCGCGCATTGCGAACGATAGAAGGCGAACACCTCGTCGCGTGACCGCGCTGTGTTGAGCGGTGTGTGGTCGTCGTCGGCCCAGGGCACGGGATCGGCGGACCCGAGAAGCACCTCCTGGAACCAGTGCCGTTCGGCATACCCCAGATGCTCGACCAACCCCAACGGAGTCCAGCCCGACGGCAGAACCTTGGTGGTCAACGCGGCGTCATCGAGACCCACCAAGATCGCGAACACAACATCGCGCTGCGCCTGAAGGAAATGCAGCAGCGCACCCCTCTCCCCGTCCTCCACACCAGCCCCTTCCTCACACTTCGCCGACACCCGCACGTTATCGCGCACCCCCGACACATGCGGGAGAACGGGGAACGCATGCGGGGCGAAAGTGAGACATGGGGCGGAGGAACAGGGGACACACCGGGGACGAACGGGGGACACGGCCCGGAGGAACGGGGGACACGGCCCGGAGGAACGAGGGACACGGCCCGGAGGAATGGGGGACACGCGGCGGGGGCGACGTGCGACACGTTGGGGATGGATGGGGGACACGCTCCGGGTGGATAGGGATGAGGCAGGGATGGATGTCAGACGTGCCTCAGGCCCCATGGGGACGAGACGGGGTGGGTGTGAGACGCGCTTCGGGGTGGTTGAGGGATGAGCGCGGGAGGAATGCAGACATGCCCGGGGTGGATCGGGCGAGGCAGGGTGAGTGGGTGTGAGACGTGCCTTGGGGTGGTTGGGGACGCGCCTGGAAGGAAGGTAGAGGTGCCCGGGGGTGGATGGGGATGCGGTGTTGCCGGGGCGTTCGCGGAGGGATGGCTTCGCGGCGGAGTAGTGGGCAGGTCGGGCTGATGGTGGCCAGGGTTGGAACGATGACCAGGGTTGGAGAGGCGGCCACGGTTGGAGAGGCGGCCAGGGTTGGAACGATGGCCATGGTTGGAGGGGTGGCCAGGGTTGGAGGGGTGACCATGGTTGGAGAGGCGGGCAGGGTTGGAGAGGCGGCGCGTGGTCGGTTAGCGGCACCGACACCACGCCGCTGCCGACTGCGGCAGCGACTGCTGTGTGGTCTGCAGTCTGCCGCGCGGTCTGTCGACGGCGACGCCGCCACTGCTGCGTCGACTGCCGTTGCCACGCCGTCGGCCGTGCCGTCTGTCGACTGCCGCGCTGACTGCGGCGCCGTCTGTCGACTGCTGCGCCGACTGCGGCGCCGTCTGTCGACTGCCATGCCGCTGCGGGCTGTAGCGTCGTCTGCCGCGCTGCTGCCGACTGCGGCAGCGACTGCTGCGTCGTCTGTCGGCTGCTGCGCCGGTTGTGACGCCCACTGCCGACTGCTGCGCGGACTCCAACTGTTGCGTCGCTGTCGGCTGGTTTCCGACTGCTGACTGCCGGGCGGTCTGTCGTGTGCAGGGTTGTCTGCGGACTGCCGAGTGCTGGGCCGTGGGCGGGCTGGCTGGCTGTTGTCGCGCGGGTGAGTGGGGCGAGTGGGGTTGAGCGACGGGGGTAGGAGTTGTGGGTGGGTTCGGTGGAAACGGGGGACGCTGGTTGGGGTTGGGGTTGGGGTTGTGGGTGGGGGTTGGGTGGGAACGGCGGACGCTGGTTGGGATTGAGGTTGGGGTGGGGTGTGGGGCTCAGCGTCCGCCGTTCGGTGGGGTGGGGGTGGGTTATTTGATGCCGGCGGCGTCCATTCCGCGGAGTTCGCGTTTGAGGTCGTGGATTTCGTCGCGGAGGCGGGCGGCCAGTTCGAACTGGAGCTCGCGGGCGGCGTTCATCATCTGGTCGGTGAGTTGCTGGACGAGGTCGGCCAGTTCGGCGCGCGGCATCTTGGAGACGTCGCGGTCGGCCAGCACGCCCGAGCTGCGGCCACTCGACTCGCCGGTCGGCTTCTTGCCGCGCGAGACGTTGCGGCCGGAGCCGCCGACCGGGACCTGCTCGGTGTCCTCGGCCTCGGAGTACACCCGGTCGAGGATGTCCGCGATCTTCTTGCGCAGCGGCTGCGGGTCGAGGCCGCGTTCCTCGTTGTACGCGATCTGCTTGGCACGACGGCGGTTCGTCTCATCGATCGCGTGCTGCATGGCCGCGGTGACCTTGTCCGCGTACATGTGCACCTGACCGGACACGTTACGCGCGGCACGGCCGATGGTCTGGATCAGACTGGTGCCGGACCGCAGGAAGCCCTCCTTGTCGGCGTCCAAAATGGACACCAGGGAGACCTCCGGCAGGTCGAGACCCTCACGCAGCAGGTTGATACCGACCAGCACGTCGTACTCACCGGTCCGCAGCTGCCGCAACAGCTCCACCCGGCGCAGAGTGTCCACTTCAGAGTGCAGGTAGCGCACCCGGATGCCCAGCTCCAGCAGGTAGTCGGTGAGGTCCTCGGCCATCTTCTTGGTCAGCGTGGTGACCAGGACCCGCTCGTCGCGCTCCGCGCGCTCGCGGATCTCACCCACCAGGTCGTCGATCTGGCCCTTGGTCGGCTTGACGATCACCTCGGGGTCGACCAGGCCGGTCGGCCGGATCACCTGCTCGACGAACTCACCGCCGGACTGGCCCAGCTCGTACGGCCCGGGCGTGGCCGACAGGTACAGCGTCTGGCCGATCCGGTCCTGGAACTCCTCCCAGGTCAGCGGCCGGTTGTCCAGGGCGCTGGGCAGCCGGAACCCGTGCTCCACCAGGTTGCGCTTGCGCGACGCGTCGCCCTCGTACATGCCACCGACCTGCGGCACGGTGCCGTGCGACTCGTCGATGACCATCAGGAAGTCCTCGGGGAAGTAGTCGATCAGCGTCGCGGGCGCGCTGCCCGCCTCCCGCCCGTCGATGTGCCGCGAGTAGTTCTCGATGCCCGAGCAGAACCCGACCTGCCGCATCATCTCGATGTCGTACGTGGTGCGCATGCGCAGCCGCTGTGCTTCGAGCAGCTTCCCCTGCCGCTCGAACTCGGCCAGCCGCTCCTCGAGCTCCTGCTCGATGCCGCGGATCGCGCGCTCCATCCGCTCCGGCCCGGCGACGTAGTGCGTGGCCGGGAAGATCCGCAGCGTGTCGACCTCGCGGACGATGTCGCCGGTCAACGGGTGCAGGTAGTAGAGCTTGTCCACCTCGTCGCCGAACAGCTCGACCCGGACCGCGAGCTCCTCGTAGGCGGGGATGATCTCCACCGTGTCGCCGCGCACCCGGAACGTGCCGCGCGCGAACGCCAGGTCGTTGCGCGTGTACTGCACGTCCACCAGGGCCCGCAGCAGCACCTCGCGGTCGATCTCCTGCCCGACCCGCACCTCGATCGACCGGTCGAGGTACGACTGCGGCGTACCGAGGCCGTAGATGCAGGACACCGACGCCACCACGACGACATCCCGGCGGGACAACAGGTTCATCGTCGCGGAGTGCCGCAGCCGCTCGACGTCGTCGTTGACCGACGAGTCCTTCTCGATGTACGTGTCGGTCTGCGGGATGTACGCCTCGGGCTGGTAGTAGTCGTAGTAGCTGACGAAGTACTCGACCGCGTTGTGCGGGAAGAACTCCCGCAGCTCGTTGGCCAGCTGCGCGGCCAGCGTCTTGTTCGGCGCGAGGACCAGCGTCGGCCGCTGGACCTTCTCGATCAGCCACGCCGTCGTCGCCGACTTGCCGGTCCCCGTCGCGCCCAGCAGCACGACGTCCTTCTCCCCGGCCTTGATCCGGCGCTCCAGCTCCGCGATGGCCGCGGGCTGGTCGCCGGCAGGCTGGTACTCGCTGACGACCTTGAACTTGCCGTCGGCGCGCGGGATCTCGCTCACCGGCCGAAACTCGGAGTGGGCGATCACTGGATGCTCTGTCGCGAATGCCACGACAAAGACTGTACGACGACCCACCGACAGTTTTGGTTCGCGGGACGTTTCCCCAGGTCAGTACGCTTCAGTCATGGCTTGCGAGCGGTGCGGGGGAACGGTGGCGCCGGATGGCAGGCGGGCACCCGCAACCGGCCTTCCGGTCACGCCTGGAGGTCGTGATGGACGGTGGTGCGGCGGTCAGCGACCGGGGCATGCGGCGCGGGGTGAACGCCGACGCGATGGCCCTGGCCAGCACCGGACCGTGGACGATCGCCGTGGTCTGTGACGGGGCGTCGATGTCACCGCGGGCCGGAACGAGCTGTTCGGGTGGCGACCGACACCGCCACAGCGAGCCCTCGTCAACCGGCTACCGGCCGGACTCCCCGAAGACGCCCTGCACGCCCCGTCGACGCAGGCCCCATGACTGCTCAGATCCGCAGCTACCGACCCCACGAACCTGGGCACCTCCTGTTGTGCACCGATGGACTGTGGCGCTACCTACCAACCGCGTCGTCCCTGCGGGCCATGCTCACGGGCGACCCTGCGAAGGACGCGACCGAGTTGGTCCAGCACGCCCTCGACAAAGGCGGCCACGACAACATCACCGTGGTGGTCATCTCCGTCACCGCGCGGTGAGGGTGCGGACGGAGCGGCTGGTGAGGGCGGCCAGGGTGGCGAGGGCGATGAGGGTGGCGGCGCCGATGAGGGTGGGGGTGGTGCCGAGGTGCTGGGAGAGGGGGCCGATGGCCATCTCGCCGATGGGGATGGCGAGGATCGAGCCGATGGCGTCGTAGGAGTACACGCGCGCGAGCTTGTCCTGGGGGATGTTCTGCTGCATGGAGGTGTCCCAGGCGATGCCGAACTGCTCGCTGATCAGGCCGGTCAGGAACATGGCGGCGATCAGGACGCCGAGCTGGGGTGTCAGCGCGAGGGCGAGCAGCGGGAGGGTCTCGAACAGGACGCTGGTGACGCCGACGAACAGCGGCCTGCGTGGGTGCCAGCGAGCGGCGATCAGGGCGCCGATGAAGGCCCCGATGGTCTGCGCGCCGATGACCAGGCCCCAGGCGGGGCGGCCGATGGTGGCGTCGGCGACGGTCGGGCCCAGGACTTGTGTCCCGCCGACGATGGCGGCGTTGACCACCATGAACTGCAACACCACGACCCACACCCAGGTGCGTGACCGGAACTCGGCCCAGCCCTCGCGCAACTCCCGCAACGGGTGAGTGCGGCTCACGGAACCACCCGAAGAGGGCACCCGCAGGTAACCCAACGCGGCCAGAGCGAAGGCGACAGCACCCAGAGCGACCGCCCACCCGGGACCGGCGACCCCGGCGACCAACCCGCTGATGGAAGCGCCGACGGTCATGGCCGTCGTGCCGCCCATGCGCATGATCGCGTTGGCGGGACGCAACAACGAAGCCGGAACGGTGGAAGGCAGGATCGACAAGGAAGCCGGAATCGAAGCCGCGGCAACCGCTCCGTTCAGAGTGCTCAACACGATCAGCAACGGCACCGAGGCAAACCCGGCCAGTACCGAAAGGGCGATAAGCCCCTGCGTAACGGCGGCAGCGACGGCAGACCCCTGCAGCACAACACCGCGCGGCAGACGATCGGCGAGCACCCCACCGAAAAGCAGCAGCACAACCGTGGCAATGGACCGCGCCCCGACGACGATCCCGAGGTCGACCACGGACCCGGTCAGGTCCAGAACGGCGAAGGCCAAGGCCACCGGCGCGACGGCGTGCGCCAGGAAAGCGGCGATCCGCGCGGCGAGCAGCCAGCGGAAGGCGGTGTGCCGCAGCGGGGACCACAGCGAGGACGGCACGTGCCGAGTCCATCATCCGCTCCGATGATCCTCAACCGGATTACCCTGCACACCATGACCGTGGACGAGCTCGTCGCGTACTGCCTGGCCAAGCCCGGCGCCGAGGAGACCTACCCGTGGGGCGACGCCGAGCTGGTGGCCAAGGTGGGCGGCAAGGCGTTCGCGTTCATCGGGCTGGTCGAGGGCTCGGTGGGGCTCAAGTGCGGCGCCGGCGAGGACGACACCCGGGAGTGGCGCGACCGCTACCCGGAGGACATCTCGGTCAGCCACTACATCGGCCGCTACGGCTGGAACAAGGTGCGGCTCGCCGGCAAGGTGCCCGACGAGGAGATCACCGAGCTGGTCGACACCTCGTACCACGCGATCGTGGCGAAGCTGCCGAAGTCCAAACGTCCGGTGTGAAGCGAAAACCTGTCTCGTTGTCCGCTTGTGGGCACGCTCCGTGACTGCTTTGCTCGGGTCACCCCGACGACAACGGAGCTGCCAATGCGGAAAATCCTTGTCCTCGCCGGGGCCGCCGCCATGGTCCTCGGTCCAGCGCCGCCCGCTCAGGCCGCTGGAGACGTCACAGCAACGGTTTCCACCTCGAACGGCACGGCTTCCCTGTCCGTGCAACGGCAAGGCAGACCCATCCTGACCGGTTCGATCGGCATCCGCACCGCCGCAGCGGATCTGACCACCGGGCTCAGCGAAGTGCAACGCACCACCAGAACGGTCCAGGAAAGCTACCGGATGACCACCGGCAAGCGCCTGCAGCGGTCCGTGCAGCACACCGAGACCAGGATCTCGTTCGTGGGCAACGGAAACGCCCACTTCGACCTGGTGCTGAGAACCGCGCCGGACGGCGTCGCCTATCGGTACGAGTTACCCGCGCCGGTGGACGTGCTCAGCGAAGCATCGGCGTTCGCCCTGCCCGGCAACGACAACGCCTGGCTGCTGCCCTACAACCCGCAGTACGAGAACAAAAGGATCCGCACGACGGCCGCCGGTGCGGCCGTCGCCGAGTTCGGCAACCCGTCGCTGTTCCAGTCCGGCCAGGACTTCACGCTGATCACCGAGTCCAATGTGGATGGCAGGTACGCCGGAAGCTTGCTCAGGCACACCGGGAACGGTCTGTACCAGGTTCAGCTCAAGGACACGAAGGTGACAGGAGCGCAGCGGACACCCTGGCGCACGATGATCGTAGGTGACCTGGCGACGGTGACCGAGTCCACCTTGGTCGACGACCTCGCGGATCCGGCCAGGTTCACCGACACCTCGTGGATCCGGCCGGGCAAGGTCGCGTGGTCCTGGCTGTCGGAACACAGCAGCCCCAGCGACTTCAACCGGCAGAAGGACTATGTCGACTTCGCCGCCCGCAACGGCTGGCCATACGTGCTGGTCGATGAGGGCTGGAACCCGTCATGGGTGCCCGAGCTGGCCCGGTACTCACGCGCGAAAGGCGTGGACATCCTGCTGTGGTTCCACTGGACACGCCTCGACACGGCCGCCGAACGGCAGAACCTGTTGCCGCTGGTCAAGAGCTGGGGTGTGCGGGGGATCAAGGTCGACTTCATGGAGTCGGACTCCCAGGCCCGGTACCAGTTCTACGACGCCCTGCTCGCCGATGCCGCGCGGCTCAAGCTGATGGTGAACTTCCACGGCTCGACCATCCCGCACGGCCTGGCAAGGACATGGCCGAACATCATGTCGATGGAGGCCGTGCACGGCGCCGAACAGCTGCCGCAACCCGATGGCGACGCGATTCAGCCTTTTACCCGCAACGTGGTCGGCTCGATGGACTACACGCCGGTGTCCCTTGAGGTCGGCCCGAAAGCGACTACCATCGCGCACGAAATCGCGCTACCAGTGGTTTTCGAGTCGGGCTGGACGCACTTCGCCGACAGACCCGAGGCCTACCAGCACTTTCCCGAGGCGCTGAGTTTTCTTGACCAGCTGCCAACAGTGTGGGACCAGACCGCGCTGGTCGCCGGATCCCCCGGTGAGACTGCGGTTTTCGCCAGGAGAAATGGGGAACGATGGTTCCTTGGCGGGATCGTGACCGGCCCGGCACGTACCCTCACGACGTCGCTGGGCTTCCTCGGCGCGGGCAGCTGGATGGTGGAGACGGCCCGCGACGGGGACGGGCGCACTGATGTCGTGCGGGCGACGTCAGTGCGCTCCGCCACGGACTCGCTTTCGCTGCCGGTGCGGGCCAACGGCGGCTTCACCGCGATCATCTGCCCAGCCACTCCCGGCCGGACCACCTGCCACCAGCCCATTCCGCAGGTTCCCCAGACATCGCTGACGATCACGCCGTCGACTGAGGTGACGGCCTTGCCGGGCCGGAGTTTCGAGGTCACCGGCGCGTTCACGAACACCTCGGTGCGCCCGGTGATGGATGTCGAGCTGAAGCCGGAAATGCCCGCGGGCTGGACTTTCGCGGGCTCGCCGGTCACCACGCGGGTTCTCCGGCAGAACGAGGTCCTTAGTGGACGATGGACGGTCACCGTTCCCGGGAACGCCCGCCCTGGCAGCTTCGAAGTCCCGGTAGCCGCTGAATATCTGGTACCGGACTTCCCCAGAGTCCATGTGGCCGAGGCGGTTCTGGGCCGGGTGCCGGTCACCGGCCGCCAGTATGTCAGCGACCTGACCTTCGCGAGCGAGCTGAACGGCTGGGGTCCGGTCGAACGGGACTCCTCGAACGGTGAGTCCGAGGCGGGCGACGGGCGGCCGATCAGCATCGGTGGCCGGACGTTCGCGAAAGGCCTGGGCACGCATGCGGAGTCCAACGTGGAGATCGCGCTCGGCGGGACTTGCCGGACGTTCGGCGCCTCGGTCGGCGTCGACGACGAGACCACCTCACCAGGTTCGGTCGTCTTCCAGATCGTCGGCGACGGCCGGGTGCTCGCCCAGTCGGACGTCTTGCGCACCGGCGGTATACCCGTTGTGTACAACGTGGATATCGCTGGTGTGCAAACGCTTTCGCTGCGGGTCGGCGATGGCGGCGACGGCAAGAACTTCGATCACGCCGACTGGGGTGATGCCCAAGTGACCTGCGACTAGCCCTCTGGATAGAACACGAACAGGGTGCAGCCGGTGGCGGATGCCGGCACGTGCCATGACCCGGCCGGGGCGTGCAGGAACGTCCCGGCCGGGTAGTCGCGTGCGCCGTCGTTGAACACCCCGGCGACCACGTAGACCTCCTCCGGCCCGGGCGAGTGGACGTCCCGGCGCGGCCATGACGTGCCCGCGTCCATCTCCAGCACGTTCGCCTGCGCGCCGCCCGGTCCGGTCCATAGTGGACGCAGCCGGATCCCGGGGAAGAGCTCGCGGACCGGGGAATCGGTGACGGACACGGAGGTGTAGCCGTCCTGGTCGAGGATCTCGGGGTGCATGCCTCCACCGTGCCGCGCACGCGTGAACCGGAACAGTGTCAGCAAAGACGTCATGGGGTACTTTTCTGCCATGCATCGGGTGGTGGCGCTGGTCCGGCCGGTGCAGTCGACCTTCGAGCTCGGCTGCGCCGCCGAGGTCTTCGGCACCGCGCGGGCCGGTGTGCCGCAGCACTACGAGTTCGAGGTCTGCACGGAAGCACCAGGTCCGGTGCCGACAACCGCCGGCTACGCGATGTTCGTGCGGCGAGGGCTGCAGGCGCTGAGGCGGGCGGACACGGTGATCATCCCGGGCTGGGCGCCGGTCGAGGCGCCGCTGTCCACCCGCGTGCGAAGCGCCCTCCTGCAAGCACATAGCCGCGGCGCGCGACTGGTCACGATCTGCTCCGGGGTGTTCGCGTTGGCCCGCACAGGGCTGCTGGATGGCCGTTCGGCCACCACGCACTGGGCCCGCGCCGAGCAGCTGCAACGGGAGTTTCCGCTGGTCAAGGTCGAGCCGGACGTGCTCTACGTGGACCACGGCGATGTCGCCACGAGCGCCGGGGCGGGCGCGGGGATCGACCTGTGCCTGCACCTCGTCCGGCAGGATCACGGCGCCGCGTACGCCGCCCTTCTCGCGCGGCACATGGTCATGCCGCCGCACCGCGACGGCGGCCAGGTCCAGTACGCGCCTCCGCCAGCACCCATCGAAGCCCTGGACGGCCTGCTCGCGTGGGCCGGCGAACGCCTGGGCACGGCGTTGTCAGTCGACGACATGGCCGCCCACCTCAACGTTTCGCCGCGCACGTTGGCTCGGCGGTTCGCGGACCAACTCGGTACCAGTCCGGGCGCCTGGCTGTTGTCCCGGAGGGTGACCGAGGCGCGAACCCTGTTGGAGGAGACGGACTTGCCGGTGGACGCGATCGCGAACCGCGTCGGGCTCAGCTCGGCGGTCAACCTCCGGAGACGCTTCCGTGCTCTGGTGGGCACAACGCCCGGCGCCTACCGGCGGGCCTTCCGAGTCACGTGAGATCCGACGTGTAGCGCTGCGGTTTGGCATCCCTGGCAAGGTTTTCCAGGGTGACCTTCAGCGGGAGGTTGCCCATCAACGAGGTCAGGGCCGTGGCGATCGTGTCCGGATCGGGTGCACCGGTTTCGTGCACCGACAACGACAACGCCCCATCCGAACCCTGATGCAGCTGCCACGCGACGAGACCCAGTGGCGACAGGATGTGCGTGACCTCGATCGAGTTCACGGTGACGCCATCGGCTCCGCGGAACACCACGGGCGCGCGTCCGTCGAGGCCCACGAGAACCGGGCCATAGCGCCAGTCCAGGGCCGCGTGGTCACCGGTCCGGTACCGCAGCAACGGAAGCATGGGGTTCTCGCCGCAGGTCACCGTGATCTCTCCGGCCACACCGGGCTCGCACCGACGCCCGGCCTCGTCGAGGATCTCCACGTACAGCCGTCGCGGCACGATCCGGTGCACGTCGTGGTCCCGCCACGCGATCAACCCGCTCTCGGTGATCCCGTACAGATCGACCACGGGGCAACGGAACCGTTCCGCCAGCCGCCGCCGGACCGTGTCGGACAACGTCATCGCGCCGCTGAGCACGGCCTTCGGCTGGTGCTTCAGCGGAAGTTCGGCCAGCGCCGACAGCGAGATCGGGTTGCCGGTGTAGACCTCGGGTGCCAGGTCGTCCAGAAAGCTCACCCGGTCCTCAGGACGCGTCCAGCCGTCCGGATGCAGGTTGATCTTCACCAGTCCAGCACCGTCCAAGTAGGACATCACGGACGCGAACTGGTACGCGACCGGTTGCGAGTACACGTTGACGAGCGAGACCTGCGAAGGTCCGCCGCTGAAAACGACCCCGAACCCCGCTAGCACATGCTCGATCACCGGCAGGTCGAGGGCGCTGAACTCGGCGCTCATCGGCACCCGCGCGGCCGCGCCCCGCGACCCGGACGTGTTGTAGATGATCAGGTCCGACAGGTCGGCGTCGTCGGGAACGTGTTGGTCGGCCTGGGACAGCAGGTCATGGCGGCCGATCGTGGGCACCTCGGTGAGCCGTGCCGGACGTGAACGCCGCCGGTACCGCGGTACGGTCGAGTAGACGCGCTCGATCAGCTCGTCCACCCACGGCGGCTCCTGAGTCGACGTCCAGCCGTGGTAGCCGTCCTGCAGGGTGTCCTTATAGGACTTCAGCCGGCCGAGCGACGCGGCGGTGAGCCGGTCGCCGCAGGCGTGGTTGTAGTGCGGCGCATGGGGATGGTTGCGCAGACGGTCCAGCATCACCCGGCCGCCGTCGGTCAGCAGGGGCCACCGTTCGGCGTCGGTGAGGCCGGTCGCGGCCATCGGCACGTAGTCAGGAACGGGATAGTCATCGCGCATGATCACACCTGGCTGTACCGAGCGGCCGCCTCTTTGGCGCGCTGCTCCTCCATGGCCTTGCGCACCGCCGCGGCCCGCTCCTCTGCGGCTTTGGCGGCCTGCAAGACCTCGTAACGTCGGACAGTGTCCACTGTAGCCAGCCGGTCGGCGGCCTGTGCCCTGCTCTCCCCTTCCGGCAGCAGGTCCAGCGACCGCAGCGCGAGCCTGGCCAGCTCCTCCCGGCGGTCCGGATCGGACACGAACAGCGGCGCATCGACCAGGTCGGCCAGCGGCAACAGGACCTCGGTCAGGTAATGCAGCACCCGTTTGGGCTCCGCGCGGGCTATCAACTCCTCATCGGCGAGCAGCCAGCACGACACCAGCACGATCCGCAACCAGTTGCGCTCGCTGGACTCGAACGGCATCGCACTGCGTTCGTCCAGCCCAGGCCCGCCGATGGTCATCAGCAGGTCCGAAACCACGGCAGGCACGGAGGTCTCCGGCGACAGGAAGTCGGCGGGCGTCTCGGCGAGCCGCCGCGTCAGACGGGACAGGCTGATCACAC
This sequence comes from Actinocrispum sp. NPDC049592, assembly GCF_040675465.1. Lineage (NCBI taxonomy): Bacteria > Bacillati > Actinomycetota > Actinomycetes > Pseudonocardiales > Pseudonocardiaceae > Actinocrispum > Actinocrispum sp. NPDC049592. Next base: position 152,139 of record NZ_JBFAPA010000009.1, on the reverse strand, counting down.
ACGACCCCTTTGCCGCTCGATCCTGCAAGCAGATCCTCGGTGTTCGTATTGCTTGCGGCTGAACGCACTGGCGAACTCGACGAGCTGTGGCCAGTCGGTCACCAGGTTGAGGTCCCAGCCGGGCGTGATCGCGCGCAGCCGGTCCTCCTCGGTGTCCGACCACAGGTTGAGCACGAGCGTGCCGCCCGCGCCCGCCGCGGCCAGTGCGGCGGCGGCGATCTCGCGGCCGGGCCGGCCGAGCTCGTCGTCCATCTCGATCATGGTGTCGACGCCCTCGTCGGAGATCACGACGATGTGCGTCGGGTCCTTGTGGTCCTGCTCGAGGTAGGTCTCGCGCAGCACGTGCAGTGGAAACGCTGTTGCGCCACCGAAGTAGCCGGTCAGCACCCGGAGGACCGCGTCCTCGTCCCGGACGAACCCGTCGGTCTTGAGGAACTGGTTGGTGCCGGACCAAAGCGTGGCCTGCACGCGGGCGCCGACCCGCAACGCCGACAACGCCAGGATCGCCCCGGCCAAGGTCAGGTACGACACTTCCCGGCGTGGATCGGGCATCGACCCGGACGAGTCGATGAACAGGTCGAGGTCCACGGGTTTCTTGTCCCGCTCGTCGGCCTCGGTCGTCCCGGTGAGCCGCTGCATCGTCGTGATCCCCGGGATCACCACCGGGGACCGCAGGGCGGTGGCGATCCAGTCGACCGTTTCGACCGGCTCACCGACATCCCACGCGGTATGCCCCTCCGGCAACGGTTCGCTGGACAACGGCCGGACGCGCACCGGGAACCGGACCAGGTAAGGCGCGGCGCGTTCGCGGTAGTACCGGGCGGCCGCGTCCTCGTCCGAAATGGACATCCCGAGCTGGCGCAGGATCTGGCCGTACTCGAACGGCTGGCGGTACTGGCCGGTGCCGCCTTCGGGCCGCTCGGTGGGCGCCTCCTGCGGCGCGAAGTCGTTGACCTTGGGATCGAGCGCGGGATGCACGATCGGCTCGCCGTCGATCCCGGTCAGCCCGGGGACGGGCGCCCCGTCGGCGACCACCCCGACGCACACTTTCCGCCGCTCCTGGGCGAACTCACTGTTCTCCTGGTCGGCCAGGTACCGGAAGCACAGCGCCGCGAACCCACCCGCGCCGCGCTGCCAGTCCGTGGCGTACACGCGGGCCAGTTTGGCGGCCAGCTGTGCGTCGCCATCCATGCTCGCGTCGACCTTCTTGCCGGTCAACGTCCCCGACGAGATCGACCACAGGATCTCGAAAGCCCGCATGAAGAACGTCCACAACGGACTCGCGTCCGGATCGGCCAGCCGCCGGTAGATCTCGTCCATCCGCAGGCCCCGGCTGCGCTGCAGGCGGTCGTTGATCAGCATGTCCGCGTACATGTTGCTGACCAGCGGCGCGTGCTGCTCCAGCCCGGGCAGGCCCTGCCGGATCCGGGCCAGCAGCCGGGCGTGGTCGGCCAGATCCGCCGGGCACAGCACGTGGTGGCCGATCTCGTGCGCCAGGATCTCGACTGGGTAGTCCTCAAGCCCGAGTTCCGCAGCGGCCTGTAGATCGATCACGACGGTCCGGTCGCCCAGCCGGAACATCGCAAAACTACCGGTGAGCCCGGCCTTTTGGGCGTCCGGTGTGGACTCGCACCACAACGGGTCGTGGACCTTGGTGAACCGGCCCCAGGCCTGCAACGCCTGCGACCAGTGCTCCTGCCAGGCGGCTTTCATGGCGTCCACGCAACGAACGTGATCGCGTGTGTCCACGGTGTGGTCGCCGCCAAAGTATTGTCCAACGTCGCCCAACTCGTCGCCCCGGCCAGCTCAGGGACTTCCAGCGAAGATTGTCCGAACTGGACCGTACCGTCGCGGGACAGGCTGAGCCCGGACGAAGAGGCGTCCGGCGGAACCTGGGCGACCCGGTTGAGGCTGGTGCCGAACCGGTCGACGTGAATCCGCCAGGTCTCGTGGCCATCGCTGGCATGCCACCGGCCGCCGGAGGTGAACACCAGCGGCGGCCGCGCGAACGTGCCACCGAACCCACGGAACTGCCCGACCCGCCGAACTACTCGCAGCCTGGGTGTTCCAGCCTCTCCCGGTGCTCGCCAAGGGTCGGAAGAGTCCACTTCGGACGCGCCCAGCAGAACGGTCAGCACCTCGGGCCGGAGCCGACGCGCTGTGTCCAAAGCGGACGCGCGTAGGACGGCCAGCCCGTGCCGCCAAGCCGCGACGCCGCCCGCGTCCAGCAGTTCCTCGGTGGACTCGACCATTGGCGCGACCGCGGTCATCGCCGCGATCCAGCTGGGTGCGTCGCCGCCGGACTCCAAGTGGTGCAAAGCGTTCGCCATGGTCACCGCGACCCGGCGAGGCTCGGCGGCCACGAATCGGGCGAGCGCGGGAAGCAGCTGAGCCAACCCGGCGGGTGGCCGACCATGAGTGGCGAAGGCCAGGTCCACCAGTGCCTCCGTGACAGCGACCGGGTCCCCGCCTTGCGCCGCAGCGGCGTTGACGGCCGGGCCGACGTCTTGCCTGAGGTGGTCGAGGAAAGCGTTTGCGTCCAGCTGTCGGGAGCGGTGCTTGGCCAGCCGGAACCGCGCGTTGTATCGGTCACGGCCGGCCGCCAGCGCGGCCTGGAACGGGGTCATGTCTTCCAACGCAGCCACGCCCGGTAGTTCACGTACCGCTGGTGCAGGTACTTCAGGGCCAAGGCGTCGTCGTAGACGTGCCCGTACAGCTTGCGGTTGCGGCTCCAGTCGCCCAGCAGCGACTCGATGGCCGCCAAGCGCTTCTCCACCTCGGGTTCGTCCACTGTGTCCAGGCCGAGCTCGAACTGGGCCAGCAGGTCGCCGACCGGGTCGTTGACGTCCAGGTCGAGCCGGTCGTACTCGGCGCAGGCACGTTCGAACAGGCTGCGGATCCAGCTGACCCGGTCGGTCCGGTAGGGACGCTGGGCCGGTTCGTCCAACGCGGGCGCCTGCTCGTCCTGGCCGAGCTTGTCGTGCAGGACGAACGGCAGCACCGCGGCCAGGTCGTCCAGCCCGACCTCGGGCCTGCCGCGGAAGTACGCCAACGCCTTGGCGTACGTCAGGACACTTTGGAGGGACCGGACCGACAGCCCGCCAAGCGTTTGCGCGCCCAGGTCGGCGATCCGGTCGCGCCCGGTCTCGCTCGCCGACAGCAGGTGCACGTCGACCCCGGCGAGCTTCGCGGTGTCCTTGGTGCGGTACTCGAACTGTTCACCCGCGGTCTCCAGCAGCTCGAACTGCGCCGAGAAGAACTCCAGCCGCCGGCGCACCTCCACGGGCAACGGGACGCGCAGGATCTCGGCGTACATCCGGTCGTGCTCGACCTCGGTGAACACGATCTCCGGCGGCACGACCTCCTCCGGCCGCAACCGTTGCTCGACGCGTTCCTGCAGCTCACCGAGGAACCGCGAGTTGAACGCCAGCGCGTGCACGACCACGTCGATGCGGTCTTTCAACGCCTCGATGACCTGGTACGTGCCGCCGCCCGCGTCGTCGTTCGCGGTCAGGTACCACGCCGAGTCGGCCGACTCGTAGACCTGGTCGAACACCTCCGCGTACCCGTCGGACATCAGCGTGAGCAGCGCGGACTGGGTCCGGGTCGGGATCCGGTTGTACTCGTCGACGATCTTGACCCGCATGCCCAGCCAGGTCCGCCAGGCCACGTCGATGTCGGCCATCCGCTCGGCCTTGATCAGGTCACCCGGCAACGGCGTGCCCAACAGGTCCGAAATGGTCAGCTGGGGATGGCCGTGCTGCATTGCCCGCCGCACATCCCGCAGCGGATACCCGGCCAGCACGCCCATCAGGATCGCGCTCGCCGTCTTGCCCCGCCCCGGCCCGCCCACGAGCAGACACCGCCGCCGCACCGCGAACGTCAGCAACGGCACCAGCACGAAACTGGAGTAGCTCTGCCCGCTCGGCAACGTCAGCCGGGCCTTCGAGTCACCCAGCTGGAAGGAGGCGCTCGGCCCCTCGGCGAACTCCAGGTCGTAGTGCGGGCTGATGATCGCGTGGTTGACGATCCAGAAGTAGGCCTGCCGCAGCTTCTCGTCGAGCTGCACGGCCGGTCCCGCCGCGCTGCCGTCGGTCAGCGGACCGGCGTACAGCGCGGCGACGTCGAACTCCTCCTGCGGAGCCGTCGAGCCCGGCAGTGTCGGCGCCTGCGACACATGGCGGTATGTCGGTTGCACCCGGACATCATGCCTGCTCAGCTCAGCTGGTGATGTCCTTACGGGTGAACTTCCGGACAGCGAGAACGCCAAAGACCGCGGCGTAGCAGACCGCCGAGAACGCGCCCCTGGTCATCTGCGACCAGTCGATGTCCCGCGAGATCAGGTCGGACCAGGCGAACGCGTAGTGGGTGGGCAGGTAGTTGCGGAGGTTGTCCAGCGCGGTGATCTGGTCGAGGATCTGGGAGACGATCGCGACCAGGACCGTGCCGCCGACCGCGCCGAGGGGCGCGTCGGTGGAGGCGGACAGGAACAGCGCCAAAGCCGCCACCCACAACAGGTTCACCGCGATGTAGATGGTCGAGCCGAGGATCGCCAGCACGCCGTCGGAGAACGAGACGGCGTCACCGGTGGGCGACACCGCCTCGCCCGCGCCGTACCAGATCACGCCGACCAGCAGCGACACCGCGGGCAGGACCAGCAGGGCCATGAACGACAACAGCCCCGAGGTGATCGCCTTCTGCCGGATCAGCCGGAACCTGGGGATCGGCATCGCCAGCAGGTACTTCAGGCTGGACCAGGACGCCTCGGACGCGATGGTGTCGCCGAAGAAGATCGCCACGATCATCGGCAGCAGGAACGAGCACGACACGAACAGCGCGGTGACCGTGAAGTTCGGCGCGCTCGCGGTGGCCAGGTCGATGAACCCGCCGGAGCGGTTGTTCGGGTTGGCCGAGCCGATCTCGAAGGACACCACGAGCACGAACGGCAGCAGCACCAGCAGCCCCAGCATCAGCTGGGTCCGGCGGCGGCGCAGCTGCCGCGCCAGCTCGACGCGCAGGCGCAGGGTCCGGCCGGCCTTGTACCCGGCGACCGAACCGTCCGGCTGCACGGCGATGTGCTCGTGCGAAGCCACTTCCTCCATCCCAGCGATGGCGCTGGGATCCGTGTGGACGTTATTTTCGCTCATTTGGCGTTGTCTCCCACCAGCTCGAGGAACGCGTCTTCGAGCCGACGCCTTGGCCCGGCTTGTTCGACCGACACTCCCGCGCGGACCAAGGCGCTCAACGCCTCGGCACGCGGGGTCCCGTCGAGGTTGGCGTGCACCTGGGTGCCGTCGACCTCGACGTTCGTGACGCCGTCGATCGCCTTCAGCACGGACGCCGCCTCGGCCGGCTGGTCCACCCGGAACGTCGCCTCGCCGCCGACCGCCGCGATGTCCGCGACCTCGCCCGCGGCGACCAGCTTGCCGCGGTGCATCACCACGACGTGCGTGCAGGCCTGTTCCACCTCGGCGAGCAGGTGGCTGGACACGAGCACCGTGCGACCGGTGGCCGCGTAGCGCTTGAGCACCTCACGCATCTGGTGGATCTGGGGCGGGTCGAGCCCGTTGGTCGGTTCGTCGAGCACGAGCAGATCCGGCAGGCCCAGCATCGACTGCGCGATGGCGAGCCGTTGCCGCATACCTTGGCTGTACGTCCTGACGCGACGCCGTATCGCGGCGCCGAGACCGGCGATCTCGATGGCCTCCTCGAAGTGCGCCTGCTCCTTCGGGCGGCCGGTGGCCTCCCAGTACAACCGCAGGTTCGCCTCGCCGGACAGGTGCGGCAGGAACCCCGAACCCTCCACAAAGGACCCGATCCGGGACAGCACCGGCGCACCCGCGTACACCTTGTGGCCGAACACCCGGATCGACCCGTCGGTCGGCCGGATCAGGCCCATCAGCATCCGCAGCGACGTCGTCTTGCCCGCGCCGTTCGGCCCGAGCAGGCCGAGCACCTGCCCCTGTTCGACCCGGAACGACAACCCGTCCACCGCGCGCAGCCCGCCCGGGTACGACTTCGACAGACCCTCGATCACCAACGGCACGTCGGCCAGCTCCGGGTCCATGTCGTCCGCGCGGCGCCGCCGGATCGCGGCCACGATCCCGGCGATCAGCAGCAGCCCGAGCACGACCCCGATGCCGACCAGGGCGAACATCGGCGGCGGGTTGGTCGACTTGGTCCCGTTTACCACCGGCACCTGCAGCGACGGATCGGCGAGCGACACCATGTAGGCCGCGGGCTGCGACGGCAACGCGTACGCCTGGTCGGTCGACGCGATCGCGACCTCGATCCGGTGGTCCGACTCGATCGGGCGAACAATCCCAGGCAGGGTGACCGTGACATCCGCGGGCAACTGCGAGATCCGCACCGGGGACACCACCGAGGCGGGCAACGTCCGTGACCCGTCCGAGCCGACGTCGTACAACTTGGCGAACAACACCACACCATCGGGCGAAACAGGTTGGCCCGGCAGTGGCTCGACGTGCAGGCGGATCGTGGACGACCCACTGATCAGCAGCTGGCTGGTCTGCACATCACTGCGGAACCGCGCCACCTGGCCGGGCAGGTCGATGGCCAGCCGCCCGGCGGTCCGCGTAGACCCGCCGATCACCGACCCCAGACCCGGCATGCTGCTGATCGACGACGGGTTGCCGCCCGGCGGGTTGATCACCACCTGTGGCTGGCCCTTCAGCGCAACGGCCTGCCGGGTGGTCTGCGAGTCGGCCAGACCGGGGTACGTCGGCGTGGTGACCGTGCGGATCGAAGGCGCGCCCTGGGCCCGCAGCGCGCCCTGAACGGCGTACTCGAACTTGGTGCCCGGGTCGGCGCCCTCGCCGCGCAGGTGGAAGTCGAACCAGTCGGCGATCTCGGCCCGCAGCGACGGTCCGGGCTTGCCGCCGTCGTGGCCGCCGGAGTACCAGACCACCTTGACCTTGCCGCCGGCCTGCGCAATCTGCCGGGCGTTGGCGTCGGACTGGTCGAGGCCGAACAGCGTGTCCTGCTCGCCCTGGACCAGCATGGTCGGCTTGGTGATCTTGCTGGTCACCGAGACCGGGGAGACCGACTTCAGCAGGTCGATGGTCTTCTGGCTGGCCCGGCCGGTGGTCGCCATCTCGGTGTAGGCCGTGCAGATCTCGGCGGTGAACTTGCCGCACGGGCCGAACGACTGCGGCGGGAACCCACGGCCCTGCCCCTGCTGAGGGGCGTCGATCGGGCTGGTCGCGGGCGCGTTCTGGTTGTTCTGCACGGTGCCGGACTCGGCCGCGTCGGCCGACGGGTCGGCGAACCCGGCGCCGCCCATCCCGGCGGCGAACAGGATTCCGGCCCAGGACCGCTTGAACACGCCGTCCGGCGTGGCCGCGCCCGCCGACGGGGTGCCGGCCGGCTGCGAAGTCGTCGCCGAGTTCGGGATCAGCGCCTGGGACAGGTCGTTGTAGGTGATCACGGGCACCAACGCGTCCACGCGGGGGTCGCTGCCGGCCAGCAACAACGAGATGGCGCCACCATAGGAACCGCCGGTGATGCCGATCCGCGGGTCACCGGGGGCGTCCAGCTGGACCTCGGGCCGCTTGGCCAGCCAGTCGACCAGCTGCTTGGTGTCCTGCACCTCGTAGTCGGGGGAGTTCAGGGCGATCTCGCCGGAGCTGCGGCCGAACCCACGGGCCGACCAGGCCAGCACGACGAAGCCCCGCTGGGCCAGCTCACGCGCGTCACCGTCGACGCTCTCCTTGCTGCCGCCGAACCCGTGGGCGACCAGAACGGCCGGCGCCGGGGTGCGTTCGGGCAGGTAGAGACGGCTGTCCAGGTCGATCGGCTGGTCATGGGCCGGGCCGTCGGTGACGTGCAGGGTCTGGTCTTCGGTCCGGATGACCGGACCTGATCTGCCGGAGTTCACCCACACCAGGACTCCGGCCGCGACGACCACCGCGACCAGGGCGAACGCCAGCCAGCGGAGTCGGGTTCGGGACAATCGGGGCACAGCGGAACCGTATTGGACCGTTGCTGAGAACTTGCTGTGGGTGATCGTTATTCCGACACGCCGTGTGACCAAGGACAACCTTATTTAACGCAACTGCGGGTGGTGCGCCCGCCGTCGAACATGGACAATAAGGACTGCAGTGGAGGGGAGTATTCCTTCGCGGCGGTGTCGTCAACACGGATCTCGACCGCTGGTCTCAGTGGGATGAGCCCGGCGCCGTCGGCTGACGCCCTTGTCAGCGGAAGAGACCTCCGGTAGTGACGGCTGTGCCCGCTTACCGGAGGTGACTCGATGATTGTCCCCGTGTGGCTGTGGATCGCGACTGTGGCAGGTCTGCTGATTCTGCTGGCCATCGATCTCGTGATCGTGGACCGAAAGCCCCATGAGGTCACCATCGGTGAAGCGGCGCGATGGGTGGTCTTCTACGTCGCGTGTGCCGTGGTGTTCGGCCTGGGCCTGTGGTTCTTCGCCGGCGGGCAGCCCGCCGGGGAGTTCTTCGCCGGGTACATCACGGAGTACTCACTGTCCGTGGACAACCTGTTCATCTTCCTGGTGGTGATGGCGGCCTTCAAGGTGCCAGCGATCCACCAGCACAAGGTGCTGCTGATCGGGATCCTGCTGGCGCTGGCCATGCGCAGTGTGTTCATCCTGCTCGGCGCCGCCGTGATCGCGAACTTCAGCTGGGTCTTCTACCTGTTCGGCGCCTTCCTCATCTACACGGCGTGGACGTTCCTGCGCTCGAAGCACGACGAGGAGGAAGAGGAGTACAAGGAGAACGCGGCGACCCGGCTGGCCCGCAGGTTCCTGCCGGTGACCAAGGAGTACCACGGCGCCAAGTCGTTCGTCCGGATCAACGGCAAGCGCCTGGTCACCCCGATGTTCATCGTGATGATCGCGATCGGCACCGCCGACCTGCTGTTCGCGGTCGACTCGATCCCGGCCATCTTCGGGCTGACCAAGGAGCCGTTCCTGGTCTTCAGCGCCAACGCGTTCGCCCTGATGGGCCTGCGGCAGCTGTACTTCCTGCTCGGCGGCCTGCTCAACAAGTTGGTCTACCTGCCCATCGGCCTGGCCGTCATCCTCGCGTTCATCGGCGTGAAGCTGGTGCTGGAGGCGTTGCACTCCAACGAGCTGCCGTTCATCAACGGCGGCGACCCGATCGCGGTGCCGGTGCCGAACATCGCGGTGTCCCTCGGGGTGATCATCAGCGTGCTGGCCGTCACCACGGTCGCCAGCCTGATCAAGTCCAAGCGGACCGCTGCCAAGGAGCAGGAACCCGTCACGACTGGCAGCTGAACCGCCCTTTTGTCGGTCGTGAGCGTGGCTAAGGATCGGGTAGCGTCGGCCAGGTGCGCCCAGAGGACATCGAGCTGCTCACCACGGCCAGCTCCGTCACCCTGCGCGGCGAGCTACTGCTGGTAGCGGCCGCGCGGCCGGTGTTGGAGACCAACGACTACCAGGGTGCCATCCATCGCGTGGCACTCGACGGCTCGGGCACCCGCCCCTGGACGCACGGCCGGTGCGACACCGAACCGGTCATCTCCCCGGACGGCACCCAGGTCGCGTTCCTCCGGTCGGCGCAACCCAAAGCCAAGCCACAGTTGTACGTGCAGCCGGTGGACGGCGGCGACGCGCGCAAGGTGACGTCGTTGCCGTTGGGCGCGCAGAGTCCGGTGTGGTCGCCGGACTCCCGACGCATCGCCTTCCTGGCACGGATTCCCGAGGAGGGCCGGTACACCGGGACGGACGCGCAGGCCGAGGCGCCGCGCCGGATCCTCCGGCTGGACTACCACGTCGACGACATCGGATACCTGGCCGACCGTCGCAAGCGGTTGTTCGTCGTGGACACCCACGCGGACGCGGAACCGGTCGAACTCACCGACGGCACCTGCGAAGTCGGCTCGCCCGCGTGGAGTGGTGACGGTTCGCACATCGTCTTCACCGCGCCGCGTGGCTGGCACCCGCCCGCGGAAACGTTGGCGCAAGACATCTTCGCGGTCCCGGCCGGGGGTGGCGAGCCGATCCTCGTGTGCGAGACCAAAGGCGACGCTGGGATGCTGGCCAGTCGTGGCGGGCTGCTGGCGTATCTCGGCCGGGAGTTCTCGACCCCGGTCGAGGCGATCGCGCTGAACACCGCGTTGTGGGTCGTGCCGTTCACTTTGGACGGACCCGCCGAGCCACGGCGGCTCACCGACCTGGAAACCCTGTGCCTGGAGGACAACCAGCCCGCCTTCGTCGGTGACGACCTTTGCTTCACCATCCGCAACCGCGGCGCCATCGAGCTTCGGCGGTTGCCGGTGAGCGCGTCTCTGGCCACGTTGGCAGAGACGACTTTGGTTGCCGGAGAACGGGGTAAGGTCGCGGCCTTCGCTGTCGACGGTGACCGGGTGGTGGCCGTTGTGTCCACTCCGGACAGTCCTGGCGAGGTCGTGGTGTGCGGCGGTCCCGTGTTGACGTCGTTCGGGACTGCTCTGCGAGACAAGGGGATCTGCGAGATCCGTGAGATCGTCGGCACCTCGCCGGATGGGTACGAGTCGCACGGGTGGGTGGTCCTGCCTGCCGGTGAGGGCCCGCATCCCGTCGTGCTGCACGTTCACGGCGGGCCGTTCATGTACCACGGCTGGGGTTTCTTCGACGAGGCCCAGGTTTACGCGTCGGCCGGGTATGCCGTCGTGCTGCCGAACCCGCGTGGGTCCTCGGGTTACGGCCAGGCGCACGGGCGGGCGATCCTCGGTGCGTTCGGCACGGTCGACGTGGACGACGTGCTGTCCGTTTTGGACGCTGCGTTGGCGTTGCCCGGTCTGGACTCCACGCGCGTCGGCGTGATGGGCGGGTCCTACGGCGGGTTCATGACCAGCTGGCTCGCCGCGCACCACGGCGAACGGTTCAAGGCCGCCTGGAGCGAGCGCGCGGTCAACGCCTGGGACTCGTTCTCCGGCAGCTCGGACATCGGCTGGTTCTTCACCGACGCGTACATCGGCGCGGATCCCGAGGCGCAGGCCAAGATGAGCCCGTTGACGCATGCCGACCTGATCCGCATCCCGTTCCTGATCGCGCATTCCGAGCAGGACTGGCGCTGCCCGATCGAACAGGCCCAGCGCATGTTCGTGGCACTGCGCCGGCAGGGCACCCCCGTCGAGATGCTGATCTTCCCCGGCGAGGGCCACGAGCTGACCCGGTCGGGCCAGCCCCGCCACCGCAGGCAACGGTTCGACGCCGTCCTCGAATGGTGGCAACGCCACCTGGCCTGACCAGGCAACCTGGATCCCCCCTGGCCCGTCTTCAGAGCAGCCAGTTCTGCCGAGGGAGGGGCTATGAAGCTTGCGGCAGTGACAGTTCTCGCGGTGGCCGGTGCGTTGATGGTGCCGGCAGGGGTTTCGTCGGCGCAGGCGCCGCCTGTGTGGGTCGTTCCCGGCGTGGCACGGCCGGGACAACATGTGACTGTGCAGGTGAACTGCGCCGCGGAGGGTGGTTCGGTGCGATCGGCCGTGCTGTCGGCGGGCCGGTTGGCGGCGAACCCGGACGGGCACCAGCCGTGGGCGGTGTTCGCGACGGGCACGGTGAAGTCCACCGCCAAGCCCGGAAAGTACGACGTCACAACGGTATGCGAAGGCAGGACGCGTACCGGAACGATCACCGTGCGACAGGTCGCGCAGAAACCGAAGGGAGCGCCGCAGACCGGTGGCGGCGGCACCTCACCCTAGGAGCGTGTAGTTCAGCTCCTCGCAGATGCGGCCCAGCGGCAGGTCCAGACCAGGGTGGTCCAGCGGCAGCAGCATGTCCGGCGCGGGCGGGATCGCGGTGCCCGAGGGCGGGTCGAACAGGCAGATCGCCGGTTCGCCGCCGTCCATGGACGAGCGGTACCAGACGCCGTCCAGCTCGGGGTGGGCCGCGCGGATGGCCCGCGCCCACGACTGGGTCACCGCCTTGGCGCCGCTGCTGATCTCCTGCGACGCCCCGGCCCTGGTCGGCCACAGGCCGGACAGGTCGAGCAGCCGCAACGTGCGCTGCGGGCGGAAGATGACCAGGTGCGGCCGCCGGGTGGATCTGTCCACAATGGACGTGGACTGGAACACCTCGGCCACGCTGGTGCGCACGGAGAGTCCGAAGTAGAGCACGCCGTTGCCGGGACTGTCCGCCGGGCGGCCCTCGGGGCCGGGCGGGTGCGGGTCGAACCGGCCGTGCGGGAGCGGGCCGGTGTACCGGAAGGAGTTCCAGCGCTGCCGGTGGGCGCCGCCCGCGGCGAAGACCCGGACGAGCCGGGTACCGCTGGTCACCGCGACAACGTCCTCGTCGATCCGCAGCAGCGACTTGAGCGCAGCCGGAGTCGGCGGCTGGGGTAGCCGGGACATACGTAGAGGTTCAGCCTGTCGTCGTTCCTGCCGTCACGCCGGGGTTCCGAGGACGGCTGCGAGCGAAGCGACCTTACCGGGGTCGCCACCGGCGAGCAGCCACTGGCGGGGGGTACCGGGCGCACCGCCGATCAGCAGGTCCTCCTGCGGGGTGGTCATGAACGCCGCCACCACCAGCGGGGGCTGGTCGATCGGCATCGCCGCGAGCACGGTCTCCAGCCCGGGCAACACCCCCGAACCGGTGAACTGCCAGGCAGGTAGTCGCCAGCCGCCGCGGTCCTTCCAGCCGACCAGGCGGCCGGCCGCGAGCCGGTGGCGGATCCGGCTGGTGTCCACGCCGAGGGTGGCGGCCGCGTCGGACACGGTCAGCGCCGAGTCCCGCAGCACGGCCTGCGCGGCGACGGCCCGGGCCCGTGAGTCGACCTCGTCGGGCTGCCGGGGCCGCAGATCGAGGCCGACCTCGGTGAGCGTCTCCCGCTGGTCGGCCGAGAAGTACTCGGCCGGGTTCGGGTTCGGCGGCGAAAGTCTTTTCGCCGCGTCCTCCACCAGGTCGAGGAACTCCCCGGGGGAGACCCGCAAGCCCGCTTTGGCCAGGACCGCTTCCAGCGCGATGCTCATGCCGCCTAGAGTAGCGCGGATGTGCGGGTTCGTGCGGGTTCGTGAAGAATTTCGCAAAGATGAATACAAATCGCACACAGTCCAACACTGTGAGTGCAGCCTTACCCACTATGCCGCGCGAAGTACCGTGTGTCCATGCTGCTAACGGCGGACGTGCTGGAACGCATCCAGCGGGGCGAGGTCACGCTCGCGTTCCGGCGCTGGCGCAAGCCGACCGTCAAGGCCGGTGGCACCTTGCGCACCATGGTCGGGGTGCTGGCCATTGACGCCGTGGACAAGGTAGCGGTCGGCTCGATCACGGCCGCGGAGGCCCGGCAGGCCGGTTATGCGTCGCTCGCCGCGCTCAAGTCATGGCTGTCCGCCCGGGACGGGGACACCTATCGCGTCGCCGTCCGCTATGTCGGTGAAGACCCCCGGATCGCGTTGCGCGCTTCGGAACCTTCGCCCGCGGAGATCACGGCGATCAGGGACCGGTTGCGCCGGATGGACGAACGCAGCGCGCACGGGCCGTGGACGATGACCATCCTGCGGCTGATCGCCGCCAACGAAGGCGTGCGCGCGCCGGACCTGGCCGCGTCGCTGGGGCGGGAGACGCTGCCGTTCAAGGCGGACGTCCGCAAGCTCAAGGAACTCGGGCTGACCGAAAGCCTGCGGGTCGGCTATCGGCTGTCGCCACGCGGGCATGCTGTGGTGAAGTAACGGACTTCTTGATCGATCTGTTGATGCTTGACACGTTGTCGCGGACCACCCTAGCGTCTCGGGTAATCGTTTACCCGGCTCTGGGGCGAGGTGTGGATGGACGACGGCGTCCTGGTGCGGCTGGCGGGGATCAGCAAGTCCTACGGTGGGGTCAAGGCTTGCCGGGACGTGGACTTCACCCTGCGCGCCGGCGAGGTGCACGCGCTGCTCGGGGAGAACGGCGCCGGCAAGTCCACGCTGATGCGGGTTCTCTCCGGAGACATCACCGACTACCAGGGTGTCGTTGTCGTTGCGGGCGCCGAGGTTCACTTTCACGGCCCGGCGGACGCGCAGCGCTCGGGCATCGCGATGATCCACCAGGAGCTGGACCTCGTGCCCGGGCTGTCGGTCGCCGAGAACATCTTCCTCGGCCGCGAACCGCGGACCCGGCTGCGCACGCTTGATCGCCGCGCGATGCTGCGGCTGACCCGGGAGCTGTTACACCGCACCGGGATCGACCTCGACCCTCGGCGTCCGGTCGGGTCGCTGCGGACCGGTGAGCAGCAACTGGTGACGATCGCCAAGGCGTTGTCGCTGGACGCGCGGGTGCTGATCATGGACGAGCCGACCTCGGCGCTCACCGCCGCCGAGGTCGACCGGATGTTCACCGTCATCGGGGAGCTGCGGCGCAACGGCGCCGGCATCGTCTACATCTCGCACCGGATGGACGAGATCGGCAGGATCGCTTCCCGCGCAACGGTCTTGCGCAACGGTGCGGTCGTGGCGTCCTTCGACGTGCGGAAGATGACCGCCACCCAGGCCGCCGAGGCGATGATCGGACGTCCGGTGCAGGCGCTGTTCTCGACTCACGATGACGCCGCTTTGGGTGAACCCGTGCTGGCGGTGCGGGATCTCGTGGTCACTCGGCAGCGTCCGGGGCGTCGGGAGCCCGCGGGGATCTCGCTGACTGTCCGGCGTGGCGAGATCGTTGGGCTGGCCGGGTTGCTGGGGTCGGGGCGGACCGAGTTACTGGAGACGCTGTTCGGTGCGGGTCGTTCCTGGCAGGGTTCTGTTCTGTTACACGGGAAGCCCATTCGTCCGCGCACCCCGCGGCAGGCCTTACGTCTCGGTATTGCTTTCGTCCCCGAGGATCGGCGTTCCCTAGGGCTGGCCTTGGATCATTCGGTGCTGGCGAACACCGTGTTGTCCATTGTGGATCGGTTGTCGGTGCTGGGGATGGTGTCCCGGCAGCGGGAGCAGGCTTCGGTCGCCCGGATCGTGCGGGAGCTTCAGGTGAAGCTCGCTTCGGTGCGTTCGCCGGTGAGCACGTTGTCCGGCGGGAACCAGCAGAAGGTCGTGTTCGGCCGGATGCTGCTCACCTCGCCTTCCGTTTTGCTGCTGGATGAGCCGACTCGCGGTGTTGACGTTGGCGCGAAGGCTGAGATCTACCAGTTGCTGGGGCAGCTGGCGGCTTCCGGGGTCGGCGTGCTCCTCGCGTCGTCGGAACTGGCCGAGCTGGTCGGTGTGTGCGACCGGGTGATCGTGTTGCGGGGCGGGCGGACAGTTGCCGAGCTGCCGACCGCGCAGGCCGGTGAGGCGGAGCTGCTCGCCGCGTCGATGGGGGAGGTTGTGCCGCTGTGACAACGGATTTCGTGGCTACCCGGCCGAGTGCGGCCTCCGTGGTGTTCCGGTTCCAGAGCCTGTTCGGGTTGGTCGCGGTGTTCATCGCGGCGGTCGTGTTCTCGCCCAGCCGGGACGGCGAACTGCTGTTCCTGTCCAGCGGGAACCTGTTCAACGTGGTGCGTGCGATGTCCGAGATCGGGATCATCGCGGTGGGGATGACGTTCGTGATCCTGATCGGCGGGATCGACCTGTCCGTTGG
Organism: Actinocrispum sp. NPDC049592; assembly: GCF_040675465.1. Classification (NCBI taxonomy): domain Bacteria; kingdom Bacillati; phylum Actinomycetota; class Actinomycetes; order Pseudonocardiales; family Pseudonocardiaceae; genus Actinocrispum; species Actinocrispum sp. NPDC049592. Next base: position 136,628 of record NZ_JBFAPA010000009.1, on the reverse strand, counting down.
CGCTGTTCTCGGGCTGGCTGCGGTCGGGTCCGCGGTTTTGCTGGTGGAGAACGACTTCAGCCTGGTTCCCGCGGTGCTGCTGGTGTTGCTGGTGGGTCTGGTCTTCGGGTTGCTGCAGGGTATCGCCACGACCTTGTTCAAGATCCAGGCGTTCATCGTGACTTTGGCGGGGTTGCAGATCGCTCGTGGGCTGGCGCGGATCTGGTCTGGCGGGCAAGGGGTCGCGATCGCCTATGGTTCGGATCCGGGTGAGGCTCCGGTGGCGTTTTCTTTGCTGGGGGAGCGGACTTTCAACGGCCTGGTGCCGATTCCGGCGTTGATTTTCATCGTGGTCGCGGCTCTCGCGATCCTTTTCCTGCGCGGGAGCGCTTTTTCACGGCATGTGTACGCGATCGGCGGCAACGAGCAGGCCGCGCGGCTTTCCGGTGTTCCGGTGACACGGGTGAAGGTCATCGTTTTCGGGATCAGCGGCTTTCTGGCCGCCTTGGCCGGGATCATCCATGCGGGGCAGCTCAATCAGGGCAGCCCCAACGATGGTTCGACATATGAGCTGGACGCCATCGCCGCTGTTGTTGTCGGTGGGACAAGCCTTTCCGGTGGGCGCGGGTCGGTCGTCGGCACCGTCGCGGGCGCATTGCTGCTCGGTGTGCTCAACAACATCCTGGCGCTCAACAGCGTCGACACCAACGTCCAGCTGCTGATCAAAGGGCTCGTGATCGTGGTCGCGGCCGGACTGCAGGGCCTGCGGCCTTCATGAAAGGGGACGGACATGGCCATACTTCGCAGCAGTGCCGTCATACTCGCGTGCGCGGTCGTCGCCGCGTGTGGCACAACTTCGGAGAACCGCGGCGGCGCGAGTGCCAGCGCGCCAGCGCAGTGCAAGGGCGCGAGCGGGAAATACGTCATCGGTATGAGCCAGGCCAATGTGGCGGAGCCGTACCGCCAGCGGATGGACGATGACATCCGCGCGGCCGCCAAAGCCGTGCCCCAGTTCGAGGTCCGTTTCGCCGACGCCCAGCAGGACAACTCCCGTCAGGTGTCCGATGTGGAGAACTTCATCACGCAGAAGGTCGACCTGCTGATCATCAGCCCCAACGAGGCCAAACCCCTGACCCAGGTGGTGAAGTCCGCGTACGACAAGGGAATTCCGGTCCTGGTGCTGGACCGGAAGGTGGAGGGCGACGCGTACACGTCCTGGATCGGCGCGGACAACGTGGAAATCGGCCGCAAAGCCGGCGAGTACGTGGCCACCAAGCTGTTGCCGAATGGCGGCAAGGTCGCCGAGATCCGCGGCCTGGCGGGATCGACACCCGCGAAGGAACGCGGCGACGGCTTCCGTGAGGCGATCAAAGGAAAGAACATCGACATCGTGGTGAGCCAGGACGGCGACTGGCTCCGCGAGAAAGGACAGGAGAAAGCCGACGCCATCCTCAAGTCCAACCCCGACATCCCGGTGATCTACGCGCACAACGACCCCATGGCCGAAGGCGCGTACCTCGCGGCGAAGGCGGTGGGCAAGCAGGACAGCATCAAGTTCATCGGCATCGACGGCCTGCCGATCCCCTCGGGCGGACTGAAAGCGGTGGAAGCGGGCCGCCTAGCCGCAACCTTCATCTACCCCACCGCAGGCAAGGAAGCAGTGGACTCGGCCAAGAAACTCCTGATCGACTGCCAGCAACTCCCCAAAACCCAAACCCTCCAAACCCAGCAGATAACCAAAGAGAACGCCACCGAAACCTACAACAAAGCCAACCCCAACTAACCCCCATGCCCCACCACCCCGGACCCCAAACCGCGGTGGCCAACGATCGCCGACTTGTCCCGACGTGCTTTCGCCCTACCTGCAGTTGCCGACCCGCCCACAGTCCGTATCCGCGTCAGGCGTGAGGGCCGCCTGACCAGCTCCTGAGTCCCCGCACCCAACCGAATATCCCCGAGGAGGCCCGGATGCGCTTCCGATCCCTGCTGGCATCCAGTGTTGTCATCCCTGCTCTGTTTCTCGCGCTGGTGCCCGTCGTGGCGTCGGCGGCGCCGCCCAGGATCGCCAGCGCACTGGACAAAGGCCCGGTGGGCTGGCAGGTCTACCGTGATCTCGGCCGGATGGCGGAGATGAGACCGGGCGCGATCACCCGCCAGTTCTCGAGTTTCGACCGCACCGGCGGCAACAACGACGGTTTCGAAGGCACGTATTCCTGCCTGCGGACGACGGCGACCGGATGTGTGATCGCCGAACGGACCGGGCCGGGTCAGATCGACTCGATGTGGTTCACCCGGGACTTCGGGTCGATGGTGAACAACGGCCGGATCAAGATCGAGCTCGACGGAACCGTTGTCCTCGACCAGTTGTTGCAGGACGTGGTCGACGGAAAGCTCGGCGCGCCGTTTGTGTGGCCGCTGGTCGGCAATGGCGCCGACACGTCCGGCGGTTCGGTGATCAAGGTACCGATGCCGTACCGCGAGTCGATGCGCGTGACACTGCAAGCCAACCCACGTTTCTACCACGTTTCCTATCGTTCCTTCTCCGACGCGGAAGGTGTGCAGACCTTCGATCCCAGTGACAAAGCGCTGGACGTCATCGCCAAGTTCCGGGCGTATGGCCTTCACGACCCCAAAACCCTGGCAGCCGAGCGCCTTCCGGTGATGAAAGGGTCGATCGCGCCCGGCACTTCGCGCAACGTGGCCGCGGCTTCCGGTTCGGGATGGATCAACCAGTTGCGGGTGAACATCCCGCAGATCGTTGCCAGCCCACGAGTCGGCGACGATGGCCGGGCGTTCGCGGTCGGCGGGTCGAGCACGTTCCAGGTCGCGATCAACCCGGACAACCAAGGGGTTCGGATCACCCGCCGCTACGACCCGCAGGTGGGCAACCAGCGGGCGCGGCTCGTGGTCAACGGAACACCGGTCGGCTTCTGGGAAAGCGGCCCACGCATCCCCACCGGGCAATGGCGGGACCAAAGCATTCTCGTCCCGGCGTCGTTGTCGGCCGGAAAGTCCAGCCTGACCGTGCTCAACGAGTACCTGTCGTCCGATCTGGACGTGAACGAGTTCAAGTACGACATCCACAGCAATGTGTTCGGTGACTGGCAGCGGACCGATGTCGTCGACGTGGGCCCGAACCACCCTGGCGACGAACAGGCCCATGGCTATGTCATCAAAGGCCTGAACTGGCAAGGCTATCGGGTGTTCCGCTATCCGGTCGACGCCGCCGAGGTGACCCGCTCGGATGCGTTGCTGACCGGTGTCCGGGTGGTGATCTCGTTCGACGGGAAGACCACTGTGGACGCTCCGTTGGGCGAGTTCTTCGGGTCGGGCCTGGGCGAGTACGACGCCAGGTCGTTGATGTCGTCGATGGACCCGGCGCCGGGCGGCTGGTACACCGCGTGGTGGCCGATGCCGTACGCCCGGAACGCCACCGTGGTGCTGGTCAACGAAAGTGGTGTGGCGCTGGGCGATGTGACCGTCGAGACCGACACCGCCGCCGATCCCTCAGTGGCGCCTGCCCTGCAGTCCGGAAAGATCGGCTACTTCCGGGCGACCAAACAGTCCGGGCAGACCGTGAACGGCAAGGACTTCACGTTCCTGGAGACCACCGGCCGCGGCGTGTTCTACGGCGTCACGCACTCGATGCGTGGCGGCATTCCGAACGGCAACATGCGCGCCTACCTGGAAGGCGACGAACGAGTCTACGTGGACGGTGCCGCCACACCGGTGATGTACGGGACCGGAACCGAGGACTTCTACGAGTCCGGCTGGTACTTCCGCGACGGCACGCCGTACACCATGCCAATGGCCGGCAACCCGGCGTGGGAGCTCAACGGCGACGGTTGCGTCAACGACTGCACAGGCGCATACCGCTTGATGCTGGGCGACGCGGTGGCCTTCTCCGCCAACCTCCGCTTCGACATCCAACACGGCCCGGTAGACGACGCCCCAGCAACCTACAGCTCGACTTCCTACTGGTACGGCCAAGCCACACCAGCCCTAGCCGAGTCGGACACAGTAGACACCACCGACGACGCCAACCGCGCGGCCCACAACTATCAAGCCACAGGCGAAACCCGCGGCACCCTCCAGTCCGTCTTCGAAGGCAAAGACGACAAAGTCACGGTGAACCGAGCCCTGACGGCCACAACAGGCCCCATCACTTTCACAGCGAAATTGGCTACAGGCAGCGTGGGCGCCCGGATCCTCCGCATGAACGACCAAGCAAACCCGTACCAGCAAGCAACAGTCTTCGTCGACGACATCCAAGCCGGCACCTGGACCCAGCCGCTGGGCAACACATCCCAACGCTGGCAAGAGGACGCCTTCGACCTGCCCGAGAACCTGGTCTCCGGCAAAACAACCATCACCATCCGCCTGGTCCCGGCCAACCCACCAGCCTGGTCGGCCGCCCGGTACCGCATCCTGACCAAGATCAACTAAGGAGGTTGCCGCGACTCCCCAAGTGCTGACCCCTTGAGCGCCTCGGTGCGGACAGCGACGCGAACCCAGACGCCGCAAGCCATGCGGTGCACCGACGACGCCAGCACACGGGCAGCGGGGTCGGGCCGGTTGCGACTGATCGGATCGACGCCAATCCGGCGGCGGCTGGCTTGGCTACAGGCGGTGTAATCCCATGTATGGGGGTGGCTTCTGGGGTCCCTGTCTCCCTGGAAGCCACCCCGGACGGCCGAAAACGGGCCTTTACACGCTGGCGTCGATCGGCCGGGTGTGCGTTCGCAGCGAGTTCACCCGGCGACCGGCGTACTCCTTGTTCGCAGCCGCAGCCGCAGCCGCAGCCGCAGCCGCAGCCGCAGCCGCAGCCGGGCCCGTGGGTGGAGCCCAGCGGAGGATGTTGGGTTGTCGGCGACTTCCCTTAGCGCCGCGAGCTGCCCCTGGTGATCAAGGTGGCGTTCAAGGTCGTGGTGGTCGGTTCGCGGGTGGTGTCGGCGATGCGGGCCAGCAGGAGTTCGGCGGCGATTCTGCCGATCTCGTAGGCGGGTTGGGAGACAACGGAGAGAGGAGGGCTGACCAGCGGAGTCCAAGGGGCGTCATCGAAGGCGACCACGCCGATGTCCTTGCCGGGTCGCAAACCCAGTCCGGACAGCGCGTCCAGGACACCGATGGCCATCGTGCTGTTGGCGACGAGCAGGGCGTCCGGGCGTTCATCCTGGGTGAGCAGTTCGGTCGTCGCCTGTCGGGCGCCGTCCGCGCGGTAGCCGGTTCGGCGGACGACTTTGGCTGAACTGCGTCGTTTCGCTGCTCGCATCGCGTCGCGGTACCCGGCCAGCCGGTCGTCGGCGGTACGGATTCCCGGCGGGCCGGTGATGCAGCCGACCCGCTCATAGCCTTGCGCTATGAGGTGTGCGGTCGCTTCCTTGGCGGCGTGCCGGGTGTCGACCAGGACCATGTCCGTGGCCTCGGGCAGAGGGCGGTCCACGGCGACCACTGGTGTACCACGAGCGGCGAGGAGGTCCACATTGGTCGCCGTGCCGGTTGGCGAGAGCACCACTCCGGCAACGCGTTCCTGGATGGCGACGTCGATGTAGCGGCGTTCCTTGTCCGGGTTCTCGTCGGAGTTGCACAGCACGACCGAGTAACCGACGGTGTGGGCGACGTCCTCCACGCCACGAGCGATGCTGGTGAAGAAGGGGTTCTCGACGTCGGAGATGATCAGCGCTAGGACCGCGGTCTCCTGGCGGCGCAGGTTGCGGGCCGGTCCGTTGGGCTGATAGCCCAGCTCGGCGGCGGCTTCGAGCACCCGGGCGACCAGCGCCGGATCTACTGTGGACTTTCCGTTCAGCGCCCTGGACACGGTCGCGGTGGACACCCCGGCTTTGACCGCCACGTCGTTGATGGTCGCCACACCCACCGGCCTCACTCTGCGGAACGATGACGGTACTCCCCGAAACCGCCACGGTGCTGACACTCTCCAGACCTCAAGAATAGCGTGACGGGTAATCGTTTACCCGCCTCTGTGCGAGGCTGTTTCCTCCCGCCCGTGGCGCCGGTATGTTCGTTGATGTGCCCGCTCGACCACATTCGGTGACCTCACCCGGGGGATGACGTGTACCTAGGTATCGATATCGGGACATCCAGCTCGAAGGGTGTGCTGGTCCGTCCGAACGGGACGATCGCGGCCCGCGCGGAACGACCGCACAGCGTGTCCACACCACGACCCGGATGGGTGGAGCATGATCCCGAGAAGGTGTGGTGGGCGGACTTCGTCGCCATCGCCCGGGAGCTGTCCGCGGCGGCAGGGGACATCCTCGGCCTGGGGGTGAGCGGGATCGGTCCGTGCCTGTTGCCCGCCTCGGCCGATGGGCGACCGCTGCGCCCGGCGATTCTGTACGGTGTGGACACCCGGGCCGCGGTGGAGATCGAGGAGCTGACCGCGGAGTTCGGCGCCGAGGCGGTTCTCGCCCGCGGCGGGACTCCGTTGTCCAGCCAGGCCGTTGGGCCCAAGCTCCGCTGGCTCGCGCGGCATGAGCCGGATGTGTTCGCCCGCACCGAGTTGCTGTTGATGACCAGCTCGTACCTGGTGTTGCGGTTGACCGGCCGGTACATGCTCGATCATCACTCGGCCAGCCAGTGCGATCCGATGTACGACCTGCACCGCGCCGAGTGGGCGACGGACTGGTCGGCCGCGATCGCCCCGCAGCTGCGACTCCCGGACCTGTTCTGGCCCAACGAGATCGTCGGCACAGTGACCGCCTCGGCCGCCGCGGAGACTGGCCTCCCGGTTGGACTTCCGGTCACCGCGGGGACTGTCGACGCGTGGGCAGAGGCCACCAGTGTCGGCGTCACCGAACCCGGTGACGTGATGATCATGTATGGCACGACGATGTTCGTGATCCAGGTGCTGTCCTCCCCGCAGCCGCACCCAGGGTTGTGGGTGACTCGTGGGGTGCTGCCCGGCTCGTACTCGTTGGCCGCTGGCATGGCCACTTCGGGGGCGGTTACTGACTGGCTCAGGGGCCTGTTCGCTGGTGACTTCGCAACGCTTGTGGCGCGGGCTTCAACGGTGCCGCCGGGGAGCCGGGGCCTGCTGATGCTGCCCTACTTCGCCGGCGAGCGAACCCCAGTGTTTGACCCGAATGCCAGAGGAATCATCGCCGGCCTCACCCTGAGTCACGGGCAGCCCGAGCTGTACCGCGCTGCCCTGGAGGGAACGGCATACGGCCTGCGCCACAACCTTGAAGCCATGGCCGAATCCGGCGGCACTCCCACCCGGATCGTCGCGGTCGGCGGCGGCACCCAAGGCGGCCTCTGGACGCAGATCGTCTCCGACGTCGCGGACATCCCCCAGCAAATCCCCACCGAGACCATCGGAGCAGCCCTGGGCAACGCCCTCCTAGCCGCCCAGGCGACAGGAGCAGAAGAAGCAACCGCAACCACCTGGAACCCCATAACCCGAACAATCATCCCAACCCCAGCCACCACAGCGAAGTACAACACCTTCTACCCCCACTACAGAAACCTCTACCCCGCAACAAAAACCACAGCCCACTTCCTAGCCACCCAACAACACCAATCCCCCTAACTCACCCCCACCAACCCCCACCGCCTCATCGCCGCCGCCCCTCGCCGCAGGCCTGTCGCTACCGACCCATCGCCACGGGCCGATCGCCACGGGCCGATCGCCACGGGCCGATCGCCACCCGACCCATCGCCACGGGCCGATCGCCACCCGACCCATCACCACGGGCTGATCGCCACCGACCCATCGCCACCGACCCATCGCCACGGGCCGATCGACGCCGACGCATCGATCCCTGCCCACCGACATCGGCCCGTCACCACCGCACCGGCCCGCCGACGCCGACGCGTCGACGCGGACGCATCGATACAGAGCCATCGATACCGGGCCACTGACACCGGGCCACTGACACCGGGCCATCGACACCGATCGCCGCGTCGGCTCGCAGGTCGTAAAGGGCGTCTCTACCCGCGATCGCAGCGGTCCTGCTCGGCCATACATCGGTCGGGGCTTGTTCGATACGACGGCGGCCACTGAGCCAGCCCGACAGTCAGGTTGGGCCGTCGTCTGCGCTCGCAGGCTTGGCCTGGCACGCTTCCGCCGAACAGCAGCGAGTTCTGACGCGCCGGGCGCAGCGCAGGTGCCAGGGGCTCACCGCGACGCAGTTGGTCCATGCCCAGCGACCCGTTCACCGCGTCGTGCAGGAGTACCGGCACGTCACCACAGCTACGCATACCCGCGGGCCTAGCGGCCTCGCGCTCACTCCGTCGACGCGGTCGGCTCACCGCGCCCCACGCCTTGCGCAATTCGACGGCCTATCAGTTTCCTTGTGTGTCAATGGATTAGGTGGTGGGGAGGCTGAGGTAGGACCACATGCAGGCCTGCGGTGGGGTGGTGGTTGCGGTGTCGGGGGATTGGTGGTGTGGTGGGGCGCCGTGGGTGCCGCGGTGGGCTGCGGTGGGGTCGAGGAGGAACTCGGGGCGCAGATGGTCGGTGTCGTAGTAGCGGTGGAAGACGGGGGTCTGCGACGAGGTCATGGGCGGGACGATCCAGCTCCAGTCCGCCGGGCAGGACCGGCCGGCGCGCTGTTCCTTCTCCAGGTGCCGGATGAAGCGGTCGGACTCGGTGTGGTGGTCGGTGATGGTGACGCCGGCGGCGGCGAACGAGTGCAGGACGGCACGGTTGAGCTCGACCATGGCCCTGTCTCGCCACAGGGTGGTCTCACTGCTCGTGTCGAGCCCCAACCGACGCGCGAACTCTGGCAGCAGGTTGTACCGCTCGGTGTCCGCGAGGTTGCGTGCACCGATCTCGGTTCCCATGTACCAGCCGTTGAACGGTGCCGCGGGATACGAGACACCACCGATGGACATGCGCATATTGCTGATCGCCGGGACTGCGTGCCACCGCAACCCGAGCTCCGCCAGCCATGGCAGTTCGGGGTGTGTGATGGGCACTTCATGCACGGCGTCGTCGGGTAATCGGTACAGGCAGGGACCTTCCGCTGCTGTCTCCACCACCAACGGCAACACGTCGAACGCGCTGCGAGGTTCGCTCGGCTGCCAGCCGAGTTCGGTCACCGAGTCGGTGAAGGCCAGGTAGCGAGGGTCGCCCAGCACACCTCCGTCTTCTTGGGGATATCCGGCGTACCGGATGAGTTGCTCGTTCCAGATCCTCGGCGCCGGGCGGCCGGGCGCCTCCGGCGCGAAGACCGACATCAGCGGCCGGAGTTTTCCTCCGTTCCATGCCTGTCGCAGGTGCTGTACGCACTGCTCGGCGATGTCGTCGGCTGTCCGCACTGCGCGCAGGTCGCGAACCCGCAAGCTGCGCCAGTACAACCGGCCGATGCACCGGGCGCTGTTGCGCCACGCCACCCGCGCACCGAACGTCAGCTCGGCTGTCGTGTGCTGGTACGTGCCGGTGAGCCCGATCTCGGTGCGCACCCACGCCAGCCGCCGCTCCACATCCCCGGCTTCGGGGTTCTCGCTGTGGAACAGGCGAAGGAACTCCTCGGCCTCATCAAGATCGGCCGGTTCGGTCGCGGACGGTGGTGGGCTGGGTGACAGCAGGTGATCCGAGGAGTGCCAGATGCCGGGTTTGTCGCCACTGACGATCATCCGCCGCAATCTAACCGTTATCTAAGTCGGCGGCAACGGATTCTGTCGCTGTCACCGTCTTGTGTATATGGCACCGAGAGTTGGGTTACCGAGAGTTGACTGGCGCACGATCGTCGGGGGTGTGGCGGTCGCAGTCGTCATCGGTGGCATCGCCGCGGCCGCACCAGAGGATGCGGTCACCGGTCAGCAGGATGTGGTGACTGACTCACCGGCGGCCGGTATCCGGCTGGTGGCATTCGACTCCTGCGAGAAGGCGCTCAACGATTTGCGGACGGCCGCGTTGCCGTACATCGGTCCCTTCGGGTTTGGTGGTTCGGCCCGGGCATTGTCCGCCACAGGCGGCGATGTCGTTGGCATACCGGACAGCGCGGGTGCCGCGCAGGCGCCCGCTGCTCCGCGTGACTCGCAGAAATCGGCGCAGCAACAGGAAAGCACCGGCGGTACGCCAGGACACTCGACCACGAACACGCATGAGGCCGGAGTCGACGAGCCCGACATCGTCAAGACCGACGGCAAACGCCTGGTGTCGGTCGCCGACGGCCACCTCACTGTGATCGATGTGGCCTCCCGCAAGGTAACCGGCACTCTTGAACTGCCGGACGTCGCAGTGTCCGAGATGCTTCTTTCCGGCGACCGCGCCTTGCTGGTGGCCAACCGGAACGCGGTCGTCTACGACATGCCCATGCCACGTGGCAAGCCCGCGCCGCCGCTGTCCGGGGGTATGGGGTCGACCCTCGTTCTCGTCGACCTCGCCGGTGCCGCCAAGACGGTGGGTACGCTTTCTGTTGACGGCGCGTACATCGACGCTCGCCAGGTCGGTGCGGTGGCCAGGGTTGTGGTCCGATCCCAGCCGCAGCTGCGGTTCGTCTATCCGGACCAGACACGGAACTACAACTCCTCTCTGAAGGAGAACCGGGAGATCGCGCAGCGATCGACGATCGAGGACTGGTTGCCCCGCTACCAGCTCGACAGCGAGGGGACGCATTCCGAAGGCAGGCTGGTGGACTGCGAGCGGGTCAGCCATCCCGCCGCCTACTCCGGGACCGGCATGCTGACGGTGCTCACCATCGACCTGAACCGGACGCTCGGCACCGGTGACCCGGTCACGATCGCCGCCGACGGCGACACCGTGTATGGGACCGGCACGAGCCTGTACGTCGCCGATGACCGCCGGAACCGCTACATTCCCTTGCGGTTCGGCGAAGGCATCGCCGACACGTCGCCGGCCCCCGCTCCACCCCCGCCGCCGGCGGAGAAGACGCAGATCCACCGCTTCGACATCGCCGGGTCCGGACCGCCGAGGTACGCCGGTTCGGGTGAGGTCGACGGGACCTTGCTGAACCAGTACTCCCTGTCTGAGTACAACGGGTATCTCCGGGTGGCCACGACGACCGGGCAGTTCAGCTCGGTGGCCGAGGGCTCGGGCGCGCGGCAGTCGCAGAGCATGATCACTGTGCTGCAACGCCAGGAGAACGGGCTCGCGCAGGTCGGCAAGGTGGACGGGCTCGGCAAGGGAGAACGGATCTACGCGGTCCGGTTCTTCGGCGCGGTCGGCTACGTCGTCACCTTCCGGCAGATGGACCCGCTGTACACAGTGGACCTGTCCCAGCCGGCGCGGCCGCGGGTGGCCGGCGAGCTGAAGATCACCGGCTACTCGGCCTACCTGCATCCGGTCGGCGACAACAAGATCCTCGGCGTCGGGCAGGAGGCCAGCACGCAGGGACGGCGGCTGGGCGCCCAGGTCTCGCTGTTCGACGTCGGCAACGCGGCGGCGCCGAACCGCACCGCGCAGTACCAGATCGAGGGCGGATCGTCCGAAGTGGAGTACGACCCGCACGCCTTCCTGTACTGGCCCGCGCGCGACCTGGTGGTGATCCCGGTGACCGGCTCTCCCGCGGTCGGCGGCAAGCCGCAGTACCAGCAGCTGACCTATGCCCTGGTGTTGCGGCTGGACGGTGCCGGCCTCAGCGAGGTCGGGCGCGTCGCGCACCCGAACGGCATGATCAGGCGGTCGCTGGTGATCGGCGAGGACTTGTGGACGGTGTCGGACGCGGGTGTGATGGTGAACGAACTGGGCAAGCTGGCTCAGCAGGCGTGGATTCCGCTGCGGTAGCCATCGGGTCGGTCGATGCATGCCTTCAGATTATCCGCACGCGTGTTCGATTGCTGTCACTCTATCGGGTGGTCTGTTCTTTCTGTTGTGCGCCAACAGAATTTCTTCTGGTTATGCGGAGAACCGCTGTGCGGCACCTAGATTGCCGCACAGCGCCTTCGGTGACCGTTCGCGTTGGGTGTCGCCGGTGCGCTCCCGCGGATCCTCGAAAAATCTTCTCGAGGATTTTTCTCGTTGCGGCGTAATGGTTCCCGGTCGGATGTGAAGCTGGCCGACGGTCGTGCGGCCCGAAACTGTCGGTGTCCGGCGCTAGCGTGCGGAGCATGACGAAACGTGCTGCTCATTGCCGAAATCGAGGAAGGCCTGCGGTCCGGTGTGGACCGGCATCGGCATGTGCTGGTGGGGAACCAGGAATAGGGCCGGTGCCGGGCGACTGCGAAGGTGGGTGGTGCGCGCCCGTGTTCGGTCGGTCGGGTCCCGAGATGGTCCGGGCGGACGTGCCGAGTCCACAGCGGACGATGTCCGCCCTTCGAGCGCGGTCCGGGGTGCCCTGGGGATCGCATCGAGGAGAGACCGGGGCGGCTGGATCCGGTGACGGCATCACGTGGCGCCGGGCGTCGGGCGTGTGAGCGGGGCGGTGGTGCATCTCGAGCACGTCCGCGGGTGTCGGCGTCGAGGGGCGCCGCGACCGTCACTGAGTCGTTTTGTCTGTTTGTGCATGCTTTCACCCACGCGGGTCAATCATCGGAGGATGGGATGGGAACACTGGACGACCTTGCCTATCGGCATGTGTACTCAGACCGCGGTGCGGCGGTCTGGGGGTACGCCGTGCCGCGCCATATCGGCGGACTCTTTCTTGACGATGGCGGGCATTCCCGGGTAGACCTACTCTGTAAACGTTTTCATCCGCCGCCACGGATCCGAAGGGACCACGTGACCATGGCGAATGATCATTCCCGGCGTGCCTTTCTGAAGTCGTCCGGCCTGGTGGCGGCCGGGGTCCTGGCTCCGGGAGTCTTGTCCGGCGAGGCGGCTGCCGCGGCGGCGTCGCCGTGGGACCAGGTGCCGGTCATCCTGGCCAGGATCACCCCGCCCGAGTTCCCGGCCGCGACGTTCGACGTGACCGCCTACGGCGCGAAGGGCGATGGCAAGACGAAGAACACGGCGGCCTTCGGCAAGGCCATCGAGGCGTGCAACAAGGCAGGCGGCGGCCGGGTGCTGGTGCCCGCGGGCAGCTTCCTGACCGGGGCCATCACGCTGCTGTCGAACGTGAACCTGGAGGTCGCCAAGGGGGCGACGGTGAAGTTCAGCACCGACCCCAAGGACTATCCGTTGACCTACACCCGCTGGCAGGGCATCGAGTGCATGAACTTCTCGCCGTTCATCTACGCCCGCGGCCAGCAGAACGTGGCGATCACCGGTGCCGGCACCCTGGACGGGCAGGGACCGTCCGGCCCGTGGTTCGACTACGACGACAAACGGGAGCCGGACTGGGAGCGGCTGCAGCAGATGGCGGTCGACAACGTCCCGGTGACCGGCCGGACCTTCGGCCAGGGGCACTTCCTCAAGCCGAACATGATCCAGTTCTACGACTGCCGCAACGTGCTCGTGTCCGACCTGGACATCCGCAACCCAGCGATGTGGACGATCCATCCGGTGCTGTCGCGCAACGTCACCGTGCGCAAGGTGAAGGTGTACAGCAGGGGCGGCATGGTCGACGGGTGCGACCCGGAGTCGAGTTCGGATGTGCACATCACCGGATGCCAGTTCGACACCGGCGATGACGGCGTGGCCGTGAAGTCCGGCCGGGACACCGACGGCAGGCGGGTCGGGGTACCCAGCGAGAACATCGTCATCGACAACTGCACGCACCTCGGGCGCTGGGGCGCGCTCACGGTGGGCAGTGAGATGTCCGGCGACGTGCGGAACGTCTTCTTCCAGGACTGCACCATCAAGAAGGGATCCTCCTACAGCGCGTTCCATGTGCTCTACATCAAGACCAACAAGCGACGTGGTGGCACGGTCGACGGCGTGCACGCCCGCCGGATCACCGCGTCGAGCGTGCAACGCGAGGCGATCAACGTGACGCTGAACTACAGCCTGACCGGGCCGGGCTTCGGGCCGATCGTGAACCCGGCCGTCCGCAACATCACCGTCGACGCCATGACGGTGGACGGGGCCAGCTACGCGTTGAGCCTGGACGGGCTGAGTGCCTCCAAGATCACCGGGGTCAGCCTGTCCAACAGCACCTTCACCAAGATCGGGACGGCGGCCCCGAAGATCAAGAACGCCGACAAGCCCGCGTACACGAACGTCAAGATCAATGGAAAGACGGTGAGCTGAGTCATGGCCGCCGGACAGAAAGGGGTCCGTCTATCAGTTAGCTGACGAAACCTCTTGTGCGGGAAAGCAGTACAGGGCCCAGTATGGGGAGGTGACCAAAGGGAACGAGCCGGATCCACGGCGCTGGAAGGCACTGGCTGTCACGCTCGGCGCCGGCTTCATGAGCCTGCTCGACGTCAGCATTGTCAACGTCGCGCTGCCGTCCATCCAGACCGGGCTGGGCGCGTCGGCCGGGGCGGTGCAGTGGGTGGTGTCGGGGTACGCCCTGGCTTTCGGGCTCACGCTGGTCGCCGGTGGCCGGCTGGGTGACGCGCTCGGGCGGCGGCGGATCTTCATGATGGCGCTGGCCGGGTTCGTGTTCACGAGTGCGCTCGCGGGCGCGGCGCCGACGATGGCCCTGCTGGTGGCGGCTCGGTTGCTGCAGGGTGCCTCGGCGGGGTTGCTCACGCCGCAGAGCTCCGGGCTGATCCAGAACCTGTTCCACGGCGCGGAACGGGGCCGCGCGTTCGGCCTGTTCGGCGCGACCATCGGGATCTCGACTGCGGTCGGGCCGGTACTCGGTGGGCTGATCATCGCCGGGTTCGGTGCGGAGACCGGCTGGCGGTGGGTGTTCTACGTGAACGTGCCTATCGGCATCGTCGCGTTGATCTTCGCCGCGCGGCTGCTGCCGCGGGAGGAACCCCGCAGGATCCGGATCCGCACGGAGATCGACTTCGTGGGTGCCGCACTGCTCGGGCTCGCTGTGGTCTGCATCCTGTTCCCGGTCGTGCAGTTCGAGAGCGGGAAGTTCGCGAACTGGTGGTGGCTGCTGCCGGTCGCGGTCGTGCTCGGCTACGTGTTCATCCGTTGGGAACACAGGACTGTCCGGCATGGGCGGGCACCGCTGCTGGACGTGCGGCTGTTCACCAGCACAGCGGGGTTCTCCTCCGGGGCGGCCATCGGCATGGTGTACTTCTGCGGCTTCGCCGGGCTCTTCGTTGTCCTGGCGATGTTCTTCCAGAACGGGCTGCATTACACCGCGCTGCAGTCGGGCCTGGCGGTGACGTCGTTCGCGTTGGGGTCGGCGATGTCGTCGGCGATCTCCGGACGGCTGGTGTCCCGGTGGGGACGGCGGCTGACCGTGCGCGCGCTGAGCCTCACAATCTTCGGTTTCGCGCTGACCGGGGTCGCCGCCTTGCTGGCGCCCGGCGACCGGGCGGGGCTGTGGATGGCGGTTCCGTTGCTGGTGGCCGGGATCGGTGGCGGTGCGGTGATCTCACCGAACGTGACGCTGACACTGGAGAACGTGCCGAACCAGATGGCCGGCGCGGCCGGTGGTGCACTGCAGACCGGGCAACGGGTCGGGACCGCTGTGGGCGCCGCGGTGCTGGTCGCCGCGTTGCACACCGGGACCGACGCGGCGGGCGGGCGGTTCCAGACCGGGTTCGCGGTCGCGATCGGCGTCGCCGTGGTGATCATGGGTGTGGCCTTGGCTTTGGCGTTCCGTGAGTACCGGGCCAGGCGCAGCTGTTCCGTCGACGAAAATTTGTCCCAACGCTCTGTGATATCCAGTCAATAACTATTACGCTGCATCCGGTTCGACCCTGCAGGCACCTTGAAGATCATTTCCAGGCCCGTGATCCGGGCCTGTTCCGGCCTGCC
Organism: Actinocrispum sp. NPDC049592; assembly: GCF_040675465.1. Classification (NCBI taxonomy): domain Bacteria; kingdom Bacillati; phylum Actinomycetota; class Actinomycetes; order Pseudonocardiales; family Pseudonocardiaceae; genus Actinocrispum; species Actinocrispum sp. NPDC049592. Next base: position 120,955 of record NZ_JBFAPA010000009.1, on the reverse strand, counting down.
CTCACGAGAGGAACAAGATCGAATGCGGCATTTCCTGGTCCGTGGCCTGATCGCGACAGCGGCGGCCACGGTTGGTCTTTTCGTCGCCGGCGCCACCGCGCAGGCCTCGGCCGCCGGCCCGGAGAACGACCCGGTCGCCAACGCCGCTGGGGGAACGGTCACCATCCAGGTCACCAAACTGACCCACGCCCAGGCCACCGCGCGGTTACGCGCGGCGGGCATCACCTGGTCGTCGAGTGGTGGCTGCAGCGACCGCAACAACTCGACCTGCACGTCGTTCGAACAGGTCAACCTCACCACCATCCAAGGCGGGGAGACCCTCAAGCGTGCCAGCGGATGCGCACTCAACATCACCGGTGGCACCGAGACCGGGCACGCCAGCGGCACCTACAGCCACTGGAACGGCTACAAGCTCGACTTCAGCAAGGCCACCTGCCTGACCAACTACATCCACAACAACTTCACGTCGATCGGCGGCGGCAAGTGGCAGTCCGGCGCCGGCAACATCTACTTCGACGAGTCGAACCACTGGGACGTCACGTTCTACAACTGCGGCGGCTGCTGACACCCGTCGCCTGACGCGCGAAAGTGGCGCTCCCGCAAGGGAAGCGCCACTTTCGCCGGTCGGTCAACGGCGCCGCAGGCTCCAGTTCCCGGCCCGGGCCCGGCTGCCGATACCGGCCAGGTGCAGTGCGAGGCACAGCAAACCGGCGGTGACAATCGTGCCCGTTGTGATGGTCGAACCGAGGGATGCGCCTGCGAGATCAAGGATCAGGGCGAGTGCGAACAGGACGGCACCGATCACGGCTAACATGCTGCCTCCAAGTCGTCGTGACCCAGGAATACCCATCTGGCCGGGGTTTCACTCCCGTTCTGCTCCATGTGGGTGGCGACTTCCGGCATACCGGTACGGAATGATTGTTTCAGTGTGCACCCTGCTGATCTGCTATTCGGTGACCCGTGTGGGGGTGCTCAGCCCCGGCGCGGGTCTGGCCCGAATGATCACGTCGCTCGGGCGGTGGTGGCATCCGGCCGAGAACGTCTGGCTGGTGTCCACGGGGTATCACCTCGACGAGGTTCGCGACATTCTCGCATCCCAATTGGACCGCGGTGACCAGCTGCTGGTGCTCGACGTCACCGGCCGCCCGTGGGCGGCTTCCGGCGTATATCCCGAGGCAGAGGAATGGCTTTTCGATCATGTCCGCGACGCGCAGGGCGGACGCTGAGTAGCCATTTGACCCCGTTGGGTGATTTTCGTATTCAGTGGATACTTTCCCGCCTCTATTGCGTCAGAAGGATGTCGATCCGAGGCGGTGTGGTTCGACGTGTAGATGACAGAGCAGTCCACAGCGGGCCGCTCACCGAACCACCCTCAGGGGAAGGAGAGCCACCATGACCACCACCACGATCATCAGCTACCGAGACCGAGCCGTCCTGCGCGCCGTCGCCGCGGGCCGCTGTGAACTCTCCGGTGAGTGCCTGCGCGTCGACGGCCTGGGGTGCTGCGACCAGTTCACCGGCCTGCGCCTGACCCAGGCCGGCCTCATCGCCGCCATCGACGGTCCAGCCAGATTGACACCCAGCGGTGAGGCACTGCTGGAGGCAGCGTGAGATGACAACCCTCGTGAGCATCCAAGGGGAGTGCTCACGAGGGCGACAGTCCATCCGGGACAGGGGTGCCCCGGCCGGACCACCAGACACCACAGGCATTTCACCGGCAGACACACCTTCGGGAAGACGCCGGTTGGGGAACGAACGGGGATGACATCGGCGCAGCCGGATGTCGGGCGCTGGTGCTTGAGCACGTGCGAAGCGCGAGCGGATCGCTTGCGACGGCTACGGCTTTCAGAGCTGAGCGCGCGGGCTGGCGTGGCTTAGAGGCTGACTTGGATGCTCGACGGGCCAGCTTGGGGCTGGTTGTTGTGCTCGGGGCGCAAACTGGGGCAGGGGTTGGGATTGCGGTGCTCAGGGCTGGGATAGGTGGTTTGAGGTGCGGTGCTTGGGATTGGGATAGGTGGGGTGTGGTGCTGGGGGTTGGGTTAGCTGGGATTGGGGGTGTGGTGCTTGGGGTTGGGATATGTGGTTTGGGGTGTGGGGCTGGGATAGCTGGGTTGCGGTGTGGTGCTTGGGGTTCGGTGGGTTGGGTTGGGTTGCGGTGCTTGAGGCTGGGCTAGCTGGGATTGGGGTGTGGTGCTTGGGTGCGGTTAGCTGGAGGGTTGGGTTGCGGTGCTTGGGGCTCGGTAGCCGGGTTGGGCTGGGCTATCTGGGATTGAGCATTTGTGCAGGGTGGGGTGAGTTGGCTTGGGTGGGTGTCTGTGCTTGGACCAGCCAGCGGAGGTTGGGGTGTTGGGCTGTGTCGGGGTGGCCGGGTGGGCTGTTGGTGTTGGGGTCGCGAGTGTGGAGAGTGGGCGGGACTGACAAGGCTTTGGGACTTGATGTGGCGGTTGCCGGGATGGCTTGGGTGTTGACCGCTTGTCTTGCGGCTTGAGGTGGATCGGCTGCGACGTTGTCGGCGCGGAGCGGAAGGCTCGGGCTGGATCCGATCAGGGAATGGATCTGGCGCGGTTCAACGCCGTGGCGTGCGGCCGCCCGACGCGGCGAGCCTGGTCGGGTTCGTCGGCGGCGGTCGGGGCGCTGGTGCCGGAGGCGCGAGGTCCTGTGTGTGCGGGTTGCGTGGGGAAGGACGGCTGGGGTGGTGGGGATGTGCTCAGGTGATCGGTGGGGTGGGGGGATGGTTGCGTGCGTGATGACTGAGGGGTGGGGCGTAGTGAGGGTGAATGGTTGGGGTGAGTACTGAGGGCAAGAGGAGGGGCGGAGAGGAGGGGCGGAGAGGAGGGGCGGAGAGGAGGGGCGGAGAGGAGGGGCGGAGAGGAGGGGGGTTTGTTAAAAAAGTTTCCTAACGAAGGTTGACTCCGTGTGGGGGTGGGCGGGAGGCTAGGGGGGCCGCCGCTGGATGTTCTTACTGGTCATGCGGAGGCATCTCATGAGACGGCGTGCGTTGTGCACTGTGGTCTTTCTTGTTCTGATGTCCGTTTTCTCCGGTGCCGGGTCGGCTAGTGCGGCCACCACCTACCCCATGTTCCTCACCTTCTATGGGTGGTGGGACAACACTCCCCCGGGGGGTGACATCTCCTACCCGCAGATCCACGACACCGCCGGGGGCAAGGGCACGTTCGCCGACCCCATCACGTTCGCCACCTCCACCTCGGAGCTCAAGGCGGGCACGAAGGTGTGGGTTCCCCGGGTGCGCAAGTACTTCATCATGGAGGACTCGTGCCAGGAGTGCGGTGAGGACTGGAGCGGTCACGGCCCCAACGGCGGCCCGGGTCTGCGGCACATCGACCTCTGGCTCGGCGGCAAGGGCGGTGACGCCATGGCCGCCATCGACTGCGAGGACGCGCTGACGCACTACAACGCTGACAGCACACCGGTTATGGAGTCGGTGGTCGTCGACCCGCCGTCCGACGAGCCGTACGACTCCACGCCGATCTTCAACACGAGCACCGGTGCGTGCTATGGCGGCGCGCAGCCGAACACGACGTTCGGGTCGTACAAGAACGTGTCGACCGGGCAGTGCATGGAGGACCCGAACAACAGCTCCAGCTCCGGCACGCAGATGAAGCTGGCCGCGTGTTCCGGTGCGGCGGCGCAGCAGTTCAAGTTCCACGGCGCGTTCTTCGAGATCAACAAGCTGTGTCTGGGCATGTCGAGCAGCAAGATCGTGTTGCAGAACTGCACCGCCGGCCCGAACCAGCAGTGGTCGGTCAACCCGAGCCTGACCATTTCGGACATCCAGACCGGCAAGAAGTGTTTCCGGGCGGCCAGCGGCCTGGTCACCGCGGGCAGCTGCTCCGGGACCGCGAGCCAGTGGCAGTTCACACCTTCGGGCGGTACCAATGACTTCTCGGTCGCGGTGAGTCCCTCGAACGGGTCGATCAATGGTGGCGGATCGGCGTCGGCCACCGTCGCGACCACAGGATCGGGTGAAATCGCGTTGAGCGCGTCCAACGTGCCGCCGGGCGCCACGGTCACCTTCACCCCGGCCACCGTGACCGCGGGCGGCCAGTCCACCTTCAGGGTCGCGACCACGGCGGACGCGCCCGAAGGCAGCTACCCGATCACCATCACCGGCACGTCGGGCGGCAAGTCGCACACGGCCACCTACACCCTGACTGTCGGCAGCGGTGGCCCTGGACCGGGTGAGCCCACGCTGCTCTCGCAGGACAAGCCCGCGACCGCGTCGTCCACCGAGTCGTCGACCTACGCCGCTGGCAAGGCGTTCGACGGCAACCTGACCGGAACCCGTTGGGCCAGTAAGGAAGGCGCGGACCCGCAGTGGGTCCGGGTCGACCTCGGCGCGACGATGACCATCTCCCACGTCAAGCTGACCTGGGAAGCCGCCTACGGCAAGTCCTATACGATCCAGACCTCGCCGGACGGCACCGCGTGGACGACGATCTACTCGACCGCGACCGGCAACGGCGGCACGGACGATCTCACCGGGCTCAGTGGCACCGGCCGCTACGTCCGGATGAACGGCACCGCCCGCGGCACCTCGTACGGTTACTCGCTGTACGAGATGCAGGTCTACGGCACCCCGTAACTCAGTCAGCTCCGAGGGCGGCGGCGATCGCGGCCCGCACTTGCTGCTCAGCAGGTGCGGGCCGTCCGTCTTCCCCGGCCAACAAAGCCAACGACGTCATCGGCACATCCGGCAGCCCACAGGCCACGAACGACGTGAACACCGACATGTCCGGCGCGATGTTCACCGCGAACCCGTGGCTGGTCACGCCCCGCCGGATCCGCATTCCGATGGACACCAGCTTGCGGTGGTCCGGCGTCCACACCCCCACCAGGCTCTGTGACCGAGGTGGTGTGTCGCGGCGGATCGTCTTGAACCCCAGCGTGTCCAGCGCGGCGATCAACCCGTCCTCCAGCCAGCGCACGATGTCGCCGGGGCCGCGCTGGTGCAGGTCGATCACCAGGTACCCGATCAGCTGCCCTGGGCCGTGGTAGGTCGCCTGGCCGCCGCGATCCACTGGCACCAAAGGGATCGACATATCGGCCGGCAGCTCGGCCGGGGGCGTGCGGGCGCCGTACGTGATCACCGGTGGATGGGTGAGCATGACCAAGCGGTCCTCGATCAGGCCGTCCTGGCGTTGCCGGACCCACGTGCCCATCTCGGTCACGGCATCGAGGTACGGCACCTCGCCCAAGTCGATCCGTTCCACCTCACCAGGGTACGACCGCGCCATCGTCGGTGAAGAAACCGCCGGTCGGGCCGTCCGCGCCGAGTGTGGCCAGGTACACGGACACCGCAGCGCCTTGAGCCGTAGTGCGGAAACCACTGTGGCCGTTGAGGTCCGTGGCGCAGTAGCCCGGGTCGGCGGCGTTGACCAGGATGCCTTGCGGCCGAAGTTCCTTGGCGTACTGCACGGTCAACGAGTTCACCGCGGTCTTGGACGGCACGTAAGCCAGGCTCGGTGGCAGGGCCGCGTGCAGCGAGCTCATCCCCGCCAGCGAGCCGATACCGCTGGAAACGTTGACGATCCGTGGCGCGGACGAGCGGGACAGCAAGGGCAGCATGGCGTTCGTGACGTTGATGACGCCGAAGAAGTTGGTGTCGAACACGGTCCGGATCACGTTCACGTCCGCGGTACTGGGCTGCTGGTCGGCTACGCCGGCGATGCCCGCGTTGTTCACGAGCACATCCAGGCGCCCGTATCGATCCTCGACGACAGCGGCGGCGGCTTTGGCACTGTCCGGGTCGGTGACGTCGAGCTGGACGAACTCGGCGTCCAGTTCCTTGGCGGCCACGGTTCCGCGTTCGACGTCCCGGGCCGCCAGGAAGGTGGTCATGCCGAGGGCGGTGAGCTGTTTGACGGTTTCGTAGCCGATTCCTTTGTTGGCCCCGGTGACCAGCGCGATTGTCTCTGTCATGGGTCAAGCCCACCATCGGCCGGGCACCGGCGGCCAACACCGGTTCGGTCCGGAGCGATACCCTGACGGTATGGATTCGCGGGAGCTGGGCTACTTCGTCGCGGTGGCGGAGGAACTGCACTTCGGCCGTGCGGCCGAGCGGCTGGGCATGGCACAGCCGCCGTTGTCCCGTGCGATCAAGCAGCTCGAACGTCGCCTGGGTGTGGAGCTTTTCGAGCGCACCAGCCGGAAAGTGGTGCTCACCCCGGCCGGTGAGGTGCTGCTGCACGAGGGACGGCACGCCCTGGACGCGTTGGCGGCCGCGGCGCGGCGGACGCGACGAGCGGGGCAGACTGAGCCAAAGCTCGTGATCGTGATGAAACCCGCGGTGAGCTACACCTTCATGGACCGGCTGCTGGCGGCCTATGCCGAGGAACCCGACGCGGTTCCGGTCGAGCTGATGATCTGCGGATTCGGCGAACAGGCGGGCATCCTGCGCGACGGCCGCGCCGACCTGGCTCTGCTGCACATGCCGTACGACGACACGGCCGGGTTCGACACCGAGGTGCTGCGGGTGGAGAGCGCGGTCGCCGCCCTCCCGGCCACGCACCGGCTGGCGGGCCGGGAGAGCCTGATGATGGCCGACCTGGCAGGCGAGCCGTTGCCGCGCTGGCCCGGCATGACCGAGGACGAGGCGAGCGGCCCGGAGGTGCGCGAGACCGGGCAGCTCAAGTACCTGATCGGGCTGGGCAAGGTCGTCGCGGTGCTGCCCGAGTCGGCCAAGGAGGACCTGCCGGAGGGCGTGGTGACGGTCCCGGTGCTCGACGGGCCCGTCACCACGCTCATGCTCGGCTGGCCGGAGCGGTCGCGGTCACGAGCCGTGGCCGCCTTCGTGCGGGCCGCTCAGCGCGCGACGGACTGGCATCAGCGGCTGGGGCTCGTTGGTGAGGAAGTCGGCGACGAGCTGCGTGCATAGCGTGGGCTTCTCAACCATCAGCAGGTGTGACGCACCAGGGATCACGGCCAGCTGACCGTGCGGGATCGCCCGGTACGTCTCGATCATGTGTCCCAAGTGGACGATGTCGTCGTCGGCGGTCATGACCAGCGTGGGATTGGCGATCCTGCCCGGTTCGACCGGGTCCGGATCCGTGCCGTCGCCGTGGATCACCTTCGCCATCATCACCGGGAAGTGGTCGCGGCCGTCCGGCGAGACCTCGGCGTACGCGTCCACCACCTGCGCGGGCATCTCGCCGCCCTCCTGCGGCAGGAACAGCCAGCCCTCCTTGGTCACCGCGGTGCTGATCAGCACGAGCTTGCGGATCAGGTCCGGCCGTCGCATCGCGATCGTGCCGGCCACGAAGCCGCCCGCGCTGTAGCCCACCACATGCGCCGGACCGCCGATCACCTCCTCGATGAACGCGATCGCGTCCGCCGCCATCAGGCCGAACGTGATCGGGCCGTCGACGTCCGGGGTGCGTCCGTGCCCGCGCCGGTCCATCCGGTACAGCGTGAACCCGTCCAGCGTGGCCAGGTTCGGCTCGAACTCGCGGGAGTCGGAGAACCCGCCGTGCAGCAACAGCACGGGCTCGCCGGAGCCGCTGACCGAGTGCCACGTCTTCACGCCGTTGACCGTGACGTACATGTGAGTCCTTTCCGAGAGGGCTGTCACGTACTGATACGGGACAGCCCCGCGAAACTCATCGGTCCAGGCCGAACAGCGAGAACAAGCCCGTGGCGTTGAGGTGGGTGGTCGACTGCGTGACCAGTCCACCCTCGACGGTCAATACCAGCAACGCGAACGGCTTGCCGTGCAGGTACTGGCCGAACGCGGGTGCGCCGTTGGCGGATCCGGCGGGGACGAACGTCGTCGACTGGCAGGTCGCCTCCGCGCCCGCGGCCAGCAGCACCTGGTGTATATGCGAACGACCCCGCAGCCACCAGGTGAACGGCGGCATGGTCATGGTCGCGTCCTCGTGCAGCAACGAGACGAGGGTATCGATGTCGTAGCTCTGGAACGCCTTCATGTAGCGGTCCAGGACGTCCGCGTGATCCCTGTCCACAGGGGACACTGACGGGCGTGACGCCATGGTGGCGCGGGCTCGTTGGAGGGCGCTGTTGACCGAGGCCGTGGTGGTGTCGAGCAGCTGGGCGACCTCGTCTGCCTTCCAGCACAACACTTCCCGCAGGATCAGGACGGCGCGTTGCTTGGGCGGCAGGTGTTGCAGGGCGGCGACGAACGCCAGCCGGACCGACTCGGCGGTCACCATGAGGTCGGCTGGATCGAGGATCCTGTTGTCCGGCATGGGGTGTACCCACGCCGAGTCGGGCAGTGGAGTACCGAGCGGCATGCCCGGAGTGACGGGCTCGGCGAGGTCCATGGCGATGGCGCGGCGCTGGGCACTGCGCAGCATGTCCAGGCAGACGTTGGTGGCGATCGAGTAGAGCCAGGTCTTGACCGAACCGCGGTCCGGGTCGAACGTGCCGCGCCACGCGCGCAGGAACGTCTCCTGAACGGCGTCCTCGGCCTCCAGGGCCGCGCCGAGCATCCGGTAGCAGTACCCAGTCAAACCTACGCGGTGGGCCTCGAACTCAGTCATCGGACTGTCCGAACAGGACACGAGCCATGCCGCGAAACACCTCGCCTGGGTCGCGGTCGCCGAGCGTGCGGTCCAGGTTGCCGCCGCGGACCAGATTGGCGAACCCGTGCGCCGCCGACCACGCGGCCAGCTGGGCCAGCGCGGCGTCCGGGCCGCGCTTCTCCTCGGGCATCAGCTCCACCGTCCTGCGCATCAGCTTGCCGGTCCGCTCCCGCGCGGCCACCAGCTCGGGCGCCCGGCGGTGGTACAGGTCCGGCCGGTACATCACCTCGAAGTGCGCGGGATGCTCCAGGGCGAACCGGACGTAGCGGACGCCGAGGTCGATCAGCCCGGTCCGGTCCTCGTCCAGCGCCTCGGTCAGCGAGTCCGCGAGCAGCTCGTTGCCCTCGACCGCGATCGCCGTCAGCAGCCCGGCCTTATCCTTGAAGTGGTGCGCGGGCGCGGCGTGCGACACGCCGGCACGGCGCGCGAGGTCGCGGAGGCTGATGGCACCCGGGCCGGACGTCGCGATCACCTCGAGGGCGGCGTCCAGGACGGCTCGGCGCAGGTCGCCGTGGTGGTAGGCCATGATGTGCACCATACCCGGAATCTTGTCATTGACAAGATTAGCCTTGCCTGGTTATCTAGTCACTGTCAAGATCCGACCTGGGAGGCAGTGATGGAACGTCAGATGTGGCAGCTGCTGGAGCCGATCCACGCGATCGTCTACTACGCGCCGGAAGTCTTCGAGGAGTTCGCGAAGCTCGGCTACGACGTGGAGACCCGCTGGCCCAGCTACTTCGCCCTGCGGTCGGCGCCGTTGGGCACGCCGAGCGCCGAGCTGGTCGCGTCGGCCTTCTACAGCTTCAACCCCAAGATGGTCGCCGAACACATCCCGACCATCGCCAGCCAGGGGGACATCCTCGCGGCCCGGTTGCGGGGCGTGGACCGCGCGCTGCGGCGGTTGCTGGGCGACCGGATCGACAGCCGGGACCTCGCCGAGGCGGCTGAGCTGGCCCGAAAGGTCGCCGAAGCTGTCGACACCGTCGGGCGTCCGCTCGCCGCGGCCAACGCCGCACTGCCTTGGCCTGCTGAGCCGCACCTCGTGTTGTGGCAGGCGGCCACGATCATCCGGGAACACCGAGGTGACGGGCACATCGCCGCGCTGCTCACCGCCGGTCTCGACGGGGTCGAGGCGCTGGTGTCGTTCGCCGCGGTCGGCGCCGCGCCGGTCGAGGTGTTCGCCAGCCGGCAGTGGAGCGACTCGGAGTGGGCAGCCGCGCAGGCGAGGTTGCAGGAGCGTGGGTGGGTCGACGCCGACGGAAACGCCACACCTCTGGGTAAGGAAGGCCGGGAGAACGTCGAGAAGGTGACCGACTCGCTGGCCGCGGCGCCGTGGCGGGTGCTCGGGCCGCAGATGGGGCGGCTGGCTCAGCTGGCCGGGCCGGTGACGATGACAATCGTCCAGTCCGGACTGCTGCCGATGCAGAGCACGCTCGGCATCGGGCGTTAAGTCCGTTGCGTGGCAGGACGTTTCGCTCTACGGTGGCAACCCTCGGCGTTAACGGCGCGGGCGGCGATGCAGGTCCCGCGTTCCGTGATCCGGCGCCGGGATTGGTACGCCTGACAAGCGTTCTGGGTTCGATTCCCCGAACTGGCAGCCCTGGTCCACTGTGGGCCTTCCCGGCTTTGCGGAGTTGCGGACTCCCCGCCGCCGGGCCCGGGCCAGGGCTGTCAGCATGCTGGAGTAGTGGAGTGATGCGTCATGGCTTACGTGACGGTGTGGGAGTGGGAGCGCGGGGTTCGCTTCCGCGATGGTGCGCTGGTCGATGTCCTGGGGCCGGGGCGGTATCGGGTGCGCAAGGGTGAGTCGATCCGGGGTGTCGACATCCGGCCTTCTTCGTATCCGCTTGCGGGGCAGGAGGTTCCTTCTGCTGACGGCGTTCTGCTGCGGGTTGGGCTGACGGTGAGAGTGTCTGTTGTGGACGCTGCGCTGTATGTGCGGTCGGCGGCGAATGTTCGGGAGGAGATGCACTACGCGCTGCAGTTGGGGTTGCGTGGGGCGGTCTTGTCTCGTGCGCATGACGTTGTGGACGCTCAGCGGCGGGAGGTGGCTGGGGAGGTCGCTTCTTCCGTTGCCTCCCGGGCTTCGGAGTTGGGGGTTCGGGTGGACTCCGTTGACGTTCGGGATGTTGTGCTGCCGGTTGAGTTGCGGCGGGCGCTCTTGGGGGAGTTGGTCGCCAAGCGGGAGGGGGCGGCTGCGCTTGAGCGGGCGCGGGCTGAGACTGCCGCTTTGCGGTCGCTTTTGAATGCTGCGCGGTTGGCGGAGGAGCATCCGGCGCTGTTGCAGTTGCGGATGGTTCAGGCGGCTCAGTTGCCTGGGGCCACTGTGGTTTTTGAGCGGCCTCGGTAGTTGTCGCTTCGCTTCTGGGGTTGTCTGCGGCGGGCTGGACACCTTGAGCATTGGCTGGGTGGAAAGAGCGCTCGCCGCGCGGCAGCGCCACCCAGAGGGGAGGGACCGTGTCCTCGCCCTCCGGTATGACCTGCCCAAGGGAACCACATCTGTCAAGTGGGGCCTGGCTTCCAGCGTTGTGCCGGTCCGTATGGCTTACGTGGCTGGTTGCGTTGCGTTGGCGGACCGGCGAGTTCTTTTTGGCCCCACTTGACAGATGCGGTTGCGCAAGCGCCAGGCCATACCGGAGGGCGAGGACACGAAGAGCGCCTATGCGCTTGCGCGCGAGGGGATGGCCCGGGTGGTGCGTTTGTGCGTGCGGGGGATGGCTTGGGGTGGGTGCGTGTGCGGGGATGGTGCGGTTGGGTGTGGGGTGTGGTTGGGTTGGGTATGGGTATTCGTCGGGCTGTTCCCAATCTTCGGGTTGGTGATGATGGTGGTGTTGCGGCCAAGACCGCGTTTTATGTTGGGTTGGGGTTTGAGGTCGTGATGGACCTTGGGTGGGTTGTTACCGTTGCGGCGCCTGGGAATCCGACTGCTCAGGTGACCTTCCTGGGGGCTGATCCTTCTGGGTTGCATCCTGATGTCTCTGTTGAGGTCGGGGATGTCGATGCGGTGTATGCGTCTGTTGTGGAGGGTGGGGGTGAGGTTGTGTATCCCATCCGGGATGAGGAGTGGGGTGTGCGGCGGTTCTTTGTGCGGGATCCGGATGGGGTGGTGGTCAATGTTGTTGGGCATCGGATGGGTGGGGTTGACGGGTAGGAGATATCCTACCTATGGTTGGGGGTATGAACGTGACCAAGTTGCAGTTCGTGACGGTGCCTGTGGCTGATCATGGGCGGGCTCGTGAGTTCTATGTGGGGACGTTGGGGTTTGACGTTCTCGTTGACCGGCGTGGGCCTGGTGGGGAGCAGTTTCTGATGGTGGCTCCCAAGGGGGCGGAGACTGGGGTGGTGCTCGCCGATGTGAAGTGGGAGGGGCGGGGGACGGTGCACCTTCAGTTCCATACCGAGGATGTGGATGGGGACATCCTTGCGTTGCGGGAGAAGGGGGTTGAGGTGTCCGATGCTCAGGAGATGCCGTGGGGGCGGACGGCGTCCTTTGTGGATGTGGATGGCAACCCGATTTCCCTTTTGACGCCGTCCAAACTCGGTGACAGGCCTTGAGTGATGACGAGGTCTTCGCCGCGCTGGCCAGTCCGGTGCGGCGGGAGGTGCTGCGGATCCTGTTGGTGGGCGGGGCGCAGCCGGTGCAGGCGTTGGCCGAGCATTTTGAGATGCGGCGGCCCAGTTTGTCCGAGCACCTGAAGGTTTTGAAGGACGCGGGGCTTGTTTCGGAGCAGAAGCAGGGGCGGTTTCGGTACTACTCGCTGGAGGCGGCGCCACTGCACGATCTGACCGAGTGGCTTTCGCCTTATGAGCAGTTCTGGCGGCAGAAACTCCGTGGTCTGCGTGACCTCCTTGACGAGGAGGATGACCTGTGACCGAACGGATCCAGGTCGACCAGTTCCTCGGGCACCCGCCGCGGAAGGTGTGGCGGGTGCTCACCGAACCCGATCTGCTCGCTCGGTGGTTCATGCCCAACGACATCAAACCCGTTGTGGGGCATCGGTTTCACCTCGTGGCCGAGCCAAAGCCGAGTGTCGGGTTCGGGGGTGGGCCGGTGGCGTGTGAGGTTCTCGAGGTGGAGCCGGAGCGGTTGCTGCGGTTCAGCTGGGGCGAGCGGTGGACGGTGACGTGGCGGCTGGAACCGGAGGGCACGGGGACCCGGCTGTTGCTCACGCATGATGGGTTCGGGCCGGATGAGCTGCGGATACGCACGATCATGGCGGGTGGGTGGCGGTCGGGGGTGCTCCGGCGGCTGACCCAGGCACTCGAACGGACCAACGCCGACTAGGCAGGTTCATCCAATCGGCGCCGACATCCGCCCGGTCGGCCGTACCCCCAACCGGCCCTGAGGTGGCACCGTCGGACGGCGGTGCCCACCACTAAGCGCGAGGGGAACATGCAGGCATTCACGTTGCCCGAGTTCTACATGCCCTACCCGGCCCGGTTGAACCCGAACCTCGAGACCACCCGGGCGCACAGCATGGCCTGGGCCAAGGACATGGGGATGCTGGACGCCCCGAAACCCGGCGGCGGCGTGGTGTGGACCGAGGACCAGCTGGCCCGGATGGACTACGCGTTGATGTGCGCGTACACCCATCCCGACTGCGACGGGCCGACGCTCGACCTGATCACCGACTGGTATGTCTGGGTCTTCTTCTTCGACGACCACTTCCTGGAGGAGTTCAAGCATTCGCGCGACCGCACCGGCGCGAAGGGGTATCTCGACCACCTCGAACTGTTCATGAGCGACGACCCGCCCGAGCCGACGAACCCGGCCGAGGAGGGGCTCAAGGACCTGTGGGCCCGCACGGTTCCGTCGATGTCCGAGGGCTGGCGGCGGCGGTTCATCACCAGCACGCACAACCTGATGGTCGAGTCGATGTGGGAACTGATCAACATCGATATCGGCCGGATCGCCAACCCGATCGAGTACCTGCAGATGCGCCGCCGGGTCGGTGGCGCGCCCTGGTCGGCGAACCTGGTGGAGTTCGCCGCACAGGCGGAGATCCCCGACCGTTTCGCGGACACGCGGCCGATGGTGGTGCTGTCGGACACGTTCTCCGACGCCGTGCACCTGCGCAACGACCTGTTCTCCTACCAGCGGGAGGTCCGCGAGGAGGGCGAGAACTCCAACGCCGTGCTGGTGTTCGAGAAGTTCTTCGGGTGTGAGACGCAGGACGCGGCCGAGTTGGTCAACGATCTGCTGACCTCGCGCGTGCAGCAGTTCGAGAACACGGCGCTGACCGAGGTGCCCGCGGTTCTCCTGGAACACAAGGCTTTGCCGGACGAGCAGGCGCGGGTCGGCTCGTACGTCAAGGGGTTGCAGGACTGGCAGTCGGGTGGGCACGAGTGGCACGCCCGGTCCAGCCGGTACATGAACGAGGGCGTGGTCTCCGGAACCTCGGACGTGCTCGGCGGTCCGAGTGGTCTGGGCACGGCGAGCCTGACGCCGGGACGGCTCGGTCTGCGGACCCGAGCGCGGTCCTACTCGCACACACCTTTCACCCCTGTGGGTCATCTGCCGTTGCCGGACTTCTACATGCCGTATCCGGTCCACACGAACCCACATCTCGCAGAGGCCCGGGAGTACCTGATCGAGTGGGCCCGGCAGATCGGCCTGTATGACGGTGGACACTGGGACGAACAGCGACTGCACGCCGCCGACATGGCGCACTGTGCCGCCGTGCTCTACCCGGATGTCGACTTGGAGCAACTCAAGCTGTCGTCGGCGTGGCTCGCTTGGGGGATCTACGCCGACGACTACTACCCGATCGTGTACGGCAAGAACCTCGCCACCGCCAAACTCGCCAACGACCGCCTGCGGCTGTTCATGCCCCTCGATCTCGGCCCGACGCCGGAACCGGTGGGCCCGATCGAACGAGGCCTGGCCGACCTGTGGCCACGCACCGTGAGCACACTGACCGAGCCGGCGCGTGAGGGCTTCCGCCGAACGGTCACCGACATGATCGACAGCTGGCTGTGGGAACTGGGCAACATCGCCGCGAACCGCATCCCGGACCCGATCGACTACGTCGAGATGCGCCGCAAGACGTTCGGCTCGGACCTGTTCGTCGGCCTGGCCCGGTTGTCCAACTGGGACGTCGTTCCGGCGGAGATCCACCACAACCGGGTGATGCGCGAACTGGAGACGGCCGCGCAGGACTACGCCTGCTTCACCAACGACGTGTTCTCGTACCAGAAAGAGATCGAGTTCGAGGGCGAGCCGAACAACATCGTCCTGGTCACGGAGAAGTTCCTGAACGTCGACCGCTGGCAGGCCCGCGACATCGTCAACGACCTGATGGCCGCACGCATGCGGCAGTACGAGCACATCCTCGCCAACGACCTGCAGCTGATGTTCGACGAGTTCGGCCTCGACGAGGAGGCCCGTGCGGCGCTCACCCGCTACGCCACGAACTTCCAGAACTGGATGTCCGGGGCGCTGGAGTGGCACCGCCACAGCGCCAGGTACACCGAAGCCGAGCTCCGGCGCAACCGGTACCCGGCCGCCGCGATGTTGCCCACCGGTCTGGGGACGTCCGCCGCGTGGCTGCCGGCGGCTATCGGTTCGTGATCTCCTGCAGGGCCCAGCCGTTGCCGTCCGGGTCGGTGAACCGGACGAACGTGCCCCACGGCTGAACGTCGACGTCGGTGACGTCCACGCCGCGCCCGGACAGTTCCGCGTGCGCGGCGCGGGCGTCCTTGACGACCACCTGCAGGCCCTTGACCAGCGGAGTGTCCGGGTCCATCAGCCCGGTGCCGATGGAGATGGAGCATGCCGAGCCCGGCGGGGTCAGCTGCACGAACCGGAGCGTGTCGTTCACCTTGTGGTCGTAGTCGAGGTTGAAGCCGATCTTGTTGACGTAGAAGTCGATCGACCGGTCGACGTCGGACACCGGCAGGAACACGAGCTCGAGCTTCATCTCCATGGCTGTGGCCTTCCCTTCGTTCTCGCTGATGGGACCCACTCTAGGAGCAATTGCGGCCAGTTTTGGGCCGGAATCAGAAACCTTCCGGAAGATGCGGGACGTAGTGTGCGCCGAGCCGCTCCAGCTCCTCGCCGGACAGCTCGAGTTCGGCGGCGGCGACGGCGTCGGACACGTGGCCGGGCTTGGTGACGCCCACGATCGGCGCGGTGACGGCAGGCTGGTGCAACACCCAGGCGAGCGCGACCTGCGCCCGCGGCACCCCGCGTTCCTCGGCGATAGCGGCCACCGCCGCCACGATCTGGCGGTCGGACTCCTCGGTCTGCTTGTACAGCCGGGCGCCGTACTGGTCGTTCTCGCTGCGCAGCGTGGTCGCGTCCCAGTCGCGGGTCAGCTTGCCGCGTGCCAGCGGGCTCCACGGGATCACGCCGACGCCCTGGTCCAGGCAGTACGGCAGCATCTCCCGCTCCTCCTCGCGCATGAGCAGGTTGTACTGGTCCTGCATGGACACGAACCGGGTCCAGCCGTTGAGGTCGG
The DNA here is from genome assembly GCF_040675465.1 of Actinocrispum sp. NPDC049592. NCBI lineage: Bacteria > Bacillati > Actinomycetota > Actinomycetes > Pseudonocardiales > Pseudonocardiaceae > Actinocrispum > Actinocrispum sp. NPDC049592. The sequence continues at coordinate 104,937 of NZ_JBFAPA010000009.1, read as the reverse complement.
CGGCGTGCTGCATCTGCGCGAACTGCCAGGTCCACATCGAGGACGCGCCTATGTAGCGGACCTTGCCGGAGCGCACCAGGTCGTGCAGCGCCTCCATGGTCTCCTCGACCGGGACGTTCGGGTCGAACCGGTGGATCTGGTACAGGTCGACGTAGTCCGTGCCCAGCCGCTGCAGGCTGGCGTCGATCTGGCTGAAGATCGCGGCGCGCGACAGCCCGGCGCCCTTGGGACCGGGACCCATCCGGCCGTTCACCTTGGTCGCGATGATCACCTCTTCGCGTTTGGTGAACTCCCGCAGCAGCTGGCCGGTGATCTCCTCGCTCGTGCCCTGCGAGTACACGTTGGCCGTGTCGTAGGTCGTGATCCCGGCCTCGACCGCCTGTTTGACCAGCGGCCGCGACTCGTCAATGCCCAGCGCCCACGCGCGTCCCGCGGACGCGTCACCGAAGCTCATGCACCCCAAGACAATCCGTGAAATCTGCAGTCCCGACTGTCCCAACCGGATCTCGTCCATACCCCGACACTAACCCGATGGCAGGATCGACGTGTGACAGTGCCCGCCGTCCTGCGCACCCTGGCCCGGCTCAACGGCGCCGAGCAGCAGAACCGGGTCCAGCTCGACCTGAGCAAGACCGCCGGGCTGGCCTGGCTCGGCGACCAGCCCGCGGGGTGGGCCACACTGACCCAGGAACAGACCGCGCCGCACTGGACACCCGTGCCGTGGTCGCCGCACGCGAGTCAGCGGGCCGCGGTGCGGCGGTTGGCCGGTTTCGACGCGTTGCACCAGGAAGACCGTTTGCTCCGGTTGGGCTGGGCGTTCCTGTGCGGGCCCGCGACGATCGAGGGGCAGCGGCGGCGGTTGTGCATTCCGCTGGTCTCGCGTCCGGTCCGGCTGCACCCCGCTGGTTCACACCGGTACGCCTTCCACATCGCCGGTGACCTGGCGATGTTCCCCTTGCTGACGGACTGGTCGGCGGCGGCGGACCTGGAGAACGGACTGCGCACGGCAGATCGGGAGGAATGGGTCAAAGCCGTTCTGACCGCGGCCGGGGTCGGCGATGTGTCGATTGCCGGGCCGGACAACGATCCGCAACAGCTGATCCGTGGCGATTCCTTGACTGTGGTGCTCGGAACCGGGCTACATGCGGGGGAACCCGTTGTCAGCACTGAACGCGGGGCGGTGTTGCTGGCGTGGTCGCAGGTGAAAGGCATTGAGGACACCGCACTTGCGTCGCTGTACTGGCCTGAGGACGTCGCGGTTCCCGAGGAACCTGTAGTTGCGGCACTGCCACTGAGCCCGAACCAGCAGGGCGCTGTGCGGTCGGCGCGGGTCGCGCCGATCACCGTGGTCGGCGGGCCGCCCGGGAGTGGGAAGACGCATACGTTGGCGGCCATAGCTTTGGACGCTGTCGCCGCGGGCTGGTCGGTGTTGCTGGCGAGCCGGACGCGCAATGCGGCTGATGTCCTGGGCGAGGCTCTGCAGCGGGCCGGTGGGCCGACGCCGGTGTTGTTCGGTGATTCCGAGTTGCGCCAAGGGATGGCTCGTGAGCTTGGCGACGGACTGACTGCGACACCGGCCAAGGGCGACCTGGACGCCAAGGATCGCGCTCTGCGGGCCGCGATCGCCGGCGTTGCCAGGGTTGAGAGTGCGGTCGGTGCGGCGCTGCGGGACGAGGAGTGGGCTTTGTCGGCGCTGCGCCAGGAGGCGCTCATTCCCGCGCACCGAGCGGTGGCACCGAAGGCGTTCGGCGCTGATGTTGACCTGGACCGGTTGTGGGACTTGGTGAACGGAGGCGGCCTGTTCGCTCGATGGCGGGCGCGGCGGATGGCCGGGGCTGATCGGTCCGTGTCGCCGGAGGATCTGATCGCTGCCGTTCAGGCGGCTCGGGAGAGTGCGGCTCAGGTTCGGATAGCGACCGCGGGTGGTACGAATCTGGCTTCGTTGCGGGATTTGCTTGCTGACGCTGATGCGGAGCAGCAGGCTGCTGTCGCTTCGTATGTCGGCGCGCTCGCGGTGAGTCGCCGCGGTTCGGGACCTCGGCGTGCGGTCGCTGCATTGGCTATGGCGTTGCGGTCGGGACGGGCGGCTCGTCGGCGGGCACTGTCCGATATCGACAGCGGAGACCTGTTGGCGGCTTTGCCGTTGTGGGTGGGCACGTTGTCCGATGTGGAGGACATTCTGCCGGCGGTGCCGGGGATGTTCGACCTCGTGATCATCGACGAAGCCAGTCACGTCGACCAACCCCTGTCCGCTCCCGCCTTGGTGCGTGGGAAACGGGCCGTGATCGGCGGGGATCCCCGTCAGCTGCGGCATGTGTCGTTCGTCAGCGACCAGGCGGTGCGGGAGGCTTTGGCCGCTGAGGGCACGGAAGCGTTGGGGGACCGGCTCGACGTGCCCAAGGTGAGCCTGTTCGACGCGGCGACCGCAGCGGCTGGTGTGCACTGGCTGACCGAACATCACCGGTGTGCGCCCCACTTGATCGGGTTCGCGGCGGAGCGGTTCTACGACGGCCGGATCGAGCTGCTGACAACGCATCCGTCGATCGCGGACATCGACTGCATTGACACCGAACAGGTCTCCGGGACGCGGGACAGCAAAGGCGTCAACCAGGTGGAGATCGACGCGGTGCTTGCCCATCTGCGTCGCCGGATCGCCGCTGGGGTGAAGTCGATCGGAGTCATCACGCCGTTCCGCGCCCAGGCGGACGCTTTGGAGCAGGCCCTGCTGTCCTCGTTGAGCCTCAACGAGATCACGAGCGGCGGGGTGCGGGTCGGGACCGTTCATGGCGTGCAGGGCTCGGAGTTCGACGAGGTCGTGATCAGCCTGGCGCTGAGCGACGAGGACAAGGCGTCGGCGTGGCGGTTCGTCAACGACCAGAACCTGTTGGCAGTGTTGACAACCCGCGCACGCCGGCTCGTGCACGTGATCACCTCCGCGCGTACCCCGCTCGGCTTGATGGCCGACTACCTCAAGCACGCCGACGTCCCGCCGACTGAGACCGCCGGTGTTGAGCCGTCCGACGAGTGGACCGCGAAGCTCGCCGCGGAGCTGACCAACCTTGGCATCCAAGTGCGGACCGGTTATCCCGTCGGGCACTGGCGGGTGGACATCGTGATCCGGGGCGTGGCCTTGGAAACCCGGCCACACCCGGACGGCCCGGCCGCGCATCTCGCCCGGTGGCGGGCTTTGCGCGGCGCGGGCTGGGGCGTCGTCGACGCCTTCGCCAGCCGGTTCGACCACGACCCGGTGCGGGCCGCGGTCGAACTGGCCGGTGAGGTCCCTAGCTGAACGGGTCCAGCGTCATGAACGCCTGCACCGGGTTGCCGTCGTGGACAAGGGACTCACAGTTGTTCACGTCGTCGAACGCGAACCCGTAAGCCTTCCCGTCCACCATCTGCGCGTGAATCTTGCGTGCGTAGTGGTTGGTGACGACATCGGTGTAGAAACCAGAGCAGCCGCTGCCCGGCTGGTTGGCATTCGTCAGCAGGGTCGAGCGGTTGAACCCGGCGCACAACGTCCGCGAGATCGGCCCGCGGACCAGGTCGTTCGGCGCGTCCAGCAGCTTGTAGCAGCCGAAGATGCTGTCCGAGTCTGGTTTCTGGAACGATGTCACGACCTGGCCGGACGTGTTGGTGAAGGTCATGACGTTGCCCGAGACCCGGCCGAAGTACTTGGTGTTCGGCTGGTTCGCGAACGGTGTCACGGTGAGCGTCGACGTGGAGTACTTGGCCCACACCCGGTTCACGTAGTCGCTCAGCACGTTCGCCGGCAGCAGGCCGCCCTCGATGCCGTGCCCGGGGGCGAGAGCACGGACGATCGTGCCGTCCGGACGGGTCCGGATCAGGTTGGCCCAGCCACCCGGCTGGCCGCGCAGGGCGTTGAAGAACCCGTTGTAGCCACCGGGCTTCAGGTGCCCTGTGGTGAGCGTGGCACCGCTCGACGGCTGCACGCCGACCGCGTACGGCGCGGAGAAGAAGTCCACCTGGGTGCTGTTGATCCAGATACCGGAGTCGTTGAGCGTGTACTCCGACCAGTTGAACAGGATGTTCACGTTGGGATCACTGGGGTTCTGCACGGCGGGCTGCACCAGGCCGCCGGTGGTCACCTTGAAGATGATCTTCTGGCCGTAGGAGAAGTAGATCCGGCCGGAGAACTTCGGGATCTGGATGGTGATCGACTGGCCGTTGGCCGGGCCGGGGATCGAGGCGTCCGGCGCGGGCGAGGGCGGGTTGCCGCCCGGCGGCCACGGGTGGAAACCACCGTTGCGGTCGGCCCAGCCTTGCCGGCCTGTGCTCAGCTCGGTACCGAGGTCATAGATGAACACCGGGTCGCTGCGGCCCGAGTTGTTGGTGATGCGCAAGGGAATCGTGGCGGGCACCGCTTCGGCGCTCGACGCGACGGCGACGACACCAGCGGCGCCGCTCACCAGCGCGGCGGCGAGCGCCAGCACCTTTCGCTTCCAGGACACGTGTCTCTCCTTCACAGGTAGGTCGCCATGTGAAGTCCCGACGCCGGGCAGGGCGGGTCCTTCGTCGGTCACCGGACAGCCGCGCCGTCCATCCGGTACCCCAACCACCCCGCGCCTGGGTGAGATGAGAGCGCTCTCACTATCGCTGCACGATTCAGAACTGTCAATGTTTCGCCATCCGCGCCCCGGCCGGACGCCGGTCTTGCCGGAGATGCTCTTGAGGTGCGGCCGGCGGGTGTTCGCGGACATGACCAGGTCGAGGCGCCCGGCAGGGCCAGACCGGTGATCGTCAGGTCTCGAGCCCGAAGCTGATCACCCGGTCCGGGTGGATGCGGATGATCGCCCCCGCGGGGTCGTCGATCGCCTCCGCCGTCCCGCGGATCTCCACACACCTCACCCGCCACGGCTGCACCGACGCGATGTCGTCCACCACGAACGCCGCCCGCCCATTCGCGGCGACATTGCGGTACTTCCGGCTCGCCGCCATGTTGTACCCGCGGATGTCGACGGTCCCCAGGTCCGCGTTGTACCGGAACCCCACCGGGCTCGCCTGCAACGTCCCGTTGGGCTGCACCGTCGCCAACCGCCCCAGCCGCTGCCCGGCAAGGTACCCGATCTCCACGTCACTCAACGCCATACCGCCAGCATGAGACCTCAACCGCAGTTGAGGTCAACTCGGGAATCCTGGAGGCCTGCGGGCGTTGACTCTGGGGTGACGTGGTTGTCGGTTCTGGATCGGTCGAACGCTCGTGCGGGGCAGGAGAACGCGCGAGTGCTGCGGGACACGGTGTGGTTCGCGCGGCAGGTGGAGGTGTTGGGGTATCGGCGGTTCTGGGTCGCGGAGCACCACAGTGTGCCGGGGATCGCGGGGTCGGCGCCGACGGTGCTGGCGGCGGGGGTGGCCGCGGCGACGTCGACGATCCGGGTGGGGACCGGCGGGGTGATGCTGCCCAACCATCGGCCGCTGGTGGTGGCGGAGCAGTTCGGGGTGCTGGAGTCGTTGTATCCCGGCCGGATCGACATGGGGCTCGGCCGGTCGCTGGGGTTTACGAACGGTGTCCGGCGAGCACTCGGGCGTGACGACGCCGGGGACTTCCGCGCTCAGGTCAAGGAGTTGCTGGGCTACTTCGCCGGAGACCAACAGGCGCACCAGGGAGTGCACGCCTGGCCCGCCGAAGGCCTGAGCGTTCCCGCGTTCATTCTCGCAACCGGCGAAGGTGCCGAGATCGCGGCCGAGTTGGGGCTGCCGGTGGTTGTGGGCGGGCCGAAGGCGGTGGATGCGGCGACACGCTACTGGGAGCGGGCGGAGCAGCCGTACGTTGTGGTGTCAGCGAACATCGCGGTCGCGGAGAGCACCGAAGAGGCCTACCGCTTGCTCATACCGGAGGCGTGGTCAATGGCGTACTCCCGGCTGCACGGTGTCTTCCCACCGCTTCGGTCCACAGAGGACATCCTTTCGCCGGACATGACCGCCCGCGAACGAGACATGCTCGAGAAATCGCTGCGCGGGCAGATCTACGGCACCGAGGAGGAAGTGGCCAAAGCGGTGCAGGATCTCGTCGAGCGATCTGGCGCCGACGAGATCCTGGTAACCATGAGCACCTTCGACCGTGGTCAGATGCTCGACTCCTACCGCCGCCTGGCCGGCGTCATTCGGCCAGACCGGCCCGCCGCGCCAGCGCCCGGCCGCGGTCCCCGGCCTGCCGCAACAGTTCGGTGATGTAGAGATCGTCGACGCGGGTGAACCGGCCGTCCTCGATGAGCAGGTCGCCCTCCACCATGACGTGCTTGGCATCCCGGCCACGCGCCGCGTGCACGAATGTGCTCAGTGGATTGTGCACCGGCCCGGCGTGCAACGTCATCAGGTCGAACACCGCGATGTCCGCGGCCTTGCCGACTTCCAGCGTGCCGAACAGGTTCTCCGCGCGAACCGCCCGAGCTCCTTCTGCTGTGCCCATGGCGATGAGGTGTTCCAACGGGATCGAGTCGGCGTCGAGGTGAACCTGGTTCTGCATCAGGCGAGTCCACTTGAGCTGCTCGATCATGTCGTTGGTGAGGTCCACCATCGGCCCGTCGGTGCCGATGGCCACGCGAATCCCGTTGGACAGCATGGTCTTCACTGGTGTGATCCCACCACCTCGCGCGGCCTCCGAACTGGGTGTGTGCGCCACGGTGCTGCCCGCCGCGGCGATCAGATCCATGTCGTTGTCACGAGGGTAGATGGTGTGCGCGAGGATCCAACGGTCGTCGAGCACGCCGATCCGGTGCAGGAACTGGGGATCCGTGCGACCGGTCTCCAGCACGAACTTCAGGTACCCGGAGTCCCGGGACAGTGTCCCACCGGCGATGTGCGACGAGACGAACGTGTCTTTCTCAACGGCGAGTTTGTGGCCGCCGACGATCATTTCCTCGGAGCTCGTGCCCATGTGGACCCAGTGCGCGGTCGCTTCGAGAACGAACCCGACCCGCACCCGTCCGCCCGCTTGGCCGTCCCAGGTTTCGTGGCAGGCGCGCGCACTCAAGTAGTCATCCAGAATGTCCTTGGGGCGGATCACTTTCCCGAAGAACTGGCGGATCCCGGTCTCGGCCGCCGGCCGCAGGATCGCGTCCTCGTCGGCGGCCGTGGTTTCGTTGACCTGGTGGTTGACCGCGGTCGTCGTGCCGCCGCGGAGCATGTCCAGCGACGAGACCTCGCTGGCGAGCCGGAGATCGTCGACGGTCAGGCTGGACTTGAGCGGGAACAGGCAGTCGGTGATCCACTGTTCCAGCAGCATGCTGCCGCCCAAGCCCTTGCCGTAGATGTACCAATCGTGCTGGTGCGTGTTGACCAGCCCGGGCAGTACCAGGCATCCCGTTGTGTCGATGACCTTGTCCGCCGGTTCGTCCGTGAGCCGGCCCACCGCGGCGATCTTCGTGCCGTCCACCAGGACATCACCACCTCCCAGCAAGTCCGGCCGGTCCTTGACGAAAACCGCGCCGCCGGTGAGTAACGTCCTCATCGGACAGCCCTTATGATCTTGCTGGAGTCCATGAGGTACAACGGGATCAGCGCGGCGACCGGGACGATGGTGAACTGCCAGAGCGCCGCCTGAGTCCAGCCCAGGGCGTCCACCAGTTCGCCGAAGACGTATCCGGAGACCGCGGCCGTCACATAGTAGGTCGTGACGAACAGGCCAGCAGCCCGGCCGATGTGTTCAGGGCGCACGGATCGCTGCATCACGCTGTTGCAGTTGGTGAACAACGAGCCGAGGCCGAACGTGGCCATGATGAACGCGGTGATGTAGTGGTACAGCGGGGTTGTGCCGCCGTTGAACACGATCCACGCGGAGACGGCCAGGCCGGCGTAGGTCACGAGCAGCACCTTGCGCGCGTCGAACCGGTCGGCCAGCCAGCCGGAGAACAGCGAGGTCGCCGCGCCCGCGCCGACAAGACTGGTGGCCAACGCGGTCTGTCCGGCGGTGAAATGCAGTTCGCTGCGCAGATAGGTGGGGTAGAGGCCGAGGAACCCGTACACCGTCAGGCCGCCCGCGGAGGTGGCGATGGCGAGGAGTTTGGTGTTGTGGTTGAACGGCGACGCCGGGATGTGGTCGTAGGTGGCGGTGCTCGTCTGGCTGCCCACAACCGTTTCGGTGAGCCTGCGGCTGACCAGGAGTCCTATGAGGATAGTAATGGCCAGGCCCGCGCTGCCGAAGGCGATGAAGGGTGCGTGCCAGGTGCCGTAGGAGGTGGCGAGGCTGGTGCCGATGATCGGTCCGAAGAAGACACCCAGTCCGAACGCGAACCCGAAGGCGCCCAACAGAAGTGAGCGCCGGGTGAAGAAGAACGCGCCGACGGCGGCGTAGAGGGCGGTGGCCTGCATGCCTTCGCCGATCCCGGAGACCAGGCGGTAGACGGCCATGTCCGCGAAACCGGTGGCCGCGGGCGTCAGCAGCGTGCCCACCGTGTAGACCAGGATGCTGACGAGCAGCACGGTTTTGCGTGTGACGCGGTCGGCGAGGTAACCGGCGGGCAGCCCGGCCAGGGCCATGCCGAGCGTGAACCCGGTCGCCAGCAGGCCACCCTCGGACAGCGAGAACCCATACGTGGCGCGGATTTCCGGCAGCAGCGGGTAGAACACCTGCCGGTCCATCGCGTTGATCACGAAGGAGATCGCCAGCAGGGTGAACCCGGCGGCGATCACCAGCGGCGGGACCGGGGGTTTGGACGTGGCCGGTAAGGGCTGGCTGGTCATCGCGACCTCCTCGGCACGCGGAATGCGAACGATTGCATACGCTAGAGCTGGTGGTTAGTGATGTCAATGGTGTCTGAACGACAAACGTTATCCATGGCCTGGCGCTGGGGTTTCGTTGGTGCTTGGTGGGTTCGCCAGGTTAGTCAGTGAAAGTGACTGTCACTTCTCCTGTGCACTTCGATGGAAAAGTGCTCAGTTGGTGAGCACTTTGGGCCGGAGGATGGGTTCCAGCACCGACCGAGGGAAGGACCCACCGATGTTGCGAGGACTGAGCACCGTCACCTTTTTCGCCGACGACCTGCCCGCCGCCGTCGCCTGGTACACCGAACTGCTGGGCATCGAGCCGTACTTCGTCCGCCAGGTCGAGGGCACCACCGCGTACGCCGAGTTCCGGATCGGCGACTACCAGCATGAACTGGGCATCATCGACCGCCGGTTCGCGCCCGGAACGCCGTCAGCCGGCGGCCCCGTCACCTACTGGCACGTCGATGACGTCGAGGGCGCTTTCGAGCGGCTGATCGCCATGGGCGCCACCGTGCACGGGAAGGTCACCGAGCGGGGACCCGGGTTCGTCACCGCGTCCGTGGTCGACCCGTTCGGCAACCTGCTCGGCGTCATGTTCAACAAGCACTACCTGGAGATCCTGGGATGAACACGTTCCATGCCCGCACCATCGCCGAATGGCGCGACTGGCTGGCCACCCACAGCCAGTCGACGCCCGAGATCTGGCTCATCCTGCACCGCGCCGCCCCGAGCATCCGCCTTCACGAGGCCGTCGAGCACGCCCTGTGCTTCGGCTGGATCGACAGCCACCACCACAAACACACGGAGTCCAGCTCCCGCCTGCGTTTCACGCCCCGGGCCCCGCGCAGCACCTGGAGCAGCCTCAACCGCACCCGCGCGGCCACCATGACCGCCGCCGGCCTGATGACCCCGGCCGGCCAGGCCGCCATCGACCTCGCCAAATCCCAAGGAACCTGGGACCTCGACTCCACCATCCCACCCGACCTCAACGCTCTCCTGACCGCGAACCCACCCGCAGCCACCAACTTCGCCAAGTTCCCACCCTCCACCCGCCGCCTGATCCTCGAATGGATCGCCACCGCCAAGAAACCCCCGACCCGCCTCCGCCGAATGACCCAAACAGCAGAACTCGCCGCCCAGAACATCCGCGCGCGTTAGCGAGACCTATTTGTTGCCCAACGTCAATGCGACCAGACCGGCCTTGGCGTCCGCCTCGGGAACGGAGATCTTTCCCCGGTGAGTCACCTCCACCTGGTAGAACTTCTCGCCATCCGGCACGTTCACGATGACCAGCTTGAACGTGCACACACTTCCGTTGTACGTCGAATCGCCGAGCTCGCCGGTGGCGACGACTGCGCCGGCCGCGTTGTAAACGGTCACACCCGCGCCTTCGGCGATGTCGTTGTAACCGCGATAGCCGGCGCAGCCGGTCCCGGACGAGGTCACGCCGTCAGTGAGCTGGAAAGTGCCTCGGAGGATGAACGTCCCCGGCTTGATGGACTCCTTGTTGTCGCCGCCGGTCAGGGACGTGACTCCCCAGATTCCGCCGATCACCGCCGCACCGGCCACGGCGCCGATTGCGCAGGAAAGCCAGCTCCAGGTCCGGGGTTTGGGCACGGCCGTAGGCGGAACGGGGATTGGCTGGGGCTCGGCCGGGGAGTAACTCGGCGTGGACATTGATTCTCCTTCGAATGTGCCCGCTCATCTGCCTGCCCATCCGCGGTCGGCCGAACGCCGTTACTGTCGAACATGGACATATGTCAAGGCGTTACCCGATTGACTTCATCCCGATGGTTCACAATTCGTCGACGTTGGTTGGCCTCCAACTACTTAGCGGACATTTCCTTGGTTTCCGAACTGGTGTGCGGGGGGAATGGTGTGCGCGAAGCGTTTGATGTGGGTGGCTATCTCTTGGCGTGGTCTTCTAGGGCGAAGTGGCCGGTGTTCAGGAGGTTGAGGTCGATGTCGGTCAGGTCTCTGGTGAAGGGGTGGGCTCCGGATTCGGGGAAGATGGTGTCGTTGCGGCCCCAGACGATGAGGGTCGGGGGCTCGTGGGTTCGGAAGTTCCACAGCTCGCGCACGTGTAGGTGAACTCGGTGGGCGACGGGGCCGAGCTGTGCCCGAACCCGGGATAGTCTGGGGCGATCACATGGAACTCGCCCGGTCAGCAGGCCGATCAGCTCGCGGTACACAAAGGACGAAGCTGGAAACCCGTGCAGCAACAGAATAGTCGGATGCACGGGATCGCCCGCCTCACGGTAGAAGATCGAAAGGCCGTCGATCTCGGTCGTCCGGTAGTGCGTCAGGGTGACTCCTTCGCGGTAACTGCCCAGAACACGAGCGCCGTCAAGCTGATGACCGCGCCCAGCGCGCCTGGTCGACCGCGAGAACGGTGAACCCGTGCCGAAAGTGGAGATCCGCTCCGCTGACGGCCGCCTGCTGACCCCGGACGACACCGTCATCACCATGACGAGGGGCGCATGACGGTCGGTGATGGGTGATTTCGTAGGCTGCATGGGTGAAATGGGCGCGGGCGGTGCATTACCTGGCGGACTTGGCGCAGAAGTGTGCCGAGCGGGCGGAGTTGCCGGAGAGCATCCGCGGGCTGCCGGTGGTGGAGCTGTGGACGTTCGGCGATGTTCTCGGTGAACCGCGGGAGGTCGAGGTGGTGCGGGTCGCCCTTGTGGTCGACCTGCCCGAGGTTCCGTGGCTGAGCGCGCCGCACGGGGCCGAGCACTGGGCCAACGCGACCCGGATGGCGAAGAACCCGATCGCCCCGGTGTGGCGGTCGGCGGACGCCCTGGTCTGGAACCACTTCGTGGACCGTCCCGCCCGCATCTGGAGTGTCGAGGACGGTGTGGCCCAGTCCGCGCTGGAGGCCATCCGGGACGGGAAGGGTCCCGAAATCCGGCTTCCCGCGCCGAGTCCCGGCGAGCTGCGCGAACGGCTCGACGAAGAGATGGCCCTCAGCCTGCGATCCCTGCGGGAGCAGACCCGCGGTTACGACGAAAGCCGTTGGGGTCCCGGCAAGGTGATGGCGGCGGCCGATGCGTTGTGGCGCGCCGCCGACGGCTACCTGGACCTCCTGGATGCCATGCGGCGCTAGGCATCCGGTGCGCGGCGGAGCCTGCTGCGCATCACCCGGCGCATCATGTGCGACAAGCCCTTGGGCGACTCCTCGGCGGCCGGTTCGCTCTCCAGGTACTCCAGAAGCTTGGCCAGCAGCTCGTTCGTGGATGTCCACAGTGGAACGAACGCGCCCGCGACCGGTCCGGTGCCGCGGACCGGCCCACCGGTCAGGTCGATGATCTTCTGGACCAGCTCAAGCGTTTGCTCGTCGCGGAACACCAGGTGCGCCTCGTCCGTCCCCATACGTAGCTCCATCTTGCGGGCCGCGGCCTCCTCCGGGGTGGCGTCGGTGGTGGTCTCCGGGTCCAGTTCGTCGAGCTTGGCGGCGAGCACCTCCGCGTCGACGCCGAGGTCGGCCAGCACGCGCGCGGCCATGCTGCCCTCGGACCGGACCAGCGCCTCCAGCAGGTGGTGGCTGCCGACCGGCGCGGCACCGGCCAGCGCCTCCGCCGCCGAGTAGGCGTCTTCCGCCGCGGACGTCGCCTTGTGCTTGCCGCCTTGCGCGCCGACGGTCTCGCCGGCGAGTTCCCCCATCAGGACCTGCCGCACGCGGGCGAGCGTGCCGGCCCGTTCCACCAGGATCCGCGCCGCGACCCCCTCACCTTCCCGCACGAGCGCGAGCAGGATGTGCTCGGGCCCGATGTGGTTGCGGTCGAGCCGCCGGGCCTCGCGCAGGGCCAGCTCGAGAACCTTCTTCGCCCGTTGGGTGAACGGGATGTGGCGGCCGGGCGAGGCCTCCTCGCCGCGGCCGATGATCGTTTCGACGTCGGTGCGGACCGAGTCCTTGGTCATCCCGAGCCGTCGCAGTGCCCGTGTCGCGACGCTGTCCGGTGCGTCGAACAGGGCGATCAGCAGGTGCTCGGTGCCGATGAAGTCGTGTCGCAGTTCCCCGGCCGCGACCTGCGCCTGGACCACGACCTGACGGGCTTCGCTGGTGAATCGCTCGAACATGACCCCAGGGTCCAGGCTGTGATTAACCCTGTCAATGCAGTGTCAATGATAGGGTAGGGGTGCATTTGACGATGGGAGGGTGCCAGTGTCAGTCGACTGGGACGACCGCCTCGCCAAATGGCGGGACGAGCTGGAACTGTTCGCGCAGCTCGACGAGACCCCATGGGTGCCGCTCGCGCAGGCCGAGGCGGAGACCGGGGTGTCGCGTTCGGCGCTGCGCTCGTGGTACCGCAACGGCGAGATCGAGTCCCGCCTCGTCGACGGTCCCAACGGCCCCCAGCGCCTCGTCCCCCTCGACGCCGTCGTCGCCCGCGCCGCTCAATCCCCCCGCATCCAGCGCCGCGCCGAGCGCGAGATCAGCCTCGAGGCACAGGTCACCTTGCTGCGCCATCGGATCGACCAGCTCGAGCTGCGGCTGGCGGCGCTGGAACGCCGCGGTATCGAGTGACTAGCGTTGCCGGGAAGCCAGGAACGACGTGAGCTGTTCGACGACGAACGCATGGTCCTCGGCTTGGGGAAGACCGGAGACGCCGACTGTCCCAATGGGACCGACGTTGCGGACGATGACCGGGAACACGCCGCCGTGCGCGGCGTACAGGTCGGGGTCCAGCCTGGAGTTCTCCTCGAACGTGGTGCCGACCTCGCGGTGCTGCGTTCCGATGTAGAACGAGCTGTGGCCGTAGCGGTCGACGACGCGGCTCTTGCGGTCGATCCAGGCGTCGTTGTCGGGGGAGGTGCCGGGGAGTGCGGCGTGGAAGAGGCGTTGGCCGTTGCGGCGGACGGAGATCACGATTGGAAGCGCGCGTTGTTGGGCCACTGCAAGGAGGTGCTGGCCCAGGGCGAGTGCGGTCTCGTTGTCGAACCGGTCGAACTGGAGCTGTTCCTCCTGGGCGGCAAGCTCTTGGCTCGTTGTCACGGTGACACGACCTTTCCGGTGCGGGCTGAGGTGAACGCGGCTTCGATGATGTGCAACGCGTATTCGGCGGACTCCGGGCCGACCGGCACCTCACCGTCCCGAACGGACTCGTAGAACTGTTGGTAGGCCCCGAGTTCGGTGGGGACGGGCTGGGTGTCGTCCAACACTCCAAGGGCGCCCCAGGTTGTCTCGGGTTCCTTGCCCCAGCCGGGATCCCCGGGTCGCTGCCCAGCGGCAAGCGCGTCTTCCTGGCTGTCCAGGCCGTGGATCGTGAACGCCGCTTTGCTGCCCAGCACGCGGAATCGTGGCCCGTGCTGTGCCGCGGTCAAGCTCATCCAGAGGTGCGAGCGAACGCCGTTGGCGTGCGTCAACGCGACGAAAGCGTCATCGTCGACCGCGACACCCGGCCGACGCAGGTCTGTTTCCGCGTAGACCGTGGACACCGGGCCGAACAGGTGCAGCGCCTGGTCCACCAGGTGCGCGCCGAGGTCGTACAGCACACCACCGGCTTCCTCCGGGGCGCCCGACTCGCGCCAGTTGTCCCAGATCTCCGGGACCCAGCGTTCGTACCGTGACTCGAAACGGTGCACGTCGCCGAGGGCGCCTTCGGCGATGACCTTGCTGACGGTCCGGAAATCGCTGTCCCACCGGCGGTTCTGGAACACCGTGAGCCGAACACCGCGTTCGTTGGCGGCATCGCGGATCCGGCGGGCCTCGTCGGCGGTCGGCGCGAACGGCTTGTCGACCACCACGGCGATGCCCGCGTCGATCGCGGCCAGCGCCAGTGACACGTGGGTCCGGTTCGGCGTCGCCACGACGACCAGGTCGAGCGGAAGCCGGAACAGCTCGTCGGCGCTGCTCAGGATGGTCGCGCCGGGGTTCTCGGCCTTGGCCTGCGCCTGCCGCTCGGGCGCGCGGGTCACGATCGCGGCGACCGTCATGCCGGGTGTGGCCGAGACCAGCGGCGCGTGGAACACCCGGCCGGCGATGCCGTAGCCGAGGATGCCGACACGGATATCGGATGACATGCGGGTATTAAAGCAACACTGTAGCGTAATTGCGAGACTGTGAGAGCATGGTCTCGTGGCGGACCTGGGATTCCTGCGCGGTTACAACGACGCCGTCATCCTCGGGCTCGTACGCAGCGGCGAGTCGCTGACCAGGGTGGAGCTGGCCGAACGGAGCGGGCTGACCCCGCAGGCGGTGTCGAAGATCGTCGCGAGGCTGACGGACGCGGGCGTCCTGGAGTCGGCCGGGACGCGGAACGTGGGGGTGGGCAAGCCGCGGACGTTGCTCCGCCTCGTGCCCGAGGGCGGCCTCGCGTTCGGCGTTCACGTCGAGCGGGACGAGCTGCGGGTCGTGCTGGTCGATCTGGCTGGGACCGTGCTCGACCGCGTGATCACGCCGCTATCCGCCGGGTTCGGCCCGTCGACGCTGATCGACGAACTCGCCCGCGTCATCGCCGCGATGCGGGCGGTGGCCATGGATCGGCTGCTCGGCGTCGGCATCGGAATCGTTGGGCCGCTTGACCATCGCGCCGGTGTTGTGCACGACGCCACCGGACTTCCGGGCTGGCACGACGTTCCGCTGCGCGACCTCGCGACCAAACGGCTCGGTGTGCCTGTGCGCGTGGACAAGGACACCAACGTGGCGGTACTCGCCGAGTCGTGGCGCCGCGGCCCGGACTTCCGGCACGCGGCCGTCATCTTCGCGGGCACCGGCCTCGGCGCGGGCCTCCTGCTCGACGGCCGGGTCCACCGCGGCGCCCGCTCCGGCGCGGGCGAGTTCGGCCACACCACCATCCAGCTCGATGGGCCACTGTGCGCATGTGGACGTCGAGGCTGCGCCGAAGTCCTGCACAACCAGGCGGTTTCCTCAGGAGATCTTGCCCGCGCCAGCAATGTCCTTGGCATCGCCACGGCCGGTTTGGCACGGTTGCTGGACGTGGAGCAGATCGTCCTCAGTGGACGATCTGTCCTGGCCGCCCCGGACCGGTACCTCGACGGCCTCCGCGCCCACCTCCCCGGCACCGGCTGGCTTGCGGTCGAGGTCAGCGTCACCGCGCTCGGTCCGGACGTGGTCGCCGCGGGCGCGGCCATGCTCGTGCTGAACGACTTCTTCGCTCCGGTGCTGGACGCCTCCCTGTTGTAACAGATACAGTTACAACCAGGAGGTGGTGATGGGCGCGAACAGCAGGGTGACTGTCGCCGCGCATGCGTTGGCGTGGATGGGGTTGAACGAGCGGATGGGCGGTGATCTGTCTACTTCGGACCAGATTGCCAACAGCGTCAACACCAATCCCGTGGTCATCCGGCGGATGCTCGGCGAACTGCGGGATGCTGGACTGGTCGAGTCCCGGCGTGGGGCTGGGGCGGGCTGGCGGCTGGCGCGGGCGCTCGAGTCGATCACTCTTGCCGACGTGTACGACGCGGTGAACGGTGGCCCGGTGTTCGCGCTGCACCCGGCGCCGCCGAACGAGAAATGCCCGGTGGGGCATGGCATTCAGGCCGCACTGGACCCTGTCTACGGCAACGCCGAGAAGGCGCTTCGGGCCGAGCTGGCCCGCACCACTGTCGCGGATGTGTTGCGCGACAGCATCGCCGTTCGCTGACAACGCGTGACGGGTTTTTCGCGTACCTATTGATGTAACAAGAGTGGTTACAAAAGGAGTGTCTCGTGTCTTTGAGCTACGCCACCATCGTCACCGATGGTTCGCCTCGCGCCCGCGGCCAGCGGCTGCCCACCGGGGAGCCGATCATCTCCTCGCCGGTGACCTCCACGTTGATCCAGGGCACGCGCGACGCCGTCCTGGTCGACCCTCCGCTGACCATCAGCCAGACCGAGCGGGTCGTCGACTGGCTCAAAGCCAGCGGCAAGCGGCTTACGCACATCTACGCCACCCACGGCCATGGCGATCACTGGTTCGGCACCAGCGAGGTGCTCAAGGCCTTTCCCGACGCGGTCGTCTACGCCGCTCCGGGCACGATCGAGGTGATGCGCCAGCAGGCCACCACCGGCCGCGAACAGTTGTGGGACCTCGACTTCCCCGGCCAGATCCCGGATACCACCATCCATGCGGTTCCGGTGCCGGCAACCGGGTTCGAACTGGAAGGTGAGGCGCTGCAAGCGGTGGAGGTCGGCCACAGCGACACCGACAACACCACGGTGCTGCACGTGCCGTCCATCGGACTCGTCGTCGCAGGTGACGTCGTCTACAACGGCGTCCACCAATACCTGTTGGAAGGTGGCAACGACGGCCTGCGCCAATGGCTGACCGCCATCGACAAGGTCGCCGCCCTCGCGCCGCGCACCGTCGTAGCGGGCCACAAGAACCGCGAACTCCCCGACACTCCGTCCATTCTGGACGCGACGCGGCGCTACCTCGAGGACGTCATCCGCATCCTCGGCACACATCCGACCGCCCGTGATCTGTACGACCAAATGCTCGCTCTGCACCCAGACCGGCTCAACCCGGGCCCACTTTGGTACGGCGCCCTCGGCCTGCTCGGCGAGTGATCGCCTTGACTGGTGTTGCGACACCATCTACCTTGGTGTCGCGACACCAAGGAGGCGTCATGTACGAGATTCGCTCGTCGAGTGTCATCAGGGCTTCGGTCGAGAACGTCTGGTCGGTGGTCACCGACGTGGCGAATTGGCCGTCGTGGGACCCACACGAACAGGCCGCGCGACTGGACGGGCCGTTCGAGGTGGGCGCCGTCGGGTGGTCGAAGCCGAACGGCGGCCCGGCGACCGACTGGACGATCACGGACGTGGTGCCGTTGTCCCGCTGGGCATCGGAGTGCGCGCTGCCGGGCGGGAAGATCACCGGGGTGAACACGTTCGAGCCCATCGGCGACGGGCAGGTGCGGTGCACGAAGACCGTGCGCGTCACCGGTCCGCTGGTGCCGTTGTTCCGTGTCTACTTCGGCCGCAAGATGCGCAAGGACATGCAGAAGACGTGGAAAGCGCTCGAGAGCCGGGTGGCATGACCGGACCGTTGGCCTCGCCCGGCTACTGGCTGCACCAGGCGGCGCTGGCGTGGAAGGCCGAGCTGGACAACGCCCTGAAGGCCCTCGGTCTCACCCACACGCAGTTCATCCTCCTCGCCACCACCGGCTGGCTGGAGCGGAGCACCGGCGCACCACCCGGCCAGCAGGAAGTGGCCGAGGGCGCGGGCGCCGACCGCCAGATGACCTCACGCGTGATCCGCACCCTCGAGGAACGCGGCCTGGTCACAAGGCTGCCCCACGAGTCGAACACCCGCGCGTTCCGCCTGACCCTGACCTCCGAAGGACGCGAACTCACCCACTCGGCGATCACCATCGCCCACCAGGTCGACACCCACTTCTTCGGCGCCGACCACGACGACCTCCGGGACGAGTTGCGCACCATTTCCGAGCGGCGATCCTGATCGGACCTTCGCGGTTCACCGATGCCTGGCCCTGAGACCACCGCGTCGATGTCGACTGGTTCGTCGTCGACGCCGTGCTGGAGTGGCGGCTCCAGGAGGGTCGTGATCCCGTCCCGGTGGGAACCTGGGGATGTTCGGAGGATGGCTGCGGCGTCGACCGGTCAGCCGACTGATCCGGCAGCTCTGCAGGCGGCGGTCGAACAGAATGCTGACGCGTTCGCCGTGGCGATGGCCGATGAGACCAATTACTGACCGCCCCGACCGGTGCGACCTGCTGACCACGATCTTCGAACGGCAACCCCGGCCGTGAAGTCGCCGCGGCCGCCCGCACGGCTCTCGGACAGCACGGCGTCTGACGACCGGCACAGCGCTCGCACCGGGCGGCCCGGCACTGGCAGGTTCAGGTGAAGTTCACCGGGAGGCTGATCAGTCCACGAAGGGCGCTGCCGCTGCGCCAGGACAGGTCCTCCTCCGGGATCGCGAGTTCCAGCCCGGGCAGGCGATCGAGCAACGTGCTCAGCGCGACAGCCAGTTCCAGCCGGGCGAGCTGCGCACCGAGACAGTGGTGAATGCCGTAGCCGAATCCCACGTGCGGATTTGGTTGCCGAGTGATGTCCAGCCGTTCGGGATCCTGGAACACGCGCGGATCGTTGTTGGCCGCAGCCACGGATGCGAATACCGCGGAACCCGCCGGGACTGTGCCGCCTGACAGTTCGATGTCCTCCAGCGCCCAGCGAGGGATCGCCGGTCCGGAGAACAACGAGACGAACCGCATCATCTCCTCGACCGCGGACGGGATCAGCTCGCGCCGCGACAGCAGCAAGGAAAGCTGGCCGGGGTGGGTGAGCAGGGTGTAGACGAAGTTCGGGATCTGGGTGGTCGTCGTCTCGAACCCGGCACCGTGCAGCCCGGCGGCGAGGAACAGCAACTCCTGCTCGGTGAGCCGGCCCTCCTCGTCCCGCGCCGCCACCAGCGCGCCGAGCAGGTCGTCGGTCGGCTCCCTGCGGCGCTGGTGTACCAGGCCCGCGAAGTACTCCATCAACTTGGCGATGTACGAGGCTCGCTGTTCGCCGTCCATCCAGGTGCCCGAGACCAAGGCCTCCGAAAGGACCTGGAACTCTTCGCGGTCCGCGACGGGCACGCCGAGCATCTCGCAGATCATGATCATCGGCAGCTGCTCGCCGAAGTCCGCGACGAGGTCGGCAGCTGGGCCCTTCTCGACTATCTTGTCGACGAGATCGCCGGCGACCGTCAACGCCCTTGCGCGTAACTGTTCGATCCGCCGCGGCGTGAACGCGCCCGTGACCAGCTTGCGTAACCGGGTCAGGTCCGGCGGGTCCATGTCCATCATTCCGCGCGGCGCGATGTACTCGGAGAGCCGAGGCTCGTCCCTGCCGATACCGGCGGCGCGACTGAACCGGGGATCGACGTACACGGTCCGGACATCCTGGTGACGGGTCACGAGCCACGCGTCTTCACCGTATGCCAGACGCACCCGGCACAGCGGCTCGTGTTCTCGCACGTACGCGTACATGGGGTCGGCTGTGAGGCGATCGGCGACGTTGAAGGGATAAGTCCGCACGGTCGCGACTCCTTCCGTGGCCATAGCCCCCGCCTCCCTGAGATGGATTGCGCGACAACGCTTGTAGCCTGCTGGCCGGTCCTCGACCCGTAAAGCCACCTGTAACGTTGCGTAACGCGGTCGAACCGCCAGGACACGGCGTTGATCAAAGACGCGAAGTTCGACGTCGAACGCAGGCAGGCCCCGCCGTGCGGCGGGGCCTGCCTGCTCGAACCTTGATCAGATCAGGGTGACGCTGGTGGCCTGCGGGCCCTTCTGGCCCTGGCCGACGTCGAAGCGCACGCGCTGGTTCTCCTCGAGCGACTTGAAGCCGCCGCCCTGGATCTCCGAGTAGTGCACGAACACGTCGGCGCTACCGTCCTCGGGGGCGATGAAGCCGAAGCCCTTCTCGGAGTTGAACCACTTCACGGTGCCTTCTGCCATGTTGTCTCCTTGTACAGCGGATACGGCACGCCACTGGTGCGGCGAACCGGGCCTGTCTGCGACGGGGACCTTCTCCGGCCGAAGCCCGGAGGAAATACGCATTGCCCGCAAACAAAGGTTTCGCGAGCGCGTATTGAATACCACGAACAAAAAACCTAAGACCGTCGCCAACGATAGCACGCCGACGGGGCTACCTGCGTGAGGAGGCCCGTGCAGGTGAAGTTCACCAGCCGCGTGAACGCCACTCGTCGACCTGGGGCGGCGAACAACTTGCCCGGGTGATGGCGTTGGTGGTCATCCCGTCCGGGAGTCGGCGGGGGTTGATCCGGCGGCGCGAGGTCAGGATGGTGGTGTCTCGGGCTTGTGGACTTCCCACCGGATGGACTCACCGGACGTAAGGCGGTTGCGCCGCCGGGTCGGTGGCGGCATCGTCGAGTCATCACATGGGGTGAATCTTGGAGGGGATCATGCGCAAACCAGGCGCATTCGCCGCACTGGGGCTGGCGGCGATGGCCCTGTTCGCGACGGCGGTACCCGCGTCAGCCGCGCCCGGCAAGGCTCGGGAGGTGGTGATCGCCGACGGTGGGACGCAGCCGGTGTACGACTATGCGAAGGCGGTACGCGAGCAGGTCTACGTCGAGACACCGGTGGACTCCGATCACGACGGCAAGCGTGATCGGATCTCGGTCTACGTCACGCGGCCGCTGGAGACGCAGGGCGCGCTGAAGGTGGCGAGCATCGTCGAGCCGAGCCCGTACTACGGCGGAACGGTCGACGCCCCGTACCACCCTGCGGACGTCACGGACATCCCGAGGATCTCGCCGTGGTCGCCGCCGACCGGACCACAGCCGCCGGTCAGCTACAACCGTGTCTACTACGACAACTACTTCGTCTCGCGCGGGTACGCGGTGCTCGCGGCGAGCACGCTCGGCACCGGCGACTCGGACGGGTGCCCGAGCGCCATCGGCACCGACGAGAAGATCGGGATGAAGACGGTCGTCGAGTGGCTGACCGGCAAGGCGAAGGCATTCGGCGCGGACGGCAAGGAGATCAAGGCCTCCTGGTCCACCGGGAACGTCGCGCTGGCGGGCAAGAGCTACGACGGCACCCTGCCGGTCGCAGTGGCGAGCACCGGTGTCGCGGGGCTGAAGACGATCGTGTCGATCTCGGGCATCGCGAGCTGGTACGACTACTACCGCGGGGGTGGAGGCGTCGTCGCGCCCGGCGGGTTCGTCGGCGAGGACGCGGACCTGCACGCGAAAGTCGTGCTGTCACGGAAGAATCCCGAGGTCTGCGCCGGTCCCATCCATCGGATGGAGCAGGATATGGACCGGGTTTCGGGTGACTACAACGCTTTCTGGGACGAGCGGAACTTCGCGAAGGACCTCGGCAACTACCACGGCAGCGTGTTCCAGGTGGCGGGCATCAACGACTGGAACGTCAAGCCGCGCAACTTCACGGACCTGTGGGACGCGTTGGCGCGTAACGGGATCACCCGCAAGCTGTGGCTGCACCAGGCCGGGCACGACGACCCGCTGCTGGTGGCCGAGCAGTCGTGGCTCGACGCCATGCACAAGTGGGTCGACCACGAACTCTACGGAGTGCGCAACAACGTGCTTCGCGAACCACGGGTGCACTTCGAGACCTCGCCGGGCAAGTGGACGGACTACCGCGACTGGCCGGAGCCGGGTGCCCGTGAGGTCACTCTGCGGCTCGGCGCGAATCATGGTGCGCAGCCGGGTGTTCTGGGATTCCTTGCGCCCGGTTTCGGTCAGCGGCAAGGACTGACGGATGATCCGTCGCGAACGACCGACAGTCTTGTCGCGGCCCGGGACCAAGCGGATCCGGGGCGGTTGCTGTACGTCTCCGACCCGCAGCCGAAGGACGTGCGGATCTCCGGCACGCCGACGATCTCGGTGCGGGCCTCGGTGAACGGGCCGTCGCCGTATCTGAGCGCGTTGCTCATCGACTACGGCACCGACGAGCGGATCACCGCGTTCGGGCCGACGGCGCAGTCCTGGTGTTTCGGCGACACGTTCGGATCCGACTCGGGTTGCCGTACACGGTACGCGTACACGACCGCGCAGACGTCGTACGAGGTCGTCAGCCGCGGTTGGTTGGACGTGCGCAACCGGCATTCGGACAGCGTGACGGAGCCGATCCAGGCAGGAAAGACGTACACGTTCAACTGGCCGTTGCAGCCGCGGCAGTACCAGCTCAAGGCCGGGCACCGGCTCGGCGTGGTGCTGCTCGTGACCGACCGCGAGTACACGCTGCGGTATCCGGCCGGGACTCGGGTGTCGATGGTGCTTGGTGAGAGCGCGGTGCGGATTCCGGTAGTGGGGTAAGGGACTCGTAAGCGAGTCCCTTACCCAACCTTCGTCAACGGCGACGAACCCAGCCACGGCGAACAGTCCAGATCCGTCCCATCAGACCGGGACGGATCTGGACTGGGTCATGCCGCGGGTTCTGGTCACTGCCGCACGGCCAGTTCACGGGTTCGGCCGTCGAACTCCCGTTGTCACTTGATCACGTCGGCGCGACCATCTGAGCACGGTCACCAGTGCCGAGTTTCCTGCCGACGACGGCTGACGGCCGACGAGCTCGTAGAGCGTCATCGACGGTTGCCACGGGTCGATCACGAGGTGATGCGGCAGGAAGCTGACGAGTTCTTCGGCGCGGAAGACCGCATCGGTGACGACGATCCGTGGGATCGTCGTCGTGGCTGAGCGTCCTGAGTCGGGTGTGTTGGATACCTGCGCGTACATCGATCTCGACTTGCTTGACCCAGAGCAGTTGCCCGTGATCCCGGAGATCACCGCGATCACGATGGCCGAACTACATCAGGGCGTTGCAAATGGCCAGGAATCCGGCTGTCAGGGCGGCGCGAACAGAGAAGCTCGACTTCGATCCTTTGCCCTTCGACGGCGACGCGGCCACCCGGTTCGGTTCCTTGGCCGCACTGACCTTGGCCGCGAACCGTGATCCCAAACCGCGACGGACGGCCCTCATGATCGCGGCGATCGCATCGGCTCACAGCCTGCCGCTCTACACCCGCAACGCCGATGACTTCAAAGGCCTGCAAGACATGCTGACCGTAGTCGCCATTTGAGTGCTTCGGCGAGCTTTCTCGCCGAAGCACTTCCTTGATCACCAGCCGCGGGAACGCCATTCGTCGATGTGCGGCTTTTGCTCGCCGAGGGTCGAGTCGTCGCCGTGGCCCGGATAGAACCAGGTGTCGTCCGGCAGGACGTCGAAGATCCGCGACTTCACGTCGTTGATCAGTGACGTGAAGTTCTCCGGGGATGTGGTCTTGCCCACGCCGCCGGGGAACAGAGTATCACGTCAGCGGTGAAGAAAACGGTAGCCTGAAGCCATGCAGGAGAGGGTGGCTGTCTACGCGCGGATCTCGGAGGACGTGCTCGGGCTGGAGAAGGGTGTCGAGCGGCAGCTTCGCGAGGCCCATGACCTGGTCGAACAGCGTGGCTGGACGGTCGCGGCGGAGTACGCCGACAACGACATCTCGGCCCTGCACGGCGCCTACCGGCCCAGATACCAAGCTCTCCTGGAGGACGCGCAGCAAGGCCAGTTCACTCGCATCGTCGCCTACCAGCTCTCCCGGCTGTGGCGGAACCGGCGCGAACGCGCAGAGGCGATCGAGCTACTGTCGAAGCGACGGGTGTCCATCACGCTGATCAAGGGTAACGACATCGACCTCACGACACCGATGGGCCGGTCTTTCGCCGCGCAGATGGGCGAGGCCGACACGCTCGAATCTGAGCTGAAGAGCGAGCGCGTCGCTTCGGCCGCGCTGGAACGTGCTCAGGCCGGGCAGGCGTCTGGTCATGTGCTCTACGGCTGGCGAAGGGTTAATGAGTTCGGCCGTGGTGGCAAGCGAATCAAGTTCGAGGACGAGCTCGACCCCGACCAGGCCGCGATCGTGAAGGAAATCGTCGAACGGCTGCTGGCGCGAGACAGCTTGACGAAGGTCGCCGCCGACTTGAACGAGCGCAAGGTTCCGCCGCCGAGGGTTGCCGCCGGCCGCGAGCCGAAGCGGGGACGTCCAGACGTATGGAGTTCGTCGTCCGTGCGCTCGATCGCGATGCGATGGGCCAACTGCGGCCAGCGCATTCACCACCGCGGCAGGGAAGATGAGCAGCTCCTTCCAGCCGCCTGGCCGCCGATCGTCACGGAGGCACAGCAGATCGAGCTGCGAACGTTGCTCAGCGATCCCGCTCGGGCCACCAGTAAGTCCGGCGCGAGGCAGCACTACCTCACGTTCGCACCGGACATCGCCCGATGCGGAAAGTGCGGCGCGCGGATGCGAGTCGTGCAGAAGAGCGGACACCCCACTTACGTCTGTGATCCGAACGGCTGCACCGGGCGACGGAAGGTATGGGTTGATGATCTGGTGGAGCGAGTTGTACTCAAGCGGCTCGCCCAGCCCGACGCGCGTGATCTCTTTCGGCGTGACGACACCGCTACGCAGGAGGCTCGGGACGAGATTCGTTCCATCGAGACGAAGCTCCTTGAACTGACCGACGACCACGACGCGGACCTCATCACCCGCGAGCAGTTCCATCGCTCGACCGCGCGGCACCGGGCACGGTTGGCGGAGTTGGAGAAGCAGGTGGAGAAGTCGGTGCCTGGCATGCCCATCTCGCTCGTGGCCGAGATGACCGGACCCGATGCTGAGGAGTGCTGGGCCAAGTTGCAGCCGGCGCAGCGGCGGTCGTTGTTGGCAGCAATGGGGTTTCAGCTGGAGCTGGTGGCGGGCATGCGTGGTGGGCCGGGTTTCAAGCCTGGGTCGGTCAAGATCTGGTTCGTGCGGGATGACGGCACCGCGGCTTGAGTTTGTCTACTCTGGTCTCATGGGGGATGACCAGCGCTTCTGCTACTCAGCGCGCGACATTCGCAAGGCGCTCCGGGAGAGCAGCCCGGAGGACGCGCCGCGCGGTCTGATCGAAGGATTCAAGGCCTTCGTCGCGAGCGACAAGACTGCGAGAGCGCGCCTTGCGGGCAATCATCCGAAGCGTCGGAGACTGCTGGATCGCGCTGAAGATTTACCGTTCACGGTGCACCAGGATTTGATGCGGCTCGGCCCTGAAGGCGCACTCATGCCCGACGCCCGTGACGTGCTGTGCCACGAATGGCACTTGGAGCCACCAGACCGCAGAAGCATGGCCAAGCAAGCGGAAGTGGCCTTATTGCTTGTCAGGTTCCTGGCTCTGCTGGTCTTGGCTGCCAGTCGAACTCATCCGTTCATGGTGTTGCTGGTGCTGAGCCAGCTCCTCGAAGCGAAGCAAACGCCGCAGAACTCGGCGACTTGGCCTGGGCCCCAGCACCGCCCCGCTCGCGTGGTGAAGCCGCCCGGCCAACTGGTGCTCGCCGAGCCTCGGCTGGCCCGTGCCCCCAACCTTGCGCGTCCCTCGTCGCCGTGTGCGGCGAGGACCGTGCCGGGCTGCGTTCGCCTCGGGGGAGCGCTGTAATCACGCAGCCGCCACGGTCCTCCGTCATCGGAAGGGCCACGCTGTGGCAGAGAAAAGGGGGACATCGAGGCCGTCCAAACGAGACGACATCGATGAGTACGTAGACGAGATCATTCGTGCCGCGCCGCCGTTCAGTGCGCGGCAGCGAGTGCGAATTGCCGCGATTCTCAACGGCGAGGACGCCGTAGGTGAGGTCGGGCAGCAAGTTAGAGAACAGGACACCCGACCGGGTGTCCACTCACGACGACGCCAGGAGCGAGCGTCATGAGTAACCGGAAGGAGGCGCGTCGTCAGCGGCGAGTGCCGGGAGGCTCGCCGCACCGGATCAACGTGCGGACGACGACCGAGACGTACGCCCGCTTGGTTGTCGGTGCCGCCGCAGCGCGCCTGTCGTTGCCGCGGTACCTGATCGAGTCGGCGTTGCGTCGGTCGTCTGGCGGCTGGAGCTTGCGTGAGCAACGCTGGTGGGCTGAGCGTCTCGACGTCGTCGAGACACGGTTGATCAGAATCGGTACCAACCTGAACCAGATGGCGGCCGCGGCCAACGCGACGGGCGAACTGCCGGACGCGCTTGCTGGCCCATTGCGCTACCTCCAGGCGACACTCGATCAGCACCGGGAGATCCTCAAAGCGATCGATCCGGCCGACCGCTCACGACGGTGATCGCCAAGGCACCGGAGAACGGGAAGCGCGGCAGTGACACCCAAGGCCTGCTGCGCTACCTGTTCGGCAAAGGCAAGGCGAACGAGCACACCAACCCACACCTGATCGCAGCCTGGGATCCGGAGTGGCTCGAAGGCGGCGCGTTCGCCCAACTGGTCGGTCAACGCGGGTGGCTGCCGCGACTGGCGCGCGACATCGACGCGGCCATGTCCGGACACGATGTTCACCTCGCCGATGGCCACGTCTACCACGTCGTGCTGTCTGTGCCACGAGCCGACGGCCAACTCGGCGACGAGGTGTGGCGAGCGCTCATCGACGAGGCGATCAAGCACATGGGCTTCGGCCCGGACACGGGTGGCGTCGGCGGCTGCCGCTGGGTGGCCGTCCACCATGGCCTATCGGTCGAAGGCAACGACCACGTCCACCTACTGGTCAACCTCGTACGCGGCGATGGAACGATCGCGAACACCTACCGCGACTGGCCACGATGGCGGTCCTGGTGCCTGGCCGTCGAGGAACGCCTCGACCTCACACCTACCGCTCCAGCAGGTGCTGGCCGCAAAGCCACCTCCCGCGCCGAGTTGGAACGCGCGGCGAGGGCAGGCAATCGCACCGATCGGCAACGGCTGACTCAGCTCGTAGCCGAAGCCGCCGCCATGGCTGGCAGTGAGCTTGACTTTCTCGCGCACCTGCAGCGCGCCGACGTGCGCTACAAGCCTCGCCTCTCAGAGGGCAAGGTCATCGGCTACGCGGTCGCTCTGAGCTCGGACCAGGAGGACACCGAGCCATTGTGGTTCTCTGGCTCCACCCTGCGTCGTGACCTGAGTCTGCCTCGGCTCCGCGCCCGCTGGGAGGACGAAGGCCCGCGCTGGGATGCCATCGCGGAGCAGTTCTGGACCGGCGTACATGCGGTCAGTACCGGCGATGTGCACCGAACACAGGCCGCATGGAGAGAGCTGACCAGGCTCCTTGAAGCGGCTCAGCCAGCGGTCGAAGACCACGTCGCCCACGATCGCGACCGATGGAGCCACACAGCCGGCGAGGTTGCTGACCTCGTTGCCGTGTTGGCCCGCTTCGATCCTGAGCCTGACCGACTGCAACGAACAGCCGACCACCTCGCCCGTGCCGCGCAACTCGAACGACACCAGCGCCGCCCTCAACCTCGCCAGCGAGGCGTCGCGCTGCCGTTGCTGGTAGCCGCCACCCGCGCAGCTGCCACCTGCAAGGACCCCGCGCCCATCGTGTTAGCCGCGGTCGTGCTCTTGATCTGGTCCATTGTCAAGATCCTGCAACTCGCTGCTGACCGACACCAGCCATCGCCGCCCGCCTCAACTCGCCAGCAGATCGCGACTGCCGCCGACGAGCTGGCCGACCATCCCATCCTGCGTTCCGCGCGACGAACTGTCGAATGTGGCTCTCCTGTCCTGCCAGAGCCCGGCATGGAGTCGGTGTCGCGAGCGCCTTTCGTCACCAACCGATTGCACGGCCTTGATCGGCCATCAACAACTCGCACACCGCCTGCACAACCGCGAAGCGGGGGTCGCTCGCGATAGCTCCCCATTTGCTGACTTGGTTTTGTACGTCTTCAGGTCAGAGGAGGCCGATCTGCCGGAGTGGATCGACGAGTGAGACATCCTTCATCGTGTGGCCGTGTTCGAGACTCTTGAGGGTCACGACATCCTGCTTGACTCCGTCGACATGGAACGTCGACCAGTTGCGGCACGTGGGGCAGATAGCCCCAATCAGGAACGGTCGCAGGAGGTGCAAACGGCGCTGGCTGTCCACGAGGTAAAGGCTGTCGACCTCCAAGCCGGGTTCGTCGTAGGTCATGGTTCGTGTCGGAGCGACCGGATGATCGCCCATGAGCTCGCGATAGCTCACGGTCGCTTTGCTCCGGATGCTGTCCCAACGAACCGCGGTGATGTGGACCAATGAAAGGTCAGAGAGGAAGTCCGCACCCTTCAGCAGCGAGTTGAGATCGGTGAAGGCTGAGTCAAAGGCGTGTGGCAAGTCGGTCGGGTCGACCTTCCGGAGGTGCGAGTCGTCGTTGCGGCGGTCGTTCAACCGCCTCCGAGCGGCGGCGGCTTCCGGGCTGGCCAGCAGCGAGCGTAGGTCGTTCAACGGGTGGGCATCGGGCAGGCTCCTAAAGACCTTGCCGTCGCGCACCTCTTCGAGGATTGCTGCCCAGTCCCCGAACCCCAGCCCTTTCCCACGCGTCAACGTGCTGCGGATGACACCGCCGTAGCCGATCTCCAGGTTCGTGTCGCGCGCGAGCACCAAAGCTAGGTGGGCCGCGTAGCACAGCAGAACCTCAGCAGCTTGGAGTACGGAGTCGTAAGCGGCACGAGAGAAGCCTGCGCTCCTCTCCGCTTCTACGGCGCGCCATCGGTAGGCGACCGGGTAGGGAAACCTGGTCCGAACGATGTAGCCGTGGTCGTTCAAGTTAGACGCAGCTTCCAGACGCAGCCGCGATGTTCGGCCACGATCCACAAGTCGTGCCCTGGCCGCCTCGAAACCTTCGTTGTCAGGGAAGGCTGACTGCAGAACAGCTTCCGCTTCAGCACGCCAGGCCTCGAAGCTCCGCGCCGCGTCGGCCAGGTCCGCGAGCGCAGCGCTGAGCGCCTCGTCCGGCTGAGGAAGTGAAAGTTCACGGAGCCCCTGGAGAGTGATACGAACGCCGCTCTCGGTTGCGGCGAGTAGCTCGCTGGCCAGCGGCGAACGCAGGTACTGAAGAATCAGTAAGCGCTGTGGCGGATCCATGAATGGCCTCGGACGCAGCACGGCGACGTTATAAGCGGCGACCGCTGGAAGATCCGCGCTGGTCACCTCGACTGCGGCAAGGCCTCGGTCGATCAGTCAGGTGAATAATCGTTTGGAGAACGATGTCCCCAACCCTCAACTGCTGGTCAAGCGGCACCAGGGCCCACTCAGTCCGCTCGTCGGGAAGACCAATGGTGCCGTCGCGCTTGATGTCACGGCCGCTGATGATCCGAACGGCGCCCGGCTCGTCGGCACCGCACAGAAGTTCACGACTCTCTATCGGGTCGTAGCCCGGAGTTGGAGTCTCGAACACCTCTTGGAGTGTTGTGGCTCCACCAAATCCCGACAGAGCATCCCGCCTTGCCTTCAACTGGGGGTCGTGGCGCGCGAACCCAAGAGTCTCACCGGGTTTGGGTACGTCACGGACCACGTACCCAAACCGTCCTCGGCCCCCCTGCCGTGCGAGGAGCCGGTCGAAGTCGTCGAGCACAGCCGATTCGTCGTCATCGGCCGAGTACTTGAACATCCGCAAGGGTGGCGCTTCGCCATCCGCGCGTGCCCGCAGAAAAACCGCGGCGGTTTCAAACCGTCGGTCTACACCGTGGATGCCACCACGTGTGTACTGCACGAGAACCGGCTGCCAGTGAAGGGCAAGTGCCTTCCTAAACCGTTCTGACACCCGGGTGACCATCGTTTTCGCGGGAACCACGGCGGCGAGCAACGCGCCAGGGCCTGGCGGTACGCAATCTATGAGCACGAGTTCATACTCATGGCGGCTGATATCGTCGCGCGGATCTTCCAGCCGCCGCCACGGTGGGAGTAGCAGCACGGGGCCGCTACTCAACAGTTCAGATGCAGCCACAGGAAGGTCGGCGGCTGAGGCCACTTCCCGTGCGGGCCAGGTAGGGAAGTCCGCTAAACCGAATCCCTGCTCGTCGCTGTTGGCTCGAAGAACAGTAGGGGCAGCAGCGGCAAAGTGTTCGAACGCCCGTCCGAACAGACTGTGGAACAGCCGCGACGATGCACTGGCCTCGGCTGGCTGATCGGTGCCTCTCCCTGACATGAAGAGGAAGACTACGGGGTAGAGGGCGCGCACAGCGCCGGGGTGGACGCTGTGGAAGGCGCGGATGTCTTCACCTCACCAGATGGCTCCTTCTCAGCTGAGTCCTGCCAGTAGCGGACTGCGCGCACCGTGCCAGGACACGGCGAGTTGTTCGCGTGCGCGAGTGCATGCTACGAACACCAGGCATCGTTCACGTTGCATGTCCTGCCGGTGTGCAGCATCGTCTTCTTCGGCCGGGGTGATGGCGTTGGGAGGTGGCACGTGGTTTTCGCCCACCCCGACCACCGCGAGGCACCGGAATTCAAGGCCCTTCATCCGATGCATTGTGCCGACGGCGATGGCGTCGTCGGGCGGTTCTGACGCGGTAAGAGGTTGGGCCGGGATTGATTCGGCGTTGAGGGCTTCCACTGCTGAGTCAACGAGCCACTTTGCCCGTGCGGCAACCCCGATCTCGCTGGGTGCGACTCCCGCGTCCAGCCAGGTGCGTACAGTCGCGACCACCCCGTCCAACTCGTTGGCTTTGCTGCGGTATCCGGTCAGCGCCGGTGGCATGCCGTGCATTTCGGACCGGCAGCCGGCTATCGAGTCCAGTCCGCCGTCCATGTCATCGATCGGCTCGCCGTGCAGCAGCCCGAGACTCCACGACAGGATCTCAGCGGTAGTGCGATAGTTCAGGGTGAGCCTGCTCGACCGGCCCGTCACGTGGATTCCGACGTCGCGGAGGCTGACGACGTGCGAGTAGATTCGCTGATGAGTGTCGCCAGCGAGGAACAGGTCATCTGCCTGGCGAGGAACAGCAGAGCGCAGCAACCGCCACTGGAGTGGGCTCAAGTCCTGGGCCTCATCGACCACGATGTGCTCGTAGGGCTTTTCTGTCCGTTGCTCCAGTAGCCGCGCTGCTTCCACCTGCACGGTCTCGTGGGTCCACCACCCTCCATGGTGGAGCTGTTGCTGGAAGTCCTGAATTGCCTGCCAGATCTGGGTCTTCTGTCGAGGCCCAAGGCGGCGGCCACGTCCGGTCCGCCTGGCGGCCTGATACTCCTCGGCTGTGGCCAATTGGTGCACCAATACCACCTGCCGCCACTCGTTCCGCAAGAACGACTCGCTGAAGGGCAGACTGTTCCTGGTGATGATGGAATGCCACATGTCGTCTTCGTGGCCGCTGTCCAGCAGCCGAGGCGGGCCGTGCTCGTCTCGGAACAGTTGGTGGGCAAGCTGATCCACATTCTTGACATCGATCCGACCGCGGACCTGATCAGCTTCGATAAGCAACTTGAGCCCGGCTGACAGCGACGCGGTCAGCGTGGAGGTGAAGGTAGTGAGCAGAACCTGACCTTTTCCGGCCTGGGCAAGGTGATTGGCGCGATGCAGGGCGACCACTGTCTTGCCGGTTCCGGGCCCGCCAGTTACTCGAGCAGAGCCTTTGTAGTGCGCTTCCACCACGTTGCGCTGCACCGGGTGCAGGTAGATCCGCCAAAGCGCGAACGGATGCCGGAACACAGCAAGCAGCTCTGCAGGTCCGTCCACCAGCACCAGTCGGTCTGAGCTGCGCACCACCGCAGCGCTGATGTCATTCGGATCGAACTCCTGACCAGTCGCGACATCGCCGAGCTCGGCCCACACTTCTTCCGGACTGAGACCGGCCGCCAGCCCCGCCAGCACGTCCCATTGCGCTGAAGGCAGGAACGCGCTTGCCGCGTCAAGCTGCACTGAATCCGTCAGAACCCGGGCGAACGCAAGGGTTTGCTCGTCGATGCCGAGCCTACGCAGATCGGCGTCGTTCACGTGATCGAACAACCGGGTTGGCGTTCTAGTCGCGATTCCGGACAGTCCCGGAAGGGTGTTTTCGATCGCCGCGACGTCCCGAATCTCGATGCGGCCGGTCGCACTGTTCACCGACGCGAGTCGACGTTGCGCCCAGGCGTAAGCGTCGTCGTGAGGCAGCACCTTCAGCAGCGTGTAGATATCGCCGGATTCAGGTGCCAGCACGACACCGCGCCAGAACTGAGTGATTCGGATGGTGCGGAAGCGGTCGTCCCGTGCGTTGTTCACCTTCTCCAGGTGTTGCCCGGCATGGGAGGACTGCTCAAATTTGGCGAACGCCTCGGTTACTCTGTCCTGCACCGGCTTGTCGAGTTTTGCGTACTCGCGCAGGAAGTCTCGGTCAATAGCGAGCGACGGCACGGGCGTCCTCCTACTGGTTGGTGTCGTCCGGCAATCCGGCGAGCAAGTCCTGGACCTTGGTCACCGCGGGGTGTTCGGCGCCATGGATCTGGAGAAGATCGTTGAGTAGCTTGCGAAGGGTCTTCTGGGCCGCGCTCCGCTGTCCCGCCCCGAGTTGGAGCAGGCCGATCTGCCTGCGCAGGTCGATGGTTCGCGAGTCGTACAGGCCGAATACGCGCTGTTGGTCGGCCAGTAGATTGTGCATCTCATTCAATGCATTGCGTGTGTCACCTAGCAAAGCCCGGCATGTGGCGTGGTGCAGTCGGCAGTGGAACACCACCTCCGTGTCTGATCCATCGCGTTCGCCGAGGTCTACGGCGAGCGAGTGGTAGACCGGGCTGGCAGCGCGGTAGTCACCGACCTCGAAGAGTACGGTCGCCCAGTCCAGCCGGAGATTCACCACCTCTGAATCCAGCGGCCCGAACGCCTCTGTGGCCGCGCGAACAGTCTCGGCCAGCAGTTCGGCTGCCTGGCTGCGCCGGTCCTTTCGGACCAACTCGTTCGCCTCGGCCCAGACGCGCGCTACGCGTTGCCTGGTCGCCGGATGCTCTGGTTGCGTTGTGCGATCTGGCTTTCGTGTATCCACGGAACGAGCTGCAGCCGATGGTTGCACGACATTTGAGCCAGTGACGTCGAAAACCCGGCTGACTGCTTGGGCGTACATGCGCACCGGGCGGGGCACAGAGGGCGGCTGTACGTTTGCCGGCAACAGGTCCACAGCGGTGATGAAGGGCAGCAGCAACTCATAGGTCTGGAGCGCGGAGTCTGGACGGTCCTCCGGTTTCTTCGCCAACAGGGCTCCGAGCAAGGTGTCCAGCTCAGCTGGGATGTCCGACCGGATCGATCGTGCGGATACCGGTGGGTCGTCGACCTGCTGGCGCATCACCGAGTAGGCCGTTGCACCGGTGAAGAGTTGCTGCCCAGTCAGCATTTCGTGCAGTGTGCAGCCGAGTGCGTACAGGTCTGTCCGTGGGCCGCTCATCGCGGCGAGCACCTGCTCAGGTGCCATGTATGCGGGGGTTCCGATGTTCTGCCCCAAGCGGGTGATCTGAGACATGTCCGCGAGGTCCAGCCCAACGGCCAGACCGAAGTCCAATACCTTGACCGTGCCATCCGGTTCCAGCATGAGGTTGCTGGGCTTGAGATCTCGATGGATCAGCGATGCCTGGTGCGCCACGACGAGGACCGCGCATGTCTGGGCAGCGATTGCCGCGCACCAACCGACGGGCAGCCGTTGGTGCCGCGCTAGCAGATCACTGATGCTCAAACCGTGGACGTATTCCATGACCAGATACGGGCGACCGTCGTCGGTGCCGACGTCGAACACAGCTGGGACGCCCGGATGCCGCAACCGCGCGGTGATCCGCGACTCTCGAACGAACCTTCGGATGAGCTCCTGGTCCGGTGCGCCTTCGGGGAAGCGGATGAACTTGACAGCAACTTCGCGGTCCAGCTTGGTGTCCCGTCCTGCCCACACCTCACCCATGCCGCCATGCGCGACGGGTAGCCGCTGCAGCTCGTATCGGTCATTGATCAACTTGCGTTGGGCCATAGGACCCTCCGAGATGGGGACTCGCATGGCGTGGCAGTCACGGCCCACCTCCGCCACTGACCGCCAACCGAGCCAGCACACCCTTGGACTTCAGCTCCACGATGTGCTCGGCGGCACGTGCAGGCGCGCTCCCACCGCGGATCAGTACGCCCGCCTCGATGTTCTTCTCGACACCGGACTGGGTGAGGTTCGCGCTGGAGACCAGCAGGACGCGCCGGTCGGCGACGGCGAGCTTGGCGTGCAACTTCGAACTGGACTCGGCGCGCCGCTCAACGGGCCAGTGCCACAATTGGAGCCCGCCGATGCCGGCGAAGGCTGCTGCGGGCTCGGCACCGGCGAGCGCACTTCCCGCACCCTGCAACGTCTCTACGACGACCGTGACTTGCACACCCCGCGCGATGGCCGATGCCAGCGCTTCTCGCAGCGGGTCGTGCCGCTTCGCCGAGTAGGTCATCATCAGCAATTCGCTGGTGGCCTCGGTGACCACCTGGATCAACGCTTGGGCGGTGGCGCGTACTGGCACCGAGTGGCTGCTTGGCCCACTCCACACCGTTTCGACGCTGACTGCGGTCGTCTGAAGCGCGCAGCCCGCGGCCAAACCGCGCAGGAACGCGGCAGACTGTGCGGGCGGTGTTCCGTCGCGTTCAAGTACGCGCAGGACCGGACGGGCGGCCTCGCCGAAACCGCGGCCCATCCCCGACAGCACCGCGTTTTCGGGCCAGCCCGCACTGATCCGGTCGGCGAGCGCGCGTAACCCTGCTGCACCCAGCGTGGGTGCCGCTGCGGTAGCAGCAGCCTCGAACGCCCTCATGGTGCTCCGGGGAAGAGCGCCAGCTCGGGCTCGTCCACGGGGACGACGAACCGCCGGTCAAGAAAGCGGTTTCCTCGTTCACAGGTCGTCTCGGACACGAACAGGCAGACGTGGCACGCGGCACCGTGCAGGAAGTCGGCTGGCGGCTGGGGCAGCCGCTCTGCACACAAAGGGTCAGACGAGCAGCGCAGGGCATCCTGCAAGGCCCGCCGGGTGAGCCGGACCAGTCGTTCCGGCTCAGCCTGCGAGACCAAGCCGCCGAGAGTGCCCTCGGCATCGGGGACGGCCGTGTAGATCAGGATTCCGCTGCGCGGATCGTCATCGGTACCTGCATATATGCGCTCGGACAGGCTGGCAGAGCTGTAGCCGCATTCCAGCGCGATGGTGCGAATCAGCAAGTGTGACACCGTGTGCAGGGCGATGTAGCGCTCTCCGGGCCAGTGCATCATCGGATCGAACGGACCCTGCACTCGATCTGAATACCGGTTCTTGCGGAACTGTGCGTAGGCGTCCCGGTGCTTGTGCATGGCGTCTGTGTCGCTCACCCGCTCGACCCAGCGGTTCAGCAGGTTGTCGGGAAGCCGGAGGAAGATCCCTTCACCACGCACCTCGCTGCTGGGAACCCAACTTGGGTGGTCTCTAGACAGTGGTGCGACGGTGATTAGGTCGGGGTCGTCAGGATCCGGCGCATCGAGACGTGTGAAACCTACGAGGGCACGGACTTCCCGCAGCCGCTCGACCTGGATGACATCCTCGAAGTATCCCTTTAGCGGCAAAGGCACGCCTTCTATCGCGCGGTACAGGGTGAAGTCATCGTTCGGCTCGCTCCACTCCGCAGCGGTGAACGCTTGCCATTCAGCCGTGCGCAGGTCCGGATACCCCATGTCAGGTTCTTGCTCGGTCTTCTCCTTAGCGGAGCGGACGCGTTGGACTGATTCTTCGATCTGGTCGTCGCTCCACTTGCCGAGCAGGCGGAACGCAGCCACTTGCTCCCGCGCGTACATATACATCCCTCTTGGCAACGGGGAGATAGCGCCCCAGTGCTTCTCAACCAGGGTGTCCAGCTCACTGCCTGAACTGGCAGGTACCGAGAGGGCGGACAGTGTCTGTGCGAACCACTGGTTGGATGCGCCGGTCACCAGCACCTTCGGAGGTAGCGGCGAGCTGCATCCGCTTGTCTCAAACGTCCCGAGGTGTGGATGGCGGGCCCGGCAACGAGGCAGGTTCTGCTCGCCTCGCTGCCCCATGGCTTCGCGCATGTTGCGCTGCTGCCCGCAACTGATGCAGCGGATCTGAACGTTTGCCCCGAGGTTGCCGCCGCGATCGTCCATCTGCATACGTGGCTGAGGCGCCTTCGGGCAGGCATCGCCGCGGTGCACGAACTCCCGGTACGGGAAGTCGTCCAGGTGCCCAGCCGTGCACGCCAGCACGAACCGAGCGGGTACGGCGAGAGGGCGCCGGCCGGATTTCTTTCTAGTGCAGCTGTCGTGGAAGAACCGGGCGTCGTGTGGCCGCCGTGCCTTGTCGTTCTCGAAACAGAAAATCTGTGAATCGACGGCGGCGAGTTCGTTGCACGCCGTGCAGCGCAGCCACGCCGGGAATGGCATGGTCGGCACTCCAACGCGGGATGCAGGCCCGGCAGGGTCGCTGTCGATGCCGTCCAGCCACGGTGCGGGCAGCAACTCATTGACCCTCATGCCCGCGATGGCACGTACCGCGCCGAGCAGGCGAGGCTCGTCGATTGGGCCCCAGTCCTCCCGACCCTTCACCGGATCGAAGTTCCAGTCGTCTAGGCCACGGATCAGCACGGAGAAGTTCGGCATGTCGACCAGTGCGCCCACGCCACTGGTGAACATCAAGTGGCTGGGACGTACTGAGCCAACGCGGCGGCGGTGGTGTGCGCTCATCGGCCGCTCCTGGTTCTCACTGGCTCGCTCCACGCTGTCTCGCCAAACTCGTCACCAGAATCATGATCGTCGGAGTCCGAAATGGAGTCGGGTGGTGCAAATGTCCACTCTGGAGCGCCATATATGGGCGCGTAGAGTTCCTCACCACCAGGAACGAGCAGGTTGATCTCGTTCTCGGTCTCGCGCATCGATCGTCCGACAGTGGTTTCCTGCCATGCTCCCTCGCTCGGCGCACGCAGCAGCGGGGTGAGCAGTTGTTGCTTGGTGACTTGCTTCTCATAGCCAAGCTGTGTGGAGCCGACTTTTCGTTGCTTCCATACGTCGATGAGCCTGGCGAGTCGCTCGCTGAGGTAGTCGCGGCCGCGCTCGCCATACACGGTCTCAGCGCGAGCGAGCATTCGATCGATGATGCGTCGCACAAGCGGCCCGTCCAGATCGACCTGTTGGGCATCTCGGTTGCGTGAGTTCGATTCCACCGCGTTGCGCACGGCGGCGATGAAGGTTGCAGCCGTGCCTTTGTCCAGCGCACGACGCGTGTAAGGCGTCACCGACAATGCCTCGACCTGCCGGTAGAACGTCGCGTGATAATGCTCGAAGTCCTCGTAGTGCGCGAGATCCCGCGGCCGGGTCCAGTTGTACAGCATCACCACCAACCCCGGACGGCGGGAGTCACGGCCGACGCGGGATGACGCCTGGATGTATTCGGCGGTGTTCTTAGGCTGACCAGTCACCACCATCAGACCGAACCGGGAAACGTCGACACCGACCTGCAGCATTGATGTCGCTAGGACGGTGTCGGCAGGCGTTCGGCCGCTCTTGTTCCGCCCGGCGGCACGATCGGCCAGCCGATGTTCCTTCAGCCGGCTTGCGCTGTGCAGCGACTTGCCTCGATTGGCGTCGAGCACTTCACGCCAGTTGTCGGCGATGGCGCGGCGCCGAGCCGAAGTGTCCAACTCAGGGTCGAAGCCGATCTCGAGGTGTTTGAGCACGTCACTGATCTCGCCCGAGGAAATTCGAGAGGTCAGCTCCTGGATCGTGAGCATCGAGGCCGCGCCGATCAGACGGTTGGAGATATCCCGGATCCAGCCGTGCC
This sequence comes from Actinocrispum sp. NPDC049592, assembly GCF_040675465.1. NCBI lineage: Bacteria > Bacillati > Actinomycetota > Actinomycetes > Pseudonocardiales > Pseudonocardiaceae > Actinocrispum > Actinocrispum sp. NPDC049592. Next base: position 67,240 of record NZ_JBFAPA010000009.1, on the reverse strand, counting down.
TGCGAACGCGGGTGGTGACGTCGTCGTCGAGGTAGCGGCGCATACCAGCGAGCTCGCGGGTGGCATTGAAGTAGCCGACGACCGTCATGTACGGGTCAGCCGGCTCGCCGTAGGTGTCGAACACAGTCTGCCCTGCCAGCAGCAGGATCTCCGCGAGCCGGATCTCGGCAGACTTCAGCCGCACGCCGTGGGCACAGAGACCGAGGTAACGGCGGCCTGGATTCTTTTCGGTCACCGGAACCTGACGGGAGAAGAATGTGTTGGCCACGTCGGTGACCTGTGGCGGGAAGATTGCCAGGTCGCGGGCGAAGATGCCGCGAACCTGCTCTGCCGCCCGCTTGGTAGTAGCGGTGGACGCCACGATCTTCGGTGCGGCCCGAATGCCGGAAGGCGTGGTCCAGGTGCACAACTCGTCCACAGCAGCCTCGAACAGGCCCACGGTGGTACCGAGCGAGCCGGAGATGAGGTGCAGCTCGTCCTGGATGATCAGATCCGGTGGGCGGAGCTGGACGATCGGCTGGCTAGTGACGGCAGGGTGTTTGGCCTTTTTGTTGTGCTTGCTCCGACAGTCGACCTTGGGGTCTAGATCCTCGTGTCGGAACCCGTGCCGTGGGCAGTACTGATGCACGCGGCCGAACAGCATGCCTGCGTAGCCCTTCCACGGAAGCTGTGCAAGTTTGTCCACCGTCGCGATCACCAGGCTGGGCGCGTAGCGGTAGATCTCCTCGTCCACCGTGAAGATCGGCAGCCCTTCGGCGGACTGCGTTCGTGAGAATGGGCATGCCTGTGCGCCCTCGGCATTGGGGCAATAGAGATAGATGCGGTGGGCGTCGGCGTCGGTATGCATGTCACGATGCGCCAGTAGCGCGGCACCGCACCACGGGCAGGACAGGGTCTGCAGCACGTTCACCCGGATGCGGCCGCCAGCCTCGCGAGCTTCGGCGACTTGTCCAGCAGCTTGCTCGTACCAGTTGGGCGAGACACCGCCGCCAACCCACAAACCGATGCGGAATGGCTCACGACCCCAGGTGATCTCGTCTTCTCGCCGTAGCACCTCGGCCGCGCACACCAACGTCGCCGCGCGCTGGAATTGCTGCGCGGTAAGCAAACGCAAGGTGTAGCGCATGAGTACCGCAACGCCTGCCGCGCCGTTGCGGGACTGTTCCCCGGTGCCCACGATGCCTTGCAGGCGGCGGATAGCGAAGGTGAATGCGGTCAGGCCGAGATAGGCCTCGGTCTTGCCGCCTCCGGTAGGGAAGAACAGCAGGTCAACGATCGCGTTGCTGCTAGCAGCGCGCTCAGGGTGGTCAGGATCGGCCAGCGACGGCAGGTTCAGCAGCACGAACGCCAACTGGAATGGCCGCCACGACGCAGAGGCGGCACCGCGAGCCTCTACCTTTGCCTTCGCCTCGGCGTAACTGATGTCGGGATTTTCGCGCAGGCGCCCGATCTCGGTATGCCGACGCTGGGCGGCCATGGCCTGATTGGCGAACTGGAACGCTCGCAGCGCGTCAGCATGTCCCCTTGTCGTCGGGTCGGTGAGCAGCGTTATGCCTGCTCGAATGCGCTCGCATGCTCGGCGCGCGGTGAACACAGCCGACTCGGCGGTTGATCGCAGGCTCTCGGGCAGCTCGCCGATCTCGGCTTCACGCTTATCGAGCCAGGCGGCATATCCGTTGGCGAGTGGTGCGAGGCCAGCTCGCAAGTCCTCCGGCCTTGCGCTGGCGAGCGCATCCATGGAGAGCTCGGTGCCGGCCAGCCCGGTGCTGGAACCGCTGGGCGCTACAGTGGCTGCCACGTTATAGACCGGCAGCCACGTTGTCTCCAGCTTGTGCGCTCGGCGAGAGTTGGTCTCGACGTGCACGTGGACGGCGACATTGTGCCCGGTCGCGTATTTCAGCTGATTGCGATAGAGCAGTCGCAGGTGCGCTTCCTCTGTGTCCTCAATAGACTGCTCGCTGTCCAGCGGATCATCAATGGGATGGAAAATCGGGCTCTGCCCGTCCATGGCGAGGACGGTGAGCTTGGCCTGAAACAGCCATGCCGTGTCGACGTAGGAATCTGGCGCAACTTGCGCATTGACGAGCGTCACCTCAACGGTGCGCTTGCCCCCGCGATCGCGGACCGACACCGCCAGTTGCACGCCCGGCTCGTCGACGGTCGCCGCGGTTAGTGGGATACGGGTGTCAGGCCGATCAGTGAGTCGAACCTCCAGCGTGTGCGACACGGGCTCACGCGCCCATACAGTGCGCTTGTTGCCGTCGTCATCGGTGCTGTCACGCTTGCCGTACGAACCCCATTCGGCGGTGACTGCTACGACGTCGGTTTCACCGTCCACGCAACACGATAGGCCCATCGAGGACGCCCAGATCCGCCCCAAGTTTTGCGGCGTCAATACTTCGGGGAGGTCGCTATCGGCGCCCTCACCCTGCACACCGGACTCCGTGTCTACCACAGAGTCTGCAGCCTTCCGGATGTCACGTGGCTCATGTTTCGGCCCAAGCATGCCCACGAGGTACCGGTCGCGCGGACCACTGGCGCGTGGCCGAAACTCCTCGCGCTCGTCACCCCACGGCCCAAGTAGGTCACGCTCGACTAGCTCCTGGAACTGGTCCCGGACTTGATACGAGCTAACCTCCGGAAACGTCTGTGGCCTATCCAGTACAGCGAACGTGTCTGGCCGTTCGGGTTCTTTGGACGCGGTTACGTCCAGCGCGGCTTGCTCGCCGTTCGGGTTGGGAAATAGAGCATCGCTGTCCGTCATGACGGCCCCTGTCCAGGGTAGAGGCGTGATCGCAGTTCAGGGTGGCCGAGCATCAGAACAGCGTTCCTTCTTCGGTTGCCTTGCGCCTTTTCTTGTCGTGCAAGCCTTTGGTCAATTCCTTGGCGTAGCTCTCGTGGTTCAGCTCCAACAAGCTGTCGAGGATCTCTTGCTGCGCAGCCGGGCCAATCGTGTATCGGGTCTCGCGTCCAACCTTATGGAACCCGTGGTTCAGCCCGCCGACCTTCTCGATACGATTCTCCCAATGGTAAGCGCGAATAGTAGCCTCGTCGATCTCTCGATGAATCCGCCGCAGCTCTTCGATGTCAGTGTCACGACAATCCGGCTCGAACACCAGGTTGTAGGTCTTCGTCAAACCCGAATCCCGCGACAGCATCACATCCCGCCGAAACTTGTCGAGCGCATCACCCAATTCCCGAAGCTCCCGGTTCAACTCCGGCATCGCAAACGTCTCAAACACATCCGACGGTGAGTAGTTGATGTCCGTCTTCATCGTTGAACTGCGACGAACAGTCCACCAGTAATGAGGGGCGCTTGACAGCAATGCCAGCATGGCCGTGTCATCGGTCGCAAATACTGCAAGCTTGTGGGCGAAAACCTGGCCAGTCGACACCATTACCGGCATCATAGTCTTGCTTATCAATGTGAGTACAATAACCCGAGTAAGCCCGGCAATGGATCGATATAGGTCGACCGTTGGACGCTTGTATTGCCACCAATTCCTGCGAACTTGTTCATTATTGTTCTGGCTGCGCTCCGGCTTTACAAATCGAACAACATGGTCGAAGCAGTCAGAATATTCCTGTGCGCGACACATTGGCCAATCGTGGAAGTTTATTATCCATCTACTGGCGCTACAGCGCGGCGAGGAATTGGCGTCCTCTCCGTTGAGATATGGAAACAACACCTCCCTGTTGCGGCTATCGCGCTGGATCATATCCTGCGCCTGGCTGGGTTTCATCGTGAATCCCATGCCGAGTACGTATGTGCCGTATATCGCGATTCCCTTGCTCGCCCTAAGCTGATGCGGCGTACCAGTTGTACGTGATACTGGATCCAGGCTAGAAGTAATTCCAGAGACTCGTTGTCCATCTAGGTATTTCGCGGAGTCGATCGAGACAACCGATCGGCTTGCGCAAATAACGCAGAACTCGAGTGTTGCACTCCTTGATGGCCAAGGCTTGGACTTGATGGCGAGACGTATGGTTATGCCAGCTGACACGAGCTGATCCAGGGCTACCATTCGTGTGTCACCTTGAGCTAGCGTGTTGGTTGCAATGATTCCGCTCTGCCCGTGTGAGCTTATGAGATTGTGGACCCGAATGGCGAAGTATGCAATAAGGTCCGCATTTCCCTTGACTCCCCTGGCGATCGCTTGCATTAGGTATTCGCGATAGGATGATCCGCTCGAACCGCTTATCTTCGATCCGCCGAGAAAGGGTGGGTTTCCGATTACAGCATCGAATCCGCCTTGTTCGAAGACCTCTGGAAATACGAGCGGCCAGTGCAAGGTCTCTCGGCGGAAAGCCCCGACGGGCAGGTCGCTATCCAGCCACTCGCGTACCTTCTCGTGCACCTCTGCCTCGACGATGCTGAGGCGCTTGGCGTAGTCGGCGGCGAGGATAGAGCCGTCGCGCAGGCCACGCTCCCCTCGGCTCGCGTGCGCCAACGCCGCACCGACGACAAGATCGGCGAAGACACGCGCACGAGCGGTCATGTGCCCGGATCTGTCGAGAAGTTTGCGCTTGCGGGCGAGGCCGTCCAGAGTAGACCCATCGATGTCGGCGAGTCCGCGGCGTAGGTTCGCGACTTCCGACAAAAGTGCTCGGATCTTGTCCGTTTCGTCGAACAGTGTTGCCTCGTGGATCTCGCGGCCCTTCTTCGGGTCCAAGTGCAGGTACGCGAGCTGGTCGAGCGAGGTGATGCCGAGCAGTGAGTCGCCCGTTACGAGGCGGTCGTCTAGGAATGTGAATGGACGGTTGGGGTCCATGGACACCAGCCATAGCGACAGCTTGGCCATCTCTACAGCCATCTCGTTGATGTCTGCGCCGTAGAGGCAGTGCTCAATGATCTGCCGACGAGCCTCGATCACCACCGGGTCCACGTCGGTGTCGCCGGGCGGCTCGGCTGACGTGTACTCGCTGGCCCGTGGGTCGCCTTCCTCGGTCCAGGCTTCGATGAGCTTGCCGCCGAGGTAGCGGGACGCCGCAACCAGGAAGGCGGCTGAGCCCATGGCGATGTCGGCGACCTTGAGCGACAGAATGTCCTTGCTGGACTTCAGCTTCCACTGACTCTTATCCGCTGTCTGAAGTGGACCTGGCTCGTATACCACCGGTTCAAGGGCCCCCTCGACGACCTCCTCGGCGAGGTCCCGAGGTGTGTAGTGGGTGCCGGTGTTCTTGCGCAGCGGCGAATCGGTCACGTACAACTGACCGGGCATGATCACAACCGGTAGCTCGCGCAGGTCCTGACGGATCACGCCGTAGAACGACAGCAGCCGGTCGGTAAGTGTGGCATCACCCCCACAGGCGGCAAGCAGTTTGCGTCGGGCTTCCTCTTTGTCGTTGCCAGCCAGCGGTTTGAGTGCCCTCTCCAAGCCCTTGGCCGAGCCGATTTTGTGGTCCTTGTACGCCTCGGCTATGGCCTTGGCCAGCGTGGGGACATCGGCACAGCGAGCGGTGAAGCCCTCCAGCTCACGCAGGTTGACCTCCTTTTCCTCACCGGCCTTGCCGATGAGGCCGACGACCACCTCGTCTGCACGGAAGCCGTCGTAGGAGAGCAAGCCCTCGTAGACGTAGCCGATCTGCTCGACGTCCAGCTCGCGGAACGACAGCTTCCGCCGCTCCTTGCTCTTGCCGCTGCCGATCTCGACGTACTGCACCGCACGCAGCATGTGCAACACGGTGCGGTCGTCGATGGTGCTCGGCAGCCACGGGAACCGCATGGGGTCGAACAGCGATCCGTCGTGCGGGTGCATCGTGAGCCGGGGGTGCTCGACGCCGCAGTAGACCGCGTCGAACAGGGCGAGCAGCCTGTTCCAGTACTGCGAGCTGTGCTCGAGGTCGTCCTCACTGCCTTCGCGCACCTGCTGTTCCAGCAAGGCACACAGGCGGCCGGCGGAGTACGAGTTGGTGTACAGCTCGTTGTCGGCGGGAAGCAGGCCGCGCTCTTCGGCGAAGAGCGCGAAGACGATGCGCATCATTACCGAGACCGCACCACGGTACACGTCGTGTGCGTCCTCGTAGGACAGTCCAGGCTCACCGCGCGCCTGGAGCGTGGTGTCTGCGCGTCCGATCGCGGCAACTAGCAGTTCGACGGCCTGGCGCACTTGCACGCCGAGGGCCTCGGTGATCTCCTCCTGCGAATCCTCGCTGTCCTTCAACAGGTTGACGAGCTTCTCGTTGTCGGGCACCCCAAAGAATCGCTCACGGCGCAACAGCGACAGGAATGCGCGTACGACGTATTCCTCGGCCTTCTCTGGCCAGGAGACCGCGTCGAACGTGGCGGTGGTGGTGACCTTGCTGCGCGGCGCCCACACCATGGTCCACCAGCGTCCGTCGGTGGCGAGGCCGAGTTCTACCTCATGGTGGCGGCACAACCGTGCCAAGCGGTCCGCAGGCGTGGCCGCCCATGACTCGCCGCTGATCCGCGCGGTCGGCGATGAGCCTGGTGGGCACAACAATCCCAGCAGTTCAGTGGTGCCCGGCTTGGCGTCCTCACCAGGCCGAACCAAAGCGAAGTCGGGCACCACACGGGCGTCGTGCTCGGCCACATCCATAGAGAGGGCGTCCAGGTCGGATATGTCGTTCCAAACCAGGGCGGGTTCGGGGCCGCTCGTCCAGCCGAGCAGGTCACCGAGCACGTACTCGACCCACAACCGCTGACCGCTAACGGGGTCAGCCAGCCAGTTGGCGTGCGCTGACCGCAACGCGGGTTTGTTCTCCAAGGCATCCAGGGCTGGCCAGGCGTTGCGCAACACGGGCATGGACAGGAATGGACCGCTGACCTCGATCAGGTTCAGCCAGTCCCGGTGCTGCTCGGCGCTGTCCGGGGCGTGTGAGCGGCGACGTCCGCGGCCAATCGACTGGGAGTTCATCGGGTGGCCTCCCGCTTCGGCACGACGAACACAACAGCGACCGGGAATCGATGCGGTTCCTGCTGGCTGTAGCGAGCGGTGATCGCGTGAAGCTCACGGTCACGTTCGTCCGACAGACTGTCTAGGCGTTGTTGCCACATCTGCCGATCCCGTCGGTACTGGGTGAGTTCCTCGGCCGACTTGGCGTCTATCTCCCTGAACAGAACGCCTTCCTCGTCTTCTTCGGTCAGTTTCGCGCGCAAGGTGGCAGAGAACTGGTCGATGACATGGTTGATGCGAGCGCGCTCTTCCTGCTCCCGCTGGGCTAGTCGATTCTTCAGCGACTCGAGCCGAGTTTTGGTGCGCCAGTCGATCGCGTTGACCAGACCTTCAGAAATGCGCGGCCAGCGTGCGGCGACGCGCCGCCATACCGGATCGGACGCCGGTGTCCCGGAGGTGAGCGCTCGATCCAATATGCCGCCCAGAGTGGTCAGGTTCTCCAGCCTTCGGAAGCGGCCAGTCTCTGGCGCCCAGCCGCCCGCATACAGCACTTCTTCATGCAGTCGCACGCCGTCCGCGCCGACCAACACGAATCGAGAGTAGGCACCGACCAGCACGTCCTCCAGCGCTGGGTCGTCGCTCACCACGGCCGTGACGCGGCGCAGGCCGACGTCGTCGTTGGACACCGCCGCTCGCAGCAGTCGGGTGGACATAGCAACCAGCGGATGGTTGAGGTGAGCGAGCACGACGTCGTCACGGCCACGCGCCACCTCCTGATCGAACGTCACCGGTAGTTGGCGGGGTTCGACGTGGCGCTTGCGCCTGCTGTCCTGGCTCGTGCCCTGGAACTTCTCGAACAACCCGTCACTCGCGCGAACCCATGAACCTGTCAGCGTCGGCACGTCGTAAAGCCCCTCGGCGAAGTGTTTCTCGTCCAGGTGTGAACGCAGCGGTTGCTGTCTGGCGAGATTTAGTGCCGTGTCTACTACGCGCTTCACCCGGGTCGGCGTGATGCCCAGCTCGCGAACCGTATCGTCGAGATGAGCACGCAGTCTTCGCACCTGGTCGCGCACGTTCGACTCTGCCGCCAGCTTCTGTGCGGTTTGGCCTGCGGCGTCAACATCGACCGTGGGTGGCAGGCCGAGCATTCGCCGCTGTACCTCGGCTGCGAGCACAGCGTTCACTGACCCGAGGTCTGCCTCCATGTCTGAGACCTTCTTCGCGACCCGGGAGAGGAACTCCAGGTCCGCCTCGTAAGTGCCAACCGCGCCCTCCCAGCCTGTGCCGACGAAGTGGCGGATGTCCGGGGTCTCGGTTTGGCCGTAGCGGTCGATGCGGCCGATGCGTTGCTCCAGCTTGTTCGGATTGAACGGGATGTCGTAGTTCACCAGCCGGTGGCAGTGCCGTTGCAGGTCGATGCCTTCGCTGGCGGCGTCCGTAGCGAGCAGGATGCGCACGGGGTGCTCGGTGGGGTGCTTCTGAAATGCGAGACGCAGCTGCTCGCGGTTGTCTGGGCTGATGCCGCCATGCAGCTCTGCCAGCCGGTCACCGGCCAGGCCTTCCTGCCGCAGCAGGTTGGCCAGCCACAGCTGGGTATCGCGATACTCGGTAAACACCACCACGCGCTCGTTTGTCCAGCGCTTGCCGTCCGGCCGGCACACCGCTGTCAGGTACTTGATCAGTTCTCGTGCCTTGGCGTCAGGCTCCGCTTCATGCGCCAGAGCCCACTCGCTCATGCTCTGCAGCAGGGAGACCTCGTCATCGTCAGCATCCGGCTGCATCGGACGGGCGCGGTCGAGAGCATCGTCCTCCGCTTCCGCCAGCCGTTCATCGTCGTATGTGGCGATGTCGTCGAAGAAGTCTTCCATCCATTCCGGAATGTCGTCCTCCGCCGACGCGGGAGCGCCGCCTCTGTTGCGCAGCGTTGTCAGATACACGTCGATTGTGTGTGCCAGGGCGGCAGGGCTGGAGAACAAGCGCTTCTTCAATAGCAGCGTCACTAGGTCGGTGGCCTTCTGCCCGCGACGGGTGGTGAGCTTCTTACGGCGGAGTGCCGCGAACCGGGTGAGCACACTGTGGATCTCGCGCTCGGACTCCGGATAGAGCACCGAAATGGCACTGGCCTTCCGCTGCGCGAACCGCGGATTGCCATCCGCGTCCGTGATGTCCGCCTTGAGCCGGCGCACCACGGTCTCGGCAACCGCTTCCTTGCCAGGTTCGACCCCGCGAGCGAAGCGCTGGTCGTCCAGCATCTCCAGCAAAGCGGTGAAGGAGGCCTGGTAGCCGTTATGCGGCGTGGCAGAGACGAACAGCCGGTGAGTGAAGTGCGGTGCGAGCCTGCGCATCAACTTGGTCTGCTGAGAGTCCACGGCGTAGACCTGTTTGGGCGCAGCTGGGGCGACGTGGTGGGCCTCATCGAGGATGAGCAGGTCGAATGCGCGAGGGTAAGAAGGGCCGTCGGCTGGCAATACCTCGTCCAAGAGACGCTGGGCCTTGGCGCCGCGCAGCCATGGCAGGCTGATGATGGTGCGTGGATAGACGTTGAACGGGTTGGCTGCGCTGCCGAAGTCACGACGGACCTGCGCGCACCGCTCTGAGTCGATGATGGTGAAATCCAGGCCGAACTTCTCGGCCATCTCGTCCTGCCACTTCGTGACGAGTCCAGCCGGGCACACAACCATGATTCGCTGGGTGCGGTGGCGGAGCAGCAGCTCCTGAGCAACCAGGCCGGCCTCGATGGTCTTGCCGAGACCGACGTCATCAGCGAGCAGCAGGTTCACACGCGGTGCCGCGACCGCCCTGGCCAGCGGCTCCAGTTGGTAGTCCTCGATCGCCACGCCCGAGCGGTATGGGGCCTGGAGAGTGCGGGTATCGGCGGATGTCACTGCGGACCAACGCACGGCGTCGAGGAACGCCGCCAGCTGTTCTGGAGGGTCGAAGCCCTGCTCAGTGACTTCGGGCAACGACCCACTGGGCAGAACTTGGCGACCGGGCTCGACCTCCCAGATCACATCGAGCGTGTCGCCGAACCGACCGTCCTCCACGCTCTGTAGTGATACCAGCGTGTTGCCGCCGGTCGCGTCGATTTCGCTGATCACCCACTTGTGCCCACGTATCGAGACCAGAGAACCAGTTTTGAGTTCCGTCGTCGCCGCGTCGGCCATGCACACCCCTGCCCGTAATCACCAGTGACTCTGCGTCAAGTTACGCTGGGCGCTTTGCAAGGTCGAGAGCGCTCGCCAAGATCACTGACATGGTCCTGGCAAGCCCTCTCCCCGCATGGCACCTGCTCAGTCGTGTCGTGGGCGTAGGTGTTGGGCGTAACAGATCGGCGGAAAATGTCGCGCAAAGGAGACATCGAGACCTGCGTATGTCACTCGTTCGTGTCGTCGAGTCCCAGCTCCAGTTCCTCCTGCACCTCAGATTGGCGCTTGCCAGTACGGCGGCTCTTGATGTGAAGACCGCGGGCGACCTCATCGGCGTAGCGCTCGTGATTGAGCTCGAGCAGGCTGTCCAGGAGTTCACGCTGCGCGGCTGGTCCGATCGTGTACCGGGTCTCCCGGCCCGCGAGGTGGAAGCCGTGGTCGAGCCCGCCCACGGCATCGATGCGCTCTTGCCAGCCGTAGGCACGAATGGTGGCCTCATCAATATCTCGATGGATGCGGCGCAGTACCGCGATGTCGCTGTCGCTGCAGTGAGGATCGAACACCAGGTTGTAGGTCTTAGTGAGCCCAGCTTGCCGACCATCCATCACTTGTCGACGGTACGAGTCCAGCTCCTGGCCGAGTTGTCGTAGCTCATCGTTGAGAGGAGGTAGCGGCAGTGTTTCGAAAACGTCAGAAGGTGTGTAGCGAAGATCTGCTTTCATCGACGATGCTCGAGACTTAACCCACCAGTAGTGGACGGAGCTGGAAAGAAACGAGAGTACGGCGGTGTCCTCTGTGGCGAACACGACTACAGCCTCCGAGATCACCTGACCCGCAGGCACCATCGCGGGAATTACTGTCTTACTTACGCGCGTGATTACGATAATTCGTTGGAGATTGGCGACAGCGCGCAGCATCTGAGGCGCCCGTTCGGCATACTGCCACCACCGGTCGCGCCTAGCTTTCCGATTATTGTGATCACGTTCAGGCTTCACTAGACGAACAACCTGATCGTAACATTCGGGGTAACGTTTGGCGCGTTCTAGTGGCCAGTCATGGAAGTTGATCACCCATCGGCTCGGTGCGAAGTTCGGATGGGAGTTGAGGTCTTGGCCATTCAAATATGAGAATAGCACGTCGGTGTTTCGTGGATTGTTGTTGATAAGGGCTTCGGCCTCATCTGGATGCATGGTGAAGCCAAGGCCTAAGACGTATGAGCCTATGAACGCGACACCTCGATTCGCGTCCAGTCGTTCTGCCGTGCCGGAAACTCGTGCTGGCGGGTCGAGAGATGCGGTCATACCTCGGCCGGTGAGAACCTTGAGCGGGGTCGCCCAAACGACGCAGCATTCTAGAGCTGCGCTCTTTGATGGCCACGGCATGGTTTTGATGGCGTCATAGATGATGATGCCGCCTGCCAGAAGCTGATCGAGACCGACCTGCCTGGTATCACCTTGTGCGAGGGTGTTCGTGGCCACCAGACCGATTGCGCCATCCTGTCTGACCAACTTGGCAGCGCGCAGTACAAAGTACGCAATAAGGTCGGCGCTGCCACGGACGCCATCCGCCAATCCGTGCACCAAGTACTCACGATAAGCGGTGCCGAGGGTTCCGGTGAGCTTCTGGCCGCCCAAGTACGGCCAGTTCCCTATGACACCGTCAAAGCCACCATGCCGGAAGACCTCGGGGAACTCCAGCGGCCAATGGAAGGGGCGTCGCTCGAACCACTCTGACGGCTGGTCAGTTTGGAGCCACTGGCGCGCCTTCCTGGATGCGGGTTCCACGAGGCCATCACGAGTCGCATCGGTTGCAAATTTGGCTGCTGTCACCGACCCATGATCCAACCCACGTACTCCATAGGCAGCGTTCGCCAGCGCGGAACCGGTCAGTAGATCGGCTACCATGCGCAACTGTGCGACGTTCTGTTCAATTTCGGCGAGCAGTTTTCGCTTTTCTGCGAGACCTGCGAGCGGGTCGACGTCCACGGAGATCTCCGTGATTCGCAGGCGGTCGTCGGCCAGCTTTTCGAGGAGAGCCTGGCCTGGAGCCGTCCACTGGAACAGGTCTGAGTGGATAGTCTGCCCTCGGATCGGGTCCAGATGCATATGCCACAGTTGCTCCTCGGAGGTAATGCCAAGCAGTGAGTCACCAGCCTTGAGGCGGTCGTCGAGGAACGTGAAGGGCAGCTCAGGATCCAGGGAGATTAACCACAGAGAGACCTTTGTGATTTCCACGGCCGCAGGGTTGATGTCCACCCCGTAGAGGCACCGTTCGATGACCTGTCGCCGAGCTCGGATAACGACTGGGTCGTCATCCACTTCGCCGGTAACTCGCGAGATCTGCGACAGGAGCGCAGCTTCATCGCCATCGTAAATCCACGATTCGACTAGCCGATCGGCGAGGTAGTGAGCTGCCGAGACGAGGAATGCCCCAGATCCCATAGCGACGTCCGCGACTTTGAGGGCGAGGATCTCGTTCGGTTTCTTCAGCTGCCACTTCGACCTATTGGAAGTCTGCAGTGGACCTGGGGAGTAAACAAGAGGTTCGAGTGCGCGGACGACGACCTGCTCGGCGAGTTGTCGAGGCGTGTAGTGCGTCCCGGTATTCTTGCGCAACGGAGATTCGGTGACGAACAGTTCGCCAGGCAGGATGACGAAGGGTAGTTGTCGCAGGTCGTGGCGAATGAGTTGGAAGAACGGGAGCAGCCGGTCTGCGAGGCTGACGTCACCGCGAACTGTTGAGAGCAAGTTCTTGTGTACCTCTAAACGGCTCACGGCAGTGAAACCGTTCAGTTTCTTCGTTAGGGACCCTGCAGAGCCGATTCCGGAGGATTTGTACTTTTCCGCCAGTGAGTGTGCCAATGCTGACATATTCGGGCTCCGTGCGGCGAGGTCTTCGAGCTCGCGCAGCGGTACCTCTGCCTCTGCGCCTTCCTTGCCGATCAGCCCAACGGTGACTTCCTCAGCGCGGAAACCGTCGTATGCTAGCAACCCCTCGTAAACATACCCGATCTGCTCGACGTTCAGCTCGCGGAAAGAGAGCTTGCGCCGTTCTCGCGACTTTCCAGTTCCGGTCTCCACGTATTGCACCGCGCGGAGTATGTGCAGGACTGTCCGGTCGTCGATGGTGCGGGGAAACCATGGATAGGTCGTAGTGTCGAACAACGAGCCGTCGTGCGGATACATCGACAGTCGATGGTGGTCGACGCCGTAGTACACGGCCTCGAAGAGGGCAAGCAGTCGATGCCAGGCGGCATAGCTATGTTCGAGGTCGTCCTCGCTGGTTTCAAGTGCCTGTCGTTCGAGCTCAGCACAAAGGCGCCCAGCCGAATATGCGGTTGCATAGAGTTCGTTGTCTGCCGGTAGGAGTCCGCGTTCCTCCGCGAAGAGCAGGAATACGATCCGCATCATCGTCGACACGGCACCGCGATAGATCTCGGCAGCGTCGACGTGGACAAGCCCGTCCTCGCCGCGTTGCCGCTGGACGGTGTCAGCTCGACCAATCGCCGCGACTAGCAGTTCGACCGCCTGCCGAACCTGGACGCCCAGGGCCTCAGTTAGGTCTTCCTGGGTGCTCTTACTGCTTTCCAGAAGGGCAACCAGCTTTTCGTCATCCGGTACGGCAAAGAATCGGTGTCGGCCGAGCAACGAGATGAATGCTCGAACGACCAACCGCTCAGCGGAGTCGGGCCAGCCGATGGCATCGAACGTTGCCGTTGTGGTAACACCATTTCGAGGAGCCCGGACCAATGTCCACAAGCGCCCGTCCGTCACCAGACCCAGTTGGATACCGTGGTGTCGGCAGAGACGTGCTACGCGGTCGGCGGGTGAAGCCGCCCAGGTGTCGCCCGGGATCCGCTTCGTGGGATGAACGCCTGGTGTGATGGTCATGCCGAGTACGTGGGTGCTGGTGGGCTTGACGTCACCGCCAGGTGAGATTAGGACGAACGATGGAGTCAGCCGCGTGTCATGTTCGGCTACCTCGAGTGAAAAATTGGCGAGAACGTCGTTGTCGTTCCACGCCAGCTCGTCGCCCCAACCGACCAGCTCACGAAGGACAAAGTTAAGCCACGCGCTCTGGTAGTTATCTGGAGCGCTCTGCCATTGCGTGTGTGCGATTCGCAGCGCCTGCCGCGCGGGTTTGTCGAGCGAGTCGAGAGTTGGCCACACAGTGCGCAGCACCGGCAGAGCCAAGAAGGGGCCTTCGACGTCAATCAGGCTTAGCCAATCCCTGTGCTGCTGCACCGAGTCGGAGGCGCCGATACGTCGACGCTCGCGGGAATATGCCGCTGCTCCCACGAGCATCACCTCGCACTTGGACGAGATTTCTCTGCATTTGCATGCCGTTTGCTCTGCAGTCCATTTTTGATCATTGTGGCGTTCTGATATAGGTCCATAGGAGTGAATGGCGGCGCGGCCACTCGAATGGCGTAATAACACCCATGTAGTTCGTTGATTGTGAACGTTGGCAACAGGGCCGATCGCTGGCGTTGATCGCCTGGCGGTAACAACCCGGGGCCTGCTCATGGCTGACCTTGATCGGACTTAGTTGCGGCTCGACTACCCGCTCGGCTAGTTGATCAGCCGCTTGTCCAGCCTGTCCAGGCCTCGGAGCTGCAGGCTTGCAGGGGCATTGTCGCTGTTACTCATACAACGCATGATCTCGGTCTCCGAAGTCGCGCTTCCAAGATCAGGAGTCGTGCCGATCGGCTCACAGTCCCGGTGGATGTTCGTTAACTGGCGAAAAGGAGCTGCCGTCGCACCTGACCTGCAGCCCAAATCGACGCGTAACATCCAAGCCCTCCCGCATCGATAGCGATAGCAAGACCTGCTTGCTGCGCGCGAAGAGAGTAAGACTTTTCGGTGTTTCTATGGATCGGAGAGGATCACGGATGAGCGAGCATGAAGCCTTGAACGGCGGCATTTACGACGCCTTTCCGGGCTACCGCTTGCCATCTGACGGTGAAATCGATACCGCGCTGCGGTCGGCGCTTGTGGTTGTTGACACCAATGTCCTGCTTAACCTGTATCGATATAATGAATCTACCCGGGATGATCTCCTGGGAGTGCTGAGCAGTCTGGAAGACAGGCTATGGGCGCCACATCAAGTCATCAGAGAGTTCTGGCGCAATCGCCTTAGCGTCCTCGCAAGCCGAGACACCGCTGCCGGGCAGGTGCTCGACGCACTCGCCAAACAGCATCGGGCAGCCGAAGCAGCGATCGTGCAATGGGCGAAAGCCACTGCCATCGATATGTCTGGGCAAGAGGCGCTGTTGGCTAAGGTAAGTCAGCTCCATGAAGACCTCGAAGCCGCGATCAATTCTCATACCCCCGCCTCGTCGAGTGCGAGTGCCGGTAGTCGCGCCGAACCGGTGCTAGTGAGGCTCGAAAAACTCTTCCAAAATAGAGTTGGGCCGGCGCTTGATTCTGCTGAATGGCAGGAAGCTGTGAATGAGGGGAATCGCCGGGCTGTGAATAAGGAACCGCCAGGCTACCTCGACGCCGAAAAGGTGAACTCCGACCTTGCAGAGAAGGCTGCAGGCGACTATCTGGTGTGGTATCAGACTGTCAAAGAGGCTTCCCGTCGTGGTACGGACGTGCTGTTCGTGACCGGCGATGAGAAGGAAGACTGGTGGTGGCGGTACCGCTCGGAGTTTCTCGGTCCAAGGAGCGAGCTGGTTGAGGAACTCAAGACGAGCTGCGGGCGCCAGTTGTACATGGTGCGGCCTATTGACCTGTTGAAACGAGCCTCCGCACTTGCGGTCACCGTACGCGTGGAGTCAGTCGAGGATGTCGCCAGGGTCAGTCGACGGGAGAGCGAGGAACATCCGGCTTGGACTGAGGCAGGGGTCGCCGCCCTCCTCGAAGCCCTTGAGACTGAAGGGCGAGAACAAGCCGATGTTATCCGGGCCGCAGCTCAAGCTGGCGGTACGATCGATCGCGATGCGATCTATGCAATCAGCGACTATGACGATGACCGTATGTTGCGAGGATTCACGCGACCCACAGCTCGCATAACACGTGACCTTCAAGCGGCTGGCCTCGTGGCCAACGGAGTTGATGCGGCACTAACTCCTATATACCACGGTGGTGTCAAAGCACTAGCATTTCGCATTCCTCCGGAAATGGTGAGCATCCTGGCCGACGATGAGCCTCTGCGTGGCTAAGGACGTGTCTCACGTAAATTTGCCCAGGGCTGCCACGATCTATGGCCGTGCTCGATGAGCTGTCTGTGGCGTGCGTCTGGCGCGTTGTGGCACCGGCCATGTTTTTCTCAGTTTCTTGGCTTACCAGACGACGACAGACTCGTGCTCGACTATCACGACTTGGAGCCTATGCGGACAGTCGCGACTTCTGTCCATTCGTAAGCCTTGTTGTCCCGGTTCAAGTCGATCAGTGATACGGCCGACACGGTAACCTCGGCGGTGTGTTTCCCGTGCGCGGCAAGCGATGTTGTGACGGGCTCGGCTGGACCGGGGCTATTCGAGTAGCCGAGTGAGACGTGTGCACGCCACCCGTCGGCAGGCTCAGGGACGTTCTCCGCACCCCACACCTCGCCGATCGCGTCGCGGATCGCTCTCCGGACACGGGCAAGCGGTTCGATCGGGCGAACCGGCATCTGGATCGTCTCCGGGTCCACGTGAGCTGGCCCGATCGTTACCGTGAAGGGCTCCAACTGTGCGCACCGTTTCTGTGCCGCGGAAATGATTCGATCCACGTCGCTTCGGTCGACCTCGTCGGTGAATCCGATGCCTTGCATCGTCAAGTGCAGCCAGCCCAACGGAACCGGGTCGAGCGTCGGCAACTGGCTGAGCGCGGGCGCATAAGCATCGACCAACTCTGCAGCTGCAGGTTGATCCGCAAAGGTGATGTGCCAGGTGTAGAACGATCGGCCCACCTTCCAACCGGGACGCCACCACCAGTGGTCCCGCATCAGTCCCAGTTGCGACACTGAACCTCCTGTTCAGCTGGTCAGTTCGGCGACGACAGGGTGCCGAGCGAACTCGCGGATTCCGTCCCCTATCTGCGTTGCGAGCGGCTCGGCGGTGTATCCGGCGGCTGCCTTACGTACCTCCGCGAGGCGATGCAGCAACGGTCTCACTCGGTGCTCCGGCGCGGTCGCCAGTACGGGAGCCAAGGCGTCGGCCGCGCCTTCCAGTTCGCCGAGCGCGAGCCGGGCTCGAACCTGCTGGAGCCGCACCATGCGTTCAGATCCGGGGTTCCGCCGGTCGTCGGGGCTGGCCTCGAACCGCGCGACGGCACGATCCGCGTGATCGGCAGTGACACCCGGTTCGCCAAGAGCCAACGCGGCGTCTGACCAGAAGCCTTCAGCGCGTTCTACACGACAGGTGAACGGTCCAGCGAGGTCGTCAGCATGACCGTCCTGCACTTCAGCGGTTCGTTGAGCGGTTACCAGCGCGTCACGTGCCTGCTTGGCTCTGCCAGTCCGGGCGAGGTCGAGGGCGTAGGCGCTGGCCAGGAACGTGGCCGCGGTGCCGGTGGCGTAGGTCAGTCCGTCGGCGGCGTACTGGGCGGCGCGCTCGAAGTCGTCCTGCCAGAACGAGGCCGTGTGCTGCGTGGCGCGAACCCAGGCACGCAGGCCATTGTGGTCGGCGTTCTCGGCGCATGCCCACGCTGTGCGTGCGTGGGTCTCGGCGATATCTGGCCGGCCCAAGTCGACCGTCATCCATGCGAGCAGCGTGAGGGACCATCCGGCCGCCGCGTACAGCTCGCGGGCCTGTGTAGGCCGTTGACGGCCGTCGAGGAGCGTGAATGCCCGGTCGCGCAGGGCGCGGGTGCGGGCGAACAAGGGCAGTGTGGGGACCTTCAGGTAGGTGGTGGCGATCTGGCGCACGTCGGCGTGCAACTGCTCCACGGTCATGTCGCCGACGTTCGTGGCCTCGACTCGCGCAAGCAGTTCGCTTGACTCATCGGCCGCGTCCATGAGCACCACCTCGACATCCGTGCGCGATGTTCTGCACTGTGGCCTGTTCATCCGCGCCGGCATCTCTGTGCCGGGTTGTGCGAATCCCAGTGCCGCGTCGTCAACCGCGCGCAGGACGTGGCGCAAGGCGGCCCTGTAGTGCGCATTCGGCCAGCGGACGGCGCCGCGTTCGTATCGGGCGATCGTGTGGGCGTCCAGGTCATACCGCTGACCCGTGGACTGCCATAGCCAGGCGTTGACGGCCTCGGCCAACTCCCGGCGAGACATCGGTTCGCCTGGCAAAGTCCGAGAGGCCGTGCGTTCACGAGCTTCTTGCAACAGGTCATTGCGCTGCACGCGTCACCTCCCGGCAGGTGCGCAAAGTCTAACGGCGCTGGCACTGCATGATGATCGATCTGTCCGGGGGTGCCCTCACATGCCCTGCGATGCCCTGTGATCTGCCCTCCGCGTGTCAGCGGTCTGGGCCGACTCTTGATCACATGACGCCCTGGCCCCGATCGACGGTCGAACGTTTCCCGACATACGACCAGCCGCGCCTCCTCCGACAGGGTTGCCCGGCCCGCGCCTCGGGGGCAGGGCGTCTCCAGGCGACCGGTGTCTGGTGCACGGCGTGATCGTCGCGATGGACTCGAATCTGTTGGACGAATGGCTCGAAGAGCTTCGACGCCGCCGATGGACACATCATTACTTCCCCGATCGTCAGGCCCCAAAGGTGCACGCCTCCTTCTTCGTCTGGGGCAGCGGCATCGTCGACGTCATCGCGATCTTCGACGCTGGCACCGCGTTGGCCTACAGGGCGCCACTTCCGCAGGGTGGCGACCCGTTCGACCCACTTCGGGTTACCTGGGCCTTCGCGGGCGAACCGGTCTGGGCGATCCGCGGTGTCTTGGCGCTTCCGGAGCCAGGTGGGCACGGGGAGCCTGTATTTGTCCAGACGCCGCCACCACTGTGCGCGGGTCTCGCTGAGCTGGCCGGGCAGAACCGTGTGATCAGGCCACCGACGAATTGACCCTGGCCGGCCGCATGCCTCCGCATGCCCAGAACCATCTACTGAGAAAGTGACTGAGTGAACACACTACGAGACAACGACGCGGCGATATCCGAGCGTGCAGACGCACTGCGGGCGGCGATGGTCGAGGACATGCGCAGTCACGGCGACTTCGACTCTGACCAGGTCGGCCGGGCATTTGCCACGGTGCCGCGAGAAGGATTTGCGCCGGGCGCGCCGCTGGAGCAGGTCTACAACCGCGACGATGTAGTGATCACCAAGCGTGACGAGAACGGCCTGGCGCTGAGCTCGGTATCCGCGCCGCGGATTCAGGCATTGATGCTGGAGCAGACGGATCTCCGCCTCGGGATGCGCGTTCTGGAGATCGGCTCCGGCGGGTACAACGCGGCGCTGATCGCTGAGCTGGTCGGACCGGACGGCGAGGTCACCACGGTCGACATCGACGAGTTCGTGGTCGATCGCGCGAAGGAGTACCTGACCGAGACCGGGTATCCGCAGGTCCGAGTGTTGCAGGTTGATGCGGAGGGTGGCGTACCCGAGCACGCGCCGTTCGATCGCATCATCGTCACTGCTGGAGCCTGGGACATCCCGCCCGCGTGGACCGACCAGCTCGCCGAGGACGGGCTGCTCGTCGTGCCGCTGCGCCTGCGCGGCCTGACCCGGTCCTTCGCTTTCGCCCGCAAGGAGAACCGGCTCGTCGCCGCCAACTATCGGCTGTGCGGGTTCGTCCCGATGCAGGGAGCCGGAGCCAACGCCGAGCAGTTGGTGCTCCTGCATGGTGAGGACGTCGGGCTGCGCGTTGACGACGACCGACCGGTGAATGCCGAGGGCCTGCGCGCCGCACTGACCTCACCACGGGTAGAGCACTCCTCGGGGGTCGAGGTCGGTGGGTTCGAACCCTTCGACGACCTGGACCTGTGGCTGGCCACCGCGTTGGACGACTTCGGGCTGCTTGTGGCGAAGCCCGCCGCGCTGGAGGCCGGTCTGGTGGAGCGCTCCGCCCGCATGGGTGCCAAGACAGCACTGGCGGGCGGCAGCTTCGCCTACCGGGCCTCGCAGGCGACCTCGGAGAACCGCACGGCGTTCGAGTTCGTCGTTTACGGCCACGGCCCGGACGCCGACCGGATCGCGGGCGAGTACGTCGAGCTGATCCGCGAGTGGGACCGCTCGCACCGGCGCGGGCCCGGCGCACGGGTCGAAGTCTTCCCGGCCGCGACCCCGGACGCGGAGATTCCCGAAGGTCGCCTGATCGAGAAAAAGCACACGCGCGTCCTGATCTCCTGGCCGCACCCGACATCGTCCTGACAACGCGCGCCAGATCGTCCCATCCGGAGATCCACTCAGCCTGCAAAGGAGAATCGCAATGACGGTCCAGCTGGACACACCGACCCCGGCCGCTGCGCCGGACACGGACTTCGACCTCGACATCAGCATCGTCGCGTCCGGGCCAGTGGTGGCTGACCTGATGCGCAACACCGACGACAACTGCGGCTCGTCCTGCCAGAGCGCCTGTTCGAACAGCACCTGCTGACGCCGCGTGCGCTGATGCGGTGACGGCCTGGCGGCGGGGTGCCCGACACCTCGCCGCCAGGCCGTTGTTCATCTGAAGGGGGTTGTTGAGGTTGTTCACCGTCATCGACGCGGTCATGCTCCGGCTGGCGACGCGGCTGTCCGATGTAGACGAACGCGACTGGCCGGACCTGACCGGTGAGCACGTGCCGCAGTGGCGCGACTGGCTAACTCGAGCCTGGGCGGACGAGGCATTCGCCTACGCGGTCGAAGCCGCCAGCCCGGACCTGGCCCGCAGAGTGATCGCGGTGTGCGCAGGGTACGAGCAGCGGCCCCGCCAGGTGCGCGGCGCGGTCGTTTCGATACTGCGGTACCGGCTGCGGGCATCGAGCCGGGCAACGCCGTTCGGCCTGTTCGCCGGAGTGGCACCGGCCGCGTTCGGTTCGGCCACCACGGTCCGCATCGGCGATGACCACCGCGCCACCGCCCGCGTCGACGCTGTCTGGCTCGCCGGTGTGGTGACCGAGTTGGAGCACAGTGCACCGCTGGCCGGGCGACTGCCGGTGGTGCTGAACAACGTCACGACCCTGCGCGATGGCAGGCTGGTCGTGGGACTGCGCCAACACCCCGCTCCTGCAATGAGCCGCACCGACCCGGCTGAGGTGTCGGTCCGTCACACCCGCGCGATCGAGGTGATCGTCCGCGCCGCGCGCACGCCGATCCGCCTGGATGACCTCGCGGCCCTGCTCGGCGCCGAGTTCCCCAGCACCCCGCAATCGGTCATCGCACAAACGCTGGGCAAGTTGGTTAACCAGCGTGTGCTGATCAGCAGCTTGCGCCCACCGATGACCGCCACCGATCCACTTGGGCACGTCCTGACCGCACTGGTCGACGCCGATGTCGAGGAAGTGCCCGCTGCGATGCCGCTGCTCGGGCAGCTGCGCGACCTGCACGCCCACCTGGCCGAGCACGACCGCACCGCCGACCGGACCAAGGCGCGGGAGCTGCGGACGACCGTGACCCGGGCGATGAGCGACGTCGCCGGTACCGACCGGCCGCTGGCGGTCGACCTGCGTGCCGATGCCGAGCTTGTCTTGCCCCGCGCGGTGGCCGCCGAGGCCACCCGGGCAACGGCGGCACTGGCGCGCCTCACGCCGCACCCATTCGGCAAGCCGGTCTGGTTGGACTACCACGCCCGTTTTCTGGAGCGCTACGGCATCGGCGCGGCCGTGCCGCTGCTGGAGCTTGTGAATCCCGATATTGGACTCGGTTTCCCTGCCGGGTACCGGGATTCGCTCCTGGAACGACCCGCGCCGCGAGTGTCCGAACGGGACGCCGCACTGCTGCAGCTGGCGCAGAACACGGCCTTGGACCGCAGGGTCGAGATCGTGCTCGACGACGCTGCGATCGCCGAGCTGGAGGCGGACAACCTGGGGCGGGCACAGTGGCCGCCGCACACCGAGTTGGCCGTCCAGGTCCACGCACCGAGCAGGGCCACACTCGACCGGGGCGAGTTCGAACTAGCGGTAAGCGGCGCGTTCCGCGCCGCCGGAACCACCACCGGCCGGTTTCTCGACCTGCTCGATGCCGCCGAGCGGAATCGGATGGCCCGCGCGTACGCCGGGATGCCCACGGTCAACGACGGCGCGCTGCGGGTGCAGGTGTCCTGTCCTCCGCTGTACGCCGAGACCGAGAACGTCGCTCGCAGCCACCAGGTGCTATCCGACCTGCTAGCTGTGAGCGAGCACCGTGCGGAGGATGTGCTGGTGCCAGAGGACCTAGTGGTCATCGGCGACGCGCATCGGTTCTACCTATGGTCCCGCTCGCGGGCGCGCCCGGTCGAGCCGGAGGTGTTCTCTGCCGTGGAATTCACCAATGTCGCGCACCCGTTGCTGCGGTTCCTCTGCGAGGTCTCCACCGCGCGGGCCGCCGTGTGCGGGCCGTTCTCGTGGGGCATGGCCGGGCAACTACCGTTCCTGCCGCGGCTGCGCTACCGCCGCGCCATCCTCGCGCCCGCCCGCTGGACACTGTCCGCAGCCGACCTCCCCGACCGGAGAGCATCCTGGCCGGACTGGACAGCGGGCGTGGCCCGCTGGCGCGACCGGATGATGGTGCCCGCCGCGGTCTGCTTGGGCGGCAACGACCAACGCATCCGCCTGGACCTGGACGAACCCGCGCACCTATATCTGCTGCGCACACAGCTGGACCGCCACGGGCACGCCACCGTGCACGAAGCCTCTGCAGCCGATGCCTTCGGCTGGCTGGACGGATACGCCCACGAGATCATCGTCCCGCTTGCTGCCATCCACGCCCGAACCTGGCCGCCCATCCCACCGCGCACCACGCCCCTCGCCGTGACGACCGCACAGGACGGGCACCTGCCCGGCGCCAGCGAGTGGCTGTTCTGCAAGCTCTATGGGCATCCCGATCGCCACACCGCTTTGCTCACCAACCACCTGTCGGAACTGCTGTCCACATGGGACGAACCGTTGCAATGGTGGTTCCTGCCGTACCGCGACCCGGACAACCACCTTCGCCTGCGGGTGCGGCTGCCCGACGCTGCAGCGTTCGGCCTGGCCGTCGCCCAAGTGGGCACCTGGGTAGCTAGGCTGCGGCGCCTCGGGCTGATCGCAACGATGCAGCTGGACACCTATCGCCCGGAGACCGGCCGCTTCGGCAGCGGCACCGCGATGACCGCTGCCGAGACGGTGTTCGCCGCCGACTCCGCCGCCGCAATCGCCCAACGTGCCCACCTGGCCGGCTCGGATGCGGCTGACGCCCGCGCGCTGACTGCGGCGAGTCTGCTCGACCTGGCCGCCGCGTTCACCGGCGGCACCGCCGAAGGCGCCGCCTGGATGATCGAGCACATCTCTACAGACCTGATCCCCGCTCTGGATCGCACGGTCTACAACCAGGCGCTCCGCCTTGCCAACCCGCGCGACAACTGGGCCGCAGTGCAGCAACTGCCTGGCGGAGAACAGATCGCCCTCTCCTGGACGCAGCGACGGACCACGCTGGCCGCCTACCGCAAGACACTTGCCTCCGCCGGTGAACTCGCGCCGGCCTCGGTGCTGGCGTCTCTGCTGCATCTGCACTGCCTCCGCACGTCCGGGATTGCGCCGGAGACCGAGCGGACATGCCACCGCCTCGCCCGCGCTGCCGCCCTGAGCCAAATCGCCTACGCGGAGGTGACCCCGTGATCCACCCGGACCCGTCGCTGCTGGACCTGGCCAGCGACATCGCCGCAGGTCTGGACGATCCCGCCACCACGCTCACCAGTGATGCAAGCAGGCACCAGTCACGACCGCAGTCGCTGGCCAACGGCGCCGCCGGGGTCGCACTTCTGCACATTGAACGCGCCCTCGCTCAGCCCGACCGATGGGGCACAGCGCACGCCTGGCTGTCCGCCGCCACAAGCGTCGACTTGCACGCCGGCCCCGGGGCAAGCTTGTTCTTCGGCGTCCCGGCCCTGGCGTTCGTCACCCACACGGCGGCCGGGGACACCGGCCGCTACCAGCGGGCACTGACCCAACTCGACGTCGCGACGGAGCGGCTGACCCGCGCCCGACTGGCCGCAGCGCATGCCCGCATCGACCGAGGTGATCTGCCCGCCCTGGCCGAGTTCGACCTGATCCGCGGCCTCACCGGGCTCGGCGTCCATCACCTCCGCCGGGCTCCGCGCGCCGAGGTGACATCTGCAGTGCTTGCCTACCTCGTCCGGCTCACCGAGCCGCTGCCGGGACTCGGCGATGAGCTGCCCGGGTGGTGGACCGAGCACGGTCCCACCGGTCAACCGCCGGCGGACTATCCCGGCGGGCACGGGAACTTCGGCATGGCACACGGGATCACCGGTCCCTTGGCGCTGCTCGCGCTGGCGCTGCGGCGCGGCGTTGTCGTCGACGGGCACCGTCAGGCCATCGCCCGGATCTTCGCGTGGCTGGACGCCTGGCAACACGACCACCCCGTCGGCCCCTGGTGGCCCCGCACGATCACCCTGGCCGAAGCCCGCGCTGGGCACTGCGACCAGCCGGGGCCGTTGCAGCCGTCCTGGTGCTACGGCACACCCGGCATCGCCCGCGCTCAGCAACTCGCTGCCATCGCCACCGGCGACACCGCCCGCCGACGCACCGCCGAGAGGGCACTGCTCGGCTGCGTGAATGATCCTGGCCAGCTCGCCCGGATCATCGACCCCAGCCTGTGCCACGGCGCGGCTGGGCTGCTGCACACCGTGTGGCGCGCGGCCGGTGACGCCGCGACCGGCGAGGTCAGCGCCTGCCTGCCGCACCTGGCTCGACTGCTCGTCGAGCGGCTTCAGACCGCGTCGCGCAGCGTCGGGCTGCTCGAAGGCAGCACCAGCGCGGCGCTCGCCCTGCACACCGCCGCCACCGGCACCGCCCCACCATCGGGCTGGGACAGCTGCATGCTGCTGGCCTGACCCCGTTCCCGACAGGAGAAGCATGGACACCGGCGCCAGCACGCAGCACCCGACGTGGCAGCAGGTCGTCGTCGAGTTCGGCGACTACGCCACCGCCGAACAGGCTGCGGTCGCGCACCTGCTGCCGATCATGGACCGCGCCGAAGCGGACAGCGTCTTCGCGTCCTGGTGGTTCATCCGCAAAGCGCCCGAGTGGCGGCTGCGCTACCTGCCGACGCACCAGGCCACCGAAGCCGCCGCCCGGCACGCCCTCCGTACGGCACTGGACACCCTGCGCGTGACCGGCCACATCGCCGGATGGTGCGAGACGATCTACGAACCCGAAGTCCACGCCTTCGGCGGCGCCGAGGCCATGGCCATAGCCCACCAACTGTCCCACCTCGACAGTCGGCACATCTTCACCCACCTCGGCAGCGGCCGTGACCAGCGGCGGGAGCTGACCGTCCTGCTCTGCAGCGTCCTGATGCGGGCCGCCGGGCAAGACTGGTACGAGCAAGGCGACATCTGGGCCCGCGTCGCCGAGAACCGCCCGCTCTCACCCGAAACCCCGCCCGACCGAACACGAGCCTTGGAGTCAGGTCTGCGCCGGTTGATGACCGTCGACGCAGGTCCCAGCAGCCCGCTGGTCGGGCCGGATGGCACGCTCGCGCATGTCGCCACATGGTCAACCGCATTCCACACCAACGGCACGGCACTCGGCGAGCTCGCCCGCCAAGGAGCACTCCGCCGTGGCCTGCGATCCGTGCTGGCCCACCACGTGATCTTCCACTGGAACCGGCTCGGGCTGTCCTACAACACCCAGAGCGTCCTCGCTCGTGCCGCCAAGGAGGTGGTCCTTGGTGGCTGACACAGGATTCAATGGCCTGTTCTGCTCTCGTATGTAAACCCCAGCACATGCGTACCCGCCTGGATCCGGATCTGACCGATTAGACGAGGGCTGGGGCGGCGAGGATGCTGATTACATGAGCAAAGCTCCCGATCCTGCCCAAACTCGGTTCGAGCAGTACCTATACGAACTCGGGTACGAGTTCGACTACGAGCCAGACCTGGGAAACGGGAAGCGACCTGACTACTTGGTGTCCGCGCACCGCCACGAGCTCGTCTGCGAGGTCAAGTCATTCGACACGGCAGGTGCCTTCGGGACTGCCCAGGTCGGGACACTGTCACAGGAGGACGTTCTTGCACCGATCCGGAAGCAAATCGGAAAGGCGTCTGAGCAGCTCAAGGGCATACCAAGTCGACCGCTCGTCGTCGTGTTGGCCAATCCGCGGGCGTGCCCGGTCCCCCTTGACCCCTTCTCTGTCATGGCTGCCATGTACGGGGATGTCGAGGTTGAGATCCCGGTGAGCGACGAAGGGGTCGGCGGCGACGCCACGTGGACAACGGGATACAACCGCAAGCTGCGCGTCGTGGACCCGGAGACCGGCGAACAGGTCGGCGGCCACCACGAGTACATCAGCGCGGTCATCGTCTTGCGACATGAGGATCTCGCGTTCAGGGGATGGGCGCGACGGTGGAAAGAACTCAACCGTGGCTCCTCCTCCGACGGTACGAACGAAACTGCTGCCTTTCTCAAAGCAGCCTCCGGCGAAGGCGTGCCTCACAGCGAGGATGTCTTCCTGGACATCTTCGAGACCGTCAGCGACCAGGCAGTCCCGTTGCCGCGCGAGGTCTTTAACGGTCCGCACGACCGGCGTTGGGTTCCCAACGACACACGTACTGCGCTGGTCCCATTGACCTGACAGACCACCGACTCTCTCTCCACTTTGCCAGCCAGGCGATGATCCGCCGGTCATATACGCCAAGTCGGTGCCATCTAACGATTTCGGCAACGCGATCCTGGGCCAAACGTCGAGATCGTGGCCGACAGTTCCCGCAAGTGGGTGTCGTTGGCCAAGATGTACGGCGGTCGAACCCCGGCGCGGTGCGTGGGCGTAGGGCACAGTGCTGATCGCTCACCAGGCCACCGCATCAGCCAGCACGTACAGCTCCTCTGCTTCGGCCTCGGTGATCCCCAACGTGGCGCTGGTCTTCTGCAGGTCGACCTGCCCGGCGATCCAGTCGTGGAACCCATCGCGCGCCTCGGTCTCCGTCAGGTCCATCGCGGTACCGACTTGCGCCCACGATTCCATGGCACCCACGCGCAGCAAATCGGCCACAACGCACCACCGTCCTGCGGTGGCCTCCTGCGCGATCCGTGCACCGTAGGCTAGTTCGGCGAACAAATCCTCGGCGAGCAGTTCGCCGACGTGAGCGTGCTTGGCCAGCACCGTTCGGCCACGAGCCTCGGACCACTGCTCCACCAGCGCACTCAGCGATTGGTGAGGGATGTCGTGTGGATTACGAATCTGTTTGCCTGCCTCAGACTTGCCCCCGGCTGAAGGCGGAATCAGTTCGCTGCTGGATTCCACATGCGCGGTCATCCTTCACCGCCAGCGCTGGTGTCTCGCTTCACCAGCGTCGCCAGTCCGGTCGCCAACCCCAGCACGAGGACCGGCACACACGCCACGAGAACGGTTACGAGTGGCGGGGCGCTGGTGAGGTTCGAGGCGCGCATCAGGTGGCTGGCAACCTGCGCCCCAGCACCGACCACCAGGCTGGCGATCGCTGACCAGCGCGCGAAAGAGCGGGTGCGGTCCGAAAGTACGGCTGAGGACAACCAGGTGCGTAGCGCGTATCCGCCGTATGCCTCGATACCGAGGGGCAGCACGATCGCTGTGTTGATCCGGAGCTCGTCGATTAGACCTGGAAGTGGCTGGACCATGCCGAAGCCGGTTAGCTGGCCCAACTCCACCCAGCCGCCCCAAACCGCGACGGCGGCTGCCAGGCCGATCAGGATCAACGGCCACGGTCGAGACTGGTGGGCAGGGGATGGGGAGACTTGGGCTGGCGGCTCTTCAGCCGCCTGGTCGGCGCCTGGGCTCTCGTTGGTGGGCTGGTTCTCCAACGCAGCCAGTGCTTTGCGTACCTGGTGATCTGTGGCACCAGTTAGCTTGGTCAATGTCGGGCGACCGGGTCGGGGACGGCCTTCAGCTTCAGCTTCGGTGAGGAGCGCGCGGACTTGGTCGACCAGACCCTCGCCGACGGTGGGAGCGCTCATCGGTTTCCCTCCGTCGAGACGTTCGGATGGCAACGAGGGCACAAGGTTGACCGGTTCCGCTCAGTGTCGAGCCATATGACCCGGGCGGAGATCGGGTCTGTTGGTCGAGCGTCGCACTGGCCGCACGGGTCGGCCGCGCGAGAGCGAGCGCCCTCGGGCGCGTGCTCGCGCGAAGGATGTTTCCTCTGATGGTTAAAGGACGTTTCGGGTGCAGTGGCTGCACCCCGTGATGGCAGTCCTTGCACCTCGTTCGGCGAAGATTGCACCCGGTGCTGGTCAGCGGGGTGCGGTGGTTGCACCCGGTGGAGAGCCAGATTCCAGTTCTTCGGCCGTCGGTCGCCGCGGGGGACATGTGCCGCAACGACGGTCTGACTTGCTGGGGTGATCAGCTTGAGTTCTTCCAATCGGTCCAGGCTGGTGCGAACCGTGCGCTCGGACAGGCGGGTGTATCGGGTCAGCCGGTCGACTGAGGGGAAGGCGTTGCGGCCGTCAGGATCGGCGTGGTTCGCGAGTCCGATGAGGACAGATGCGAGTGAGCTGGCGTCCTTGCGGTCCGTGGGGATCGGCGCTTTGTTGAGCGCCCAGTTGATGGCCTCGATGCTCACGGCTGGCCACCGCCACAGGTGCACGGCACGATCGACCAAGTACGTCGGGCGGCCGCACATGGGCCGGACAGGAAGTTGGTGGCGTCTCGTAGGCGCTCGGCGTCAGCGCGGTCGAGGCAGTGTGCTGGAGGCGAACACCAACCGCTGGGCTCGCGGTAGACGAGGTCTACTGCTGTGGTGGAACAATCCTGACTCAAGGCGGGGCGTCCTCCCGTCGAAGCCCCGCGTTGCTGCCCTACAGCAAACGGGGCCACCTACATGGCAGGCAGCCCCGTTCGGAACGCGTCACCAGCCGCGTGAACGCCATTCCTCGAGCTGTGGGCGTTGCTCGCCCAAGGTCGAGTCGTCCCCGTGGCCGGGGTAGAACCACGTGTCGTCCGGCAGTTCGCCGAAGATCCGTGCCTCCAGGTCGTTGATCAGGCTGGTGAAGTCTTCTGGGTTTGTTGTCCGCCCAGGACCGCCGGGGAACAGGGAGTCGCCGGTGAACAGGTGGGGGTGGCCGGTGGGGTCGCGGTAGAGCAGGGCGATGCTGCCGGGGGTGTGGCCGCGGAGGTGGATGACTTCGAGTTCGCAGTCGCCCACGGGGATGGTGTCGCCGTGGGTGACCAGGCGGTCCGGCGGTACTGGGAGGGGCTCGGCGTCGTCTGGGTGGGCGATGGTGTTCGCGCCGTTCGCGCCGGCCACTGCCCCCAACGCCTGCCAGTGGTCGGGGTGCTGGTGGGTGGTGACGATGGTGCGCAGGCGGGGGCGGTCCTGGCCGTGGCCGATCAGGTCCTCGATGCGTTCCGGGTCGTTTGCGGCATCGATCAACAGGGCATCCCTAGTCGTGTTACAGACCAACAGGTACGCGTTGTTGTCCATGGGGCCGACCGACAGCTTGTTGATGGTCAAGCTGGGGAGTTCTCTGCGGGCGGCGGCGCCGCCTGGGTCCACGTGACCGGTGTAGTTCGTAGCAACATCCACGGTCGCCGACAGTAGCCCTTCAGGCCCTGCTCAGTGTCCTCACAGGTTGTGGAATTACGCTCCGATCACGAAGATGCCCGTGTCCACCGATCACTGCGAGCTCGTGACTACTACACTCAGCGCGACCAAGCCGGAGGCCAAGACGCCGCCTCCGAAGCGGTCCACACGCAAGATCAGCTGGGACATCCTGAGGGTCCTCGCGGTCTTCGGCGTTGTGGTCGAGCATGTCACTCACCAGTCCGCCATCAACCACCCCGAACTCGCCGGGTACGCGTTCAGCCTGCCCTTACAGTTCGGTGCCAGCACGATGCTGGTGATCTCGGCCTTCTTCGTCTGCGTCACCATCGGCAAGGGCAGCCGCGGCAAGTGGCTGTGGAACCGGGTGGCGCGGCTGCTGCCCGCCTACTTCGTGGCCGTGCTGGTCACCTACGTCGTCTCGCGGATCGCGGTCTCGTTCTTCAACGGCTACAGCTTCGCCGACGGCCGGTGGCTGTTCGGCGTCCCCACCTCGGGCAACCCGGGCGCCCTCGACCCCTGGTACCTGCCGACCGGCCACGACCTGCTGGGCAACCTGCTGATGATCCAGGCCTGGGCGCCGAGCTTCCACTGGATCGACGCGTCCTACTGGACCCTGCCCATCCAGATCATCGCGTTCGCCTTCGCCGCGTTCCTGTTCCGCCGCAAGATCACCTCGGCGAAGCGGCTGCCGATCCTGCTCTGGTCGCTGGTGATCATCCCGGTGGTCATCCGCTACACCCTGCGCACCGACGACTCGGCGCAGTGGATCAAGTCGATCTTCGATGGCCTCGCCCTGCACCGCGTGCACCTGTTCGGCGTAGGCATCGCGATCTGGCTGTGGACCCGCGGGCGGATGCGCGGCTGGCACCTCGCGAGCTACATCACGGCCGCGCTGGTGGCCCAGGACGCGCACGCCTACTGGACCGACACGCCGTCGACCATCGCGTTCGGCGTGGTCCTGCTGCTGGTCGTCGCCGCGGCCGGCGGCCCGGACTGGGACGTCCCGCTCGTGCGCCGGATCGCCCCGGTCATCACCTGGCTGGCCGGCATCTCCTACGGCGTCTACCTGGTGCACCAGGAGCTGGGCTTCATCCTGGCCCGCACCCTGCTCGACCTGGGCGCCTCCTCCTGGGAACGGCTGGTCGCGTCGCTGGCCCTCGCGGTGGTGCTCGGCTGGCTGATGACCAGGCTGGTCGAACGCCCGGCGCACAAGTTCCTGGTCGGCGCCGGGCCCGCGGTCGTCGGCAAGGTCCGCGCTCAGATCCAGGCGGGCAGGCTGGGCACGTCACCGGCCAGGCCGGTGCCGTCACCCCTTCCGGTCAACCAGGCCAGCACCGTCGGTGCCGGGCCGCCCACGTCCGGCGAGTCGCTACCGAGCGTGCTCCCAGCGAGTTCCCAGCTTCGCTGACGGCCGTCGGCCAGGTCCACCCGCAACCGGACCGGCGGCACGTCGGCGCGCTCGGCGAACTCCGTCACCACCCAGTCCAGCAACCGCTCCTCGTGCCCCTCCGGCAGGTCGCCGAAGCCCACCCCGGCGTCGAGGTCCACGAGGTGCACCGACACCTCCTGCCAGCGCAGCCAGGGCACCGTGCACGCGGTGATCTGGCGCCCGCTGGCCAGCACGACCTGCGCGTCCCACGCCTCGGCGGGCATGTCCTCGACCGCCATGAGCAACCGGTCCGACGCGGCGATCAGGTCCTCGCGCAGCACCGCGGCCATCCGGCGGCTGCCCTCCTCGATGTCCGCGTCCCGGTCCGCCCGGCTGGCGTACATCGGGTGCTCCACCCCGGTCCTGGCCCACAGCAACAGGTTGACCAGCCCATCGGCGTTGCGCGCCAGATGGGACACGACGTGCCCACGGGTCCAGCCGGGCAGCAGGCTCGGCCGGCGCATCGCCACGTCGTCGAGCCCCTCGACGGCGTCGGTCAGCAACACAGTCATCTGCCTGGCGGCGGCAAGTCCTATCTCCGCGTACTCCTCGGCGGACAGTTCGCGTCTCGGCTCGGGCAGGGAATCGTGCGACAGGGCGGTGTGTTGAGAGATGCGTCCAGTCATGTGTTGGGTATCCCGACTTCGTTGAGCGACGTCGCGCTCACGATGAGCTGATAGGGCCAGGGTACGGGTAGATCACCGCCCGTGGGGGAGAGCCGAATCGGTTTTGTCGGTGGCCCGTCCTAACATGGGCACCGGCGGTTCGGAGTCGAACGCATATTCGAACCGACCGTCCAAGATCCAGACCGAAGGGACCCCCGGTGGCCGACCGTCTCGTGGTTCGCGGCGCCCGCGAGCACAACCTGCGCAGCGTGGACATTGACCTGCCTCGCGACAGCCTGATCGTGTTCACCGGGCTGTCCGGCTCGGGCAAGTCCAGTCTCGCGTTCGACACGATCTTCGCCGAGGGGCAGCGGAGATACGTGGAGTCGTTGTCGGCATATGCGCGCCAGTTCCTCGGCCAGATGGACAAGCCGGACGTCGACTTCATCGAGGGCCTGTCGCCCGCGGTGTCCATCGACCAGAAGTCCACCAGCCGTAACCCGCGCTCCACCGTCGGCACGGTCACCGAGGTCTACGACTACCTGCGGCTGCTGTACGCGCGGGCGGGCAAGGCGCACTGCCCGATCTGTGGCGAGCTGATCAGCAAGCAGACCCCGCAGCAGATCGTCGACCAGGTGCTGGCCATGGAGGAGGGCGTCCGCTTCCAGGTGCTGGCCCCGGTGATCCGCGGCCGCAAGGGCGAGTACATCGACCTGTTCCAGCAGCTGCAGTCGCAGGGCTACTCGCGCGCCCGGGTGGACGGCACGGTCTACTCGCTGGCCGAGGTGCCGAAGCTGAAGAAGCAGGAGAAGCACGACATCGCGGTGGTGATCGACCGGCTCACCGTCAAACGAACCGCCAAGCAGCGGCTCACCGACTCGGTGGAGACCGCGCTGCGGCTGGCCGACGGGCTGGTCGAGCTGGAGTTCGTCGACCTCGACGAGCACGACCCGCACCGCACCCGCGGCTTCTCGGAGAACCTGGCCTGTCCCAACGGTCACCCGCTGGCGATCGAGGACCTGGAGCCGCGGTCGTTCTCGTTCAACTCGCCGTACGGTGCCTGCACGTCGTGCTCCGGCCTGGGTGTGCGGATGGAGGTGGACCCGGAGCTGGTCGTGCCGGACGACGAGCTTTCGCTGGCGGAGGGCGCGATCGCGCCGTGGGCCGGTGGCCAGACGTCCGACTACTTCCTGCGGCTGCTGACCTCGCTGGCCGAGGCCGTGGGCTTCCGGATGGACACGCCGTGGCGGCGTTTGCCGGCCAAGGCGCAGAAGGCGGTGCTGCACGGCACGGCCGACCAGGTGCATGTCCGCTACAAGAACCGGTACGGCCGGGAGCGTTCGTACTACGCGAGCTACGAGGGCGTGATCCCGTTCCTGGAGCGCCGCCAGGAGCAGACCGAGTCCGAGGCGATGCGCGAGAAGTACGAGGGCTACATGCGGGAGGTGCCCTGCCCCGCCTGCCAGGGCACCCGGCTCAAGCCCGAGATCCTCGCGGTCACGTTGGAGCACAAGACAAAGGGCGACCAGTCGATCGCCGACGTCTGCGCGATGAGCGTGCGGGACTGCGCGGAGTTCCTCGAGGACCTGGTGCTGGGCAAGCGCGAGCAGATGATCGCGGGCGCGGTGCTCAAGGAGATCCAGGCGCGGCTGCGGTTCCTGCTCGACGTGGGGCTGGACTACCTGTCACTGGACCGCGGCTCGGCCACGCTCTCGGGTGGCGAAGCGCAGCGGATCCGGCTGGCGACGCAGATCGGCTCCGGTCTGGTTGGCGTGCTGTACGTGCTGGACGAGCCGTCGATCGGCCTGCACCAGCGGGACAACCACCGGCTGATCGAGACGCTGACCCGGCTGCGCGACCTGGGCAACACGCTGATCGTGGTCGAGCACGACGAGGACACCATCCGGACCTCCGACTGGGTGGTCGACATCGGCCCGGGCGCTGGCGAGCACGGCGGCAAGGTCGTGCACTCCGGTCCGGTGGCGAAGCTGTTGAAGAACAAGGAGTCCATCACCGGGGCGTACCTGTCGCGGCGCAAGGAGATCCCGGTCCCGGACATCCGCAGGCCGATCGACCGCAAGCGGCAGCTGACCGTGGTGGGCGCGCGCGAGCACAACCTGCGTGGGCTGGACGTTTCGTTCCCGTTGGGGTGCCTGGTGTCCGTGACGGGTGTGTCCGGCTCGGGCAAGTCCACTCTGGTCAACGACATCCTGGCGACCGTGCTGGCGAACAAGCTCAACGGCGCGCGGCAGGTCCCCGGGCGGCACACGCGGGTGAACGGGTTGCAGCACCTGGACAAGCTCGTGCGGGTGGACCAGTCGCCGATCGGGCGAACCCCGCGGTCCAACCCGGCCACGTACACCGGTGTGTTCGACAACATCCGCAAGCTGTTCGCGGCCACCACCGAGGCGAAGGTGCGCGGGTACCAGCCCGGGCGGTTCTCGTTCAACGTCAAGGGCGGGCGTTGCGAGGCGTGCGCGGGCGACGGCACGATCAAGATCGAGATGAACTTCCTGCCGGACGTCTACGTCCCGTGCGAGGTCTGCAAGGGCGCGCGGTACAACCGCGAGACGCTCGAGGTGCACTACAAGGGCAAGACCATCTCGGAGATCCTCGACATGCCGATCGAGGAGGCCGCCGAGTTCTTCCAGCCGATCAACGCGATCCACCGGCACCTCAAGACGTTGGTGGACGTCGGCCTCGGGTACGTGCGGCTCGGGCAGCCCGCGCCGACCCTCTCCGGCGGTGAGGCGCAGCGCGTGAAGCTGGCCAGCGAACTGCAGAAGCGGTCCACCGGCAAGACCGTATACGTCCTGGACGAGCCCACCACCGGCCTGCACTTCGAGGACATCCGCAAACTCCTCGGCGTCATCAACGGCCTCGTCGACAAGGGCAACACCGTCATCGTCATCGAGCACAACCTCGACGTCATCAAGTGCTCCGACTGGGTCGTCGACATGGGCCCCGAGGGCGGCTCCGGCGGCGGCACCATCGTCGCCGAGGGCACCCCCGAAGACCTCCTCGAAGTCCCGGAGAGCTACACCGGCCAATTCCTGGAACACGTCCTCAAGGTCTAGACCCCTCGCATCCGGACCGGGTCCCTCGGCGGATTCGGTCCGGTCCAGACCCTGGCCAAGGCGCGCCGATACCCGGTGCGTCGGCGGTAGCGCCGAGGGCGGTCGCCGCGTTGCGGGGCGGCTTGGATGTGGGGCTGTGTCGCGGTTAGTGGGCTGCGAGCGACCGCCGGAAGGTCCTGTTCCACAGCCTGGTCCGGCTGCTGGCGGTGCACGAGACCGCCGAGGAGGAAGTCGTCCACCCCGAGGTCCGTGACCTCGCCGGCGGCGAGCCGGTCGTCGAGGCCCGGCTGGGTGAGGAGCACCGCGCCAAGCAGCTGCTCAGCACGCTGACCGAGATCGGCCCAGACACTGACAGCTGTCGGTAGCGCTGGGGCGGTTGTCGTGCTGCGGGGGCCTTTCGGATGTTGGCGGTGGGGCCGTGTCGCGGTTGGTGGGCTGCGATGGCTGTGTGGCCGCTGTGGATTTGGCGGATGAGGTGGGTAATCGTCCGGACTCCCATCTCTCGAGGCCTGGTCGGGCCCCGAGCCGGGGCGTGCCGTTATTAGGTGCGTCGGCGTCCTGCTGCGGGGTGGTTCGGATGTCGACGGGCCGAGTACGCGTTGCGGGTGTCGCGGTTGGGGGCTGCCATGGGTGTTCGGCCGCTGCGGATCTGTTGAGGCGCGCGTCCGTGGCGCTGGTGTCCGCCGGTGGCGTTGCTGGACTGGTGTGCGGTGGTTGGGTGGTTGCGGTTGGGTGGCTGCGGGTGGCGGAAGTGTTGCTGGGCGCGGGGTGGTGGTGCGCTCTGTGTTCGGGTGGGGTTGGGCTGGGTGGGGGTGTGGGTTGGGCTGGGTTGCGTAGTGGAGTGATTGGGTTGGGGGGCTTGGGGATCCGGGGTGGGCTCCCGCTAGGATCCCGTCGTTCTGGTTGGGGCTCAGGACACTTTCTTAGGGGCTTTTCACCGCTCGGGTGCCGGGCGGGTCGCACTGATCCGGGGGGCTCTGTGCCGGACGACGATATTTTCGACCACCCTGACCTGGCCGGTCCGGAATGGGCCGCCGCCCAACGCAAGGCATTGCGCAAGGACCGCTGGCGCCGCAACAGGTCCCGGTTCGTGTGGGTCGGGATCACCGCGGTTGTGGTCGCCGTGGGAGTGACGCTCTACATCAAGGCTCCCAAGGCACAGTCACATGCCCAGAGCCCACCACCCCCGCCGACGTCGACGGCGCCGCAGCCGGTGAAGGGCTTCGAGTACAAGACGACCGACCCGTTCGCCCGCACCCCCGCCCAAGCCTGGCCGGACGGCGAAGCCGGGCTGACCATGCCCGCCGCCGCGCCGCTGAACGGGTTCCCGGCGAAACGGGTCGGGGAGGTGCTCGGCATCGCGCGGTCGGCGATCGCCGCGTCCCGGCTCGACCGCCAGGCGGCGCAGCAGGACAAGTCCGACGCCTTCCAGGCCCTGCTCGCCCCGGACAGCCGCAAGACGGTGACCGACGACCCGATCTTCCGCACCAGGATCAAACCCGGCTTCGAGCTGCTCGACGTCCCGCCCAAGGTCCAGGGCCGGCTCACCGTCGAACCCGGCCGCAAAGGCGAGTTACGGATCCACGCCGAGTATGTCGTCGCCTACGCGTTCCGGCCGCCGCACCCCGAGACCGTGCTCGACCCCACCGAGTTCGTGTCCTACCTGCGCATCGACCAACGGTTCTCCTTCGCCGAAGGCCCCGGGTGGGCTCCCGGCAGCCGCGGCCTGTACCTGGGCGATCTGCACACCTACGCCGTGGCCGTCTCATGCTCCGCCATGCGCGACGACCTGCTCGCGCCCAGCGGCGGCGACCGCGCCACCACCGCCCCGCCGCACGAGCTGACCGAGGTCATCGACCTCGGCCGTCCCATGCCCGACACCGGCAACTGCCCGGTCTGAAGTCGGACCAATCCGGGTCGATATCCGCTTCGAAGTGGGTTGAACCGTTTCGTGCCCCTCCTCGTGTGTGTGGTCAGAAGGGAGCCGCGGCAAGGGTGGCACCACATTCCAGGAGGTTGGTCATGAAGGGCGCTCGTGTCGGCGTGCTGACTGCCATCGCCGGTCTGGGGCTGTTGGGCCTCACCGCGTGCGGCAGTGACAGTTCCGGATCGCCGGCCCCGAAGCAGCAACAGCAGGAGCTGCCGGCGGCCGCGGGTCCCCGGGCCAACCTCGTGGCGCAGGAAGTGGGCGCGCTCGGTCAGGGAATGACCGACCAGCAGGGCATGACCCTCTACATGTTCACCAAGGACTCCAACAAGCCGCCGGTCTCCAACTGCTACGACGCCTGCGAGAAGTCGTGGCCGCCGATGATCGCCGAGGGCAAGGAGCTGACGTTCACCGGCATCGACCAGAAGCTGATCGGCACCATCACCCGCAAGGACGGCAAGAAGCAGGTGACGATCAACGACTGGCCGGTCTACACCTACGCCAAGGACACCGCCCCGGGCGAGTCCAAGGGCAACGGGATGGGCGGTACCTGGTACGTGATCACGCCCGAGGGCAAGAAGCTCCAGGCGCAGGCGAACGCACCGGCCAGCCAGCCGCCCCAGTCGCCGAAGGAGCCCGCTGCGCCGCCCGCCAGCGCGAACACCAACAGCGGCGGTGATGGCGGCTATGACAGCGGCAATGGTTACTGACCTGACGGCGCGAGCGGGGGGATTCCTCGGCGTGAACGCCTCACTGGTGAGCACTGGAGGCCCGCGATCGCCGTTCGTCCGACCACGACCAGTATCCTCCGCGCAGACTCGATCCCCAGCGGAGAGGAACCTGGTGACGATCCCAGGCTGGTGGCCGCGGAGATCGCGGCGCGTACGTGGCGAGGACTTGGTTCGGTCGCTGTACAACGAGCACGGTGCGAGTTTGCTGGCGTATGCGACGCGGTTGACCAACGACAGGGCGGCCGCGGAGGACATCGTTCAGGAGACCCTGTTACGTGCCTGGAAGCACCATGACGTGCTGACAGACGAGAAGGGTTCGGTGCGGGGCTGGCTGCTCACGGTGGCCCGCAACATCGTCACCGACCGGGCCAGGGCCCGCGCGGTCCGCCCGCCCGAGGTGGCCGAGGTCACCGAGTCGCCGTCGGTCGAACGGGACCACGCCGACCAGGTGGTGGACTCGATGGCCATGCTCGGCGCCCTGGACAACCTGTCGGCGGAGCACCGCGAGGTGCTCGTGGAGATCTATTACAAAGGCCGCACGGTCACCGAAGCAGCCCAGGCACTGGGCATCGCGGCGGGTACCGTGAAATCACGCTCTTACTATGCATTGCGTGCCCTGCGGGCCGTGATGTCCAGTCATGGGACGGAGGTGCCCCGGTGAGCCGACCAGCACACGATCACTCCTCGCTTGGGGCGTACGCCCTCGGCGTACTGACCCCGCACGAGGCGACCGAGGTGGAGGCCCATCTGGCCGCCTGCGCGGACGGCCGGCGTGAGGTCGCGGACCTGGTCAACCTCAGGCACGCACTGGACACGGTGCCGCCCGAGGCGTTCATCGACGGTCCGCCGCCCGGTGGCGACCTCCTGCTGCAGCGCACGCTGCGCCGGGTCAGGGCCGAGGAGCAGCAGGCTCCCGTGGCTCGTCCGTCCGGTGCCCGCCGTCTGGCCGCTGTCGCGGCCGCGGTCGTGATCGCCGGCGGCGCCCTGGTGGGCGGGATCGCGATCGGGTCCTCGGGCACGACGACGCCGGGTGTGTCGTTCGCCGCCGAGGACGCCAGCACGCACGCCAAGATGGACGTCAAGGTGGAGAGCCTGCAGGGCTGGGTCAAGCTGCACGCCAACGCCAGCGGGATCAAGGCGGGCGAGCCCTGCCAGCTCGTGGTGACCGGCAAGGACGGCACGCAGCGGCTGGCCGGCAGCTGGCTGGTGTCCTCCAAGGGCGAGGCCGAGGGCACGATGATCGACGGCGCGGCGATCATGCCGCCCAAGGACATCAAGTCCATCGACGTGATCACCACGACCAACCGCAAGCTCGTCTCGGTGCCCGTGAACCTTTAAGACCCGTGAACCTGAACCACCGCTACCGGTTCCGCAGCGTATGGACGCTTCCGGGACCGGCTAGCGGTGTGTTCGACGTGGTGACCGACCCGGGCTCGTACCCGTTGTGGTGGCCGGACATCCACGGTGTGGGCAGAGTGGACGATGACACCGCCGAGGTGATCTGCAAGTCCGTGCTGCCCTATGCGCTGACCTTCCGGATGCACCGCGGCGAGCAGGACGAGACCGCCGGGCGGATGCTGATCGGCCTGACCGGCGACCTGGAGGGCTACAGCCGCGGCACGCTCAACCGGGGTGTCCACAGTGTCCGGCTGGTGATCGAGCAGGACGTGGTGGTCAACAAGTGGCTGCTGAGAGCGCTCGCGCCGGTCGCCAGACCGGCTTTCCGGGCCAACCACGCGATGATGATGTGGCGTGGCCAGCGTGGCCTTCGCAGCTTCCTTGGCTAGCATCGAGCCCCTCATGGACGGTGCCATGAGGGGCTCGATGCTGTGTGCGTCAGGCCTTCTTCGCGGGGGCCTCTTCCGCTTCACCCTCGCTGGTGGCGTCCGCCGCCGGGTCGTTGTCCGGCGCGACACCGTGGTCATCGAGCAAAGTGGACTCGTCGAACGGGTCGGTGCCGTCGAGCGCGCGCTGGGCCTTGTCCCGGTCGAACTCACCGGTCCACTGTCCGATCAGGACCGTGGCCACGGCGTTGCCGGTGAAGTTGGTCAGCGCACGGGCCTCGGACATGAACTTGTCGATGCCGATGATGAAGCCGACGCCGCCGACCAGTTCCGGGCGGTGCGACTGCAGGCCGCCGGCCAGCGTCGCCAGGCCGGCGCCGGAGACACCGGCGGCTCCCTTCGAGGCGATGATCATGAAGCCCAGCAGGCCGATCTGCTCACCGAAGGACAGCGGCTGGTCCATCGCGTCCGCGATGAACAAGGTCGCCATGGTCAGGTAGATCGCGGTGCCGTCCAGGTTGAACGAGTACCCGGTCGGGACCGTGATGCCGACGACCTCACGGCCCACACCCGCGTGCTCCATCTTGGCGATCAGGCGGGGCAGGGCGCTCTCGGACGACGAGGTGGAGAAGATCAGCAGGTACTCGCGCGCCAGGTAGCGCATCAGCGCGAAGATGTTGACCTTGGCGACCACCCGCAGCAGCGTGCCCAGCACCAGCGCGATGAACAGGATGCAGGTGATGTAGAAGCCCAGCATGATCACCAGCAGGCTCTTCAGCGCACTCCAGCCGGTCGCGCCGACCACCGCCGCGATCGCGCCGAACGCGCCGATCGGGGCCGCCCACATGACCATCGCCAGGATCTTGAACACCAGCCGCTGCAGGTGCTCGATGCCGCGCAGCACCGGCTTGCCGGCCTGCCCCATCGCCTGCAGCGCGAACCCGGCGAGCAGCGCGACCAGCAGCGTCTGCAGCACCTGACCGCTGGTCAGCCCGGAGAACAAGGTCGTCGGGATGATGCCCAGGATGAACTCGGTCGTGTTCTGCTGGGTCTTGACCTGGCCCTGGCCCGCCTTGCTGATGGCGTCGGTCAGGTGCAGCCCGGTGCCCGGCTCGATGATGTTGCCGACCAGCAGGCCGATGATCAGCGCTACGGTCGACATGACCAGGAAGTAGGCGATGGTCAGGCCACCGACCTTGCCGACCCGCGCGGCCTTGGTGATCGACCCGACGCCCAGCACCAGCGTGCAGAAGATGATCGGGCTGATCATCATCTTGATCAGGTTGATGAAACCGTCGCCGACCGGCTTGAGAGCCTTGCCGAACTCCGGGAACAGCAAACCGACGATGATGCCGAGGACGACGGCCGCGATGACGGACATGTAGAGAATGTGGGTGCGGTCCCGGCGGGTGCGTCCCTCAATCGTGGACAAAGCTGGCCTCCTGTGAAGCCTGGACGTGGCCAATGGTTGTGCAGACTATCCGGGTCTCTATGACACGGGTCACTGTTGTGTTCATTTCGGTCGTGCGGCGTGGAGGTTACGGCCATGCGGGAGTGGAGCCTGGCACGCCAGTTGCTGGTGTTGCAGATCGTGATAGTCGGGGTGATCGTCGGAGGTGGGTCGATCCTGGCGTACCTGGACGCGGCCAGGAACACCGAGGACGCCGCGAGGCGAGAAGTCGTCTCGGTCGCCCAGGCCGTCGCCGCTGCTCCGACCGTGGTGTCGGCCGTGGTCACGCCCACGCCCACGGATATTCTGCAACCGTATACAGAGCGTATTCGGGCAGTGACAGATATCGATTTCATCACCATTATGAATCGGGATGGAATCCGCTTCACCCATCCGAACCCCGCGGAGATCGGGAAGCATTTCATCGGGCACACCGAAGCGGCCCTCGCCGGCGGCATCGTTTCGGAGACATTTACCGGGACGCTCGGCCCGTCGGTGCGGGCGGTGGTCCCGGTGTTCTCATCGGATCATCGGGTCCTCGCGATGGTCGCCGTCGGGATCACCGTCACCGCGATCTCCGAGGAACTGAATGGCCGCGTCTACGCGGTCATCACTGTCGGGGCGGTCGCCTTGCTCATCGGGATGGCGGGGACGTACTTCGTCAGCGCCCGGCTGCGGCGGCAGACCCGGGGAATGGGCCCGGCCCGGCTGCGCCGGATGATCGACTACCACGAGTCGATCCTGCACGCGGTGCACGAGGGCCTGCTGCTGATCGACCGGACCGGCCGGGTGACGTTGTGCAACGACGCCGCGCGTGACCTGCTCGGGTTCGCCACCGACGTGGACGGCCAGATGCTGCGCTCGCTCGGCCTGCCCGAGTCGTTCGTGGACAGCGTGCTGTCCGAGGGGCCGGTCCGCGACGAGATCCACCTGACCGACCGCCGGGTGCTCGTGGTGAACAAGTCCTCGGTCGGCCACCAGGGCTCGGTGGTGACCCTGCGGGACCACACCGACCTGCAGGCACTGACCGGCGAGCTGGACTCGGTCAAGGGCTTCGCCGAGTCGCTGCGCTCCCAGGCACACGAGGCCGCCAACCGGCTGCACACCATCGTGTCGCTGATCGAGCTCGACCGCACCGAGGACGCCGTCCGGTTCGCCACCGAGGAGCTGGAGCTGGCCCAGCGGCTGACCGACCAGGTGGTGGACGCGGTCGGCGAGCCGGTGCTGGCGGCGCTGCTGCTGGGCAAGGCGGCCGAGGCGAGCGAGCGCGGGGTGGAGCTGGTGATCACGCCGGAGTCGCACATCGACGAGACCGCGCTGCCCGGCCGGGACCTGGTGACCATCCTGGGCAACCTGATCGACAACGCGATGGACGCGGCGCTGGAGGGCGCGCAGCCGCCGAAGGTACTGGTGACTGTGCGCAAGACCGCCGACGAGGTGCTGCTGCGGGTCGCGGACACGGGCCACGGGCTGGACACGATGGCCGCGTTCGAGCGCGGCTGGTCCACAAAGGACGGTAGTCGTGGACTGGGCCTGGCGTTGGTGGGCCAGACCGTCCGGCGCAACCGCGGCACGATCGAGCTGGGTCACGACGTCGGTGCGGTTTTCACCGTCCATCTACCCCTCGTGACTACTCCTGGGTGACAATCGGTTCGTGGTGGTGGTCGACCCGGGGTTGCCGCCGGGTGAGCGGATTCGCTTGTACCGCAGGCGGGCCGGGCTCACCCAGGAGCAGTGTGCGCAGCTCAAGGGGTGCACTGCCTCGGCGTGGCGGAAGTGGGAGTCCGGTGAGCGCCAGGTGGCCGCGTTCTCCGACTGGATCGAGATCGCGCGGATCCTGCGGGTGCGCGACCTGTACAAGCTGACCGGGTTACCCGTCGGCGAGCTGCCCGAGGACCCGGCGGAACACGAGACCGTGCCGGCGATCCGGGCCGCGATGACCTCGTTCGACCCCAAGCTCACCGAGGCGCCGGACGTGAGCCGCCTGGACAAGTCCGTGCGGACGGCGTGGGAGATCTGGCAGGAACGCCGTCCGTTCACCCAGATCGGCATGCTGCTGCCGGGGTTGATCACCGAGGTTCGGGCCACGATCCCGTTGGTGGACGGGCCCGAGCGCGATCTGCTGCTGCACACCGCTTCGATGCTCTACTTCCTGGCCCGCGCGTTCACCAAACGCGTTGGCGCGCATGATGTTTCGCTGCTGGCCGCAGACCGTGCGATGGCCGCCGCCATCAAGGCGGACGATCTCGACTTCCGTGCGGCGGCCGCCTGGAACCTGGGCATGATCCTCGCCGAGCAGGGCCACACGGAGGTCGTCCAGGAGCTCGCGCGCGACGCCGCCCACGAGCTGGAGCCGACCCTGGCCGACGGCCCGCTGTCCCGGATGAGCATCTTCGGCGCGCTGCATCTGTTGCGGGCCATGCAGTTCGCGCGGCTCGGCGACGAGCACGGCGTGGTGACCGCGCTCGGCACCGCCGAGCAGGTCGCGGCGAAACTGGGCGAGCGCAACGACTTCCGGACCGTGTTCGGGCCGACCAACGTCGGCATCTACCGGGTCTGGCTCGCGGTCGAACTGTCCAAGCCGGGCGAGGCGATCCGCACCGCGCAGCGCTACGACGTGACGATCCTGCCGAGCGTGGAGCGGCGGTTCTCCTACTACGTCGAGCTGGCGCGGGCCTACAGCATCCGCACCGAGGACGTCGCCGCCGTCCACATGCTGCTGCGCGCCGAACAGGAGTCCGCGGAGGAGTTGAGGTTCAACGTCGAGGTGCGCGCGATGGTGCGGGAACTGTTACGGCGGGAGAACATGCTGACCCGCTCCGAGTTGCGCCCATTGGCCGACAGAATTGGCGTCCTGCGGTAGCGGATCGATCAAGAATGGTTGTCAGCCACGGGATTGAGCGATGCCGTGGATAACTCACCGCAGATTTGTAAGGGCTGTTTACTGTCATGTGGTTGCGCCGGACGCTGTGGATAACCATCCTTGCTGGCGTGATCAGGGTGCTGGTGGTCGAGGACGACCCCGTCGCTGCCGATGCTCATCGGCTCTATGTCGAGCGCGTGCCGGGCTTCGAGGTGGTGGGCGTGGCCAACACGGGCGTGGAGGCGATGCGGTTCGTCGACCAGCACCCGATCGACCTGCTGCTGCTGGACTTCTACCTGCCGGACGCGCACGGGCTGCAGATCACGCGGGCGCTGCGGGCGGCGAATCACACGATCGACGTCATCGCGGTGACTTCCGCACGCGACCTGGCCATGGTGCGGGCGGCGGTGTCGGCGGGGGTCGTGCAGTACCTGTTGAAACCATTCACCTTCGCCACGCTCCGCGACAAACTCGAGCGGTACGCACGCTTCCGGGCGGAGGTCACCGGCGAGGCCACCGGACAGGATGAAGTCGACCGCGCCTTGGCGACCTTGAGGGGCACGGACGGTATTGGACTGCCCAAAGGGATGAGCGCGGACACGCTCAATGCGGTGGTCTCCGCGCTGCGCGAGGCACCCGGCGGGTTGTCGGCTGTCGGGGCGGCCGGGATTGTGGGAATCTCGAGGGTCACTGCCCGCAGGTATCTCGAGCACCTGGCGGATACCGGGGTGGTGGTCCGGCGGCCGCAGTACGGACAGGTCGGCCGCCCGGAGCTGGTGTACAGCCTGTCCTGACGAAAGGGGCCCGCGGGTGTTTCTCGAGCAGAAGATCAGGGCGGGGTTCGCGCACCTGGACGCGGACGGCGACGGTTTCCTGACCGAGGACGACCACATCCTGATGGGCCAGCGGTCCGCCGCCGCGCTCGGCTACGCGGCCGGCTCGCGGTCCGAGCAGTTCATGATCGACTCGTACCTGCGGGTCTGGCGGATCGTGCACCAGTCGCACGCCATCGAGGGCAAGGTCTCCGCCGAGGAGTTCCTCGCCGCCATGCTGGCC
This sequence comes from Actinocrispum sp. NPDC049592, assembly GCF_040675465.1. Taxonomy (NCBI): domain Bacteria; kingdom Bacillati; phylum Actinomycetota; class Actinomycetes; order Pseudonocardiales; family Pseudonocardiaceae; genus Actinocrispum; species Actinocrispum sp. NPDC049592. The sequence continues at coordinate 22,732 of NZ_JBFAPA010000009.1, read as the reverse complement.
CTGCGGGCCAACCCGGCGGTGCTCACCGATCTGGCGAACGCGTTGTTCAGCATCGCCGACCGCAGCGGCAACGGCCGGATCGACCTCGGCGAGTACCTGGCGTTCCTGCAGGGCCAGGCGCCGAACCTGCCGGAGGCGGAGGGCATCGAGGCGTTCAGCCACCTCGACCGCGACAGCGACGGCCACCTCACCCGCGAGGAGCTGGCCCGAGCCGTGGTCGAGTACTGGACGAGCGACAACCTCACCGCCACCGGCAACTGGCTGCTCGGCCACATCCCCGTGCCCAGCTAACCCGCGTGTCCCACACTCGCCGCCCCCGTGTCCCACATTCGCCGCCGTCGAGTTCCACATTCGCCGGCGGCCAAGGGGGAATTCGAGGTCCGTGAACGTGGGACACGGGGGCGGTGAATGTGGGACACGCGGGGGTTATTTGGGGCGGCTGGGGACGCCGGGGCGGGTCTGCCAGGGTTTCGGGCCGTCCAGGGGGCGGTACTCGACGCCCATCGCGTCCAGCCTGGGCAGGTGGTAGGTGGTCAGGCGGTCCTCGAACTCCTCGTACGAGCGGTCCCCGGCGGTCCACACCACCTCGGCGAACGCGGCCAGCCGCGGGAAGGTGGCGTAGTCGACGCGCCGGGCGTTGTCCAGGTGCTCGGTCCAGACCTGGGCCTGGGCGCCGAGGACGTGCGAGTGGAACTCGGGGGCGAGCGCGGTCGGGATGGGCTCGTAGCGGTAGACGTCCTCGAGCGTGTGGATCCAGCCCACCGGGATCGGCTCGTCCGGGTGGTCGGACTGGCGGTGGTCGAGGTACACGTACTGCTCCGGGCACATGACCACGTCGTGGCCCGAGGAGGCGGCCGTGACGCCGGCCTCCTCACCCCGCCACGAGGCCACGATGGCACCCTGGGGCAGGTCACCGACCTCGAGGATCTCGTCCCAGCCGAGCGTGCGGCGGCCGAGCCCGGCCAGGTGGGCGGCCATCTGCCCGACGAACCAGCCGTGCAGCTGCCGAGCCTCGGCGAACCCCTCGTCGGCCATCCGCTTGGCCGCGACCTCGTTGTCCTCCCACTGCACGGTCGGCACCTCGTCGCCGCCGACGCAGATCACCGGCGCGTCGAAGATCGCCGCCACGTGGTCGAACACCTTGCGGTAGAAGCCGATCGCGTAGTCCGACACGGTCAGGATGTTCTCGTTGATGCCCCAGCTGCGCAGCACCGGCAGGTCCGAACCGGTGTTGCCCAGCTCGGGGTAGGCGGCGATGGCGGCCTGCGAGTGCCCGGGAATGTCCACTTCGGGCACGACGGTGATGTGTCGTTCCCGCGCGTACGCGACGATCTCGCGCATGTCGTCGCTGGTGTAGTACCCGCCGTGTGGGCGACCGTCGTGCTCGGTGGTGCCGTCCGGCGGGCGGCCGACCCAGGATCCCGTGCGCCAGGCGCCGACCTCGGTGAGCCGCGGGAACTCCGGCACCTCGACCCGCCAGCCCTGGTCGTCGGTCAGGTGCAGGTGCAGCACGTTGAGCTTGTGCGCGGCCAGCTGGTCGAGGAACCGGAACACCTCGTACTTCGGCATGAAGTGCCGGGCCACGTCGAGCAGCACACCCCGCCAGCCGAACCGCGGGTGGTCCTCGACCTCACCGCACGGAAGCGTCCACTGTGGACCATGAATGGCCGCGGCCCGGAACGCGTCCGGCCCGGCGAGCTGGCGCAGTGTCTGCAAGGCGTAGAACGCGCCCGCCTCGTCGGCCGCTTCGACGGACACGCCCTCGGGCGTGATCGACAGCCGGTAGCCCTCGGCCGGTAGGGAGTCCACAATGGACACATCTGGCGTGATCGGGCCGGTGGAAGCGAAGGTTCCCGGCGCGGGAGTGACGCGCACCGGCTTGGGAAGCAGCGATTCGAAGCTCATCCTTTGACCGCCCCTGAGAGTCCGGACACCAGGTGTCGTTGCACGAACACGAAGAAGATCAGTACCGGGATCGTCATCAGCGTCGACCCGGCCATGATCCCGCCCCAGTCGGGCTGGTCGGGCTGGAAGAACACGCGCAGCGCCTGCGGCAGCGTGCGGTTGTCCACGTCCGAGTAGATCAGCGTCTGGGCCAGCAGGAAGTCGTTCCACGCGTGGATGAACGACAGCACGCTGGTGGCCACCAGACCGGGGGCGACCAGCGGGAACAGCACCTGCCAAGTGAACCGGAACCGGCTCGCCCCGTCCAGTGCGGCGGCCTCCTCCAGCTCGCCGGGCACGGCCGCGACGAACCCGCGCAGCATCCAGATCGCGAACGGCAGGCTGAACGCCAGGTTCACGAAGATCAGCGGCAGCAGCTGGTTGAGGCCGAACGCGGGCACGGTGTCGCCGAACGACTGGACCATGAAGTACAGCGGGATGGTCAGCGCCTCGATCGGGATCATCTGCGCCACCAGCAACATCACCAGCAGCACGGTCCGGCCGCGGAACCGGAACCTGGTCAGCGCCACCGCGGCCAGGAACGAGCACAGCATGGACAGCACGACCACGGCCACCGCGACCATCGTGCTGTTCAGGAAGTAGCGGCCGAAACCGTTGAGGTCCAGCACCCGCTTGAAACTGTCCAAAGTGGGCGCCAGCGTCCACGGCTTCGGGCTGGCCAGCTCCCCGGCCGGTCGGACCGCGGAAAGCACCATCCAGTAGAGCGGAATGGCCACGAGGGCGGCGATCACGCAGCAGACGATCTCCGCGGCCAGCCGCCCCGGGCGCCGGATGTTCAGGACTGCCATCCGGACCTCCGCTGCGCCCGCAGGTAGAGCACGGTGATCAGCATCAGCAGCACGGTCATCACCACACCGATCGTCGCGCCCTTGCCGTACTCCTCACCGGCGAACGCCTTCTGGTACGCGTAGACGTTGAGCACGAGGTTGCGCCCGGCCACGCCGCCGCCGTTGGTCATCACGTAGATCTGCGTGAATATCTTGAAGTCCCAGATGATCGACTGGATGGTGGCGATCACGATGAGCGGCTTGAGGATCGGCAGGATCACCTGCGTCGCCGTGCGCCACCAGCTCGCCCCATCGAGCTGGGCCGCCTCCACCACCTCACCGGGAATGCCCTTGATCCCCGCGTACATCGTCACCATCACGAACGGGAACGAAGCCCAGATCACCTCCGCGGCAACGAGACCGAACGTGGACAGCTGCCCGAACGTCCAGGAGTGCCCGTGTGTCCCGAGGATCTCGTTGACCAGCCCGAAGTCGCGGTCGAACAGGAACAGCCACACATAGGACCCGGCCATCGCCGGAGTCGCCCACGCGCCCAGCGCGGCCAGGAACAGCAGCATCCGCGGCACCGCGCGAACCCGGCTGGCCAGCACTGCCAACCCGGTCCCCACAAGCAAAGAACCGACCACGCACACCGCCGCGAACAACACGGTCGCCAGCAGCACCGACCAGAACTGGTCGTCGCTGAACAGCTCGGCGTAGTTGTCGATCCCCAGGAACACCAACGGTGCCGCACCGCTGGCCTGCGCCTGGTTGTAGTCGTAGAACGAGATCTGCACGAGCTGGTACAGCGGGTACGCCATCAGCCCGACCAGCAGCACACCCGCGGGCAGCAGGTACAGCACTGCCGCCCGGCCGTCTCGCCGCTTGCGCGTCGAAGCCGGCTGTGGCGGAACTGGTGCCAGCTCCGCCACAGCGGGCGCGATCTGAGTCGTCACCCGAAGGCCTTGTTCATCTCACCGGCGGCCGTTTCCGCGGCCGCGTCGACCGTCGCCGCGCCGGTGACCACCTGTTGCAGCGCCGTCGGGATCACGTTCTGCGCGTCGATCTTGGTCCAGGCCGGGGTGGCCGGGACGAACTTCGTGCCCGCCTGTGCGGTCCGCACGAACGGCTCCAGGAACTTGTCGCTGCTCGCGACCGAGGCCTGAACGTCCTTGAACGTGGGCAGGTTGCCCATCGCGGTGTACATCTTCTGCTGGTACTGCTTGCCGCCCAGCAGCTCGATGAACTGCAGCGCCAGCGTGTACTTCTTGCTCGCCCGGAACACGCCGAGCAGGTTGCCGCCCGCGAAGGCCGGTGCGATCTTGCCGGCCTGGATGCCGGGCAACGGGACCACGGCGTAGTTGCCCTTCACCGTGCCGGCCTCCACGGCCTTGCGGTTGAAGTCACCCCCGATCGTCATGCCCGCCTTACCGCCGGCGAAGGCGGCTACCGACTGGGTGCCGGTGAACTGGGCGCACGCCGAGGGCGGGCAGATGTCGTCCTTGATCAGCTCGGTGTACTGCTTGAGCCCGTCCTTGGCCTGCTGGCTGTTGATCGCCGAAGTCCACTTGCCGCCGTCCTGCTTGGCGACGTCCCCGCCGTTGGCCCACACGTACGGCAGGGCGGCGTAGGTGTACTTGCCGCCGACCGAGATGCCGTACAGGTCCGGCCTGGCCTGGCGGATCTTGCGCGCGGTCTCGGTCAGCTCCGCCAACGTCTTCGGCGGGGTCAGGTTGAGCTCCTTGAACACATCCGTGCGGTAGTACAACGCACGCGTCCCGGTGAACCACGGGATGCCATAAGTCTTGCCGCCGACCTTGGCAGTGTCCACAACGGACGGAATCAGGTCCTTGCCGTCACCCCAGGCGGCCAGATCCGCAGTCAGGTCGGCGAAACCGTTGGAGGCGGTGTACCCGGCCAGGTCAGTGTTGCCGAACTCGGCCACGTCCGGCGAGGAGTTCTTGTCGTTGAAGGCGCCGTTGAACCGGTTCGCGCGGCCGTCCACCGGCAGGTACTCGACCGTGACCGTGACACCTTGGTGCGCCGCTTCGAACTCCTTCTTGGCCTCGGCCACCGTGGCTTCCTTCGGCGCGTTGCTGGCCTCCTGGAACAGCCACACCTTGAGGTCACCGGTCATCTCGCCGACCGGCTGGCCCGCCGCTCCCGACTGCTGCGGCTGGTTGTTCGCCGCCTGCGGCGGCCCGCACCCGACTACCAACGCCCCCGCAACCGCCGCCGCCAGCACACCTTTGATCTTCATCGTTCCTCCGGTTGCATCTGACGCAACGTACGTTTCGCCCTCGGCAATAACGCGACTCTAGAACGGACCATTCACCGGCACAAGGGTCTAAACCAATGGAAAAGGGCGCGCCTCCCCGGTCAAGAAGGCGCGCCCAGCAGGGATTACTTGAACGAAACGATGGCCACGTTGCCGACGGAGACAGAACCCGCTGAGGCACCGAGCTTTCCGGACGCCGGATCACGCGGCAGCCAGTTCACCGTGTTGGACTGCTGATTGGACACGTACACCCAGCGTCCCGTGGGGTCGAGGGTGAAGTGCCGTGGCCACACCCCACCACACGGCGTGGTGGACACAAAGGACAGTTGCTTGCCGGTCGCGTCCACCGAGAACATCGCGATGCTGTTGTGGCCCCGGTTGGAGGCGTAGACGAACCGGCCGTCCGGCGAGACCGCGACCTCACCGGGGTAGTTCTCGGCCGGCTTGGCGTCGCCCAGGGTGCTGATGACCTGGCCGGGGGTCAGCTTCCCGGCCGCCGCGTCCCACGCCGCCACCGTGACCTCGGAGCGCAGCTCGCCCAGGATGTAGGCGAACCTCCCGCCTGGGTGGAACGCCACGTGCCGCGGGCCGAGGCCGACCGGCAGCTTGAGCTGCTGGTTCTGCTTGAGCTTCCCGTTCTGCAGCGAGTACACGTACACCGAGTCCGCGCCGAGGTCCACCGACACCAGCCACTTCCCGCTGGGGTCGGTCACGGTCTGGTGGGCGTGCGCGGCCCGGTTGTCGCCCTTGTGCGTCACGACATCCGTGACCGCGCCGATCCGGCCGTCCGCGCCCACCGGCAGCACGGACACCTTGCCGTCGTTGTAGTTCGACGCGATCAGGTAGCCGTTGAACAGGTTCAGGTGGGTCGTGCCGCCGCCCTTCGCGGGCTGCGAGTTGACCAGCACCGGCTTGGCCGGGTTGGCCAGGCTGAACGAGCTCACCCGGCCGGCGTCGGACTCGTTGGTGGAGAACAGGAACCGCCGGTCCACGCTGTAACAGAACCAGGACGGGTCCACCACGTTGCGCACCGTGCCGGTGATGGTGAGCTTGCCGGTCTGCGGGTCGACGCTGCCGACCTGCAGACCGGGCCCGGCCGGTGTGCCCCAGCTGGTGTAGCTGCCGATGTACACAGTGGACACCGTCCTCGTCGCGGCCGACGCGGGGAGACCCGTGGCGAGCGCGAGACCGCCCACCCCAAGCGCCCCGAGCAGGGAACGTCGGCTCATTTCAGTTGTCACAGGGAATGAGTCCTCTCTGGTGCGGGCTAGACGAAGATCATCAATATCGCTGCCATGGCGAAGCCGACCAGCGACAAGATGGTTTCCAGCACTGTCCAGGTCTTCAGCGTGTCCTTCACCGAGATGCCGAAGTACCTCGACACGATCCAGAACCCGCCGTCGTTGACGTGCGAGGCGATGATGCTGCCCGCGCAGATGGCGGCCACGATGAGCGCGAGCTGCGCTTGGGAGTAGCCGACGTCGGCGACGGTCGGTCCGATGATGGCGGCGGAGGCGGCGATCGCGGCGGTGGCGGACCCTTGGGCGATCCGCAGGCCACAGGCGATGACATAGGCGGCGACGAGCACGGGCAGCCCGGCGTCGTCGAGGGTTTGCTTGACGGCGTTGCCGATGCCGGTCTCGGTCAGCACGCGGCCGTAGAACGCGCCCGCGCCGACCACCAGCAGGATCATGGCGACCGGCCGCAGCGAGGCGTTGGCCAGTTCGGACACCTTGACCCGGGAGATCCCGCGCCGGTAGCCCAGCAGCCAGAACGCCAGCAACACTGCGATGGTCAACGCGACCGCGGGCGTGCCGAAGAAGTTCGCGATGCCGGCGGCGGTGCTGCCCTTGGGCAGCCAGATGCTGCCGAACGTGCCCGCGAGGATCAGCAGCAGCGGCACCGCGATGATCCACCCGACCAGCGACAACGGCGGCTCGTCGCGTTCCGGCTCAACGGGTTCGACGGCATCCCCGCCGGTCGTCCCGCCGCCACCGGCGCCGGTCCCGCTGTCACCGCCGGTCCCGCTGTCGCCACCGCCGCCGACCTTGGCCGCGGCCAGCATCTCCTCGGGAACCGGGATGTACAGGCGCTTGCCGATCCACGACGAGAACAGCACACCGCCGACGAACCACGCGGGGATCGCGCAGGCCGCGCCCATCAGGATCACCCAGCCGAGGTCCACGTGCAGCAGACCGGCGGCGGCCACCGGACCTGGGTGCGGCGGCAGGAACGCGTGCGTGACCGACAGACCGGCGATCAGCGGCAGGCAGTACAGCAGGATCGACTTCTTGCCCTGCGCGGCCGCCACGTACACCAGCGGCGCCAGCACGAAGATGCCGATGTCGAAGAACACCGGGATGCCGAAGATCAACCCGGCCAGGCCCATCGCCAGCGGCGCCCGGTTCTCACCGACGGCCTTGAGCAGCGCTCGGGTGAGCACATGGGCACCGCCGGAGGCCTCGAGAATGGCGCCCAGCAACGTACCCAGGCCGATGATCACGGTGATGTGGCCGAGGATCCCGCCGAAACCGAGTTCCAGGATCGAGTTCGCCGAGCCCTGCGCGGTGCCGACCAGCTTGGCCACCGGCATGCCCTGTGCGAGCGCGGTGAGCAGGCCCACCACGAGCAGGGCGATGAAGGGCTCCATCTTCGCCCAGATGATCAGGGTCAGCAGCAACGCGATGCCGACCGCGGCGAGCAGTAGTAGCCCGCCTGTGGAGTGTTGCAACCAGTTCAAGGGGACGGCTCCCTTGCATTGTCAGGGCCGCGCCGTGGCGACGGCGTCGACGAACTCACGTGCCCGCAGGGCGATTTCGGTCAGCCGCGACTCCGCGGCCAGGGCAGGAGAGACCACGCCGCTGCCCGCGGTGACCGCGAGCGCGCCGGCTTCTAGGTACTCCGTGGCGTTGGCGGTGGTGATGCCGCCGGTCGCCACCAAAGGAATGCCCGGGTAGGGGCCGTGCAGGTCCTTGAAGTACGCGGGACCCATTCTGGCTGCCGGGAACACTTTCACCGCGGTGGCGCCTAGCTCCAGCGCGGTGAAGACCTCGGTGGGCGTCATCGCCCCGAGGACGATCGGGATGTCCTGCCGGACCGCCTCGGCGGCGACCTCGGGCCGCAAGCCGGGGGTCAGCAGGAACTTGGCGCCCGCGTTGATCGCGTCGCGGGTGTTCTGCTCGGTCATCACCGTGCCCGCGCCCAGGACCAGTCCCTCCACTTTGGACGCCTGTTCGATCAGCTTGGGCGCGTCCGGGGTGGTGAACGAGAACTCCACGATCGGCAGGCCCGCCTCGACCAATGTGGACCCGATGCCCACCGGGTCGGGCATGGCGTCCGCGCGGATGATGCACAGCGAACGCCAGGCGGACAGTTCGGCGATCAGGTCCATTCAGGCTCCCGGGTTGCGGATCGAGTGACCGGCCAGTGCGCCGGTGTGCGTGCCGTCGTCGATCACGGGTACCCCGTTGACCAGCACGTAGGGGATACCGGCGGCGGGCTGCCGCGGTTGGTCGAAGGTGGCGGTGTCGGCGACCGTGTCCGGGTCGAACAGCACCAGGTCGGCCGCGTAGCCCTCGCGGACCAGGCCGCGGCCGGCCATGCGCAACCGGTTGGCAGCGCGGCCGGTCAGGTGCGCGATGCACTCCTCCAGGTCCAGAACGCCCAGCTCACGGACATATCTGGCGAGGTAGCGCGGGAACGTGCCCCAGGCGCGCGGGTGCGGGCGTTCGCCGACCAGCAGCCCGTCGCTGCCGCCGGTGTGCGCCGGGTGTTTCATGATCGCCTGGACGTTGGCCTCGTGCCCGACGTGCATGAGACACGAGGTACCCAGCCGTTCGGCCACCAGAACGTCGAAGTACAGGTCCGACGGCGGCTTCCCGGCGGTCCGGGCCGACTCGGCGACGCTGTGCCCGACCAGGTGCGAGTTCTCCGCCCGGCGGACGCCGTTGATCTCGATGGACTGCCAGTCGACCGGCACGCCGTGGCAGCCGTCCGAGCCGACTTCCTCGATGTCCACCCGGATCCGTTCGCGAGTGTCCGGATCGGACAGTCGCGCGATGGTCACGTCCGGCCCGCCCTCGGTGGACCAGCTGGGCAGCAACGCCGAAAGGTACGTGGCCCCGGGCAGGTAGGGGTACGTGTCCAGGGTGATGTCGCAGCCGTCGGCGATCGCGTTGTCCAGCAACGACAACAGCTCGCCCGCCCGGCCCTCGTTGACCGGGAAGTTCATCGTGGCGTGCGCCAGGTGCAGCGGGCAGCCTGAGCGCCGCGACACGTCCACCATCTCGGCGTACGCTTCCAGCGCACCTGCGCCGTAGCTGCGGTGGTGCGGGCTGTAGTAGCCGCCGTGCCGGCCGACGACCTCGCACAACGCGATCAGTTCGTCGGTGTCCGCGTACATCCCAGGCGTGTAGGTCAGCCCGGAGGACAGGCCCATGGCGCCCTCGGCGAGTCCTTGCGCCACAACGGCCCGCATCTTGTCCATTTCGGACTCGGTGGGCCGCCGCGCCTCCCAGCCGACCACGAGCATCCGGATCGTGCCCTGCGGCAACAGATAGGCCGCGTTCACCGCGATGCCCTGATCCAGGCGATCGAGGTATTCGCCGACACTGCGCCAGTTCCAGTCGAACCCGGCCGGATCGTCGTTCCAGCCCGCCAGTTGCGCGCGTAGGCCTTCGAGGGTGGTGTCGTCGACCGGCGCGTACGACAGGCCATCCTGGCCGTAGACCTCGGTCGTCACGCCTTGTGAGACCTTGGCCAAATGGTCCGGCTTCGCCAGGACCTGCAGGTCCGAGTGCGAGTGCATGTCGATGAACCCGGGTGCCAGCACCAAGCCGGCCGCGTCGATCACCCGGGTGGCGGCCAGCTTCTGGCCGATGGCCGCGATCCGGCCCGCCGCTAAGCCCACATCCGCCTGGTAGCGGGGTGCTCCGGTGCCGTCGACCACCGTCGCCCCGCGGAACACGATATCCATTCCCGGCTCCTCAGAAGTACGTGCGGATCAAGTCGACCACGGTCTCGCCGTCCGCGCTGGTCGCCGGGATCAGCTGCCACTTGTCGAACACCGTGCACGGGTGCGACAGGCCCATGCCGATCCAGTCGCCGACCTCGACCTGGGCACCGGGACCGATGGCCAGGAACGAGTGCTGGTCGTTCATCGCGGTGATCTCGCAGCCGGTCAACGGTTTCACCTCGCCCCGCGCCCGGATCAGCTGTGGCTCAGGCAGTCCCTCGTCGAACGAGGCGTCCCGCTTGCCGATGGTCAGCAGCGCCAGGTCGTCCTGCGGCTTGGAGGTCACCTGCGCCCAGGCCCGCAGCGCCGGCCGGAAATGCTCGACTCCGGGGATCCGGGCATGGTCGCCGAGCGGGGAGATCTCCCGGTAGAAGCCGTCGTCGTGGGTGATGTACGCGCCGCTGCGCAGGATCGGCAGCACCGGCAGGCCGCCGGGCCACGGCTGGGTCAGCGAGTCGGCGACGTGGTCGAAGTACGCGCTGCCGCCGACGGTCACGATCACCCGGTCGAGGTCGTCGAAGTGCCCAGCCAGCGCGGCGGTCAACTCGCGGACGGCGTTGAGGTAGCCGTCGATCTTGGCCAGCGCCTGGTCCGAGGCGTCATGCGCGAGCGAGCCCTCGTAGCCGCCGACGCCGACCAGCCGCAGCGCCGGGCTGGCGGCGACCGCGTCCGCGACCTCGATCGCGGCGGCCTGGGTGCGCGCGCCGGTCCGGCCACCGGACGCGCCGAGCTCGACGATCACGTCGACCGGCCGGGTTCCGCCCAGCGCCTCGGTCATCAGCTCGACGCTGCGCACGGAGTCCACCCAGGAGGAGAATTCCAGCTCCGGGTGCTGGTCCAGTTCCGCCGACAGCCAGCGCAACGCGGACGGGTCGACAAGCTGGTTCGCCATCAGGATCCGGTTCACGCCGAACGCCCGGTACACCCTCAGCTGGCTGGCGTTCGCCGTGGTCAAGCCCCATGCCCCGTGGTCGAGGATGCGCTGGAACAGCTGCGGCGCCATCGTCGTCTTGCCGTGCGGCGCGAGCGCGATACCCCTGGATTCGCACCAACGGGCCATGGTCGCGAGGTTGTGCTCGATGGCATCGTTGTCCAGCACCACCAGCGGGCCGACGAACCCGTCCGCGAACAGGTTCGGCCGGGTCGCCAGCGCCTCGGACACGGTCCTGCCGGACCACCCGGCCGGCATGCCCTTGAAGCGCCAGTCGATCCGTTCACCGCCGAGCCGCGTCACGGCCTCGGTGTCCATCCCCGCCATCAGACCCTCCATTGCGTCTTTTGCAACGGCTATTGCGCGATGTGCTGTTGGGGTGTGTAGCATCCGAGTCGCCGCCAGGTCAACGTCACGACAAGGACACAGCCCCGATCCGCCGAGGGGCTTGGAGGGATGGGAACCGGTGCAGACCGAGGTGCTGTGTCTGGGGGAGTCGATGGCACTGTTCGTGCCGGGTGAACCGGGACCGGTCGAGCAGGTCAGGACGTGGATCCGGACGGTCGGCGGGGCGGAGTCGAACGTCGCCTGCAACCTGGCCCTGCTGGGTTTACGCGCGCAGTGGGTGAGCGCCGTCGGGGACGACGCGTTCGGCAGGGCGGTGGTCGCCGACGTGGCCGCGAAGGGCGTGGACGTGTCCACCGTGCAGGTCGACCCGCTGCGGCCAACAGGCTTGTACGTCAAGGAAAGCAGCGCAGGCGGCAGTCCGGTGCGCTACTACCGGCGCGGGTCCGCCGCCTCCGGCATGGGCCCGAAGCTGATGGCGAAACTGCAGCTCGACGGCGTGCGTGTAGTGCATGTGAGCGGGATCAACGCGGGACTGTCGGACAGCTGCCTTGAACTGATGCGAGCCCTGGTCGCCGCGCCCCGGGTGACCCACCGGCTGTCGTTCGACCTGAACTGGCGGCCCAAACTGTGGGCCGACCGCGACCCGTCGGTGCTACGCGAGATCGCCAACGCGGCGGACATCGTGTTCGCCGGTGATGACGAGGCCGAGCTGGTCTGGGGAGTGACCTCACCAGCGGAGATCCGCAAGCTGCTGCCCGAGCCGGCGACCCTCGTGATCAAGCACGGCGAGCGGGGTGCGACCCTGGTGGAGGACGGCGTCGAGCTGTTCCAGCCGGCGTTGCGGGTGGACGTCGTGGAGCCGGTCGGCGCCGGGGACGCGTTCGCGGCCGGGTTCCTCAACGCGACCCTGGCCGGGGAGTCCCCCGTGCGGAGGTTGCGCTCGGGACACCTGCAGGCCGCCGTCGCCCTGCGGACGCATGATGACGTCGGTACCCCGTTGCCGGCCGAGGTGGTCGCCTCGCTGCTCGACGCCGACGCCGCGACTTGGGCCGCCACCCACCTGACCGACCAGGGAGTGCGACGACAATGAGCCAGAGTCTGGACCGGGCGCTGACCCTGCTGTCGGGGCTGGCCGAGGGCCCGAAGACGCTCGACGACCTCGCCGAGGCGATCGGCGTGCACAAGTCGACCGTGCTGCGGCTGCTGCGCACGCTGGAGTCGCACCGGTTCGTCCAGCGTGACGGGGTGCGTTACTACCGCTTGGGGACGGCCCTGTTCGACCTCGCGCACCGGTCGCTGGAGGACCGGGACGTGCGGCGCAGCGTCGAACCCGCGCTGCGGGAACTCAATGCGCTGACCGGGCACACCGTGCACCTGGCGTCCTATGAGGACGGTGAGGTGGTGTACATCGACAAGTTCGAGTCCCGCCACCAGGTCCGGATGTACTCGCGGATCGGCAAACGCGCGCCGCTGCACTGCACCGCGGTGGCCAAGATCCTGGTGTCGGCCCTACCGGAGGCGCAGCGCCGGGAGATCGCCGCGGGCATCACGTACACGAAGCTCACCGAGAACACGCTGGTCACGCCGGAGGCGTACCTCGCCGAACTGGCCAAGGTCGCCGAGCGCGGCTACGCGATCGACAACTCCGAGCACGAGGACTTCATCCACTGCATCGCCGCACCCATCCGCGGCGCCCGCGGCGAGGTGCTCGCCGCCATGTCGTTGTCCGTGCCGCAGGTCCTGCTGGACCTCGACGGGTTGCTGGGACTGGTCCCGGACCTGCTGCGCGCGGCCGAGAAGGCGTCCGCCGAGTGCGGATTTCACCGATAGGAAGGAAACCCTCAGAAATGGCCAGGACCTTCATCCACCCGGACGGCGCCGTCAAGCCCGCCGTGCCCCTTTCGCACGGCGTCCGCAAAGGCAACATCCTCCAGGTGGCCGGCCAGGTCGCGTTCGACCCGAAAACCGGTGACGTCGTCGGCACCAATGTCGCCGAGCAGACCAAACAGGTCCTCAGCAACGTCCAGTCGGTGCTCGAGGCGGCGGGTTCCTCGTTGGCCGACGTCGTGATGTTGCGCGTTTACCTCACCGACGTGGCGCACTTCGCGGACATGAACGCCGCCTACGCCGAATACCTCGGCGGCGATTTCCCCGCCCGCACCACCGTCTACGTCGGCCTCCCACCCGGCCTCCTCGTCGAGATCGACGCCCTGGCCGTCCTCGACTGACGCCGAGCGTCCCTCGCTCATCCCGTCACGGTCCCATCTCTGCTGTTCAGCGGGGGTGGGACCGTCCCGTCTGTCCCAATCCGGGACGGCGTTGTTCCGTCGCGCACGTGACACTGCCAGATTGATCCCCGCCGGGGCTTTTCCGGCCCTCCATGTCAAGGGGATCAGATGCGAAAGCTTTGCTGGGTCGTGGTCCTTGCCTTGGCGGCGGCGACGCTTTCCGCGGGTGCCGCCTCGGCGGAACCCATAGCGGTTTGCGGCCATACCACCGCACAACCGACAATTCATCAGGGCGCGACCGGTGATTCGGTCACCGAGGCGCAATGTCAGCTCAATCTCGCGACCAAGGCGAGTAAGTACACGCCTATTGGTGCCGATGGTCAGTTCGGACCGGCGACCGATGCGCGGGTGCGTGTTTTCCAGCGGTGCGCCGGGCTTTCGGTGGACGGTGAGATCGGCGCGCAGACCTGGGGTGCGCTCAATACCTGGTCGGCTCACCCGCGGAAATGTTCACCGACCGGAACACCGGCCACCGCGCAGGCGAAAGTCTGTGGTCTCACCGAAGCACGGCCTTCGTTGCGGAAGGGCGCCAACGGGGTCGAGGTCAAAGAGGTCCAGTGCCGGCTCAACCTGGCGATGGACCCGTGGCACTACGGGCCGCTGGCCATCGACGGTGACTTCGGCGGCGGCACCGAGTCCCGCGTGATCGCGTTCCAGCACTGCGTCAACCTCGGCGCGGATGGCGTCGTCGGACCGAACACCTGGGCCAAGCTGACCGACTGGTCGTCGCGCAACGCCTACTGCGCGCCGCCCAAGCCCGCCGGGTACGCGATCGACGGCGTGGACACCGCGAAGTACCAGCACCCCGGCGGCGCCGCGATCAACTGGACCGCGGTCAAGGCGTCCGGTGTCGAGTTCGCGACCGTCAAGGCGACGCGCGGGCTCAACGTCACCGACGAGTACCTCGCCACCGACCTGCCGACGGCCCGAAACGCCGGTCTGGCCGTTGCGCCGTACCACTTCTACACCGGTTCGGCGGCCAACACCGGTGCCGCACAGGCGGACCGGTTCATCGCCGCGGTCAAAGCCACCGGGTACACCGGGAAACGAGCGGGCGACCTGCCCCCGGTGTTCGACCTGGAACGGATGGACGACGGCTCCGGCCGCTGCCCGCCGTTCGCCACGGTCACCGACACCAAGGCGTGGCTGGACAAGGTGGAGGCCGCGTTCGGCCGCAGGCCGATCATCTACACGCAGAAGTCCTTTTTGGACGCCTGCATGGGCTCGACCACCGCGTTCGCCGCGTATCCGTTGCAGCTGGCGGACTACCGCCAGTCGATCACCCAGCCGCCGCTGCCCGCGGGCTCGTCGAGCTGGCTGATGTGGCAGTACACCGACGTGGCCGTCCCGGACGGCATCCCGGCGCCGGCGACCGCGGACGTCTTCCACGGCGGCCAGGCCGACCTCGACCGGCTGGCCAACCGCTGAGCACCTCTTCTCCTTCTCCAGATCGCTGAGGCGAAAGGACTTTTCACGATGAGTCGTTGTTCGATGAACCGCCGTGCCGTCCTGCGCGGGGCACTGGTCGCCGGGGCCGGCATCGTGGCCGGGCCGATCGCGCTGGCCGGCGTGGCCAACGCCTACCCGTGGTCCCGTCAGCTGGTCCAGGGCATGACCGGCGCGGACGTGACCGAGCTGCAGATCCGGGTCGCGGGCTGGGCCGCCGACAGCGCCAGCCACAGCCGGGTGAGCATCGACGGTGAGTTCGGCCCGGGCACCGCCGCCGCGGTCCGCCGGTTCCAGGCCGCCTACGGCCTCGGCGCCGACGCCCAGGTCGGCCCGGCCACGCAGGCCGTGCTGAACTCGCTGGAGCAGTCCGACGGCTCCACGGCGCACTTCAACTGGAGCGAGTTCACCGACCGGACCACCGGAACCTTCAACGGCGGCAAGGTAAGCGCGGCAGCGGCGCGCGAGAACGCCCGCCGCTGCATGTACAAGCTGGAAGCCCTGCGCAAGAAGCTGGGCAACAAGCCCATCACGGTGAACTCCGGTTTCCGCAACATCCAGCACAACGCGGAGATCGGCGGCGCCAGCGACAGCATGCACCTCTACGGCACCGCCGCCGACCTGAACGTCCCCGGCGTGGCGAACCGGACCGTCTACCAGAAGGCCGAGACCTGCGGGTTCTCCGGCCTCGAGCGCTACACAGCCGACCACCAGCACGTCGACAGCCGGGCCGACCTCGGCCGCGACTGGTGGTGGGAGAGCGGCACCATCTAGTGTCTCGCGCCGGAACTGGGGGTGAGGCTGGGGACTCCGCCGGGTCCCCAGCCTCACTGCGTCGGTTTCTGCAGCGCCGCCTCGCAGGCGGGCCAGTCGTGGAAGTCGCGGCGGACGGCCCAGAGCCTGTGCGCGGCCTGGATGTTCCAGTCCGGGTCGAACGCGATCCTTGGCGTGCCGCCGAGCTCCTGCAGGCGCGCGTCGGAGATCTGGAAGACGCCCCAGTTGCGGCTGCCGTTGGTGTTCGGCAGCACCCACAGCGGGTCGAGGAACGAGGCGCAGCGCGCGATGGCCACGGCCTTGTCCGGGTCCTCGGTGAACACGGCACGGACCTTCTGCTCGATGGCCGCCGGAGCGGGGACCTCCATGCTGGTCTTCTGGTCGTACAACGCGGTCTTGGTCGGTGCGTCGACCACTCCGCGGGGCGTGATCCCGGCCAGCACCTGGAAGGCGGTGACCCGCTTGAGGGTCTCCGGGCCGAAGTCGCCGTCCACGGTGATCTTCGCGTGCGCGCGGCTGAGCAGGTTCTGCACCTCGGTCACGCACTCGTCGTGCTGCCCCATGCTCACCTGGCTGCACGCGGGGGAGAACAGCAGCCTGCCGTCGGCGGGCTGCTCGGCCGACGGCCGGAAGGTCACCCACGCCACGCCGCCGACCAACAGGATCGCGACCAGGCCCAGGACGATGTACTGGCGGCTGACTTTCGGTTGTTTCTCTTCCTCCGGAGGCGGCGGCTGCTCCACGGCTGCCTCCGGAACGTCTCGTTCCGCGTCGGCCAGCGCCCACAGCTGGTGCAGCTCGCGCAGCTCCTCCGCGCTGGCCCCGCACACCTTCCCGAAGGTGTGCACCACCCGGTAGTCCGTCGGAACGCTGAGGCCCGAGCAGTACCGGTGCAGACTGGATCCGCTGATCCCAGCCTGTTTGCCGAGCCGCTCGAACCCACGCCCGCTGCGGTCCTTCAACATCCGCAGGTAAGCGGCGAACTTCTCCGTCTGCGCAGTCGCTATCACCGGGACACCTCGCTCAGGCCACCGACAACCGTCGAGAAGCTAGCACCGCCCCGCCCGCCTCCGGACCGAGTTGGTCATTCCCTCCGCTATTGGCAACCTCACCCGGGGGCTCAGTAGCCCTGCTCGACGGTCAACGGACCGGTGAGCCAGTTGAGCCGGTGCGGGCCGCCAGTGGGGTAGTCCGAGGCGAGGTGTCTGCGGCCGGTGCCGAGGTTGCTCAGGAAGCTCGTGCTGACGTTCTCACCTGCGGCGATGGCCTCGTCGGCCTCCTCCGGGGTGACCGGGACGATGTCGAAGTACTGGGCGTCGTCGCCGCCGGACCAGTCGACGAACTCGGTGAAGATGGCGATGAACTGCTGCCCGCAGTTGGTGCACCGGCGCACCGAGACGCCGAAGTGTGAGTCCGAGATCAGCCGTTGGGTGATGACCAGGCCACCGCGGCTGTACTCCAGCACGGCCCCCGGGTCCTCGCCGTAACAAGACCCGCATCCGAAGTCCATGTGTTCCCCCTTTCATTGGGTTTGACGCGACGCACCCCCGGCCGGTTGCATGATCCACCATGGCGAGGATGCACACGGACGAAGCGGAGATCGACGTGCCGCTGGTGCGCCGGCTGATCACCGAGCAGTTCCCCCAATGGGCGGACCTGCCGGTGGCGGACGTCATCTCCTCGGGCACGGACAACGCGATGTACCGCCTCGGTGAGGACATGGCGGTGCGGCTGCCGCGGATCCCGTGGGCGGTGCCGAACGTCGACCGGGAGCACGCCTGGCTGCCGAGGCTGGCGGACGAGCTGCCGGTGCCGATCCCGGTGCCGCTCGGCCGCGGCGAACCGGGGGCGGGCTACCCCTGGCCCTGGTCGGTGGTGCGCTGGATGCCGGGGGAGAACCCCTGCTACGCGACCGATCCGCTGGCGCGGGACCTGGCGGACTTCATCCTGGCGCTGCGCCGGATCGACCCGGCGAACGGCCCCCGCCAGGACCGCGGCCGGCCTTTGCGGACCCGCGACGACACGACCCGCAAGGCCATCGACGAGCTGACCGGCATGATCGACACCGCCGCGGTGGCCGAGATCTGGGCCGAGGCGGTCGCGCTGCCCGAGTGGCGGGGACCTGAGCTGTGGTCGCACGGCGACCTGAGCCCCGGCAACGTTCTGGTCCGAAATGGACGGTTGAGCGCAGTGATCGACCTGGCCGGAGCCGGGGTCGGCGACCCCACGGTCGACCTGATCGTCGCCTGGAACCTGTTGCGCGCCGAGGCCAGGGACCTGTTCCGCGAGGCCCTGGACGTGGATGACGTGACGTGGCTGCGCGGGCGCGCCTGGGCCCTGTCGATCGCGCTCATCCAGCTGCCGTACTACCAGCACACCAACCCGCAGCTCGCGGAGAACGCGCGGCACGTGATCCGTGAGGTACTCACCGACGCAGCCGGCTAGCCCACGCCGCCAGCGCCGCCTCGGGCGACCGGCGCCCCACGCCGACCCGGAACCGATCGGCCGGCGTGGGCGTCAGGGCGGACTGGTAGATACTCGCTGGCAGCAGCAGGACCCCTTGCTGCTCAACAAGATCGGCGCACATCCGCTCGACGCCCTCCGGGCCCAGGTATCGCGGGAAGCACACGCACCCGCCCTGCGGCGGCTGCCACTCGAACAGCTCCGGGAACGACGCGAAGAACTCGTCGAACAACGGGATGTTGCCCGCGATGATCTCGCGGTTGCGGCTGAGCAGCTCGTCCCGCGCGCGGAGTCCGATGAGGGCAAGCACTTCGCTGGGCGCGGAGTTGCAGATCGACGTGTAGTGCTTGGCCCGCTCCAGCCGGTCGAGCACTTTCCGGTCCCGGCAGGCGATCCAGCCGATCCGCAGGCCGGGCAGCCCGTACGCCTTGGACATCACGTTCAACGACATCGCCCGCGTGGACAGGTCGGCGGCCTGTGGCAGTGGGTCGTCCTCCAGACCGCGGTAGACCTCGTCGCTGAAGAGGATGATTCCCCTGGAGTCACAGAGCGCCGCTAGTCGTTGCCACGCCTCGAGAGTGGGCAGGGCACCGGTCGGGTTGTTGGGGAAGTTGACCGAGACAATGCGCGTATCCGGCCGGAGGGCAGCCTCCAGGGCGTCGACGTCCAGCGCCCAATTGTCCTCGGCACGCAAAGGAACGCCGGTGACGTCGCAGATGGACAGGGGGATGGTCTCGGCGGCCTGGTAGTTCGGTGTCACCACGACGACGTGGTCCTCGGCGGACAACAGAGTCCGCATGGCGAGGTAGATGCCCTCTTCGGCGCCCGCGAAGCACAGCACGTCCTCGGGGGCGACGTTCGTGTACGTGAGCGCGATCTCCTCGCGCAGGGCTGGCAGGCCGTAGGTCTCGGTGTACCCCAGATGCAACGTGTCCCAACGCTGACGGGCGTCGTCGTCGGCCAGAGCGAGCAGCTCGGGCAGTGACATGGACTCGGCGTCGGAGGCGGTCAGGTGGTAGCGGGCGGCGAACTCCCAGCGCGAGAAGTAGGTCTCCAGCCGGAAATCAGGAAGCATCGGCGCGCACCTCCGCGAGCAGCTGGTAAACCGCCGAGCGGGAGATCCGCATCGCCTGGGCCACCGCGGGAACCGACCGGCGCTGGGCGAAGATCCCGGCCGTGTCGAGCTGCTTCAACAGGGTCAACCGGTCCTGTTTGGACAACCGGTCCAACGGCGTGCCACAGGACCGGACGTAGTCGCCCACAACGGAGTTGAGCGTCTCCGTCCAGTCCCGTTCGTACAGTGCCTGGGGCTGGCCGCTGACCGGCGCGGCGAAGCTCGCGAGCAACCGGGCCGCGTCGTCGAACGCGGTCCGGTCGACGTTCACGCACAACACGTACTGCGGCTGCCCGGAGTCGTCGCGCACGACGGCACTGACGCTGGACAGCCGCCTGCCGTCGGCGAGCGACTTCGGATATGGGCCATAGACGTCCTCGGTGAGCTCGCCGAGCTCACCGAGGAGTGACGCATCCCCAGGTGACCGGCCGGAGAGCGCGTTCCAGATCCCCGCCACCCGGTCGGTGCGGGGATCGTGCAGCACGACCTCCGCGTGCGGGGAGAGCAGGCGGGCGATCGCCTCGCACACCGGTGCCAGCTGGTCCATGGTCTGGACGATACATCCAACGTGGATAAAACGTCCAGAACCGCTACTCGCGGGAGAACTCGGCGGGCAGCTTGGACGAGCCGAACACCCGGGAGATCTCCATGCCGTAGCGCAGCACGACCGGCCCGACCTCACGCACCCGCGCCGGTTTCATCCGGGATGCCAGGCAGGACACCGAAAGCGCGCCGATCACCTCGTCGCTGTGGTCGAAGATGGGCGCCGCGATGCAGCGCACCTCCTCCTCGTTCTCGCGGTCGTCGATGGCGTAGCCACGTCTTCGCACCCGCAGCAGGTCGGCGCGCAGGCTGTCCGGGTCGGACAGGGTCCGGTCGGTGACCGGTCTCAGGCCGCGGTCGATCGCGGCCTGCACCGCCTCTTCGGGCAGCCACGCGAGGATCGCCTTGCCGACCGCCGTCCGGTATGCGGGCACCCGGTTGCCGATCCGGGACGCCATCCGCACGGTGTGGTCGTTCTCGACCTTGTCGATGTAGACGACGTCCGGCGGCTCGTAGACGACGAGGTGACACGTCTCCCCGAGGGCGCGTTGCATGCGGCGCAACGGTTCCGCGGCAACGGTGCGCAGGTCGAGGGACGCGAGGTAGGCCTGGCCGAGGCGCAGCGCGCCGTGACCGAGGCGGAACCAGCCGGTCTGCCGGTCCCGGATCAGCAAGTTTGTGTCGAGCAGGGGAGTTGTCAGGCGCAGCACGCTGCTCTTGCTGATCTTCAGATCCTCGGCGATCCGCGACAGCGGCACGCCTCGGGTCTCGCCCGCCCGTTCCGACACGTAGTGCAGAACGGAGAGCGCACGACGTAACGATGATGACTGGTTACGCGAACTGGGCTGACTGGACACGTGTGAAGCATGACACGTGGTCTGGACCTGTTACGGCTACAAAAACACATTTTGCACTGCACAACACCGAAGCGATCAGGTCGTTGAGGGTTCATCATGATCGTGGCCGGCCGCGGTGCTGGGGATTTGACCGGAGAGCGGGGAGACACGTGAATGAGTGAGGCCGATGACATCCAAGCGGCCACGACGGTCCACCCGGGTGACCCCCAGTACGCCAGCAAGGTTCGGGGCAGCAACCAGCGATGGGCCGGCACCCCCGAAACCGTCCGCCTGGTGAACAGCACCGACCAGGTCGTCGCGGCCGTGCAGGAGGCGGTCACCGCGGGCAAACGCATCGGGATCCGCAGCGGCGGGCACTGCTACGAGGACTTCGCCTACAACGGCACCCACACACTCATCGACGTGTCGGGGCTGAACCAGATCGCCTACGACCCCATTCACAACGCCATCTCAGTGGGCGCGGGTGCGACCCTGATCCAGATCTACGAGACCCTTCACCGGGTTTGGGGCGTGACCATCCCCGGTGGTTCCTGCGCCTCTGTAGGTGCGGGTGGGCACATCACCGGAGGCGGGTATGGCCTTGCGTCGCGCCAGTTCGGCTTGACAGTTGACTATCTGTACGGCGTCGAGGTCGTGACTGTTGACTCCGATGGGCGCGCCAAGGCCATCGTCGCCACTTGTGAAGCCGATGACCCCCACCGGGAGCTGTGGTGGGCGCACACCGGCGGCGGGGGCGGCAACTTCGGTGTGGTGACTCGGTTTCTCTTCGGTGCTCCGGGGATGGATCCGGCCGGGTACCTGCCTCGGCCGCCCGCGGAGATCTTCCTGAGTGCGGTGGCGCTGAACTGGGCGGACGTGACGGAGACCGACTTCACCAGGCTGGTGGACAACTTCGGGAAGTGGCATGAGCGCAACTCCGCGCCGGACTCTGCCTACGCGGGGATCTTCGGCCTGCTGAAGGCGAACAAGAAGACCTGGGACGGCGACGGAAACGTCGCTGGGCAGATCGTTCTGGTCACGCAGGCTGATGGTGCTGTCTCTGGCGCTCGGGGCTTGCTTGACGACTACCTGACCGCGGTGTTCGACGGTGTTGCTGCTCCGCGGGTCAAGATGATCGCCCGGTCGGGTGATCACCCATCCATGCCTGAGTTTCTGGAGCCGCAACGCCTTCCCTGGCTGGATGGCACTTACGCGATGAGTGGCAGCAGCAGTTGGACGTTCTGCGGGGACTACAAGTCGGCCTACCTACGGCGGGGGTATACACCCGCGCAGATCGCGGCTACCTACGAGTGGCTGGCCACGCCGGACTACAACAACCCGAGGGCCCTGGTGCAGATCGACTCGTATGGATGTCGGATCAATGCTGTGGCTCCTGGGGATACTGCTGTGCCGCAGCGGGATTCGGTGTTGAAGTTGCAGTATCAGGTGTATTGGACGGATCCGGCCGAGGAGGCTTTGCATCTTGGGTGGATTCGGGGGTTCTATGGGGCGGTGTATGCGGACACCGGTGGGGTGCCGGTGCCGAATGCCGTGACTGATGGGTGTTACGTGAACTACCCGGATGTTGATCTCGGGGATGGTTCTTTGAACCGGTCTGGGGTGGCTTGGTCTTCGTTGTACTACAAGGGGAACTATCCGCGGTTGCGGCGGGTCAAGGCTGCTTACGATCCGCTCAACGTGTTTTGGCATCGGCAGTCTGTTGAGCCTTAGGTGGTTTTGGCGATGCGTTGCCTTTGGGGGTGTCCTCGCCGGACGGGCTCACCACCTTGAGCTTCGGCTGGGTGGAAAGAGCGCTCGCCGCGCGGCAGCGCCGCCCAGAGGGGGGTTCGGGGCCGTGCCCTGTCCCTCCGGTATGGCCTGCCCGGAGGGAATCACATCTGTCAAGTGGGGGCCGGGTTTCCAGCGGGGTGCCGGTCCGTATGGCTTGGGTGGGTGGTTGGTTTG
>NZ_JBFAPA010000008.1:0-434999 GCF_040675465.1 Actinocrispum sp. NPDC049592 | reverse complement strand
TCCGGCGACCGGGGCCAGGGCGGTGCCGATCTACCAGTCGACCAGCTTCGTCTTCGAGGACACCGCGGACGCGGCGAACCTGTTCGGGACCTTCTCAAGGCCGGGGCGAGGCCTCGCTGGACTCGATGGCGAACGAGGCGATGGCCAGCGCGGTGTTGACCGCTGAGATCGTGGTGGTCAGCTTCGCGGCCTGTTGCGAGATCTCGCCCTGACGACCGGCGTAGAAGGCGGCGAGGGTGTCCACGGCGTGGATGAGCATGGCTTGCTTGAGGACCACGTTGCGGCGCGGGCCAGTGACCAGCAGCAGGTCGGCCCCCAGGACCAGAGTGCGGATCCCGAACATCCGGGCGGGGTAGACGAAGGTCTTGTCCTCGGCCATGGGACTGCCCAGCTGGCGGGCCATCTTCCGCGGCAGGAACAGCCCCACAGCGCCGTTGAAGAGCCGCACCAGGGACAAGGCGGTCGCCGTGGTTCGTCTGATGTTCATCGTGTTCCCTCGTTCGCCCGAAACCAGCGCCGCCATTGTCCACTGTGGCCGCCGCGCTCCGCCGGCTGATCGATACCTGACGCACTTCGGGTCACCGACCGGCGCTGGTCCATTCGGGGTCCAGTGCCAGAGCTGTAACGCGTGCGGTCGTTTCCCGACTAAGGTGACGTTCGTCCGTGCGGACGCTTGTCATGCAGGAGACCCCGCCCCGTATGAAATCGCCGGTGAGATCCGCAGTCACTGCCGTTGGCGTTTTGCTGGCGGCGTTCGGTCCTCCCGCGCTGGGAGTGCTGGCCGCGGGCGGCTCGCCGGTTGCCGGCCAGAATGTGTTTCTTGTTGTTCTGTACGAGGTCGTCATCGGCGTGGTGGCGTTCTTTTCGCCGCTGCTGTCAAAACTGCGCAGCCGATGGCTCGAACGTTGGGCGGATCGGCTGGATGTGGCCACCCAGCGGTTCGCCTCGCGGTACACGGGGCAGGTGCTGCGGTACGTCAGGGCGTTGACCAGCCATGTGGACCTGCAAGGTCTGGTGACCATTGGCGAGGACACGTTCCGGCTCGACGAGGTGTTCATCAGCCTCACCCTGGACCCTCGTGCGGCGATCTCCTTCGACGGCAATCCTTTGCAAACCGGCAGGTACCGGCGTTCGAACGTCTCGGACACGATTTGGCACTGGTTGCGGCACTCCGCTGCCAAGGAGACGGCCCTTGTCATCGTCGGTCCGCCGGGAAGCGGGAAGACGACGTTGCTGCGGCATGTGGCCTATGTGTTGGCCAACAGCAGGAGACGCGCCAGGCGTGAGCGGTTGCGGGGTGCGATCCCGGTCATCGTCGAGTTGCGCAAGCACGCCAGCCGACTGAGCTTCGCGGATGCGACCCTGGCCGATCTCGTGCGGGCGGCCTTGCGGGAGGTCACTCGCAAGGAACCGCCGGGCTGGGTCGAACAGCAGCTCTCCCGCGGGCATCTGCTCATCCTGCTGGACGGGCTGGACGAGGTCGCCAGCGCCATCGAGCGACGCGACCTGGTCAACTGGCTGAACGAGCAACGGCGGATCAACAACACCACACGGTTCGTCGTGACCAGCCGCCCGCGCGGTTACCAGTCCAACCCGCTGGATGTCGCCACTCAGGTACAGGTCGAACGATTGTCGTTCGACCAGGTCGGCAGTTTCGTCCAGCGGTGGTATCAGGCCGTCATGCACCGCAGGTTCGGTGTGTGGGACGACAGCTCGAAACTCGCGGCGAAACGCGCCGCCACCGACCTGCTGTCCAGGGTCCGCCAAGTGCCCGCCCTCTACGACCTCACGGTCAACCCCCTGCTGCTCACGATGATCGCGAACGTCCATCACTATCGCGGAGAACTACCCGGCACTCGATCGGAGCTCTACCGCGAGGTGTGTGAGGTCTTTCTCGGCCGGCGTCACCAGGCCCGGGGTGTCGAGGTCATCCTGGACGCCACGCAGCGCCGGGAGATCCTGCAAGAGCTGGCATACACCATGATGCGCGACCATGTCCGTGACGTCACTGTGCGCGAGGCGGAGCGGGTGATCAGTGGGCCGTTGGCGCTGGTGTCCTCGACGATGAGCGTCGCTGAGTTCCTGGTCGAGATCGAACGTTCGAGCGGCCTGCTGCTGGAGACCGAGGCCGATACGTACTCCTTCGCGCACCTGACCATCCAGGAATACCTGACGGCCGTGCACCTCAAGGAGACCAGCTTCGTCGACTACACCGTGATCGACCTCAACGAGGTGTGGTGGCATGAGTCGTTGAGGTTGTACGCGGCACAGGTCGATGCGTCACAACTGGTGGACGCATGCCTGAGATACCCGGACTTCCCGCCCAACGTCGCCACGCTTGCCGTTGACTGCATGCGGGAGGCGCGCAGGATCGAGCCGGACCTGCGGTCCAGGATCGACCTGCTGCTTGACCCGGCCGATTCGGACACGAACCTCATGACTCGCCAGACCGCGGCGGCACTGCGGTTGACACTGCGACTGCGCGACCGCGTCCGGGTGGACGACGACACCTACCTGCTACGAACACCAATCACGAACCTGGAGTACCAGTTCTTCCTGGACGAGAACCCGGGCTTCGCCCCAGACCACTGGGACTCGACGGTATTCCCCGCTGGCGAGGCAGCACTTCCGGTGACCGGATTCCGTGCGCGGGACGCGGAAGCGTTCATCGCGTGGTACAACAACCGAGGCAGCACAACCTACAACGCCATGCGGCTGCCGGACCAGGCAGATCTATCCACTGTGGACCTTGTCGCCGCGTTGGCGGATCAGAGCCATCGGGTGAAAGCGGTGCTGACCAAGTCGGAGGACGGGCACGAGCTCGTTTCCGTGTCGGCCGGTGCGTTGCGATCGGAATCCCACGCGGTACTTCTGCAGCTGGAATCCGACACCGAGGAACTGTCGTTGCGGTTCGGTGTCCCGAACGTGGTCACCTCGTGGACCATAGGTTACCGGCCTGGCGCAGGTAAACCGGCTCGCAGCGCGGACACTGGCGGCTTGGCTGTGCATGCCGATTTGGTGACATGGCTGCGAGGCCTGCACGATGCCGATAGTTATCTCGATCATCTCACCAGTCAACACGACCCCGATCCGGATCAGCTGCTGGTCAGGTTGACCGACGAACACACCCGGCTGACGGACGCGCTGATCGCCGCCGAACGCAAGTTGCGCAAGAACGAGATTCCTCGCAGCCAGTGCATCTCATCCTCTGCCGCGCTGCGAGCGCAGTGGACGTTCGCGGAGAAATCGGACGGCACTACCGCGCCGACGACTACTCGAGATCCGAGGTTGTTGTCGTCGAATGTCCAACCCGCTCTCATGGTCGAATCGTGGTGGCAGCTTCTCCTCGACGCGGTGAGCGAAGTCGCCGAATGCAGATCGCACACCGATCAGGCTGCGCTGAAGTTCGCCAGATTCGGCTCCCTCGTGCTCGCCCACCTGTCCGTGGTGTTGCCCGCGGTCACCGTCGTGGACATGCCCAACACGAGGCATGTCGCCTACAACTGGGCCAGCCGGGAAAAGCACTCGATCAGCCTTCCGCCGAAGGAGTTCTGGCTCGATGTCTACGCGCGCCTGGCGATCTTCAGCTCTCACCTCGACAGGACCACTCGGCCATGCAACGGATTACTGATCTGCCAGTCTCGACACGCACGCTGAGCGAGGCTGGCCAGTCGCGGCCGAGGCCCTAGAATCGGCGATCATGGGGGAAGTCGAAGCGGCACTGGACGAGCGGGACCCGGACTTCATCCGCCGGCGGCTGGCCGACACCTGGCCGTGGGTCCGCCGGTGGTTCCGGGCCGAGGTGCGGGGACTGGAGCTGGTGCCGGATGGGCCGGTTCTGGTGGTGGGCAACCATTCCGGCGGCAACCTCACGCCGGACTCGGTGATCCTGGCGCTCGCGTACAACTCCTACGCGGGCGCCGACCGGCTGTCCTACGCGCTGTCCGACGACATCGGGCCGACCTCGACGCGGGCCGGGTTCTTCCGGAAGTTCGGTGCCATCAACCCGCACCCGCGGTACGCCAGGGCCGCGTTCGACCGTGGCGCCGCGGTTCTGGTCTACCCCGGCAACAACGAGGTGCACCGGCCCACCTGGCAGCGCCACCGGATCGACCTCGGCGGCCGCCTCGGCTGGGTCAAACTCGCCCGGGACCACGACGTGCCAGTCGTCCCGGCGGTGGCCATCGGCGGCCAGGAGACCGCGCTGTTCCTCACCCGCGGCGAAGGCCTCGCCCGCACCCTGCGCCTGGACCGCATGTTCGGCATCCACGAACTGCCGCTGTCCCTTGCCCTGCCCTGGGGCCTCAACATCGGCGACTTCCTCGGCCACATCCCCCTCCCCGCCAAGATCGTCATCCAGCTCCTCCCACCCATCACCATCACCGGCGACCTCCGCGCCGCCTACCACGACATCACCACCCACATGCAGACCACCCTCACCGACCTCGCCGCCCAGCGCCGGTTCCCGATCATCGGCTGACCACCGTCCACACTGGGCAGGGCGGTTATTCGCTTGCTCTGGGCGTCGGGCGTGGGTGGACTGTGCCGACGCCGGTATCCCAGGAAGGCAGCGGCAACGATGGAGATCCGTTCCACGACCGACGAGGACCTCAAAGTCGCGGTCGACACGATGCATGCCGCGTTCGGGATCTTTCCGGGCACCCCGGCGGAGGACGGTGGCGGCGTCTGGTGGTCGGCGCTGGAGATGGATCGCTGCCTCATGGCCGTGACGGCGGAGGGGCGGCCGGTCGGCACCGCGGGTGCGTACTCGTTCGAGCTCACGCTGCCCGGCGAGATCGTGGTCCCGGTCGCCGGGGTGACGGGCGTGGGGGTCCTGCCCTCGCACCGGCGTCAGGGTGTGCTCAGCGCGATGATGCGGTTTCAGCTGGCCGAGTTGCGGGAGCGAGGGGAGTCTCTTGCCGTTCTGCTGGCTTCGGAGGCGGCGATCTACGGCCGGTTCGGCTACGGGCCCGCGACCCACCTGCAAAAGCTGACCGTGCCGCGCCACCGGGCCGTCTTCGCCCCGACGCGCGCACCAGGCCTCCCGGAGACAGGCTCGATCGAGGTACGAAACCGGTCCGAATGCGGCGAGATCCTGGACGAGGTCTACGACCGGTACCGGCGGGGCCAGCCCGGCGCGCTGTCCCGGCCGCACCGCTGGTGGACCATGCGCGCCGGCCAGCCGCCGATCGCCGCGGATGCGCGCCACATCGCCGTCCACCGCGATGCCGGCGGTGTCCCGGATGGATACGCCAGCTACCTGCGAGAGTCCGGCACGTTGACGGTCGACGAGACCATCGCCGTCGACGACGCGGTCTTCACGGCCCTGGCCCGGTTCCTGTTCGGCGTCGACCTGGTCACCGAGGTCGTGTTCCACAAGATCCCGCTCGACACCCCGCTGCGCTGGCAGCTCGCGGACTACCGGGCCGTGCACGCCAGCGACGAAACCGACTGGCTGTGGGTGCGGTTGCTGGACGTCCCGCGGGCGCTGACCGCGCGCGGCTGGTCCACCGACGGCGAGCTGGTCCTCGACGTCGACGACCCGTTCCTCCGCGAGCACAACCGCTACCTGCTGACCGTCCGGGACGGCAAGGCCGAATGCGGTCCCACCGACCAGGAACCCGACCTGTCCCTGGATGTGCGCGACCTGGGCTCGATCTACCTCGGCGGCATCGCACCGAGCACCCTCGTACGCGCCGGACACATCCAGGCCCACCACGCCGACGCGGCCGCACTCGCCGATGCTTTGTTCCGCGTTGAGCGCGCACCGCACTGCCTGCACTGGTTCTGAGCCCTGCTCCGGGACCTCGCCGGTGCCGACCCTCGTCCGACGGAGCGAACTCATCGTGCCGGTCGCCGGGTGCTGGGGTTGACTGGGGTTCGGCAGTGATGGGACAGGCGGTGAGGCACAAGTGCGTTGTGTGGTGTTCGGGGCGACGGGTTATATCGGCGGCCGGCTCATCCCGGAGCTGATCGAGACGGGCCACGAGGTCCGTGCGGTCGCCCGGGATCCTCGCAAACTCGCCGATGTGCCGTGGCATGACCGCGCGGAGATCGTCACCGGGGACGTAACGGACACCAACAGCGTCGCGGCGGCGATGCACGACCAGGAGGTCGTGTTCTACCTCGTGCACTCGCTGCACCGGTCGGACTTCGTCGAGGTGGACCGCGCGGCCGCCCATGTCGTGGCCGGACAGGCCGCTGCCGCGGGGATCGCCCGGATCGTCTACCTCGGCGGCATCACGCCGGACAACGAGAAGCTGTCCCCGCACCTGGCCTCCCGGCGCGATGTGGGCGACATCCTGCTGCGCTCCGGCGTTCCGACGCTGGTGCTGCGGGCGGCGATCATCATCGGCTCCGGGTCGGCGAGCTTCGAGATGCTGCGCTACCTGACCGAACGCCTTCCCGCGATGGTCACGCCACGGTGGGTGCACAACCGCGTCCAGCCGATCGCGGTCCGCGACGTGCTGCACTACCTGACCCGCGCCGCGGAGCTGACCGGAGACCCGGAGCTCAACGGCGCCTTCGACATCGGCGGCCCCGACGTGTTGACCTACCAGGAGATGATGCGCCGGTACGCGGTCGTCGCCGGTCTGCCCCGGCGGCTCATCCTGCCGGTGCCGGTGCTCACGCCGTGGCTGTCGGCGCAGTGGGTCAACCTGGTCACGCCCGTCCCGCGCAGCATCGCGATCCCGCTGATCGAGTCGCTCGTGCACGAGGTCGTCTGCCGTGACCACGACATCGCCCGGCACATCCCCGATCCGGACGGCGGCCTGGCGCACTACGAGACCGCTGTCGAACTCGCGTTGACCCGTATCCGCAACGCCGACGTGCCCACCCGTTGGTCGGACGCGAGCGCCCCGTCCGACCCGTTGCCCACCGACCCGGAATGGTCCGGCGGCAGCGTCTACATCGACCGCCGCGAACGGCACACCACCGCCGTCCCGGCCACCCTGTGGGAGGTGATCGAGTCGATCGGCGGTGAGCACGGCTGGTACTCGTTCCCGCTCGCCTGGTCGGTCCGCGGCTGGATCGACCGCCTCGCGGGCGGCGCCGGGCTGCGCCGCGGCCGCCGTGACCCACGCCGCCTGCACACCGGTGAAGCGCTGGACTGGTGGCGCGTGGAGCACCTCGAACGCCCGCACCTGCTGCGGTTGCGCGCCGAGATGCGGCTGCCCGGCCGTGCCTGGCTCGAGCTGTCCGTCATCCCGGACGAGCACGGCGCCACCTACGTTCAGCGCGCCATCTTCGAACCACACGGCCTGTCCGGTCACCTGTACTGGAAGTCGGTCGCGCCGTTCCACAGCGTCGTGTTCGGCGGGATGGCCCGCAACATCACCGGAACCGCCGAGCGGCAGGCGGTCGGCAGCTGACCGGCCGCCCGCGTTTTGGGGATATGGGTGTGATCGAGGCGCGTTCGATCTCGTATCCTGCGCATCGTGAAGCTCGAGTTGGCCCCGTCGCCGGCGATGGACAGGGCGTTCCCTTGGCGTTCCCCGCGCGATCCGATGAACCGCGTGTACGAGCCGTTCGCCGATGCCGATGGCAGGGTGCACCCGGAAGTGGTGGCCCGTGCCGATGAGATCACCGCTACGATGCTGCGGCACCGGACCACCCTGAAGGCCATCGCCCGGGACCCCGAGGACCATCGGCTGCCCGACACGGTGACCAACGCGCAACTGGAGGCGGTGTGGCCGGTGCTCGACGCATCGGTCGCGGCCGAGATCCGGCGGCTGACCCGGGGCGAGGACCTGAAGACACCCGTGGTGCGCATCGACCGCGTGAAAAGCGAGCACGTCCCCGAACACGAGCAGGTCCTGGTCGGCCAGTGGGGACTGTTCTTCGCCACCTGGCCGCCGAGCCGGTCGAAGCGCCGCCGGCCGTCGCTCCTCAATGGACAGATCCTCGGCATGTACATGGGCGCCGTGCTCGACGACCCGGAAGCCCTTGAATACTGGGAAGAGGTCTACGAGACGTACCCCGCGTACACGCTGTCGCTGGGCGCGGACACCAGGTACGAAAGCACGATGGCCGCGGAGGGAGCGGCCAACGCCGCCGTGTTCGCCAACACGGCGACGAAGGTGGTCAAGAAACGCAACGGCGGGCAGAAGCTGGCCATCGACGAGGACCGGGTCAACTCGATGTTCCTGGAGTTCGTCGTGCGGATGCCGGTTCCGGGCGGTGGTGTCAAGGCGCAGACCATCGGCGCGGTGGTCGCCCTGGAGAACGCGTTCGACCAGAAAACCAACCCATACGGTGTGGTCGTGGTCGGCTATGGCGACGACTACCTGCCCAACCTGACGGGTTGATCCGGGGTTCCCGCACATCGCGGGATCGTCTGGCCGCCGGACAGGTGTCCACAGTGGACGGTGGCATTCAGGCGGGTGACTCGGCCAGCGACAGGCTGTTCCCATCGGGGTCGAGCACGACGACGTGCCGCACGCCGTTGCTGTAGGTCTCCACCGGTTCGTGCTCGATCCCATGTGCCGCAAGGCGAGCCAGGATCTCGTCCAAACCGGTCACCCCCAACGTGATCATCGCCTGCCCCACCCGCGCGGCCCGCACCTCCCGGTCATCCACGACCACATACGCGTTCTCACCCACCTGCCACAGGTACTCCTCGCCGATGACCACATCCGCCGCCCGCCCGAAGAACACCCCGAACCACTCCACCGCCACCACCCGATCCCGCACCGCCATCACACTGTACAAATCCACCCTGATCACACCCTTTCGGCCGTCTTGAGGTGTTGACCAGTCCGCCGCCCAAAACTCATCGGCAACCGCCCCATCCTGGCGCCCAACCACTCCCGGCCGATGACCACGCGGGCCACGGGCCTCGAGCCTGCCACCGTGATCTCGGCGGCCTGCCGAGGACCTCATCGCCGGACGTCAGCCGCGCGGTCGTCAACGGGGTGGCACGTGTTCGATGCGGGTCCAGCCTTTCCAGCCTCGTTCCTCGAGGATCGCCAGCAGCTTGCGGGCCCCCGGTGCGGACTCGAGCATGGTCGCGTCCAGCAGGTCGGTGAACCGGTCGTCGAAAGTGAGGGCGTTCAGCTCGCCTGCCTGCTCGGCGCGGATGGCGAGACGCTCCAGGATGTCGGCGAACTCGACGATGCGGGGGTCGTCGTGCGGCCAGTCGAGGGCGCCGTTGAGCAGGCCGTAGAGCTTCCGGATGTCGGGGTCGTCGAGTTGCTCGTGCTTGCTGACCATGATGGCCTCGATCAGGTGTGGCACTTGGGCGGCGACGAGGATCCAGGCGTCCCGCTCCAGTTCGATGTAGCGCTCCTCGACGCCCATGCCCCGCAGACGGTCGAGGTAGTCCACGACGCATTGGGGGAGCGCCAGGTGCTCGCCGCCGGCCAGCCTGGCGAGCCGTTTGCGGGTGTCCCGCAGCCGGCGGATCTCGGCGCGCAGGTCCTTGTCGATCTCCTGGACGCCGTCGGCGAACTCCGCCGGGTCGGCGTCCAGGAGTTCCTGCACCCGGGCCAGCGGCACGCCCGCGTCGGTGAGGGTGTGGATGCGGATCAGCCGCACCACCGCGGCGGCGCCGTAGACGCGGTAGCCGGACTGGTCACGCTCCGGCTCCGGCAGGAGCCCGATCTGGTGATAGTGGCGCACCGCCCGCACTGTCACCCCGGCGTGCGCAGCCAGCTGGCTGATGGTGAGCATGGATCCCAGACTGCCTCAGGCGATCTTCCGGCGGTAGACGGCCATCGCGCAGACATACGCGACGACGAGGATGCCGGCGCACCACGCGAGGGCGATCCAGATGTCGCCGCCGACCGGCTGCTGTGCGAACAGGCCGCGGATCGTGTTGACGATCGACGTCACCGGCTGGTGGTCGGCGAACCAGCGCACCGGGCCGGGCATGGTCCGCGTCGGCACGAACGCCGAGCTGACGAACGGCAGGAAGATCAGCGGGTAGGCGAACGCGCTCGCGCCCTCGATCGACCCCGCCGACAGGCCCGGGATCACGGCGATCCAGGTCAGCGCCAGGGTGAACAACAGCAAGATGCCGGTGACCGCAAGCCATTCCAATACCCCGGCACTCGACCGGAACCCCATCAGCAGAGCGACACCCACCACCAGCACGAGCGAGATCACGTTGGCCACCAACGAGGTCACCACGTGTGCCCACAACACACCCGACCGGGCGATCGGCATCGACTGGAACCGCTCGAAGATCCCGCTCTTCATGTCGGTGAACAGCCGGAACGCGGTGTACGAGATGCCCGACGCGATCGTGATCAGCAAAATTCCGGGCAGCATGTAGTTCACGTACGAACCCGATCCGGTGTTGATCGCGCCACCGAACACGTAGACGAACATCAGCATCATCGCGATCGGCGTGATGACCGTCGTGATGATGGTGTCCACGCTGCGGGTGACATGCCGCAGGGTCCGTCCGATGAGGACATTGGTGTCGCCGAAGAAGTACGTTGTCATCCTTGTGCCCCAGTGATCGCGAGGAAGATCTCCTCGAGGGTCGGCTGTTTCTCGACGTACTCGACCGTGGCGGACGGCAGCAGCTGCTTGAGCTCGGCGAGGGTGCCGCTGACGATGATCCGGCCCTGGTGCAGGATCGCGATCCGGTCGGCCAGATGTTCGGCCTCTTCCAGGTACTGCGTGGTCAGCAGCACCGTCGTGCCGTCGCGAGCGAGCTCCTTGACCGTCTGCCACACCTCGATGCGCGCTTCCGGGTCGAGCCCGGCGGTCGGCTCGTCCAGGAAGATCACCGGCGAGTTCCCGATCAGGCTCATCGCGATGTCCAGGCGGCGGCGCATGCCACCCGAGTACGTCGACACCCGGCGCGCGCCCGCGTCGGTCAGCGAGAACCGGCTCAACAGGTCGTCCGCGATCGCGCCCGCGTTCTTCAGATGCCGCAGCCGGGCGACCAGGACGAGGTTCTCCCGGCCGCTGAGGATCTCGTCGACCGCGGCGAACTGCCCGGTGAGGCTGATGGATTCCCGTACGTTCGCCGGCTGCGTTGCCACGTCGAAGCCGTTGACACTCGCCGTTCCCGCGTCGGCCTTCAGCAGCGTGGCGAGGATCCGCACGGTGGTGGTCTTGCCCGACCCGTTGGCGCCGAGCAGCGCGAAGATGCTGCCGCGCGCCGCCTCGAAGTCCACACCGCGCAACACTTCGAGCTTGCCGTACGACTTCCGCAGACCCTGTACGCGGATCGCCGGACCGGCCGTCATCATGGTCATCTTCCTCCCCTGGTGGAGGAGCCTCGCGACTCCTGGCAGAAGGATGGAGGGTTGACCCTGCGTCAAGGTCAAGCCGTCAGCTGACCACGGACATCCGCACGTCACCGGACAACCGGTACGGCCGCGTCTCGACCAACGCCCCCAGCAGCCGCCGCAACCGAGACACCTCGGCGCGCGCGGTCACGACATGATCGGCGTCCCAGTAGAGCGCCCGGCTCAACGCCTCCGCGGACAACCCATCCCGCCCGGCCCGGTGCAGCAACACGAGGATCTCCGCGTGCCGACGGGTGACCGTGCGCCGCCAATCGGCGTCGCCACCGGACAACCGCACCTGCGGTGTGCCGGTCAGGTCGAGAACCAGCGTCACCGTCCGGTCCGCAGAGGACGGACGGATCAACCAGCCGTCGGCCAGCCGCTCCGGCACGCACGCGCCCAGCCCTGGCACCGCAAGGGGTTGCCCGGCAACGGGAACGGCGATCCGTGAACCCACCGCGACGCCATGGGCCGCGGCCACCCAGCCATGATCGTCGACCACCAGCGCGGGGCCCGAGGTCAACACCGGTGCGCCGACCGTGCGCAGCCGCTCCAGCCGTTCCTGGTGGTACCGCCACAACCGGGATTCGGCAAGCAGGCGGCCGGTTTCGACCAACGCGCCGATCGCCGGATGCAGGGTCAGGGCCGGGCCGCTCACGTCGATCACGCCGAGCAGCTCACCGGTGCGCGGGTCGTGCACGGGAGTCGCCGTGCAGTACCAAGGGTGCTGGCCCTGCTCGAAATGCTCACCCGCCAGCAGCTCGACCGGGGCGGCCTCGGCCAGGGCCGTGCCGATGGAGTTCGTGCCGACCCGGCGTTCGGTCCAGTCGGCGCCCTCGAAGAACCCGAGCGCATCGGCCCGGCGGCGGACGGCGGGCGTGCCCGACCGCCACAGGATCACGCCCTCGCGGTCGGTCACCACGAGCAGCAACTGGGAGGCGTCGGCCAGTGAACCCACGATGTTCTCCAGGTCCGGCACCACCTCGCGCAACGGCGACGCCTCCCGGCGGCGGGCGATCGCGGCCTCGCCCAACCAGTTCCGGGCGTTGACGTCGTCGGCCTTCAACCCGAGGCCGAGAACCCGGCTCCAGGACCGGGACACGACCGCGCGTGGGCGCAATGTGGAGCTGCTGCCCGCGATGACCGCGTCGTGCATCCGGACGAGCTCGCGGGCATACGTGGGCAGGTGCTGACCGGGCGGCACTGCCCGCGGCACGCTCACCGTTCGAGCATAGGTGCCGTTCAGCGGGTGTCACAGACCCGCGCGAGGGCTTGTCCTAGCTGGCACTGGGTGGACGGCGGCACGATGGGCCCGTTCGGCATCTGAGCAGCGCGGCCAGGCTGTGCAATCCCGTGCAACCGTTGCCACCCCTACCCGTTCGGAGCTGTGATCGGCGTTGTACCGAGCGACGAGGAGTGGCGATGACACAGACGATCGATCGCACGGCGCCCGCCGGGTCGCCGCAGGCCCGCGTCGACGCCTGGCTCCAAGCATTCGAGGCGGCCCTCAAGGCGCGCGACATCGACGCCGCCGCCGGGCTGTTCGCGACCGACAGCTACTGGCGTGATCTGGTGGCGTTCACCTGGAACATCAAGACCGTCGAGGGCCGTGCGGGGGTCGCGGACCTGCTCAGCGCGTGCCTGGACGGCGCCGACCCGAGCGGGTTCCACACCACGGAGCCGCCGGCCGAGGGGGACGGGGTCGTCGAGGCGTGGATCGAGTTCGAGACCGCGACCGGCCGCTGCCGTGGCCACCTGCGGCTCAACGACGAGGGCGCGTGGACGTTGCTGACCAGCCTGCACGAGCTGAAGGGGTTCGAGGAGCCATGCAGGCAACGGCGGCCGAAGGGCGTGCGGCACGGCGCGGTCGAGGATCGCCTGTCCTGGGCACAGGAACGTGAGCGGGAACAGGCCGAACTCGGCTACGGGCAACAGCCCTACGTCGTGGTGATCGGCGGTGGGCAGGGCGGCATCGCGCTGGGTGCGCGGCTGCGGCAGCTCGGCGTGCCCGCGCTGGTGCTGGAGCGCAACGACCGGCCTGGCGACTCGTGGCGCAAGCGGTACCGCAGCCTGTGCCTGCACGACCCGGTCTGGTACGACCACCTGCCGTACCTGCCGTTCCCGGAGAACTGGCCGGTGTTCGCGCCCAAGGACAAGATCGCGGACTGGCTGGAGATGTACACGCGGGTGATGGAGGTGCCGTACTGGACCCGCGCCGAGGTCAAGTCCGCGGCCTACGATGGTACACAGTGGACGGTCACTGTGGACCGTGATGGCGAAACTGTCGTACTGCAACCGAAGCAGCTCGTGTTCGCCACCGGCATGTCCGGTAAGCCGAACGTGCCGTCGTTCCCCGGCGCCGAACTGTTCCAGGGCGACCAGCACCACTCCTCGCAGCACCCGGGCCCGGAAGGCTACGCGGGCCGCAAGGCTGTGGTGATCGGCTCCAACAACTCGGCGCACGACATCTGCGCGGCGCTGTGGGAGCACGGCGCGGACGTGACCATGGTGCAGCGCTCGTCGACGCACATCGTGCGCTCGGACTCGTTGATGGACATCGCTTTGGGCGACCTCTACTCGGAGAAGGCCGTCGCCGCGGGCGTCACCACCGACCGCGCGGACACCATCTTCGCCTCCTTGCCGTACCGGATCCTGCCGCAGCTGCAGATCCCGGTGTACCAGGCGATCAAGGAGCGCGACGCCGACTTCTACGCCCGGCTGGAGCAAGCGGGCTTCGACCTCGACTGGGGCGACGACGACTCCGGCCTGTTCATGAAGTACCTGCGCCGCGGTTCCGGCTACTACATCGACGTGGGCGCCTCCGAGCTGGTGGCCGACGGCAAGATCAAGCTCGTCCGCGGCCAGGTCGACCGGCTGACCCGTGACTCGGTCGTGCTCGCCGATGGCACCGAGCTGGACGCGGATCTCGTTGTGTACGCCACCGGATACGGCTCGATGAACGGCTGGGTGGCCGATCTCGCGGGCCAGGAGATGGCCGACCGGGTGGGCAAGTGCTGGGGTCTCGGCTCCGGCACGACGAAGGATCCCGGCCCGTGGGAGGGGGAGGAGCGCAACATGTGGAAGCCGACCCGGCAACCCGGCCTGTGGTTCCACGGCGGCAACCTGCACCAGTCCCGCTACTACTCGCTTTTCCTCGCGCTGCAACTGAAAGCGCGCTACGAAGGCATCCCGGCCCCGGTCTACGGCCTGCAGGAGGTTCACCACCTCAGCTGACCGAACGGCCGCGAAGTGCCGCCGGAGTTGGTGACCGGCGGCACTTTCCGGAGGCTATGGCACGAGCACCAGCCGCCCACGCAACCCGCCTTTGGCGAGTCGCCGATGCGCCTCGGCGACCTCGGTGAGCGGCAGGGTGTCCGCGACCCGCGGTGTCACCTTGGGCAGCAAACCAGCCAACTGGGCACCATCGGCCCGCGCCCACACGGTCTGGACTCTGGTTCCCCGCAGTGGCAGGGGTTGCACGCCGCCGCGGACCGCGACGAAGGCACCGCCACCGCGGACGGCCGCCAGCGCCGGTATCCCCAGCACGGCCGCATCCAGCGCGCCGTCCACTCCACCGGGGACCACGGCCCGGACCGACTCCGCCAACGGCACTGTCCTCGGCACGAACCAGTCCGCCCCGAATCCCCGCACCACCGTCTCGTCGTCCTGCCCCGCAACGGCCACCACCCGCAGTCCACGCGCCGCCGCAAGCTCCACCGCGAACCCGCCGAGCGCGCCCGCGGCACCGGTGACCAGGAGGGTCTGCCCGGCGGTGAGCGCCAGCAGGTCGAGCGCCTGAGCCGCGGTCGTCACGTTGAGCGGCAACGACGCCGCCGCGACCGGGTCGAGGTCCGTTTTCGCCACCGCTGCGGAATCCAGCACCACGTAGTCGGCCTGCGCCTTGGTCGGCAGGTCCAGGCGGTCGCACAACCCGGCAACCCGGTCGCCGCTGGCGAACCCGTCCGCACGACTTTCCTCGACCACTCCGGCCACGTCCCAACCGAGGCCGACTCGCCCCTCGCCGGCCATGAGACCGCCCGCCGCCAACGCCCCCGCCCGGGTACCGAGGTCCACCGGGTTCACTCCGGCCGCCGCGACCCGGATCCGCACCTGCCCGGGCCCGGTCCGCGGTACCGGCACGTCGGCCACTTCCACCACTTCCGGGCCGCCGAAGGAGTTGATGATCACTGCTCGCATGCCACCAACCGTAGGAGCGGTACTCTCCATTGGTAAGCAGGCACCTGGAAGTGCGTTACCACCCGGGAGGTGCGCGATGCCGACCAAAACCGCGGCCGAGCAGCGGGAAGAGGCCCGCGTGGAGTACGACGCCTACATCGCCGCGTGTCCCACCCACCGCCTGCTCGCCCGGATCAGCGACAAGTGGGTCAGCCTGCTGCTGGTCGCCCTGGCCGACGGGCCGCGCAGGTACAACGACCTGGCCCGGATCGTGGCGTCGATCAGCCAGAAGATGCTCACCCAGACCCTGCGGTCCCTCGAACGCGACGGCCTCGTCTCGCGCACGGTCACCCCGTCGGTGCCGGTCCGCGTCGACTACGCCCTGACCCCGCTCGGCGCGACGCTGCTGCCGGTCATGCGTGAGATCAAGGGCTGGGCGGAGGCGCACATCGACGAGGTGGAGTCGGCCAGGACGGCCTACGACTCGGCAGTGACCTGATCACTTCGGCTGGAACCGGGCGAACTGCTGGGTGCAGATCGACTTGCCCCAGGCATCCCCGGCCGTGGCGAAGATCGTGGCGACCATGGTCGCGAGGTCCGCCCGGACCGGTCGGTTGGGTGCCTTGGCTGATGTCGACGATGAACGACAACAGTTCGGGCGATGTCTGCACGTACGCGGCGGCATCCTCACCGTCCAGGATCCATTTCCGGTTCGGGTCGGCCACCGACATCGCGCCCTTGCCGTCCACCGCCAGGCCCGCCTCGAACGCCGCCTGCGCGACCTCGGGCAGCACACTGCACACGCGGCCGAGAATCCGCTGCGCCGCACCACCCGCCGAGGAGAACCCGGCGCCGATGGTGAGCGTCTTGTCGAACGTGGTGAGCCGTCCCGCCTGCCCCTCCAGCCGTTGGATGGCCTTGAAGACCTGCCAGTTCCAGTCGTCTTTGGACACTCCGGTGGGCATTCCCGGCGACCCCAGCCAGCGCGGACACCATCGCGGGCCCGGCGACGGCCGGATCGCGCGTCACCCGGTGCGTCACCGAAGGGGCATCGCGGACCTGGGCCGCCGCCACCCGGCTGCGGTCGGGTTCGGCCTGCTCCAGCTCACGGTTGCGCACACCTCGTGTGTACGTCGGTGGGGCGGATCGGGCCATTGCTGTTCCCCCCAGCCCCAGGGGCAGCCACGATGCCCGATCGGGCTGCCCGATCAGCCCGTCCCGTCAGGGAACGGCCAGCCGGATCGCCACGGCTTCCTCGTGCAACGCCGGTCGCGCGGTGCCCATGCGCCTTGGGCACAGCGCGATTTCCGGCGGCGGTCCTCAGGTGTTGGTCAGCGGCAGACCGGGTGGGTTGATCTCGGATCGCGGCACGGCCTCGCTGGCGAGGTGCCATGCGTCGAGCCACTGTTTGTACTGGCCGGTGTCGATCAGGTGGTTGATCGCGGCGGCGAGCGGTTGCGCCAGACCACTGTCCTTCTTGGCCGTGGCCGCGATCAGGCCCTGCGAAGTCTCGCCGGCGCCGGAGTGGGTCCCGGCGAGTTTCTTCGGGCTGGGCGAGGTTTTGCTCTGGTTGATCTGGTACAGCACGCCGGGGCTGGGGCCGAGGTAGGCGTCGATCTGGCCCGAGGTGATGGCGAGCTGGGCGGCGTTGATGTCCGGGTAGTAGGACACGGTGAAGTCCTTGCCCTCAGTGCGGAGTTTCGCCTGCCACTCCAGGAGGATCTTCTCCTGGTTGGTGCCCTTGCCCACCGAGATTCGCTTGCCCGCCAGGGTGCGGTAGTCGCCCTTGAACTCCCACGGGTCGCTCGCCCGCGCCTCGAAGGCGAGGTTGTCCTGGCGGTAGCTGGCGAACTCGTACTTCTCCTTGCGTTTCTCCGTGTCGGTGATGTTGGCGAAGGCGACGTCGGTCCGGCCGCTGTCGATGCCGACGAACATGTTCTCCTAGGTGGCGTTCTGGAACTCCGCCTTGAGCCCGAACACCCCGGCGACCAGCCGCGCCAGGTCGGTCTCCGAACCGGTGAGGGTCTTGTGGTCGGTCCCGATGAACTGCAACGGCGGGCTGCCGGCCGGCAGGGCACCGACCCCGACGTTCAAGGTGCCGCTGTCGCGGATCCGTTGTGGCAGCTTGGCACGGATCTCCTCGACCGCCTTCACGGTGATCGGGGTCTCCGTGGCCGCGCCGTTGGACAACGCGCCCACGGTGATGGTGGTGCCGGCGTTGGACGAGGCAGCGGCGCCCTGGCTGCCGCACGCGGCGAGCGCACCCACGAGAACCCAGGCGAGCACCGGGAGGGCGAGGGGTCTGGACATCTTTTCTCCTGCTGTTCAAAGGACCTTGCTGAGGAACTCGCGGGTGCGGGGGTGCTGGGGCTGGTCCAGCACCTGGTGCGGCGGGCCCTGTTCGACGATCCGGCCGCCGTCGAGGAACACCACCTCGTCGGCCACCTCACGGGCGAACGCGATCTCGTGCGTGACGATGACCAGGGTCGTGCCGGTGCTGGCCAGGTCCTTGATCGCGGAGAGCACCTCGCCGACCAGCTCCGGATCCAGGGCCGAAGTCGGCTCGTCGAAGAGGATCACGCCGGGGCGTTGCGCGATCGCACGGGCGATCGCTACGCGCTGTTGTTGCCCGCCGGACAGGTGCCTGGGATAGGCGTGCTCCTTGCCCGCGAGACCGACACCGGCGAGCAGATCCCGTGCCTGGGCAAGGGCTTCGGCCCTGGACGCGGCACCGGTGGCGATCGGCGCCTCGGCCACGTTCTGCACCGCGGTCAGGTGCGGGAACAGGTTGAAGTTCTGGAACACGAAGCCGATCCGCTTGCGCTGCTCCAGAATGCGCCGCTCGGGCAGCTCCTTGAGCCGGTCGCCGTGGCGGCGCACACCGATCGGTTCGCCGTTGATGCTCACGTACCCCTGGTCGAGCTTCTCCAGGTGGTTGATCGCGCGCAGCAGCGTCGACTTGCCTGACCCGGACGGCCCGATGATCACGGTCACCTTACCGGGCGCCACGATCAGGTCGACCCCGTCCAGAACCGTCAGCGCGCCAAAGGATTTGACCGCCTCGCGGACTTCCACCGCGGCCGGGCGGGTGTCGTGCTCGATGGTCATCGCCGCACCGCCAGTCCGCGCAGCCGCTGGAACGGGGTCGGTGGCGGGTTTCGCGTCGCGCCTTGAGCGAACCGCCGCTCGACGTAGTACTGCACCACCGAGATGACGCTGGTGAGGATCACGTACCACACCGTCGCCACCAGCAGCAGCGGGATGATGTCACCCGGGTAGGTGCTGCCGAGGCTCTGCACCGTGCCGAACAGATCCAGCAGTGACACGTAGAACACCAACGACGTGCTCTTGACCAAACCGATCACGAGGTTGACGTAGTTGGGCACGATCGACCGCAGCGCCTGCGGCAGCACGATCCGCCGGAACTGCCGGTAGCGCGGAATGCCAAGGGAGGCAGCGGCTTCGTGCTGCCCCTGGTCGACCGAGAGGATCCCGGCACGCACGATCTCCGCGGCATACGCCGACTCGTGCAAGGTGAGCCCGATGACCGCGATGACGGTCTCGGTCGCCAGTGCCGTGACGCCGAACGTGATGAACGACGGTCCAAAGGGGACGCCCAGGCTGAGCGACTGGTACAGCGCGCTGAAGTTGTACAGGAACAACAGAACCACGACCAGCGGCACCGACCGGAACAGCCAGATGTACGTCCAGCTCACCGCCCGCGGCACAGGACTGCGCGAATGCCGGGCCAAAGCCAGGACCGTACCGCCGATCAACGCGAGAACCGCGCTGATCGCCGTGACGTACAAAGTGATCAGCAGACCGTCCAGCACAACCGGTTCGAAGAACCAGTAAGCGAACCGGTCCCACTGGTAGAACCGGTTGGTGACCAGCCCGTGCACCACCTGCGCGAGCACGACCAGCACCACGACGGTGGCGAGCCACCGGCCGGGATGGCGTAAGGGAATGACGCGCCGGGCGGTGAGACCAGCCACCGGCGTGGTCGCCGCGTCGGGCGCGGAGACATGGGTATGCGCGGGAGAAGACACGTCTGTTCCAGACTTCGGGCGGCAAGAAGGGGGACCCGGATCGCAACGGCCCGGGGTGCTGGTCCTCAGTGGACGGTCAGGGTCAGCGGCTACACAACGCGCTGGACACCAGGAGGAGGTCGACGTGGCGGCGGCGACGCAGCCTGAACCGGCTGCGCCCGCGGGCCGCAGCCGTCCACTGACTGGCGCTCATCAGCTGCTCCAACGTCTGGCGTTGCCGGATGGGGACAGCATGAACGTAGAAACCGGCGGTAGAAGTGTCAACGAGTCCCACAGTGTGGTGATCGCCGTCCCGGCAGGAGGACCCCGCCCATTGAATGCCGTAGGTCCGGACCGGGGTCGTTCGCGGTCCGGACCTACGTAACGGATCACAGGTCAGCAGGCTGGTCCTCCGCTGACATCGAGCGGCCAGGACAACCGTGTCCTAGGCGGCCATGTGGGCGGACGCGAACGCCAGCAGGTCGGGCAGAGCCGCCTGAAGGGTCGTGTCGTGATCCGCGCCCGGGTAGAACTTCAGGGTCACGTCGTTGCCCGCGGCCTTGAGGTTGTCGGCGGTGGTCTGCGACGCCGGCGGGTAGACCACGGTGTCGGCTGTGCCCTGAGCGATGAACACCGGTCCCGCGTACTCCTTCACCGGGATCTCCGCGTCCTGGTCGACCAGGTTCTGCACGAGTGCGCGTTCGGTGGTGTCGATGGCGAAGATGTCCCCGTTGGTCTTGCCGGCGAACTGGGCGGCGAGATCGTCGTAGCAGTACCCCTCCCGCGACTTGGTGTACAGGTCCTGACCCAGCGGTGTCAGCAGGTCGGCGGGGTGCACCTGAGTCGGATGCGCGACCGCGAGTCCGGAGATGATCAGCAGCACCTCGGGGATGGGCGGCGCGGCCGGGTCGTAGACGTGTGCGACCTCTGCCAGGGTGCGCCACTGCGAGGGCATGCCGGTGGCGATCGTGCCGCGGAAGTCCAGCTCCGGAGCGTAGGACTTGACCAGCGACCCGGTGAACATCGTCGCCTGGGCGCCCTGGGACTGACCCACCGCGAGCCAGCGCTTGCCCAGCCGCCAGTCCACCGCCGGAAGGGCCCGCACGAGGTCGATCACACTGCGTGCTTCGGACCGCCCGTTCTCATAGGGGTGCTGCGTCGGAGTTCCCAGGCCCTCGTAGTCCGTGGCGGCGACCGCGTAGCCCGCCGCGAGCCAGGCCTTCAGGTAGTCGATGTCCCGCTGTGAACGGCCGTTCGTCGACGGAGCACAGTTGTCCGCGATGCCAACGGTTCCATGCGCCCATGCCACCACCGGGAACCCCTTGTAGGGCGTCAAACCCTTCGGCAGGAACACGGCCCCGGTGACCAGCGTGGGAAGGCCTCGGACGTCATAGGAGGTGTAGCTCACCCGGTAGGCCTTACCGGTGTTCGGCAGCCACAAGTTGGCCGGCAACGGCTCCGACGACACCAGCCGGCCCGGCGTATCCGCCATGGCGGCGTTAGTCGGCAGCAAGAGACCCGTGACCACCACACAGAAGGCGAGCAAGACCGATTTCAGCTTGTTCATGAATCTCCCCAGGGCAGATCATCACCATGTCAAGATCGACCGTACTGGCGGAACATTTCATGAGGCTGTCGTCAGGTTGACACAATGTCAGGACCAGGGCAGGGGTGTGCCGAGCGATCAGATCCCTTCGAGGACACTGGTAGATCGTCCATATCGGACGGATATCTGCCTCGGTGAGATCACCTCGTCACGGCAACGGCGTCGACCTCGACAAGCTGGCCCGTGTAGCCGAGCACTGTGACGCCGAGCAAGGTGCTCGGCGCGTCGTGGTCGCCGAACCGGGCACGCACTACGTTCCAGGCTGCGGCGAGGTCCGCCCGGTCGGTGCTCGCGACGTACACGGTCGTGCGCACGACGTCTGTCAGCCCGGCCCCTGCCGCCTGCAGCGCCACCTCGAGATTGTCCATGACCTGCTGGGCCTGCCCGGCGATGTCACCGGGAGCCACGACCTGGTCGTGCTCGTCGATCGGACACGCGCCGGCGGTGTGCACAAGCCGGGCACCGGCGGGAACCACTGAGGCGTAGGCATACGGGACGGCATCGGTCAGGCGGCTGGCGCGGATCAGTTCCACAGACATGAGGCCGACGATGTCACGTCCGTTGCCCGCCATGCCACCCAATTCACGG
Source organism: Actinocrispum sp. NPDC049592 (assembly GCF_040675465.1). NCBI lineage: Bacteria > Bacillati > Actinomycetota > Actinomycetes > Pseudonocardiales > Pseudonocardiaceae > Actinocrispum > Actinocrispum sp. NPDC049592. Next base: position 413,355 of record NZ_JBFAPA010000008.1, on the reverse strand, counting down.
CATCACCAACGCCAGGCGCATCCAGATCACCGGACCACGAAAGCCGCATTGGTACTCACCCACTTCGAGCACTTGCCTTTGTTGAGATCACCTTTTGTGATGTGGTGTTGGACGTTCTCCTTCGATGATCGAATCCTGGTTTGTCAACTCACCTCGGTGTCCGAAGTGGACACACTGTACTGGTCAATGGCGCCAGCGGTGGTGTCGGGTCGGCCGCCGTCCAGTTCGCCGTTGCGCGAGGCGCCACCGTCATCGGCGTGGCCGTGGACATTGCCGGTTCGGGTGTCATCTCCGAACTCATCCAGCTGACCGGCGATCCCGCCCAGGTCGTCTCCATCGCCGACTTCAGCGCCCCGGAGTACGGCGCCCGGGTGTCCACCGGTTTCGGCCAGGACAAGACCAAGGCACTCAACGAAGGCGCCCGCCTGGCCGCGGCCGGTCGGCTCACTTTGCCCGTGACACAAAGCTTTCCGCTCGCCCAAGCCGGAGCCGCGCAAGCCGCCGGCGAGACCGGCCACGTCCGCGGCCGCATCATCATCACCGTGCCCTGAGGAAAGGACACCAATGCCTGTCACCCTGATCAACAGTTTCACTGCGGCGTCAAGGCCTATCCGGGACTGTTCGAGGTCTCTTCGTGGAGGTCAACCCGGCGCTGTCATGAGTTCGCGAACCCGGACAGCCGGTCGGCGAGCAGGTCGATGTCCGCGAGGGTCGTGCGATGGTTGGCGATGCAGGCCCGGATGCCCGCTCGGCCGTGCAGGACCGCCGGGCCGAGTAGAGCTGTGCCATCCGCGTTGAGGCGGGCGAGCAACTCCCGGTGCTCGGCATCCGTCCGGCCCCGCACCCGCACGCACACCGCGGTCAGGGTGACCGGGTTCATCAGCTCCAGTCCCGGTTCCGCGTCGATCCGGGTGGCCAGGTGGGCGGCCAGGTCGAGACATCGCTGGGCTGTCCCCCGGAACGCGTCCACGCCGAACGTCCGCAGCGCGGCCCAGACCTTCAATGCCTTGAAGCCGCGGGAAAGCTGGGGCCCGTAGTCCATGAAGTCGACCATCAGGTCGTCTTCGGCCACCGTCAGATAGGACGCGGGGAAGGCGAACGCGGCACGCAGTTTGGCTTTGTCCTTGACCAGCAGCGCCCCTGCCTCGACTGGGGCGAACAGCATCTTGTGCGGATCGAGCGCGATGGAGTCGGCCAGTACGAGCGGTGCGAACGCCGCCCGGGCCGACTCGGCCAGCACGAACAGCGCCCCGTACGCGCCGTCGACGTGCAGCCAAAGCCCTTCCCGCGCACAGACATCGGCGATCGCGTCGACCGGGTCGATCGACCCGCTGGTGGTCGTTCCCGCTGTCGCCACAACGCAGAACGGCTCCAGACCGGCGTCCCGGTCGGCCGTGATCGCCGCTGAGAGAACGTCCGTGCGCATCCGGAAGGCCTCGTCGACGGGAATGTGCCGGACGTTGGCCAGCCCGATCCCGAGGTTCGCGGCCGCCTTGTCCACACTCCGGTGCGCCTCCGCGGAGGTGTACAGCACCAGCGGCGGCCCACCGGACTGCAACCCCTGGTCCCGGAAGGCCGGCCTGCGGTCGGTCAGCGCGGTGGTGATCGCCTCCCGCGTGGCGGCCGATCCGCCGGTGGTCAGGATCCCGCCCGACGCCTCACCGAGGTCGAACAGCCCGGCGAGCCATGCGAGGACCGAGCGTTTCGATGACGCTCGCCGCCGGTGAGAGCTGCCAGAAGTTGCAGTTCTGGTTCAGCACAGCGGCAACGGCTTCCGCGTACGGGCCGATGCCGTTGGGCGGGCCCTGCACGTACGCGAGGAAGCGGGGATGGGCGACAGCCGTCGAGTTGGGCAGGATGCGGTGCTCGAGGTCGGCGAAGAACCCCTCCACACCCACGCCCGAGTCCGGGAACGGCTCGGTGAGCAACCCGGCCAGCGTGGCGCGGTCGAGGCCGGGCACGATCGGCAGCCGGGGGAGCGCTTCCTCGTAGGCATCGGTGAACCGCGCCAGCAGCTCGTTCGCCCTGACTCGCGCCGCAGGGTCGAGGACGAGATCTCCTGTGCCTGCGAGGACGTTGTCCTCCGGTGACGTTCTCATGTGGACTGACACTAGCCGGAGCGGCGACGCAGCCGATGGCGAATATTGCGCTCGCAACCGTCAGTATTAGCATCAGGTGCCATGGATGCCATCGATCGAGCAATCATTGCGCAGTTGATGGCCGACGGTCGGCTACCGAACAACGAGCTCGCCGACCGGGTGGGACTCTCGCCGTCCCCGTGCCTGCGCCGCGTCCGCGCGCTGGAGGCGGCCGGGGTGATCACCGGCTACCACGCCGCCGTCGACCCGCATGCGCTCGGCCGCGGCCTGGTCGTCCTCGTCCACGTCGACATGGCCGACCAGCGCGCGGAGACCATCGAGGCGTTCGAGGCCGCCTGCCTCGGCCTGGACGAGATCGTCTCGTGCCGCCGGATGTTCGGCAGCCCGGACTACCTGATTCAGGTGGCTGTCCCGGACATCGAGGCGTACGAACAGTTCTACATGGCCGAACTGACCCGCATGCCCGGCGTCGCCCGGACCGCGTCCCAGTTCGCGATGAAGACGGTCAAGGTGACTCCCGGGCATCGCTGGTGACGCCGGGTCGACGCGAGAAACGGCAGTCGGACAAGGCGCCGGCTGAACTAAGGTTGCTGGCAGCGGACGGGTCTCAGGTCCGGCTTCGAGGGGAGGGACGCGGATGAGCGCTCGGTCCGAAATGGTCGCTGGGTGGCTGGAGCCGCGGGCGGGGGAGATGGTCGACTTCCTCGGCCGTCTGGTGGCTGAACCCACCGAGAACCCGCCCGGGACAGGGCTTGGCCGATGCGCGCGGGTGCTGGCCGATCAGCTGCAGCGGCTCGGGTTGGAACCCGAGCTGATCGAGATCACCGGTCCGCACACGCTGGAGGACCCGCACATCGTGCGCGGCAGCACTGGGGCGGGGGCGAAGCTGCTCTACTTCCACGGTCACTACGACGTGGTGCCGGTTCAGGACCGCGCGCAGTTCGCCATGCGGCGTGAGGGCGGCCGGTTGATCGGGCGCGGGACAGCCGACATGAAGGGCGGCATCGTCAGCATGGTCTACGGTGCGGCCGCTGCCAAGGAGCTGGGGCTGCTTGGTGACGGGCGGATCGTGATCCACCTCGTGCCGGACGAGGAGACCGGCAGTGTGGTGGGTGCCGGGTATCTGCGGGAGCACGGGTTGATCGACCCGTCGGCGGTGGCGATGGTGACCGGCGAGCCCAGCGGCAGCAGCATCTGGAACGCCGCGCGGGGCGCCATCAGCCTCAAAGTCGGCTTCGAAGGGCGGGAAGCGCACGTCGGGCAGGCCACGTTCGGTATCAACACGTTCGCGCACATGGTGTACGTGGCCCGGCCGTTGCTGGCCTACGCCGAGGAGATGGCCGGCCGGCCCACCGGCTACCCGATGAACCCCGCCGACCCGACCGGGTCGATGGTCGTGGTCGGTGGGTTGTCCGGTGGCGGGTCGAACTTCAACGTCGTGCCCGCCGACGCGTGGTTCACCGTCGACAGCCGGTTCAACCCCGAGGAGGACCTGGACGCCGAGCTGGCGCGGATGACCACGATCATCCGCGAGGCGGCGGCCGAAGTGGACGCGAAGGTCACCATCGACATCACCCAGTTCCAGCCACCCGCCGGAACCCCTGCTGACCACCCGGCCGGAGCCGCGTTGGCGCGCTGCGCCGAGGAAGTCCGCGGTGAGCCGGCCGCTTTCGAGATGTGCGGCGGGATCCTGGAGAACCGGTGGTACGACCAGCTCGGCATCCCCGCGTTCGCCTTCGGCGCCGGCCGCCTGGACGTCTCCCACGGCCCTCACGAGTACGTCGACGAGCGGGAGCTGTTCCGGGTCGCCGCTGTGTATGCCCTGTACGCCAACGAAATGCTAGACCAACCGTGAGGTGTACCCGGCATCCACGAGCCGTTGGAAAGCGGCGCGCACAGCCGCGGGCATGTGTTGCGGGATGGCGAAACCGCGGCGGGCGTATTCGGTGATGCGTTGGGTGTCGCCGACGAGCATGGTGATCACACGACCGACATCACCGATACCGGCGATGTACTCGTCCAGCGGCAACGACTGCGAGGAGCAGAGGACGTCGACCTCCGGCCACACCTTGCGGCAGGTGGCGTAGGCACGGCGTTGTTGGTACGGCCGCGAGATCAGGATGATCGACGCGGGGTGGATTCCGTTGCGGTGCAGGAGTTCGCGGGTGCGGGTGAGGTTTTCGCCGGTGTTGGTGGCGGTTGTCTCGATGCTGATCGCCTCCGCGGGCACGCCGAGGGAGATGGCGTGCTCGCGGTAGTGCACGGCCTCGCCGCGCGGAAACCGTTGGAGCGTGGTGGGTGCGTTCGCGCCGGTGAACACCACATGCGGGAACAACCCTTGGTGGTACAACTGAGCCGCGTGCGTAGCCACCCCGAGATCATGACTGCCCAGACCCACACCGACATCCACGCGCCGGAGTTCGTGGCCCATCTTGTGGTAATCCCATAGGATTTGCACATCGGTGCGGATGGTGGCCGGCAGGCGAGGAACCTCACCGTCGAGTTCGGACATGGTGTCAGTGGGGGCCTTCGTGGGCGAGTTCGTCCCAGGGGATGGCGCGGAGTTCGGCTGGGGCATCGCGGACGCTGGGGTCGTCCTGGAACCACCCCACGACGAGGACGGACACATCCATCTCCGGATCGGAGTTGATCGGCGGGGACGCAAAGGAGCCGCCTTCCAGGAACCCGTAGTAGGTCGCTTCCACGTATATCCGCTCCAGCCTGACTTCCCGGCCGGTGTCCAGTTCCACGCGTGCGAGCACCATGACGTCAACTCTAGTCCGATGCCCACGTGGAAGATCGCGCCGCCCATCCACAGTGGACGTGCAGCCGCGGCAGGGGTGTTGTCCTGCCGCGGCCGTGGTGTCAGTGTGGTGTCACCGGATGACTCGGCAGACGAGCGAGTCGCCCGTGCCCCGCGAAGCGCTCATGACCACGTCGGGGGTGAGGTACTTGCAGGCCAGGTAGGGGCTGCCGTATCCGAGGAACTGGGGGCCGCCGGCGCCACTGGGGCTGCTGCCGTAGCAACGTAACCCGCTGCTCTCGTAGAAGCCGATCCACGCGTTCGAGTTGACGCTGGCGTGGCAGTAGTCGCCGATCGACAACGGGCTGAAGGTCACGTCCACCTCGACGGCGTTCGCTGGCGCGGCGGTGACCAGTGCGAGGGCGCCACCGATGACGGTGCTGGCGGCGAGGGTCAGTGCACGTCTCAGCATCGATCCTACTTTCTGTGCGAGGTCCACTATGGACAGGCATACGGAGATCGCGTGACACGACGAGAAAGCATCCGGCTGGGTCGAGGTGAGGACGGAAATGCCTTCCCCGCCAGCGACAAACCGAACGTTAGCCGACAAGATCCTGGTGGAACAAGACGAACAACACCATTGGCGGAGCACCGTTTCGTACAGCGACCGCCCGCCACGCAACGCGATGACCAGCGCCTTTCCGTGACAGGGCACAGTAGTCCAACTGGTCCAGACCAATAATCCCGACGGGTCAACGCGGCGAACCGGCATCGCCATACCGGCCCTGTCCGCCCCACATCACCGACGGATGTAGTGAACGCCAACAACTTCCCGTCTACCGGCACACCGGGCGACTTGCGGTCGTCCCACTCCGCCTCAAAGCAGACGCTCACCATCGTGGGCAACGCTCGACCAGGCCGTCCGGGCTACGGATGTGCCGCGCGGTCATCAGCACCGTCGCGCACCGCAGCGAAGCGATCCGAACCTGTCGGGAGGGTGAGCAGGGTCTTCCGCACCGCCTGCGCGGGGTGCGCGCAAGTGCCGGAGCCTGCCGGTCCGGGAGCTCGCTCAGCCGGCGCATTCCTAGATCGAACGCGGATGAGTCCACCCGATGAGTTCTTCGTGCCGTGTCGGTCAGTACGGATGAGATCGACTCACGGGAGGCTGGCACGATGCGGAAACTGATGTTCGGCATGAATGTGTCCCTGGACGGCTACACCGCCGCGACCGGCGACGACCTCGGCTGGGGCGTGCCCAGCGACGAGGTGTTCCAGTGGTGGTCCGACCAGGTAGCGGGCTGCGACCTGGCGCTGTACGGCCGCAAGCTGTGGGAGACGATGAGCTCCCACTGGCCGACCGCCGACCAGCAGCCCGGCGCCACCCCGGCGGAAGTCGAGTACGCGCGCCGCTGGCGGGACATGCCCAAAGTGGTGTTCTCCTCGACGGTCACCAAGGTCGACTGGAACACCCGCCTGTACACCGGCGACGCGGTCGAGGAGATCACCAGGCTCAAGGCCGAGGACGGCGGCCCGATGGACATCGCCGGCGCCACGCTGGCCGGAGCGGCCATGCGGGCAGGCCTGATCGACGAGTACGTGCTGGTCACCTACCCGGTCCTGATCGGCGGCGGCACCCCGTTCTTCACGGCGCTGGACAACTGGGTGACCCTCAACCTGGTGGAGACACGGACGTTTCCCGGCGGCGTAGTGCTGACACGGTACGAAACGAAACGATGAGCCCCTCCAGAACAGCGAGGAGCCGGGCACCGACCCCACCGCGATCGCCGTTCCCAGCGCGAACACCTGGGCGGACGTACCACGCCTGCGCCGTTGCGCTCCAGGACGAGCAGCGGCCGTGCAGACCATCGCCACGGCTTTCGTCGACGTGTCAATGCCCCTGCAACGTGATCCGCCTTCGCGCGGGTCAATCCTGCCAGGGGACACGACCAAGGTGAATTTCCGTCCAGGCAGTCCCGGGATGTGAGAGCCGTCGACAGCGCTTCGTGCGCCCCGCCAAGCTGTCGGCCATGAGGAGAGTTCTCGCTGTGGGACTGGCGGCTGTCGTTGCGGTAACAGGGATTCCGGCTTCGGCGGCCAGCCGGGTGGATGTCGCACTGGAGTGGTATGACATCACCGCGTCGACCATCGCCACGGCCGGTGCGCCGACGCAGTCCACCAACAGCCGGACGTGGGCGATCAGCTGGCTGGCGGCCGCCCGGGCGGTGCGGCGGACTCCGGCGGGCGAACGTGACCGGGCAGATGCGGCGCTCGCTTCGGCGGTGCACGACAGCCTGGTCGCTCTCGCACCCGCACGGCGGTCCGAACTGGACAGTGCGCTGAACACCACTCTGGGCCGCATTCCGCCAGGGCGCCAGCGGGTCCGTGGGGTGGCCGATGGCGCTGAGGAGGCCAAGAAAGCCGTCGCGGCGCGCCAAGGCGATGGGCTGGACCCGGCGTCTGTCGACGCTCCGTTCACGCCGCCTCCGGCGGTTCCTGGTGTCTGGCAGCCAACACCGCCCTCGTTCACCCCTGCACTGCAGGCGGGTAATCGCCTGGCGCGGCCGTTCCTCCTGACCCGTGCCGACCAGTTCCGGCTCGCGGCGCCGCCTGCCCTGGGCTCGCCCCGGTACCAGGCGGATCTGGCCGAGGTACGTGCTTATGGCGCGGCGGGCAGCTCGGTGCGCACGGCGGCGCAGACGGAGACCGCGCAGTTCTGGTACCAGGGCTCGCTGGCCGGTTACACGGCACCGTTGCGGGTGGCTGTGGGGCAGTCCGGCGGTTCGCCACTGCGCCAGGCCCTGCTGGTGGCGGCCTTCCACGTGATCCTGGTCGACACCCAGATCGCCACCTCGGACTCCAAGTACACCTACCTCCGCTGGCGGCCGGTCACCGCGATCCGCGCCACCGATGATCCACAGTGGACACCGCTGCACGTCACCCCGGCGCATCCGGACTATCCCAGTGGCCACAACACCTACGCCGGTGCGGCGGAGACTGTGCTGACCGCCTTCGCCGGTCCGGCGGCACGCAGGCCGTTCGTCGTGACCAGCGCCACGGCACCCGGAGTGAACCGCACCTACCAGCGGTGGAGCGAGATCACGACGGACAACCTCAACGCACGTGTCTGGTCGGGCATCCACACCCGGACCGCGGACGAGGCAGGCATCGACCTCGGCCGCCGCGTCGCCGGCTACGGCCTGGCCCGGTTGTGGACACTGCTGGGCTGATCGCGGTGAGAGGTATGACTGACTTCGAGCCGTCGCTCGACAACCCCGTGTGGGCCTCGCTCACCGGGCCGCACGCGCATTTCGCCGAGCGGCACGGGCAGTTGCTGCGCTATCCCACCGATGTCGCGCCGTTCGTCGCGATCCCGGACGAGCCGGACGGCGACCTCTGGCGGGATCTGGCCCGGCTCGCCGGTCCGGGCGGGCAGGTCCCGGTCACCGGTCGCGGGATCACTCCACCGCGCGGATGGGAGGTGACCGAACTGGGCAGTGGCGTCCAGCTCGTCGACGATGGTGTGGCCGCAGCGGGGGACGACCAAGCCGTGCCCCTGGGCCAGGCGGACGTTCCCGAGATCCTCGACCTGGTCGGGCGCACCCAACCCGGGCCGTTCCTCAAGCGCACCATCGACCTGGGCACCTACCTCGGCATCCGGCACGAGGGCAAGCTGATCGCGATGGCCGGTGAACGCCTGCACCCACCCGGCTGGACCGAGATCAGCGCGGTCTGCACCGACCCGGCGTACCGCGGCCAGGGACTCGCCACCCGCCTCGTGCTCGCCGTCGCAGCCGGAATCCGGGCCCGCGGCGAAACCCCCTTCATGCACGCGCTGGCCACCAACACCAACGCGATCCGGCTCTACGAGTCACTGGGATTCCGGCTACGCCGCCGCATGACCTTCCTCGCCGCACGAGCCCCGCTCGCCGGCTGACCGGTGGATCTCAGCCAGGGCACACCGGCGCAGGCCGTCTCCCAGGAGACGCACGAACCCGAAAGGTGTCACCACAGTGAGATTCATCCGTGCGTTGATCAAAATGTTCGATGAGGGCGGCTTGGTGGTCAGCCTGCCGCTGGCGGCAGCGGACATGCCGCTGCCGCGTGCGGCGGAACCGGATTGCCTGCGGGTACCGCTGACCGTCGCCGAGCGACAGGCTTTCGACCGGCTGATCTCATCCACCCAGCGCGGCACACAACACTGACCCACACATCCCGCCCAGCAGCCGGTCCGAAATGGACAAGCAGTTGATCCAATGTGGACGCTGCTGAGGGGGAGTCGCGGCGGGGAGGGTCAGGTCCGGGTTTTCCGGTAGTGCCTGCGGGCGCGTTCCCGGTTGCCGCAGTCCTGGGAGCTGCACCACTGCCGGGAGTGGTTGCGGGTGCGGTCGAGGAACAGCCAGCCACAGGCCGGGCCCGAACACTCCCGGACCTGCGCGGCATCGGGGGAGCGCAGCAGTGAGTCGGCCGCCAGTGTGAGCGCGGGTACGACGTCGTCGGCCTCGGTGATGGGAATGGTCCACCGCAACGGCAGCGACGGTTCGGCCACCGCCATGGTCTGCGCCGAGCCGAGCCTTGTGTTGAAGCGGGCCACGTCGTCGGCGGTCGGTGCGGTGAGCAGGCGATACACGTTCTCACGCAGGTCGGCCATCGAGTCGATGACCTCGGGCGCGGGTTCGAGCCCGCGTGCCAGGCCGGTCCGGTCGAGCCAGAGCGGCAGGAAGCCGGGGATGGGCAGGCGGTCCATCGTCCGGCTGGCGTCGCCGCGCCACGCGACCGTGTTCACCAGGTCAAGGGCCACGTGCCCGCCGACCAGGTGGTATCCGTGCCAGCCGTTCGTCACGCCACCAATTCTAACATGCTAAGGGGTTGTTAGCCTGTTAGGCTGAGGTCATGACAACGACCGAAAGCGGATACGCGGCTGGCGTGCGTGTCGGTCTGGGCGTTGGTGTGCCGACATTCGTCATGGGGGTGACGTTCGGTGCGATGGCGCACTCGCTGGGCTGGGGGACGCTCGCGCCGGTGGCCTGCTCACTGCTGGTGTTCTCGGGGTCCGCGCAGTTCGCGCTGGCGACCACACTGGCCGGAGGTGGCGGTGTCGCGCTGGCCGTCGGGGCCGCCGCGATGATCAACGCGCGGTTCCTGCCGATGGGCGTGGCGGTGGCCTCGGACCTCAAAGGCGGACGGCTGCGCAGGGCACTGGAGGGTCAGGCGATCGTCGACGCGTCGTGGGCCGCGGCACATGAAGGCGACGGCCGGTACGACCGCGAGAAGATGATCTCGGCGACGCTGGTCCAAGCGCCCGCGTGGATCGTGGGAACGCTGGTCGGCGTGCTCACGGCGCCGTCCGACGAGATCATCCACCGGTTCGCTCTCGACGTGGTGTTCCCGGCGTTCTTCCTGCTGCTGCTCATCGACGAACTACGCGAGTCGGTCCGGGCACGCTGGGTGGCCGCCATGGCCGCGGTACTGGCCGCCGCACTGACCATGGTGGTGCCCGTCGGGTTGGCGATCGTCGGCTCTGGGGCAGCGGCGCTGATGGGCCTGCGGGCGGTGGTCCGATGAGTACGTTGTGGATCGCCATCCTGCTGGTGGCGCTGGTCAGCTTCACGATCAAGGCCGCAGGTCCGGCCATCGTCGGTGACCGGTCGTTGCCGCCGCGAGCAGCCGGCGTGATCGCCTTGTTCGCACCGGCACTGCTCGCGGGCCTGGTCGTCACCGACTTCGCCGGACCCGGCTGGACCAATGCCGACTGGACGATCGCCGCCGGGCTGTCCGTCGCGGGAGTCGCCTACCTGCTGCGAGCGCCCGTGCTGGTGTGCGTGGCGCTCGCAGTCCTGGCGACCGCGTTGCTCAGGATCGCCTGACGTGATTACCCGCCCCAGTCGGCGAACGGCTCGAAACCAGGCGTGGCGGTGACCTGGGTGACGTCGCTGCCGTCGCGGTTGGCGGTGTAGATGTCTTCCTGGCCGTTGACCGACATCGAGAACACGATCTTGGTGCCGTCCGGGGACCAGGCCGGAGCGAGGGCGAAGTACGGGCCGGGCACCGCGAGGTCGATCGTGCTCAGCCCGGGCCGGTCCGGGTGGGCAAGCAGCAGTTTTCCTTGCGGTGAGGCGAAAAGGATGTCTCGTCCGTCGGGTGACCAGCGTGCGTCGGCGAACTCGTGGCCGAATTCGGCTCCGTAGGGCGTGAGCTGCTTCAGTTGCGTGCCGTCGGTGCGAACGGTGAACAAGGCGGTCTGCTCGGTGCCCGGGCTGGTGCGGATCAGCACGACGTGGTGGCCGTCCGGGGAGAAGTCCCCAGGCGTTTCCTGGACGTCGGCCGGGGTGGTGGTCAGCCGGACCGGATGGCCGCCGTCGGTCGCGCGGATGGTGAAAAGCCCGGGCTTCGTGCCGCCGAAGCCGCAGAGCAACCGCCGGCCGTCGGGTGACCAGGCACGGCAGAGCATGTCGAACGGGGCTCCAGGCGGATCGAGCAGCGTGGCGTGGTGTCCGTTCACATCCACGACGAGCGGCCGGAAGGGCAGCAGGTCGCCCGCGCTGTTGAAGCGCAGGGTGTGGCTGATCAGGAGCCGGGTGGAGCCGGGCGAGAACACCGGCGCGCCGAAGTCCTCGGCGGGGTGGGGAAGCCGAACCTGGCGGGCTTTCGAGCCGTCGGGGCGGGCGAGGAAGATGTTCGCACCGCCGCCGTCGATCTGCCTGCTGAACGCGATCAGGCCGCTGCGCGGTGCCGCGTCGGCGTTCGCGACGGGTGCCGCGATGAGTGCGATCGCCAGCGCGATGCGGCGAAAACTCGACGTTGCGCCATGGTCGACCTTCCCACGCACGGGGAGCTGACGCCTCTGTAGTCGCGGTCCGGACACCGCTGTTACCACGCCGGACGGCTGAATTTCGGCGGTCTGCCACGATATGGCGGTGCGCTGGGATGACGACGACGTGCCGACAGGTGGGCAGCTGGGGAAGAACGACCCGACGGAGGTAGGCGGTTACCCGGTGCACGGTGTGCTCGGGGATGGCGGCATGGGTCGCGTCTATTTGTGCAGCCGGCCCGAGGACGGCTCGCCGGTCGCCGTCAAGGTGGTGCGGGCGGAGTATGCCGGTGACACCGCGTTCAGGAAGCGGTTCCAGCAGGAGGTGGAGACCGCGCGCCTGGTGCAGGGCAAGTACACGGTCCCGGTGCTGGACGCCGATACACGGGCTGAGCAGCCTTGGCTGGCCACCGCGTTCGTGCCTGGGCCGTCGTTGCAGGAGGCGGTCGAGCGTGATGGGCCGCAGCGGCCGGCGGCGGTGTTGCTTCTGGTCAGCGAGGTCGCCGAGGCGCTGCGGACCATCCACGCCGCGGGTGTGGTGCACCGGGATCTCAAGCCCGCCAACGTGATCCTGTCCCCGTCGGGGCCGAAGGTGATCGACTTCGGCATCGCCCGGGCCACCGAGGTCACCTCGATCACCGCGACCGGCATGGTCCCGGGAACCCCGGCGTACATGGCGCCGGAGCACCTGCGTGGCGGCGAGGTCACACCAGCTGGGGACGTGTTCGCGCTCGGGGTGCTGGCCAACTTCGCGGCCACCGGGCGGCTGGCGTTCGGCGGCGGCGGGGACATGTCGGTGCCGTACCGGATCCTGCAGGAGCCACCCGACCTGACCGGATGCCCGGAGCCGTTGCGCGCCATCGTGGTGCGGTGCCTGGACAAGGATCCGCTGCGCCGGCCCACGCCGGACGAGGTGGTCCGGTTGTGCGCCGGTGCGATGATGTCGTCGGTTTCCGGCTCCACCGAGATCGTCGGCGCCACGTCCAGGTCGCGCCGCCGCTGGCTGGTGGCGGGCGCGATCGCGGCGACCATCGCCGTGATCGCCGGGGTGCTTCTCGTGGATCCCTTGGGACTGCGGTCATCCGAGTCCAGCGGGGCCCAGCTCGGCGGCACGGGGGGCACGCCCACGTCGACGTCGCAGGCCCCGATCCGGTGTGGCGGCAAGCAGTACCTGGAAGGCGCCGGTGACAGCGAACAGGTGCTCGTCATCGACAAGTTCGAGGAGGCGTACGGCAAACGCTGCGACGGAGCCAAGGTCCAGTACAAGAACGACCTGTCCAAGAGCGGGGTCAAGCGGTTCGTGGAAGGCGACGTGGACTTCGCCGGATCGGAGTACGTGCTGCCGGCGGCCGAGCTCGCGCAGGCGACGGCCCGCTGCCAGGGCAACCCGCCGTGGCACCTGCCCATGGTGGTCAAGGCGACGGCGATCATCTACCACCTGGACGGCGTGCCCGGCCTCGTCCTGAACGGCGAGGTGGCGGCCAAGATCTTCAACGGCACCATCAAAACCTGGAACGACCCGGCGATCAAGGCGCTCAACGGGTCGGCGAACCTGCCGCAGCTGCCGATCCAGGTGTTCCACCTGTCGAAGGGCTACCGCGACAACGCGATCTTCCAGTCCTACCTGAAGGTCGCCTCGCACGGCGCCTGGGCCACGGAAGCCGGCGAGACGTTCACCGGCGGGACCGGCACGGAGATGAGGACCACGGTCGACCTGGCGGACAAGATCCGCGCCCGGTCCGGCTCGATCGGCTACGACGGCTGGCAGGAGGGCGACCGCGGTTACTCGGTGGCCCGCATCGACAGCGGTACCGGCGCAGTGCCGCTGACCAGGGAGACGGCGGCCAACGCCATCACTGCCGACAAGATCGCCGGTGCGGGCAACGACCTGGTGCTGAACCTCGACGCGGTCCGCAGCGCCCCACCCGCCGGGGCCTACCCGCTGGTGTACGTCAGCTACTACGTCGTCTGCTCAAAGGGATACGACGCACCGACAGCGACCGCGCTCAAGGCATTCCTCACCGTCGCGGCCACCGACGCCCAGGGCACCCTGGAGGGCACGTGGGGCGTCACGCTGTCGCCCAGCCTGCGAGCCAGGATGCTCCAAGCGGTGGGCGCCATCAGCTGACTCCCGCCTGGTGACGCAGCAGGTCGCCCGGCTGGCAGCGGAGCACCTCACAGATCCGGGCCAGCGTGGAGAACCGGATCGCCTTCGCCCGCCCGTTCTTGAGCACGGACAGGTTCACCACCGTGATGCCGACGTGCTCGGCGAGTTCGGTCAGCGTCATGCCGCGCGCGGCGAGCAACTCGTCGAGGTGCACGGAGATCGAGGACGAGCTGTCGGCCGGTGACATCAGATGGTGCCTTCGAGGTCTTCGTTCATCCGCACCCCGATCCGGAGAATGTAGGCGAACGTCAACGCGGCGACACCCGCGGCGGTCGACCACCAGGGAAACACACCCGTCCAGACGGTGAACCAACCCCGCCCGGAGGTACCGGTCAGGCTGGTGCGCAACCACTCCTGCGAGACGGCGAAGAGCAGCGCGCTGACCGGCGCGCCGACGAGCACGAACCAGCCGAGCGCGGACAGCTGCCCTGGTACCGCGCCCGCGTAGGGGCCTTCGTTCGCCGCCGTACGCAGGAACCTCAGCAACAGCACCAGGGCACCCAACGCGAACAACGCCGCCGGCACCTGGTCGCCCATGTTCGCGAACCGCTGCATCACCGTGGGATTTTCCCGGCAGACATTCTGGCCGCCCACATCGACGCACGCTGGAGTCACATGGGTGCCGGGCAACCAGCCAAGCGCGCTGACGTTCGCCACCACAACCACGAGGACGGTGAGTCCGACCAGCCAGGTCACCACTCGGGCGGCACGGGCCAGCAGCGGTAACGGGTTGCGCGCCATGGGCTCTCCGATCACTCGTCGACGCTATCGAAAAACGATAGTATCGAAAAACGATATGCCCCGCCGGTTGGAACCCTCGATCCAGCGGGGCACTACCGTGTCCGCCGTGGAGAACATGATCGTCGTGCCCGGTATAGGTGGTTCCGGAAGTGATCACTGGCAGTCCCTGTGGCTGCGGGACCAGCCTGACGCGGTTCGGGTCGAGCAGCGCGATTGGGAACGGCCGGACCGCGACGAGTGGATCGCGGCATTGCAGGACACGGTCCAGCGGGCCACTGGACCGGTCGTGCTGGTCGCGCACAGCCTCGGCTGCCACACCGTCGCCCATTGGGCTCATCAGCACCAGGCCGAGGTCCGTGCCGCACTGTTGGTGGCGCCGCCCGACATCGACCACTCAGCGGCCCAGGGCGCGCCGATCGCCGGCTTCGGCCCGCCTGCCGCGAACCCCCTGCCGTTCCCGGCTGTGCTGGCGGCCAGCAGCACCGATCGCTGGGCGGACCTCGACTGGTCCCGGCTGATCGCCAAACAGTGGGGCGCACGGTTCGTCGACCTCGGCGACGCCGGTCACGTCAACCCCGACGCCGGTTTCGGCCCGTGGCCGCAGGGGGAGGAGCTGCTCCGGGACCTGCTCGCCGAGTACTGATCTCCGGTTGTCACCAGGCGATCGGGAGGGCGACGGGGCCGCGGACCGCCATGCCGCTCTTCCATTCCAGCTCGGCCTCGGGTACCGCCAGGCGCAGGCCGGGGAAGCGGTCCAGCAGGGCGGCCAGCGCGGTCTGGATGTCCATCCGGGCCAGCGAGACGCCGAGGCAGTGGTGGGCGCCATGGCCGAACCCGAGCTGGCCCTGGGCATCGCGGGTGATGTCGAGGCGGGCGGGATCCTCGTACCTCCGCCAGTCCCGGTTGGCAGCGTGCTTGGCCAGCAGCACCGGCTCGCCCGCGCGTACCGTGCCGCCGCTGAGTTCGACGTCCTTCAGGGCGTACCGCGGCAACACGTCGGCGACGGCGAGCAGTGGCACCCAACGCATCAGCTCGTCGACGGCGCCGGGCATCAGGTCGGGCCGGGACCGCAGCAGAGCCAGCTGGTCGGGATGGGTCAGCAGGGCGTACACGAAGTTGACGATCTGGCTGGCCGTGGACTCGTACCCGGCGGCGAGGATCACCAGGGTCAGCTGGACCACCTCGTCCTGGGTGAGCCGGTCGCCGTCGTCCGAGGCAATCACCAGCGCGCCGAGCAGGTCGTCGGTGGGGTTCTGGCGGCGCTGCTCCGCGAGGTCGGTCAGGTACCCGGCGAGCCGGCCGACGTAGTCCCCGCGCTGCTCGGGGGTCAGTGCGGTGACTGACATCCACGCGCCGACCCAGTCCCGGAACTGGTCGCGGTCGGCGTAGGGCACCCCGAGCAGTTCGCAGACCATCAGGCCGGGCAGCGGCAATGCCAGCGCCTCGGACAGATCCACGGGCGGACCTTGCTTGACCATCTCGTCGAGCAGCTCGTTGGTGATCTGCTCGGCGTGGCCGCGCAGCTGCTCGATCCGGCGTGCCGTGAACGCCTTCGCTACCAGCCGGCGCAACCGGGTGTGGTCCGGCGGGTCCTGGTCGGTCAGGATGCCGCCGTAGCGTTGCGGAGTCAGCCGGGGTACGTCCCGCACCGTGGCTTCGGCCAGGCTGAACCGCGGGTCACCCAACGCGGTACGCACATCGTCGTAACGGGTCAGCAGCCACCCTGGCTCTCCGTAGGGCAGTTGCACCCGTGCGAGCGGCTCGTGCTCCTGGAGCCAGAAGTACATCGGATCGATCACCAGCCCCCGAATGGGGCCGAACGGGTATGACCGCACTGTCGTGGTGTCTGCCATGACCGCCTCCTCCAGGCCGCATCCGCCATCCTGGCCCGGTGTGATCCGGTCGTGGAATCAGCCGAACGCCGCAACTCCCCATTCGGGCTCCACTGTGGACGGAGCGGTCCCGGCGTCAAGGCGCGGAGGGGTCGTCGGCTGTTTCGTGCAGGTCGCGTTGCCGCCGGTGGAGGTGTTCCTGGTCGTGCAGGTCGCGGTCTTCGGCGGCGATGACCTTGTTGTCGGCGCCGTGCGTGGCCTGGATGAGCTCGTCGAGCTTGAGCAGCACCGCCTGGGTCCTGCGGTTGTTGGTGTGCTGGATGCTGAACAGCACCAACAGGCTCACCAGCGCCCCGGTGGAGTGGACGACCGCCTGCCACCACGGCTCGAACCGCACGACCAGCCCGATGATCAGCAGCCCAGCCACCACGATCATGCTGATACCACTGGTCCACGGAGAACCCGTGACCCGATCCAGGACCTGCGCCGCGCCGGACAGCGACTCCCGGCCGTGATGACGCCAGCCATTTCCCCTGCCCTCAGCGGAACCCATGGCGCCAGCCACCCTCCCGGTCAGCGTCTTTCGTACCCGGGAAATACCCCTCCCCGTGCACCTCAACCGCACCACCAGGTCGTCGAAGCCGAAGCGGGGCAGCTCAGCCGGGAGCGGGTCGTCGCCGCCGGACTCACACTGATCCCCGACGCACTCAGTTCATGACCTTCCGGAGTACGTCGATCTCGCAGCCTGGTGCGTGTGGGTCGAAGCCGTGTTCGGCCAGCCAGCGGACCACCACCAGGCTGCGCAACGACCACCAGGCGCGGATCAGGCCGAGGTCGACGTCCTTGCCGTAGCCGGCGACGACGTCGGCGAGGTGTTCCTCGTGGCCGAGTGTGAGGATGGCGAGGTCGAACAGGGCGTCGCCCTGGGCCGCCTCGGACCAGTCGATCACGCCGGTGATCTTGTCGCCGTCGACGAACACGTGGGTGATCTGCAGGTCGCCGTGGATGAACACCGGTGTCCACGGCCGGAGCGCGGTTTCGGCGAGCTCGCGGTTGCGGATGACCAGGTCGGTGGGCAGGACGTCGTTGGCGAGCAGCCATTCGCATTCGCTGTCGAGTTCGGCCGCGATCTCCTCGCGGCTGCGGCCGGGCCATGGCGGCAGCGGCGCGTCGTGCAGCGTGCGGATGGCGGCGCCCGCTGCGGCCCAGGCCGCCGGTGACGCGGTCGACGGCTGGCCGAGGCAGCCGAGTGCTGTGCCTTGGACCGCGGCGATCGCGAGCGCGGGCGGCTTGCGCCACAGCACCTCCGGTGTCGGGATCGGCGCCATGGCCATCGCCTCGACCTCGACGTCGAGGCGCGTCTGATCCGCGTCGACCTTCAGGAACACGTCACCCACCCGCAGGGTCGTGCGCTCCCGATGGGCGACCACGACCTCGACCTCGTCCACGGCGGTGATTATCGCCCGGGATGATCACCGCCGTCGCCGGATTTTCTCGCGCACGGCCGGCTCAGATCAGGACGGCGGCGAGGGTGGCCAGGGCGGGTGCTCCCTGGCCGATCAGACCTTTGATCCGGGACCGGCGCGGATCGAAGGCGACCAGGGCCAGACTCGCCGCGAGCATCGACGCCGCCGCGCCGAGCACCAGGGCCCGGCCTGCGGAGACGCTGCCGAGGTGCACGGTGGCCACCCCGGTGAGCGTCTGGATGGCCAGGAATGCGTTGTAGCAGCCCTGGTGGAACGCCCAGGGGCGGACTACGTCGAGGTCCGCGGCGCGTACCTGGAACATGGCGTGAACGTGGGGACGGCGGAACCGAAGGCTTTCCATCGTGAAGATCCACAGGTGCATGAGCGCCGCGACGATGGCGAGCGCCTGAGCGAGCACGGTCATCCAGCGGTCCCGTCCGGGCGCAGGGCACCGGTCTCGTCCAGCTCGGCCAGCAGGCGAGGCATCCCGACGGTGAGCATCTTCCGGCGGATCGACCCCAGCATCTTGGCCATGGCGAACCCGCCGATCCCGGCGAAACCGTTGTGGTGGTAGGTGAACCGGGTCCCTTCCGCGGTGGGCTCCAGCCGGTAGGTGACGTAACTGGGCTGCTCACCCTCGGCGCCGACCCAGGTGTAGCGCAGCAGCTCCTGGTCGCGCACCTCCAGCACCTCGCAGTCGACGATCCCGCGCCAGCCCGGCATCGGCTTTGCGACGAACTGGAACCGGTTGCCCACCACGGGTTCGAAGCCGACGGCACGAGCGCCCTTGCCAGTGGACGTCCAGTGCGGGATGAGGTCCGGATCGGTCACCGCCCGCCAGACCTTCAAGGGGGAGTGGGGGTAGTCGCACACGATGTTGATCTCGCTCACGGCGGTCTCCTCGCAGGTAGACGAGTTATCTTCAGTCACTGAAACTTTATGCTACCAGCATCCTTTCAGTGACTGCAGTAGTCTGCGGGCATGACGACCACGCGAGCCGGGCAACGAGGCAAGGACGGTCTGCGCGAGCGCAACAAACGCGCCATGCGCCAGCGGCTGTCCGACACGGCCGCGCGGATGTTCATCGAGCACGGCTTCGACGCGGTACGCGTGGCCGATGTCGCCGAGGCCTGCGGAGTGACCGAACGGACGGTCTTCAACTACTTCCCCAGCAAAGAAGCGCTGGTCATGGACCGGCTGGAGGCCACGGCCGACGCGTTGCGCACCCACCTGGCCGACCCGACCCGGTCCCCGGTCGCCGCGATGCTGAGGATCCTGGACGAGGAGCTGCGGGTCGTCGAAGCGGGCCTGACCAGCGCCGACGATCACGACCAGGCGCTGGCGGGCTATCGCAGGTTCGGCGATCTCATCCGTGACACCCCGCAGCTACGGGCCTACCAGAGCGACACCGCCGAACGGTTCGCCGACGTGGCCGCCGAAGTACTGGCCGCCCGGGCCGGACTCCGGCCCGCCGACCCGGAACCGCAGGCCGCCGCGGCGGCGCTGCTGGGCCTGTGGCGGATCCAGTTCCGCTCCCTGCGGACGCACCTGCGCCCCGGCCGCCCCATCCACGACGGGCTTTCCGCGGCGGCCGACGAGGTCCGCCGCGCCGCCCGGCTGATCGAGGGCGGTCTGGCCGCGTTCCCCGGCGGCGCACCGGAAGACCAGTAGCCGCTCTCAGCTGTAGCGCCGCAAGGAAGGCCAGAGCTGCGCCCAGGTGCCTTGGGGGTGCTGGCACACGTAGATCGCGGCGTGGTGGTCGGTCTCCTCGTTCCGCACGTTGCCGGGCATGGTGATCGGGGCGATTTCCCGCACGTCCGACCAGAACTGTTGCAGGTACGGGGTTTTGAACTCACCGACGCACAGCACGGTGCCGGGGTTGCCGTCCGGTGGGCCCCAGTCACCATAGGCGTTCTGCGCGGTGACTACCGGATTGCGCAGCCCGGCGGACGGGCCGAGGATGGTGAGCGCGCCTGCTTCGCCGTAGTTGCTGGTGAAGATCGGTGTGCCTGCGGGCATTGTGGCCGCCGCGGTCTTGACTTGGTCGACGAATTCGGGCCAGCCAAAGGTTTCCATCACCGTGGGGTTGAGCGCCCGCAACGAGTTCTGCGCGCGGGGCGGCAGGACGGGGTATCCGGAAAGGACCGCGATCAGTCCGGAGAGGACGATCACGGCGGGCCAGCGCAGCCGCGACCGGTACGTCGCCTCGGCACGCACGGCGCCGGCCGCGAACAACGCGATCAGCGCCGGTGCGGGGTAGTAGACCTTGCCGCCGGTGGCGGTGAACACGACGACCGCGGTCACGGCGATCGCCAACGTCCACCGATGGTCACGTCCGGCTCCCCAGCCCAGCCAACGGACCCCCATCACGCACAGCACGATCAGCGGCGGCCCGGCCAGCAGCGCCAGCAACGGCAACTGCGCCAACGCGCCAAGCGGTCCACCGGTCCGCTCGGACAGCACCTGCGCCATCGCCAGGTTCGGCCAGCCGTGCTGGGCGTCCCACAGCACGTTCGGGACGGCCATGGCAACGGCGAGACCGGCGGCCAGCCAAGGACCCGGTGTGCGCAGGGTGTCCCTGTGCCACATCAGGAGACCGACGAGCACACCCAGCAGCAGCACGGCGACGGTGTCCTTGTTCTCCAGGCCGATACCACCGATCAGACCTGCCAGCAGCCAAGCTCCTGTGGTGCGCAGCCGCAGGGCCCTGGCGACCGCGACGAACATCGCGGCCCAGACAACCTGGTCGGTCACGGTCGTGCCGAACAACACCGATGCCGCGACGAACGCCGTGCTGGTCGCCACGGCACCGGCGGCGATGGCCTGGGCACGTGCCCGGCCACCGAACTCGGCGGCCAGCTTGGCGCCGAGCAGGACGCAGCCGGTCTGACAGGCGATCGCGAGTATCCGCAACGGCAGCACGCCGCCGGGCAGCTCAGCGGCGAACCGGGCCAGCAGCGGGGTCAGCGGCGGCTGGTCGGCGTACCCCCAAGCCAGGTGACGGCCGGTGATCACGTAGTAGAACTCGTCGCGATGCCAGCCGTACCTGGCGGCCACCAGGAGGTGGACGACAGCCGCTACGGCGGTGATGGCCAGCACTGGCCGCCACGCCATCTTGTGCTGCTGGTGAACCGGGCCCGCCGGCCTGGCCAACTCGTCGATCTCGCTCATGGGTTCCCCTCAGCAGGTAGAAAAGCGTTGAGCACGAGGTGATGGACCGTGGCCCGGCACAGTTCGTCGGTCAGCATCGCGGAGTCCGGGTCGCCCAGCCGGTGCCAGGCGAACCAGGCCGCGGTCTCGGCGATGAACCGGGCGGCCGTGGGCACGTCGGGCACGTTCCGCAGGTGCCCGGACTGGATGCGCTTGTCCAGGTACATGCCCAGCGCTTCGAAGGCTCCCCGGCGGCGCTGGACGAACCAGAACCGGAACATCTCCGGCAGCTCACGGGCACACTGCTCGACCAGCGCGAGGACGCCCCTGTTGCGCTCGATGAAGCCGTAGAGCTCGTCGACGATCTCGCCGAACTCCTCGCGGGTCGATCGGACCCGCCGGCGCGTCAGCGCGGCGGTCAGCCGCGGGAAGTCCTCGCCGTCGGCCCACCCGCGAGCCAGCGCGACGATGTCCTCCTCGCCCGGCAGTGGTACCGGAATGGCCAGGCCGTCCAGCAGGTCCGGCCGGATCGACCAGGCCAGGGCGACGTAGAGCAGCGCCTCTTTGCTCTGCACGTAGGTGTAGAGCGCTCCGTGGCTCAGGCCGAGCGCTTTCGACACGTCGGAGATGCCGGTCTCCCGATACCCACGCTCTGTGAACACCTGCGCGGCGGCCGTGGCGATGTCCGCCAGCGACCGCGCTGCCACCCGTCCCGCCATACGCCCATTCTCAACTGACTGACTGAGTCAGTCAAGAATTGAGCGTCAGGCCTCGCGCTCTGAACTGGACCGTGCAGAAACCCTGCAAGCGGATCACACGTACGGCGGCTGAACCTGTCTGGCGTCCACAGCCGCGATAGCCGCGGCATTGCTCGTCATGGCGGGACCGGGAGCCGCCATGGCGGCTCCCGGCGTGCAGGGATCGGCGGCAGCCACTTTCCACTACGTGAAGAACGCGAACACGGGACTGTGCCTGACCGCCAACCAGCTGGAGCAGCCTCGGAACTCGGTGTTCACCAACACCTGCGTCAACGCGGCCTCCCAGAAGTGGCACATCGCCGGCGGCAGGTTCACCAGCCAGGGCAACAACCGGTGCCTGACGGCCGACGACATCGGCATCCTGACCTATCCCTGCATCGACAACTTCGTGCCGCAGCAGTGGACGGTCGACTCCACCACGAAGAAGTGGGTCAGTAACGACTACTAAGGGCTCTGCATGCACTCGTCCGGTGCCGCGCTGGAATATCCCACGCTGAGGCTCTGCGCGAACTCCTCCCGCTGGGTCTTCGTGGCGGCCTGATCCGGGCACGGCGGCGGGCGGCGCGAGCGGCGCCCGCCGTTCCCGGTGAATCGGGATGGCGGCGACCGCTACGGTGGAGGCGTCGCACCACCCTCACCCTGGAAGAGAGACATGCTCGATCGCGCGGTCATTGACGCCCTGTTCCCTGCCGACCTGCCCGAGCCCGAGCATTGGGAGCAGCAATACCCGGCGCGTCAGCTGCCTGAGGGCGCCCAGGTCACCCGGTTCGGGCCGTCGCCCACCGGGTTCGTGCACATCGGCGGTATCTATGTCGCCACGATCGACCGGGACATCGCCACCCACTCGGGTGGTGTTTACCTCGTCCGGGTGGAGGACACCGACCAGTCCCGCGAGGTCGAGGGCGCGCTCGCCCAGTTCGCGCGGGCGTTCGAGTACTTCCACATCGCCGCGGACGAGGCCGACGACCACGGTGCGTACGGCCCCTATCACCAGTCCGCGCGCGAGCGGATCTACCTCACCTTCGTGCGGCACCTGCTCCGCCAGGGCAAGGCGTACCTGTGCTTCGCCACCAAGGACGAGCTGGCCGACATCACCGCCCGCCAGCAGGCCGCGAAGATCCCCACCGGCTACTACGGGCAGTGGGCGATCTGGCGCGACGCCGAGCCGGCCGAGGTGGCGGCCAAGCTCGCCGAAGGCGCCCCGTACGTGGTCCGGTTCCGTGCCCCGGACGATGCCGAGGGCCGGCGGACCCGGTTCACCGACGCCATCCGCGGCGAGCTGGAGCACGAGGCCAACCGCAACGACGCGGTCATCCTGAAGTCCTCGGACACCTCGCCGCGCCTGCCGACCTACCACTTCGCGCACGCCGTCGACGACCACCTGATGCGCGTGAACCTGGTCATCCGCGGTGACGAGTGGATCAACTCGGTGCCGTTGCACCAGCAGCTGTTCGGCGCGCTGGAGTTCGAACCGCCGACGTACGCGCACATCGCGCCGCTGATGAAGCAGATCTCCGGCGGCAAGCGCAAGCTCTCCAAGCGCAAGGACCCCGAGGCCGGTGTCGACTTCTACATCGAGGCCGGCTATCCCGCGGACGCGGTCCTGTACTACCTGCGCGGGCTGGCCAACGGCCGCCTGGCCGAGATGCCGCTGGAGACCGCGCTGGCGACGCCGATCCGGCTCGACCAGTGCGGGGTCGCCGGCCCGCTGGTCGACCTGGTCAAGCTGGAGGACATCAGCGCCGACCACATCGCCACGCTGACGAGCCAGCAGGTCTTCGACGCCGTGCGGGTGTGGGCGGCGCAGTACGACCATGAGCTCGCCGACGTGCTGGCCGCCGAAACCGCGCTGGCGCTGCGCGCGATCGCGGTGGAGCGCGAAGGTGCCGAGAACCCGCGCAAGGATCTCCGTAAGTGGTCGGACTTCCGTCCCGCGTATGGGTTCTTCTTCCCGCAGCTGTTCGAAGCGGTGTCCGGCGCGGCCGATGAGCGCGTGACGGCGCTTGGCGTCGCACCCGAGGTGGTCTCCGCCTTCGCCCGTGACTTCGCCGACGGCTACGAGCAGCTGGCCGATCCGCAGGAGTGGTTCGACCAGATCCGGCAGCTCGCGGCGAAGCACGGCTTCGCGGCCTCGGCCAAGGAGTACAAGAAGAACCCGGACGCCTTCGCCGGTTCGATCCGCGAAGCCTCGCAGCTCGTCCGCGTCGCGCTGACCGGCTCCACCCGCAGCCCGGACCTCCACGCGATCACCCAGGCCCTCGGCGCCGAGGAGGTCCTGCGCCGCATCCGGGCGCTCGCGGCCTGAGAACACCCCCGTGAACCGCACTGTCCGGAGTGGGCAGTGCGGTTCGCTGACCAGCGTCGGACACCCGTTACAGCGGCCAGGCCGATTCGGCGCTTTCGGCGGGCGGCGAGGTGACCTCGACGTGGCCGATCGACATCTCCCAAGCCCACGACCCGACACCCGGCCGGCCTCGCTGGGACACAAGGCGGAACGATCCACCCGGACCGCAGTGAGCCGCGGCGGCGATGACTGCTATACCAACGGGTGTGAGCGTGAACCTGGTCGGCCGGTGGCGGGTGGGAATTGTTCTTGTGCTGGTGCCGCTCGCGGTGGCAGCGGTGGTGCTGGCGCTGCTGGCCGGGATCAGCGGTGGCGGGCTGTTGTGGCCGGCCTTCGGGTTGGCGGTGGTGGGAGCGTTGGTGCTGCTCGCGTCGGCCGCGCATGGCCGGTACGCGTGGGTAGGTGTCGGTGGGCTTGCGGCAGCCGCGGTGGTATCCGGGTGGGCGGTGTGGAGCACACCGACGGTCGATGAATCCGACGAGCCGACGACGCTGCTGGGAGCGGGAGCACCGTCGGTTCTGACGGCGGTGAGCTGGCTGCTGATCATCGTGGTCGTGCTTGCCGGGATCGTGACGGTGTTGTGGCGCGCCGACTTCACCGGGCTCCCAGGCCGGTTGTGGTGCGTGCTGCTGGCGGCCGCGGTGGTTGCCGCAGGTGTGGCGGGCACTGCGGTATGGCTCGGTGGACGGGCGGTGGCGGACCTGCGGACGGACGCGATCGCCGGCAGCACCGTCGACCACACCGTGAACACCACCACGGATCCCACGCTCAGCACGAAAGCCGACACCGTGAGCGCACCGGCCGGATGGCGGAAACTGTGGCAGCAGCCGGTGGGGGACAACCGCACCTTGGTCAGCACGCCCACCAAACCGGTGCTGGTGGCCGCCGATCTCAACGTAGGCGACCAGTCCGGGATCACCGTGTACGACAGCCGGACCGGCGTCGAACGCTGGCATTGGCGCAGCCGGCTGTTCTACGACAGCTATGCCGCGGTCAGCTCGGCCGGCCGGGTTCTAATCGTCGTCAAGTCGTCGGCGATCCTGCTCGACCTGTACAGCGGCGCCGAACTGAAGCGTTTCGCGCTGCAGCAACCGGTTCTCCAGCCGGGATCCCCGCAGGTGCACTACGTCGTCGCCGGACCGCAGCCGCACGACCTGTTCGACGAGAACTCGCCGCCGCTGATCGAGCTCACCGGCACCGTCGCGCCAATCCTCGTACGGGGTCTCCTCGGCCAGATCGACGTGCTCGCCGTCAGCCTCACCAACGGCACCGTCACCACAGTCGCCGCCGGACTGCCCCGGCTGTGTCGTGTCCGCGCGATCCGGAACGACGAGTACACCAATCTCAGCAGCAGCACGACCTGGTTGCTGCGGGACGGATCCGGGTGCGGCGCCCCCACCCTGACCAGGCTGATGGACGGCATTCCCCAGAGCCAGACCCCGGCCGCCCCGGTGGGCTGCGAACCCCAGGGCTGCGACCTGGCCGACGCCTACGCCACACCCGAACACGTCGTGGTCCAGACCGCGACGGAACTGCTGACCTTCGACCCGTTCGGCACCCTCCAGTCCCACACCCCGGCACCGGCAGACCGCCGTTCCGTCCTCCCGCCCAAAGCCGCCACGCCCACACTCCTGCCGCCGGATGCCATGCCGCGCAAGAACACCGTGTTCGCCCGCGACGGCGCCACATACATCACCTACCGCGCCACCGGCCCCACCTCCGGCCACCTCATCGCGGTCGACACCACCACCGGCACGGAGAACCCGCCCAGCGAAACCCTGCCGTGCGCGCAACCGGCCGCGATGTCCATGGCCGCGGGCGAAGTGATCCTGGAGTGTGGCTCCACGGTGACGGCCTTCGGCTGACACGGCAGACCTCGCGCCATCTGGCATGCCGCCAGGTGTTCGGCTGAGGACGTGCGCTCATCCGTGGGTTGTGTGCGGATCGGTCGGGCGGTTAGTGTGTCGAAGCGCTTCGACACACTGCGATGGAGGGTGCATGACCCACCGTTGGGCGGTCCGATGAAGTTCAGCGATGGGTACTGGTTGCTCAGACCGGGTGTGGAAGCGGCATATCCGGCGGAGGTGCACGACGTCGTCGAAGGCCCGGACTCCGTTGTGGTGTACGCGCCCGTGCAGCACGTCCGGCACCGGGGTGATCTGCTCAAGGGCCCGTTGGTCACCGTCGAGCTGGCCGCGCCCATGGCGGATGTGATCGGCGTGCGGATCACGCATTTCGCCGGGGAAGCCGACCGTGGCCCGCATTTCGAGGTCGCGGGCGGTGAACCCGGCGGCAAGGTGTCGAGCGACGACGGTGGTGTCGTCCTGACCTCCGGGGATCTGTCGGCGCGGGTGAGCCTGGACGAGTGGCGGGTCGACTTCGCGGCCGGCGGCGAGGTGCTCACCTCGAGTGCCGTCAAGGGCATGGGTTTCCTGACGCTCGACGGCCGCCACTATGTGCGCGACCAGCTGAGCCTCGGCGTCGGCGACTTCGTCTACGGTCTGGGCGAGCGGTTCGGCCCGCTGGTCCGCAACGGCCAGGAAGTCGACATCTGGAACGCGGACGCGGGCACCACAAGCGAGCAGGCGTACAAGAACATCCCGTTCTACCTGACCAACGCGGGATACGGCGTGTTCGTCAATCACCCCGGCCGGGTGTCGTTCGAAGTCGCGTCCGAGGTGACCTCCCGGGTGCAGTTCAGCGTCGAAGGCCAGTCACTGGAGTACTTCCTCATCCACGGTCCGACGCCCAAGGACATCCTCCGCAGGTACACGGAGCTGACCGGCCGGCCGGTGCTGCCACCCGCGTGGTCGTTCGGCCTGTGGCTGTCGACCTCCTTCACCACCGATTACGACGAGCAGACGGTCACCGGCTTCATCGACGGCATGGCCGAGCGAGACCTGCCGTTGAGCGTGTTCCACTTCGACTGTTTCTGGATGCGTGAACTGCACTGGTGCGACTTCGAATGGGACCCGCGGACGTTTCCCGACCCCGCCGGGATGCTGGCCCGGCTGAAAGCCCGTGGTCTGCGGATCTCGGTGTGGATCAACCCGTACATCGCGCAACGGTCGCCGTTGTTCGCCGAGGCGGTGGCGGGCGGATACCTGTTGCGCAGAACCAATGGCGATGTGTGGCAGTGGGACAAGTGGCAGCCGGGGATGGCTTTGGTGGACTTCACCAACCCGGCCGCCCGGGCCTGGTATGCGTCCAAATTGGACAGTCTGCTGGACCAGGGGGTGGACTGCTTCAAGACCGACTTCGGTGAGCGCATTCCCACGGACGTCGTCTACCACGACGGTTCCGATCCGCAGCGGATGCACAACTACTACACCTTTCTTTACAACCAGACCGTTTTCGAGGTTCTGCGTAAACGCGGCCAGGCCGTGGTCTTCGCGCGCTCGGCCACCGCGGGGTCACAGCGGTTCCCGGTGCATTGGGGCGGGGACTGCGAATCGACCTACGAGGCGATGGCCGAAAGCCTGCGTGGCGGGCTGTCGCTGGGGATGTCCGGGTTCGGGTTCTGGAGCCACGACATCGGCGGGTTCGAGGGCACGCCGTCACCGGCGTTGTTCAAGCGGTGGATCGCGTTCGGCCTGCTCTCGTCGCACAGCCGGTTGCACGGCAGTCATTCCTACCGCGTGCCGTGGCTGTTCGACGAGGAATCGGTCGACGTGCTGCGGCGGTACTCGAAGCTGAAAGCCCAGCTGATGCCCTATCTGGAGCAGGCGGCACGGCAGGCGGTGTCCGAAGGCGTGCCGATGATGCGGGCCATGGTGCTGGAGTTCCCGGACGACCCGGCGTGCACGCATCTGGAGCGCCAGTACATGCTCGGCGGCAGTTTGCTTGTGGCGCCGGTGTTCTCCGACGACGGCGAGGTCGAGTACTACGTGCCCGAAGGGGAGTGGACCGACCTGCTGACCGGCCAGGCGGTCTGGGGGCCGCGGTGGATCCGCGACCGGCGCGGGTTCCTGGAGATGCCCATTCTTGTACGTCCCAACACAATCCTGCCCGTCGGGGCCGTCGACTCGAGACCGGACTACGACTACGCGGACGGCGTCACGTTGCGAATCTACGGCCTCGGCGAGGGAACTCAGGTCACCCCGGTGGGCGACACGGTGTTCGTGACCCATCGGCGAGGCGACGATGTCCGGATCGAAACGACAGCACCGCCGCCGAGCTGGCGGATCCTGCTGGCAGGCGTCACTGAGGTGGACGCCGTGACCGGTGGCACCGTGCAGTCCACTTCGGACGGAGTCACCGTGCGGTCCGACGGAGGGGTGATATCCCTGCGGGTAATCGAATAACGAGCCAGGCAGCGGAGGGTGACCGCCGGATGGCCCGGTTGGCGGAGTGCCTTCCCGGGCCCGACTCGATACAGTCCGATCTGGGAGCGCTCCCAGAATGTGCCCTGCAAGTCCCGTCCTGGTGAGCGCCCGTCCTCCGGCGCGTCATAGCGAGGTGACCTGATGAGACCCAGTCCGGCGAGACGCGTCCTGGTGGGCGTGCTGGCGGTGACGATGATCGCGAGCACGACGGCGGCGGCGAATTCCGCGCCGCGGGCCGCGGCCTACACCTGGAGCAACGCCGAGATCGCCGGTGGCGGTTTCGTGCCCGGCATCGTGTTCAACCAGACCGAGCCGAACCTGATCTACGCCAGGACCGACATCGGCGGCGCGTACCGGTGGAACCCCGCCACCAGCAGGTGGATTCCGCTGCTTGACCACATTGGACACGACAACTGGGGCCTCAACGGCGTCGCCAGCCTGGCGACCGATCCGGTCGACCCGAACCGGGTGTACGTGGCCGCCGGGATGTACACCAACAGCTGGGATCCCAACAACGGCGCCATTCTCCGGTCAACCGACCGGGGCGCCACCTGGCGGTCGACCGCGTTGCCGTTCAAGCTGGGCGGCAACATGCCCGGCCGTGGGATGGGGGAACGGCTGGCCATCGACCCCAACCGCGACAGCGTGCTGTACCTGGCCGCGCCGAGCGGGAACGGCTTGTGGCGCAGCACGGACTACGGCGTGACGTGGAACAAGGTCTCGGCGTTCCCGAATCCGGGCAACTACGCCCAGGACCCGAACGACCCCAACGGATACCTCAACGACAACCAAGGCGTCACCTGGGTCGTGTTCGATCCGCGCACGGGTACCCGCGGCAACACCACCCAGACCATCTACGTCGGCGTGGCGGACAAGCAGAACACGTTGTACCGCAGCACTAACGGCGGCGCCACGTGGGAGCGTGTGCCGGGGCAGCCGACCGGATACCTGGCGCACAAGGGCGTGCTCGACACGGTCAACGGCGTGCTCTACATCGCCACCAGCGACACCGGCGGCCCGTACGACGGCGGCAAGGGCGACGTCTGGAAGCTGAACACCGCCACCGGGCAGTGGACACAGATCAGCCCCGTCCCATCGTCCAGTTCGGACGACTACTTCGGCTACAGCGGGCTCACCATCGACCGCAAGCATCCCGGCACGGTCATGGTGGCCACGCAGGTGTCGTGGTGGCCGGACATCGTCCTGTTCCGCAGCACCGACAGCGGCGCCACGTGGACCAGGATCTGGGACTGGGCAAGCTATCCCGACCGCACGCTGCGCTACACCCAGGACATCTCCGCGGCACCGTGGCTCACGTTCGGCGCCAACCCGCAACCGCCGGAACTCGCCCCGAAGCTCGGCTGGATGACCGAGTCGATGGAGATCGACCCGTTCAACTCCAACCGGATGCTCTACGGCACCGGCGCGACCATCTACGGCACGACGAACCTGACCGCGTGGGACACCGGCGGCAAGATCACCATCAAACCGGTGGTGGCGGGTCTCGAGGAGACCGCGGTGCAGGACCTGATCAGCCCGCCGGCCGGGGCGCCGCTGCTGTCCGCGCTCGGTGACATCGGCGGCTTCCGGCACGACCGGCTCGATGCCGTGCCCGCCAAGATGTTCACCTCGCCGGTGTTCACCTCGACCAGCAGCCTGGACTACGCGGAACTGAACCCGGGATCCGTGGTGCGGGTCGGCTCCTTGGACAAGTCCGCGCGCCCCAACGACAACCGGATCGCGTTCTCCACCGATGGCGGCTCGAACTGGTGGCAGGGACAGGAACCGCCCGGCGTGACCGGCGGCGGCACGGTCGCGGCCGGCGCGGACGCCAGCCGGTTCGTGTGGAGCCCGGCGGGGACGGGTGTGTACTACTCGGTGGGATACGGCGGATCCTGGACCGCGTCGAGCGGTGTCCCGGCCGGTGCGATCGTCGAGTCGGACCGGGTCAACCCCAAGAAGTTCTACGGCTTCGCGGGTGGGAAGTTCTACACCAGCACGGACGGTGGCGTGAGCTTCGGCGTCTCGGCTGCTTCGGGCTTGCCGACTTCCGGGCATTTCAAGGCCGTGGCCGGACGCGAGGGTGACATCTGGCTCGCCGGTGGCCAAGGTTTGTGGCATTCCACTGATTCCGGTGCGACCTTCAGCAAAGTCGCCGCTGTGCAGGAAGCGGACAACGTCGGCTTCGGAAAGGCGGCCCCGGGACGGAACTACCCCGCCCTGTATGTGATCGCAAGGATTGGCAACGTCCGCGGCGTCTTCCGGTCCGACGACTCCGGCACCACGTGGACACGGATCAACGACGACCGGCACCAGTACGGCAACATCGGCGACGCCATCACTGGTGACCCCCGCGTGTACGGCCGCGTCTACCTCGGCACCAACGGCCGTGGGGTAGTGGTGGGGCAGATCTGCTGAGCACGGTCAAGGCTTCCGGTGTGCGCGCACCGGAAAACCGGGCTCGTCGCACTTCACTGGCGGCGAGCCCGGCCCACCAACAACACCCCCGCCCTGCAGGCCGGCTGGGGCGAGGGGAGGTCATCTGGGGGACCCGATCCGCTGGGGGAAACGCGGCCGTGACCGGAAACCTGCTTGGCGGCGACGGTTTCCGGTCACGGACCGCTCAGCTGGCGGGGCGTGCCGCGCAGGCGAGGTTGGTGAGTGGCTGGTTGGCCCCGTTGACCGTTGCGCCCCAAGTGGTGCTTGCGCCCGCGGCCAGGGTTCCGTTGTACGCCTGGTTGGCCGCGGTGACCTGTTGGCCGGACTGGGTAGCCGTGGCGTTCCAGGAGGAGGCCAGTTGCTGACCGGCCGGGAACGAGAACGACGTGTTCCAGCCCGCGATCGCGCTGGCGCCGGTGTTCTTGACCGTGAACGCCAGCTGGAAGCCGCCGGGCCAGGAGCCGGTGACCGCCGCCGTGGCTGAGCAGCCACCCGGGGGCGGTGGTGGGGGTGGCGTGGTCGGGTCGCCGGTTCCAGTGGTGTAGGTGACGCTGGTGTAGGCGGCTGAACAGTTGGCGGAGCACTGGCTCGGCAGCGTGAAGTTGTAGACGCGGCCGTTGTTGAGCAGCGCGTCCGAGGCGTCCCGCACCCGGATCTGGTAGCCGGTTCCCGCGGTGGTGGCCGGGCCGATGATGAACGCCTCGCCCATGTCACTGTCCGGCTGGGCCTGTTGCCAGGAGCCGTCCGCGGCCAGGTACTCCACACCGTGAATGCCGTTGGGCAGGTGCGAAACCGCGATGGCGGGCCAGTACCGCTGCGCGCCCTGCAGGAAGCCGATGCGGATGTCCCCGGTGTAGTTGGGGCTCGGCACGAACGACCACGACACGTGCCGGTTGTTCCAGTGCCCGGGGTTGAGATCGCCGACGGGCACGCCGTTCTTGACGAACCGGTTGAGCGACGGCGTGGCCAGGTCGAGGTGGTTCGGGTCGTCACGGCACCAGGCGTTGGAGTCGCCGCAGCTGTCGGCGACCACCATGGTCAGCGTGGCGCCGTTGTAGCTGTCGCTGATCCAGGAACCGTTGCGGCAGAACGGCTGCCCGGGTGCGCCGTCGTTGGTGCCGGTGCAGTAGTCGCCGATGGTCACCTGAACGAACCGTCCACAGTTGCGGCCGTTGTCCCACAACCCGATCTTCCCCGCCTGTGAGGGAGGCAGCGGCCGCGGGTAGAAGCTGTAGTCACCAGGGGTGTTGTACACGTTGAGCGCCACGAAGTCCTGCGAGTCCAGGACATCCTGCGGCAGCCCGCAACCGCCGTACGGCGCACCCAGCGCGTCGAAGTGGGTGGCGTTGCCGGTCACGGGCGCGGCCACGGCGACCCACGGGGCCCCTGTGATCACCAGCAGCGCACCGGCACCGGCCGCAAGCACCCGCGACAAGGCCATCCATCGATGCTGTGACCGGGCGTATCCCGCGCCGGTCGGCCTAGAACGCCACATCCCAGCCTCCTTCACGCAGTGCTATCTGGGAGCGCTCCCAGATAGCACTGTAACCGGCCGCACGTCCGAAGACATTCCGCCAGCCGGGCCAAGATTCGTACCCCAGGCCCAATACACGCTGGCTGTGTTGGCGATCAGCGGGGATGGGCAGCTGGTTGATGCACGAAACGATGATCGGTGGTCCGCGTGACATGGGCGCCGAGGCCCTTCGTTCCGGGAGCGGTCCCAGAATGGGTGCGCGATATCAAGGTGGCGCGGCCGCCTTGTCCGGTGCGGACCGCAGGCATGGCGAAGCGGCCGGAGCGGGCAAGATGCCGGACTCGTCGCCAGGGCGTTGCGGGAACAGGATTGCCTGGCGAGCTGGTTCCGGCAGCCGCTCCGGCCGCCACTGCAGGGTCAGTTCGGCGCGACGGCGCGGCCGGTCTGCGGGGAGATCATGCCCGCGCACAACCCACGGCCGGCCAGGGTCTGTGCGATGCGGGGTATCGCTGCCAGTGTGTTGGCGGGCCATTCGTGCATGAGGATGATCTGGCCGTTGGTGAGCCTGCCGTTGGCCTGCACGATCGCGTCGACGCTGGCGCCGTTCCAGTCCTGGGAGTCGACGTCCCAGATGATCTGCCGCAGTCCGTACCGGGACGCGACCGCCTGCACAGTCTGGTTGGTCTCGCCGTACGGCGGCCGGAACAGGCGTGGGGTGCCCCCGCCCGCGCTGGCGATCGCCTGCTGGGTACGGGAAATCTCCGAATCGACCTGCGACTGGCCCAGCTGGGTCAGGTGTGGGTGGGTGTAGCTGTGGTTGCCGACCCACATCCCGGCCGCGGTCTGGGCCCGGACCTGGGCCGGGTAGGCGGCGGCGTACTGGCCCTCGTTGAACATCGTGGCCCGCAGACCGTTCTGCCGCAGGGCGTTGAGCAAAGCCGGGGTGTGCGCGTTGGACGGGCCGTCGTCGAACGTGAGCCCGACGTACCCGTTGCAGGGCGCGGCTTGTGCCGGGGCCGGACCGGCAACGCTCGCCGCGGCGACCGCCAGCCCGATGACCAGGGACAGCCGTGAACTTGTGCGCATGCCTGGTCCTTTCAGCTCACCGTGATGGCCGAGTTCCCGCTGCTCTGGTAGCCCTCGGTCGCCAGGATCATGTAGTACCTGAAGGCGCCCATGGGCATGCCTGCGCGGGCCCACGCGTCGAAGTGGTTGCCCGTGTTGATGGTTCCGCCGGTCCTCCTCGACTGCCGGACACTCCAGTACTGGTTGAAAGTCCGGTTTCCCTCGACGGAAGGCGCGTTGTAACGCGTTGTCTGGTAGATGTCGTACGTACCGCCGTCGCTGGTCACCGTGCCCCTGTACGAGCCCGTCGGCCGGTACGATCCCCAGTTGTCCACGATGTAGTACTCCACGAGCGGGTTCGACGTCCACCCGTAGAGCGCCAGATATCCGTTGCCCGACGGGCTGAAGCTGCCCGAATAGTTGACGTTCCGGCGGCTGCCGTTGCTCCATCCCTTGCCGCCGACGAAGTTGTTGCAGTTGGTCCACGACATCCGGTAGCTGCCACCGGCTGCCAGGGTCATCGCGACCGAGCCGCCACCCGCGGTCCAGAACGAGTAGTAGTAGCCGTTGTTCGTCCCGGTCTGGTTCGTCGTGATGGTCGTGTCGGCGTAGGCGTTGCCCGGCAACAGGATCGCGGATGCGGCCAGTGCGCCGGCGCCGCCGATGAAGCCCCGGCGGGTGAGCGGGCGGGCAGGGGAGTCGTCCGTGTGCATGTTTCCTCCTCATTGAGGCTGGACTGCGGCCAGGCAGGGTGATGTCCGGGCCCGGTCATCGCACGGTCGAGGACCGGACAACCAGCGCGAAACAGGTCGGCAGCGGCGCGGGTGCTGTCGACACAGGCAGTATCGAAGCGGCTCCCGTTGGTGGTCAATGGTTTCGGAGAAGTTTCGGAAACCACCCCACGTTCAGTGGATCATCGGTAGCCGCGTTTGCCCTGGATATCGCCTACCCGCCAGCGGATCGATCGGGAGGCCGGCCGATGGTCGCACAAGCCGGAGCGCTGAAACTTTCGAACGCTCTACTGTGGACAGGCGGCGTACCGTCGAAAGAGGACACCGCGCTCAGCCGGCCGGTGGGCAGGTGCTGTCCCGGATGATCAGCTCGGTGGCGAGGTCGATCCGGTCGCTGGGCGGCCGTTCACCACGGGCCAGGGTGAACACCATGTGCGTCGCGGTGCTGGCCATCTCGCGCAGCGGCTGGCGGACCGTGGTCAGCGGCGGCCCGATCCACTCGGTGACCGGCAGGTCGTCGTAGCCCACCACGGACAGGTCGGCCGGCACGGACAGGCCGAGCTCGCGGGCGGCGCGCATCACGCCGAGCGCCTGGAAGTCCGACCCGGCGAAGATGGCCGTCGGCCGGTCCGGGCCTCTGAGCAGGTCCAGGCCGTGGTTGTGGCCGCCGTTCATGTAGAAGTCGCCGTACCGGACGAAACCGGGCCGCACCGGGATGCCGGCCTCCTCCAGTGCCGAGCGGTAGCCGTCCACCCGGGCCCGGCTGCACAACATGTCGGTGGGGCCGGAGATCATCGCGATCCGGCGGTGGCCGAGGCCGAGCAGGTGGCGGGTGGCGGCCAGCCCGCCGGCCCAGTTCGCCGAGCCCACGGTCGGCACCCCGGGCGACGGTTCCCCCGCCGTGTCCACTACCACGAACGGGATGCCGCGGGTGGTGAGCCGCAGCCGCTGGCCGGCGTCCAGCTCGGCGAGGACGAGGATCACCCCGAGCGGGCCGCGGGCGAGCAGGTCGTCGAACCACTCGCGCCGCGGCCGGTGCTCGCCGCCGAGCTCGGACAGCACGATGGCCGCGCGCTCCTCGGCCGCGGCCAGCTCGACACCGCGGATGATCTCGGTGGCCCACGCCGAGTGCATCTCGTGGAACACCAGGTCGATCAGGGCCGGCCGGGACGACTTGCGCGCCCGCCTGCGCTGGTAGTGCTGCTGTTCGAGGATGCTCTCGACCCGGGCGCGGGTGCCCGCGGCGACGTCCGGGCGCCCGTTGAGCACCTTCGACACCGTCGGTACCGAAACACCCGCCGCCTTCGCGATCGCCGCGATCGAGACCGGCCGCGTGCCACCGTTGGACGAGGTGCTCATCGCATCCCTCTCCGGCTCGAGGTTTCGGGTCCCGAGGGTAGGACCTCCGCTGCTGTCACACCAGTGCGGGTCTGGCGGGTCGCGCGGTCAGGAGAACGAGACCGAGTAGCTGT
Source organism: Actinocrispum sp. NPDC049592 (assembly GCF_040675465.1). Lineage (NCBI taxonomy): Bacteria > Bacillati > Actinomycetota > Actinomycetes > Pseudonocardiales > Pseudonocardiaceae > Actinocrispum > Actinocrispum sp. NPDC049592. The sequence continues at coordinate 377,741 of NZ_JBFAPA010000008.1, read as the reverse complement.
TGCTGGTGAAGTTCAGGCCGCCGGCGGCCGAGGTGATCTCGAAGCCGAACTGGACCTCGCCGAGGGTGACGTCGCCGTACCAGCCCCGGTTGCGGATCCAGTTGAGCACGGCGAGCACGTCCACCGAGCCGGAGTTGGTGTTCGACGTGCGCACGAACGAGAAAACGGCGTTGGACCCGTTGCTTCCCTTGTAGACATCCCAGGTGTGGCCGCCGACGGATGCGGTGGTCTGCTTGGTGCCCAAGGGGCCGACGGCACCTTGCTTGTTCATCCACAGCATGACCTCGTAGGCGTTGTTGTTCGCCCAGATGTCGTATGCCGTCTCGTAGGCGCCGCTGCCGGGCCTGGATACGTTGAAGTTGCTGGAAACGCTGCGCAGCGCGCTGAGCTTGCGGCCCACGTTCCTGGCCGAGTGCGGGTAGGACTTCACGCCGCCGGTGTTGGGCTGGTCGGACCAGACGCCGAAGTTGCTGTACGAGTTGGCCCAGATCGTCTGCGGGCCGGCGCCGCCGCCCCAGACGTCGTTGCGGACCGTGTAGCCGCCGTTGGACCAGGTCGCCCACTTGTCCGATGAGGACCAGGTGGCGGCCTGTGCGGTCACTCCGGTTGTGAGAGTGAGGGTCACTACTGCCGTGGCGCAGACCAAGGAGCGCAATGGATTACGCATGGATGGGTTTCCTTCCGGGCGTCGTTGCGCGGACGGGTGCAGGGTGCATCGACTGAGTCGAAGCGCTTCGACTATCGCACCGCGTGTGACGGCGGTCAAGGCCATCGTGACCGTCTATTGTGGATCAAGGCGGCCGTGACCGCGCTTCTCGGTGGACGTGCGAACAAACCGTCCTCAGTGGAGGTAACCGGGGACGGCATGCTGCTGCGGCCGAGGAAGGCGGGCTACGGCGTGAGCCCGCGGTCGTTCAGCCATTCCAGTTGTACGACCGGGTTGGCGCCATAGCCGCCGCCGTGGTCGGCGAACGGCCACACGGTGATCGTCCGGTCGGCGCCCGCGTAGTGGTTGAAGGCCGCGTAGACGGTGGAGGGCGGGCAGATCGGGTCCATCAGGCCGACGCTGAACAGGGCCGGCGCGGTGGCCCGCTGTGCGAAGTGGACGCCGTCGAAGTACGCCAGCGTCTCGAAGGTCGGGACCACCCGGTTCTGGCTGTGCCTGCGCAGGTACTTCGCCAGCTCGACGTACGGGCCTTCGGCGCTGATGTCCGCCGCCCGCCGGAAATGGCACAGGAACGGCACGTCCGGCAGGGCCGCCGCCACCCGGTCGCGGGCGAGCCCGGCCACGGCGATGGTGAGGCCGCCACCCTGGCTGCCACCGGTGATGATCACCCGTTCCGGGTCCAGGCCGGGCAGCTCGCCGGCCGCGTCCACCGCCCGGACACAGTCGGTGATGATGCGCCGGTAGTAGTAGTCGCCGGGCGAGTCGATGCCGCGGGTCATGAACCCCTCGGCCCACTGCGTGCCGCCGCCCGCGTCGCGGTCCGGCGTGTCGTGGCCCTGACCGCGGCTGTCGACGACGAGCTGTGCGTACCCGGCGGCGGACCAGAGCGTGTGATCGGTGGGCCGGCCCCGGCCGCCGGTGTAGCCGATGTAGGTCACCACGACGGGCAACGGCCCCTCGGCGGCACGTGGGCGCAGCAACCAGGCCGCCACCGGTTCACCGTTCCAGCCGGGGAAGCGCACGTCATCGACGTCGACGGTCCGCAACAGGCCGGTCACCCGGTCAGTTGTGACCGTCCCGCCATGGCTGCGTGCCTCGGCGAGGGTCTGCTCCCAGAAGGCGTCGAAGTCCTCCGGTGCCTGCGATTGCGGGCGATACCCGGTGAGCTCCTCGAGCGTCAGGTCCGTCAACGGCATGGCGGTTGTCCTCCGGCGGGCGAGCTGAAGCGGAAGGCGCTGAGCCGGAAGCCCCCGTGCAACACCAGCCGCAGGTCATGGACGCCTCCCCGCGTCGCCGGAAGGCCAGCGGCGACGGTAGCCCACCGGTAGGGACCGTCGGTGACCGGGACCGCGATGGCCGCCAGCAGCCGGTCCTGGGCCCAGAACTCCAGCCGCGCCGGACCCGGCCCGCGATCGGCACGGGCGACCTCGGCCTCGACCCGGCTCGCACCGGACAAATCGGTGGATCGGAACAACAACGTCGCCAGCCCGGCCGAACTGACCGCGTCACCGGTGGTGCGGCTCGCGTCGACCAGTTCGGCGCCCGTGTGGTCGTCGAAGTCGACGGCCAGGGTGCGCCGGTCGACGACGATGCGCGGCTCAGGGGCCGGACCGGTCACGGTGAGTGGCGCCGTGAGGACGACGTTCTCGGCGGAACGGGCCACCAGGATCTCGTAGGCGCCGGGATCGACGACGAAGGCGCCGGTCGCGACGTCCCAGTGGGCGAACCGGTCCGCGGGCAGCCGGAAGGTCACCTCCGCGCTGCCACCGGGCGCCAGGCTGACCTTGCGGAAGCCGGCCAGCCGCAGCCGGGGCGCCTCGTGCCGGGGGTTCAGCTCGCGGACGTACACCTGGACCACGTCGCTGCCTCGGCGTCCGCCGATGTTGGCCAGCGTCACCGAGACGTCGATGGAACCGTTCTGTGGCATGGACATCGCGGACAGCCGTAGATCGCGGTAGGCGAAGTCGGTGTAGGACAAGCCATGTCCGAACGGGTAGAGCGGCGCGGCCCGGTGGTACTGGTAGGTCCAGCCGGCCTTGATGATGTCGTAGTCGAGGCGACCGGGCAGTTCGTCGTCGCCGCGGTACCAGGTTTGCGGCAGCCGCCCAGCCGGATCGGTGTCACCGAACAGCACCGAGGCCAGTGCGCGGCCCGTCTCCTGCCCGCCATGGGACATCCACACCGCCGCGGGCAGATGCTCGTCGGCCCAGTCGAGTGCGTACGGGTAGCTGCTCATGACTACCAACGCCGTCTCCGGTCGTACCGCGGCGACCGCACGCAGCAACGCCTCCTGCGCTTCGGGAAGCGCGATGCCCATGCGGTCTTGGGTCTCACGGCCGTTGATGAGCGGATGGTTGCCGAGTACAACGATCGCGACTTCGGCCGCCTGGGCGGCGTTCTGGGCGTCCGCCGTGCCGTCGCGGAGCAGCTCACGATGCCAGCGCTCGGCGGTTTCGGGCGTCCCGGTGACACTCACCGTTCCGTCGCTGGGATCGACTACCGCGTACAGTCCAGTGAGGACACTGCGTAGCAGGACCTTGTCCCCGTCGGGCTCAAGGCGGAACGTCTCGTGCACGTCCCAGGTCTTGATCACCTCCCGGTCAGCGAGCAATGCCGTGCCCTTGAGGGTGAGATAGCCGCCCGCGGACCGCAGGGTCAGCACGCCTCCGCCCCAGTCCACGACGTCGAACGCGGTCCCGCACAGGAGTTCGCCGGATGTGCTGGAGCGCAGCGTGATCCGGTCCGAACCGGCCACCCGGACCACCTCGCCGCCGCGCTCGGCCAGCCCGGCCGCGATGGTGATGCCGTAGGGCATGGTGCCGCTGTACCAGTCCTCGCACAGCATGTCGGCCAGCGGGCCGATCACCGCGATGCGCGGCGGACGAGCAGGATCGAGTGGCAGCAGCCCCTTGTTGCGCAGCAGAACCACCGACTCGGTCGCGGCACGCAACGCGAGAGCACGGTGCTCGGGGCAGTCGATCACCTCTGGGCCGATGTCCGCGTACGGGTCGAGGTCCGGGTCGAACTCGCCCAGCCGCAACCGGACCAGCAGCTGCCGCCGGACCGCGCGGTCCACATCGGACTCGTCGATCAGGCCGCGGTCCAGCGCCTCCCGCAACCGGCCGACCGGGGTGGCGCTGTCCTCGCCGTGGTCGGTGAAACTGTCGATCCCGGCTCTGAGCGCGGCCGCGTGCGCCTCGGCGTGGTCGTCGAAGTAGTGCTCCTCGGTGACCAAATTGGATGGTGCCTCGGCGTCGCTGACCACGAACAGCTCCTGCGCGGCCGCCCGGCGAAGGTCGCCGATGAGCGGGGTGACGTGGCATGGGCGGCCGTTGACCAGGTTGTAGGCGGCCATCACGCCGGTCGCGGCGCCGTCCGCGATGACCGGGCGGAACGCGGCGAGATCGTACTCGTGCAGCACCCTTGGCCGCAGGCCCGATGAGGTGGTGCAGCGGTCGTCCTCGTTGTTGTACGCCAGGAAGTGCTTGAGCACGGGCGCGGTGCGCAGGAACACGGGGTGCTCCCCGGCCAAGCCGCGGCAGTAGGCCACCGCGAGGCGGGCGGTGTGCACGGGATCCTCCGAGTAGCCCTCCTCGTTGCGTCCCCAGCGCGGGTCCCGCAACAGGTTCACCACCGGCGCCCACGCCTGCAGGCTGGTGGAACCGGTACCGACCACCGGCGGCCGGTGGTAGTGGAAGGCGCGCAGTTCGACCGACGTGGCCTCGGCGACCCGCCGCACGAGGTCCTCGTCCCAGGTGGCGCCGAGCCCCACCGCCTGCGGGAACACGGTGGCCACACCGAGCCACGCGACGCCGTGCAGCGCCTCGGTCCCGGTGCGGAACGCCGCGATACCCAGGCGGGGTATGGCCGGTGCGTACTGGTGCAGCATCGCGAGCCGCTCGTCGAGCGTGAGCCGGGCGAGCAGGTCGTCGGCGCGCTCGCCGATCGGCCGCTCGGGCTCGCGGAACGGCAGTCGCCCGGTGGCGGCCGCGGACGGGGAACTCACCTGGCAGGCCCCTTGCTCGAATCCGGTGGTGAAGCGTTTCGACGCTCGCACGGGCTCAGGTGCACTGTCAATACGCGGGTAACCCGGCTGGAGGCATCCTCTTGCCGGACTAGCGGTTGGTTACTAGTGTGCGCAACACTATTTAAGCGCTTCGACACTTCAACGGAGAAGGGCCGGCTGGAGCCATGGGTACCGAGTTGAACCGCAGAAGCTTCCTGAGTGCCTCGCTCGTCGGAGTCGCCGCGATGAGCCCGTTGCTGGCCGCGTGCGGCAGCGGCCCGGCGCAGAAGACCGGCGCGAACACCGAGTCCGGGCTGCAGGCGGCCCTGCCCGCCTACGCCCCGAGTTCCCCGGTCACGCCGGACATCCCGTCGGTGCCCGGCGGTCCCGACATCATGACCGACCCCGGTTTCCTGACCTACCCGGCCAACCCGGTGGCCACCGTGCCGGGCGTTCCCGGCCGCGGCGGCAGCTACTCGGCGGTCACGCCGCTGTGGGGAACCGTGCCACCGGCCGGGAACGCCTTCTACCAAGCCATGAACAAGGCCCTCGGCGTCGAGCTGACGATGAAACCCGCGGACGGCAACAACTACAACACGATCATCCCCACCATGACCGCGGCCAAGAAGCTGCCGGACTGGATCCAGCTGCCGAGCTGGTGGAACTCCAACTTCAACGTCGGCGGCCTGGCCGGCACGCAGCTGGCCGACCTCACCCCGTACCTGGCCGGCGACAAGATCAAGAAGTACCCGAACCTCGCCGCCATCCCCACCGGCGCCTGGCGGGCCGGTGCCTGGGGCGACAAGCTCTACGGGATTCCCTCGTTCTCCAGCAGCATCGCGCTCGCCGGGGTGGTCTTCTTCCGGCGGGACATCTTCGACGCCAAGGGCATCACCGCCGACCAGGTGCGTTCGGCCGACGACCTGATGAACCTGGGCAAGGAGCTCACCGACGCCAAGGCTGGTGTCTGGGCCTTCGACGACGTGTGGACCTACCTGTACCCGGCGTGGGGCCTGCCCAACAAATGGGCCGTCGACAACGGCAAGCTGGTGCACAAGTACGAGCTGCCGCAGTTCCTGGACGCCTTGGACTGGCACAACAAGCTCGCGGCCAACGGTTACCTGCACCCGGACGGCATGGCAGGCGACAAGTCCAACGCCAACACCCGGTTCTACGCCGGCAAAACGCTGATCACGGGCGACGGGACCGGCGCGTGGAACCTCGCCGACTACCAGTCCGGCACCGCAGCCACCGCGAGCTTCCGCCGTGGCGCGTTCAACGTGATCTCCGCCGACGGCAAGGCCACACCGCAGCTGTTCCTGGGCCCGTCCACCAGCGAGCTGAGCTACCTCAACGGCAATCTCAAGCCCGAGCAGATCGAGGAGCTGCTGGCGGTCGCGAACTACCTGGCCGCGCCCTACGGTTCCGCCGAGTACACAATGGTCAACTTCGGCGTCGAGGGGCTGCACTACACGCGGCAGAACGGCGTGCCGACGGCCACCGACGCGGGCAAGAAAGAGGTTCAGGCACAGACGTTCCCGTTCCTGGCCTCGCCGCGGGCCGTGATCAGCAACCCGGGCGGCGACGTGGTCACCAAGGACTACGCCGCCTGGCAGGCCGCCAACGCGAAATCCCTGTACAAGCCGGTGTTCTGGAACATGAACATCAGCATGCCGCAGTCGGTGGCGACCGCCGATGCCGCCCAGCCCGTCGAGGACGCCATCAAGGACTGCTACCACGGCAAGAAGAAGGTCGCCGACGTGCAGTCCGCGATCGCGACCTGGAAGTCCAGCGGCGGCGACAAGCTGACCCAGTGGATGACCGACAACGTCCTCAGCAAGTACGGCACGGGGCAGTGACATCGACGGCGACCCCAGTGACCACGGCACGGCCCCGGCTGAGCTGGCGGGTACGGCTGCGCCGGGACCGGTCGCTGCTGCTGATGACCGTGCCCGCGGTCGTCCTGTTGCTGGTGTTCAACTACGTGCCGCTGTTCGGGCTGGCCACCGCGTTCCAGGAGTACGACCCGCTGGTCGGCGTCTGGAACAGCGAATGGGTCGGCTTCGACCAGTTCACGCGGCTGTTCGCCGACTCGCTGTTCTGGGGCGCGTTGAACAACACGCTGTACCTCAGCTTCGTGCAGCTGGTGCTGTTCTTCCCGATCCCGATCGCACTGGCCCTGCTGCTCAACTCGGTGATCTCGCAGCGGATCCGCAACTTCGTGCAGTCCGTCGTGTACCTGCCGCACTTCTTCTCGTGGGTGCTGGCGATCACGGTCTTCCAGCAGATGCTCGGCGGCGCGGGCGTGCTCAACCAGTTCCTGCGCGGCAACGACATCGGCACCTGGGACATCATGACCAACCCGCACACCTTCGCGCTGCTGGTCACCTCCCAGGCGATCTGGAAGGAGGCCGGCTGGGGGATCATCGTGTTCCTCGCCGCCCTGGCCGCCATCAACACCGATCTCTACGAGGCGGCCGCGGTGGACGGCGCCGGACGGTGGCGGCGGTTGTGGCACATCACGTTGCCGGGCCTGCGCGGCGTGATCATGCTGATGCTGGTGCTGCGCCTGGGCAACGCGCTGACCGTCGGCTTCGAGCAGTTCCTGATCCAGCGGGACGCGGTCGGCCACGAAGCCGCGGACGTGCTGGACACGTTCTCGTTCTACTACGGCATCGCCACCGGCAACTACAGCTACGGCGCCGCGGCGGGGCTTTTCAAGAGCGTCATCTCGCTGCTGCTGATCTGGGGCGCGAACAAACTGGCGCACGCCTTCGGTGAGGACGGGTTGTACCGCCGATGACCGACACACTCACGATCGACCGCACCGGCACGAAGCCGCGGCGCACCGGGCCGGATGTCCACACGAGACATTCCGCGCGGCCGCGGTGGGAGGAGCCGCCGACCGTCGCCGGGCAGGCCGCCAAAGGGCTGACGCTGGGCGGGTTCCTGCTGCTGATCCTCCTTCCACTGTGGATCGTGGTGGTCACCAGCCTGTCCACCCAGGGCGCGGTGAACCGGGCCGGTGGCCTGGTGATCTGGCCGGACGGGCTGACCTTCGAGGCCTACCGGGAGATGCTGGAGGACCCGACCGTCCGCATGGCGTTGCTGGTCAGCCTCGGCATCACGCTGGTCGGGACGGCCCTGTCGATGGCGGTGTCGATTCTCTGCGCCTACGGGCTGTCCCGGTCGCGCTCGGTCGGTCACCGGTTCCTGCTGGGGCTGCTGATCGTGACCATGTTCGTCAACGGCGGGCTGATCCCGACCTTCCTCGTGGTCACCGGGCTCGGCGGGTACGACCAGTGGTGGGCGCTGATCCTGCCGAGCGCGGTGTCCGTGTTCAACATCCTGGTGCTGCGCGCTTTCTACACCCAGACGTCTGCCGACCTGATCGACGCGGCCCGGGTGGACGGCGCCGGGGACTGGCGGATCCTGTGGTCGGTCGTGCTGCCCACTTCCCGTGCGGTGACCGCGGTGACCGCGCTGTTCTACGCCGTGGGCTACTGGAACTCGTTCTTCAACGTGATGCTGTACATGCCGACGGACAGCGAGAAATGGCCGTTGCAGTACGTGCTGTACACCTATGTCAACCGCGGCAACGGGATGCCGGGCTCACTCAACGCGGGCTTCGGCACGGCACACGCGCAGACCGCGCCGCTGGCCCTGCAGATGGCGGTGGTGGTGTTGACCCTGGTGCCGCTGCTGATCGTGTACCCGTTCGTGCAGAAGCATTTCCGCACCGGTGTGCTCACCGGCGCGGTCAAGGGCTGAGAAGGGAGCACAGCGCCACCCATGGTGACACTCGCCGATGTGGCCCGGCACGCGGGCGTCTCGTCGAGCACGGTCAGCTACGTGCTCAGCGGCAAACGCGCCATCTCCGAGGAGACCCGGCGGCGGGTCGAGCGCGCCGTGTCCGAGCTGGGCTACCACCCCAACGCGGGCGCGCGGGCGCTGGCCGGCCGCCGTTCGCACATCGTGGCGCTGGTGGTGCCGCTGCGCGCGGACGTCTACGTGCCGATCATGATGGAGATCGCCATCTCGGTCACCGTCGCCGCCCGGGAGCACGGCTACGACGTGCTGCTGATCACCAACGACGAAGGCCCCGACGGCGTGCGCAGGGTCGCCGCGAGCGGGCTGGCCGACGGCGTGATCCTGATGGACGTCGAGCTGGGCGACCAGCGCATCCCGGTGCTGCGCGAGCAGGGCACGCAGACGGCGCTGATCGGCCTGCCGGACGACCCCGGTGGACTGTCCTGTGTGGACCACGACTTCGCCGGGGCGGGCGCGCTCTGCGCGGATCACCTGGCCGATCTGGGGCACCGGGAGATCGCTTTCATCGGTTACGGCTCCGGCGTGTACGACCGGCACGCCGGCTACGCCGAGCGCACGCTCACCGGTTTCCGCGAACGCGCCCAGCAACGCGGTCTGCGCTTCGTGCACCGGCCCTGCGAGGGCACCTACGAGAGCACGGCCGGGACTGTCGGCAGGATCCTGGCCGACCGGCCGGAGACCACCGGGTTCGTGGTGCAGAACGAGGGCGCCATCGGCCCGCTGCTCAGCCTGCTGCGGTCCAGCGGGCGGACGGTGCCCGAGGACGCGTCGGTGATCGCCCTGTGCCCTGATCAGCTCGCCGAACAGTACGCACCCCGCCTGACCGCGGTGACCGGGCCGACGAAGGAACTCGGCCGGATCGCCGTCGACCAGGTCATGCGCAGGCTCGCCGCGGCCGCGCGCGACGAGCTGCCGGACGACGAACTGGTCCTGCTCACCCCCGTGCTGACGGTCCGGGAAAGCACCGGGCCCAACCAGGAACGGGCATGACGGCCCAGCGGCTGACCGGCCGGCTCGGCGGCCTCGCGTTCGGCGGCGACTACAACCCCGAACAATGGGACGAGCAGGTCTGGCTGCAGGACGACGAACTGATGCGCCAGGCCAGGGTGAACCTCGCCACGGTCGGCGTGTTCGCGTGGGCCCTGCTGGAGCCGGAGGAAGGCCGCTACGACTTCGCCTGGCTCGACACCCACCTGGATCGCTTGCAGGCCAACGGTGTCGCTGTCGATCTGGCCACTCCGACCGCCTCACCGCCGCCGTGGTTCACTCACGCGCACCCGGACGCCTTGCCGGTCACTCCCGAGGGCACCACGCTCGTCCACGGCAGCCGCGACACGTATTGCCTTGTCGCGCCCGCGTACCGCTCTGCCGCGCGCCGGATCGCCGCCGCGCTGGCCGAACGGTACGGTGATCATCCGGCGCTCGCGTTGTGGCACGTGCACAACGAGTACGCCACGCTCTGCTGGTGTGACCACACCGCCGCCGCGTTCCGTGCGTGGTTGCGCGCCCACCACGGTTCACTCGACGCCCTCAACTCGGCCTGGGGAACGGCCTTCTGGAGCCAGCACTACACGTCCTGGGACCAGGTGCTGCCGCCGCGCGCCACCCAGTGGCATCGCAATCCCGGCCAGGCCTTGGACTTCCGCCGGTTCTGGTCGGACGAAGTCCTTGCCGCGTACCGGGAGCAGCGCGACGCCATCCGCGCCCACAGTGACCGGCCGGTGACGACGAACCTCATGCTGCCCGGCTACCAGAACGTGGACTTGTGGGCGCTAGGCCGTGAGGTCGACCTCGTCGCGATCGACCACTACCCGGCCGCACCGGGTCTCGACGCGGCCGCCGACACGGCTTTCGGTGCGGACCGTGCTCGTTCGTTCGCCCACGGGCGACCTTGGCTGTTGATGGAACAGGGCCCGAGCACGGTTCATGCCGGAGATCGGACCCTGGGCAAGGAGCCGGGGGAGATCCTGCGGCACACCCTCGGGCACATCGGCCGGGGCTCGGAGGGCGCGTTGTTCTTCCAGTGGCGCCAGTCCCGCGCGGGCGCCGAACAGTGGCACTCGGCGATTGTGCCGCACGCCGGACCCGGCAGCCGCATCTTCCGGGAGGTGACCGAGACCGGCGCGGTCGTCGCCCGGCTCGCCGAACTGGCCGGGTCGACGGTCACCAGCCGGGTGGCCGTGCTGCACGACTCCGACGCCTGGTGGGCGATGGACGGCGACGGCCTCCCCTCGGCCGAACTCGACTACCACGGCACACTTCGCCGCGCTCACCGGGCGTTGTGGGATGCGGGTGTCACCGTCGACTTCGCCGACCCGGAGGGCGACCTCAGTAGCTACCATTTCGTGGTGGCTCCAGCGCTTTTCGTGCTGTCCGATGCTGGTGCCCTGAACCTGCAACGGTATGTGGGAGGTGGTGGGGCTTTGCTCGTGCAGTACTTCACAGGCGTTGTCGACGAACGCCTGCACGCTCGCCTCGGTGGCTATCCGGCTCAGCCGCTGCGCGAAGCCTTGGGAATCCGCGTCGAGGAGCACCGGCCACTGCGCCAGGACGAGCGGATCGTACTGTCCGACGGTTCGCATGCCACCGCCTGGAGCGAAGTCGTGCACACCGAAGGCGCCTCACCACTGGCCACTTACACGCACGGCATGCTCGCGGACGCCCCAGCGCTCACGGAGTATTGCTTCGAGGCCGGCCGGAGTTGGTATCTGTCCACTCGCCTTGGTGACGAGGCCTACACCGCTCTGATCGCCCGGCTGCTGGGCGAGGCCGGGGTCGGCCCGGAACTTCCCGGGCTGCCCGACGGCGTCGAGAGCGTGACCCGCTCCGCTGCGGACGGCCGCCGCTGGCGCTTCGTGCTCAACCATCGCGCCGACGCCGTTGCCCTGCCGCAACCCGCCCACGATCTGCTCACCGGCGGCCAGGTGACCTCGTTGCCACCCGGCGGTTGTGCGGTGCTGACATGACTTCTGGCTTCAGCAACCCGGTCGTCCCCGGGTTCCACCCAGATCCGAGCGTCTGCCGTGCGGGCGACGACTACTACCTCGTGTGCTCCAGTTTCGAGTATTTCCCTGGCTTGCCGGTGTTCCACAGTCGCGACTTGGTGCACTGGACGCAGATCGGCAATGCCCTGCACCGCCCGCTGGACACACCTTCGTCCGGCGGGATCTACGCGCCCACTCTGCGCCACCACGACGGCCGGTTCTGGCTGATCGTCACCGATGTGTCCGTCGGCACCTTTCTGATGACGGCTACCGACCCCGCCGGTCCCTGGTCCTCGCCGATTCCGGCGCCCGGGATCACCGGTATAGACCCGGATCTCGCGTGGGACGAGGACGGCACCTGCTGGTGCACCTACGCGGGCGTTGAGCAGATCCGCATCGACCCGTACACCGGCCAGACCTCCGGCGCGGTGCGTCCACTGTGGTCAGGTACCGGCAAAGCGCCGGAAGCGCCGCACCTGTACCGGATCGGCGAGTACTGGTACCTGCTCATCGCCGAGGGTGGGACGGAACGCGGCCACGGCGTGTCGATCGCCCGTGGACCGACCATCAACGGGCCCTTCGAACCGTGTCCGGCCAACCCGATCCTGACCCACCGCGGCTTGGACCGTCCTATCCAGAACACCGGCCACGCGGATCTCGTGCAGGGGCCGGATGGTTCCTGGTGGATGGTGTTGCTCGGCGTCCGGCCGGGCGGTGGCACCCCGGGCTGGCACGTGCTGGGCCGGGAGACCTTTCTGGTGCCGGTGACCTGGGTCGGCGGCTGGCCGGTCGCGGCCTCGTTGGACCTGAACATGCCCGTGCCCCCATGGCCACTCCAGCCCTGGCCCGAACTGTCCACTCGGGACGACTTCGACCTCGGCGAGCTGCACCCCTCCTGGATGTCGCTGCGCGACCGCCCCGCCCAGCACTGCACGACCCTGGAACGGCCCGGCTGGCTGACCCTCCACGCCCGCGGAAGTTCCCTGGATGCCACGGATGTCGTGTTCGTGGGCCGCCGCCAGCAACACCTGTCCTGCCGGGCACGTACGTTGATCGACCCAGCACAAGGCATCGGCGGCCTCGCGGTCCGGCTCGACGAGAACCACCACTACGAAATGGAGGTGGATTCCGGCGAGGTGAAGGTCATCGCCCGAATAGGTCCACTGAGGACAGTCGTGGCCTCGCGGCAGGTATCGGCGGGTCCGCTGGTCCTGGGTGTCGACGTGACTGCCGTCCAGTCACCACGCGACCCCCGCACGGGTCCGGACACCGTGGCGTTCGGCGTCGACGTGGACGGCACGTTCATCGTGCTCGCCACCCTCGACGGCCGCTACCTGTCCACCGAGGTGGCGGGCGGCTTCACCGGCCGCGTTATCGGCATGTACGCCTCGACCGGCACCGTCCACTTCGACTGGTTCGACTACCAGCCGCTGACGTAGCACAGCCGTCAGCGTGAGGCGGCACGGGACACCATCACTGGCTGGCGTCGAGTGCAGCGGCGAGTTTCTTGTAGCCGTAAGCGGTTGCGACTTGAGCGGGGGTCATGCCTGCTGTGGCTTTGTCCCAGCCGTCGCCGGTGATGGTGAGGGTGGGATCGGCGCCGGCTTTGCGGAGTTGGGTGATCGGGGCCCGGGCGCCCATGGCGGCGGCGATGTGCAGGGCGGTGGCGCCGCGGTTGTCGCGGACGTTGAGGTCGGCGCCTCCCTTGAGGAGGGCCCGGACCGCGTCGTAGCGCTTGTTTGCGCAGGCAGCGTGCAAGGGAGTGGCGCCGGTTGCGTCCGTCAGGTCGATGGTGGCGCCTGCTTTGATGAGGCGGGTGACCAGTCCGCGGTGGCCGCTGGCGCTGGCGTGGTGCAAAGGGGACTTGCCTTCGTGGTCTTGATGATCGACGTTGGCGCCCGCCTCGATCAACCGCACGGCGGCCGTGGCTTGATATGTGTACAGGGACGGTCGCTCGGATTCTGCGTACAAGTCGGCTTCGGCGTGCTGGCAGACGTAGGTGAGCGGGGTGGCGCCCGTGTCGTTGACGGCGTGCACCACACTCGGGGCCGACTTGACGAGTTCGGCGACGATGCGGTCCTCGCCGAAGGCCGCCGCGTGGTGCACTGGCGTGGTGTTCGCGGTGTCGCCGGTGTGGATGTTGGCGCCCGCCGTGACGAGTGCCTTCACCGCGTCGAGCGAGCCGGCGCTTGCCGCCAGGATGAGCGGGGTGTACCCGGTCGGCCCGGGTTTGTGCGTGTCCAGTGAGCCGCCGGACGTGACGTACTGCGCCAGCCCCGATGCCCGGATCGGTCCTGGTTCACCGCCGTTGCAGTCAGCGACCACGAGAGCAGCGACGTGGACGCCGGGATCCTGCGGTACGGCCTTGGCCAGCTGAACGGCGAGTTCGCGGTGGCCATGGGCGAACGCGACGTCGGCGGCGGTCATCCCCGGCTTGGCTTTCTCGTAGCCCTCACCGTCAATGAGGAGGGCGGCGTTCGCCCCGGCCCTGAGCAGGCTGCTGACGATCCTGCTCTCACCCACCGCCGCGGCCCCGTGCAGGGCGGTAAAGCCACAGTTGTCGCGGAGGTTGAGGTCGGCGCCCGACTCCAGCAGGACGTAGACCACGTGATGGTGCTTGTACTCGCAGGCGGCGTGCAGCGGGCTGAAGCCCTTGTTGTTCGGGATGTCCACGGTCGCGCCCGCTTCGATGAGCTGGCGGGCCAGCGAAGCGCCGCCGCGGTAACACACGTTGTTCAACGGTGTACAGCCGTTGTTGTCCTGGGAGTCGAGGTTCGTACCGGCCTCGATCAACATCCGCGCGATCGCGGCGAACCGGGGTGAGGGCAGATCCGAGCCGTCCGGGCCCTCGATGATGGACCGCGTGCACATGTCGTTGAGTGGGGTCGACTTGAAGTCGTTGAGCGCGTCCACCTCGGCGCCCGCCCGCAGCAGTTGCTCGAGGCTGTCCGGTTCGCCGTAGTAGGCCGCGTGATGCAGTGGCGTGTTGTTGAACCAGTCGGTGGCATGGACATCAGCGCCCGCCGCGAGGAGCACCTTCACCACACCAGGCATGCCACCGGCCAGCCAGCTTCCATGTATGGCTCTGATGAGCGGGGTCTCTTTCTTCTTGCTCGAGTCCTGCTTGTCCAGTGAACCCCCGGACGCCACCACTTGCGTGAACCAGCTCATATCCGGCTCGGCAACCCTGCCGGCCTCGATCTCGTTGACCTCGGCGACCAGCTGGATCGCGACGCGCAGGTCATCTTCAGTTGTTTCAGCGGCGAAAACGTCCGGACCCAGAGACATGACCCGGCACAATAAAACCCGCCACCACACGCGCCGCACACCCGCCACGCCGCGATCTGCGTGGGGGTAACATCCGCGGCGAGTGACTGGGGAGCGGATGCTGCGTTGGCTGGCCGGAATCACGGTGCTGGTGCTGGCAGCCGCGTGCGGGCGGCCCGAGAGCGTCCCCGCGCCGGACAAGTACCGGCTGCCGATCCCCGCGTGCGACATGCTGAACGATGTGACAGTGGGCGAGCTGACCCGCCCGTTCCAGAAGACCAAGGACGAGGCCCGGACCAGCAGCGGCGATCACGTCGAAGCCACCGAATGCGACCGCGATTTCCAGGACGAGCACTCCAGGTTGTTCCTCGCGGTGCAGGTCCTGCGCTACTCCACCGGTGACGGCGCGACCGGGGTCGATCGGGCCCGGAAGGTCCAGCCGGCGGATTACAGTGACGTGCCCGGTTTTGAGGGTCTGTCGATCGCGCCGCACGACCCCACCACGCAAGTCGCTCTTGCCCGGGACGGCAATGTCGTTGTCCGGATCAGCCTTCAGGCAGTGTTCTCCGGAAGCGCGGAAGCCTATCCGGAGGCCTATCGTGAGTTCGAGACCATCGAACCCGAGAAGTGCGTGCTCGTGTTCGCGAAGGACGCCGCCGCCGCTCTGGGCCAGCACCGCTGAGTCGGCGCGATTCTCTGTGTCAAGACGGTGTTGGGCGACCCGGGTTTCAGCCGGGCCCAGGCCACGATGCACGACCAGCCCCGGATGGTTCCCGACTCCCTGCCGATGGGCCTGCTGGACATGGAGCCGCCCAAACACAGCAGGAGCCGCCGGCTGCTCACCAAGGCGTTCACCGTGCGCGGCGCGGAGCGGATCCGGCCGTTCACGCAGCGGCTCGCCACCGAGCTGGTCATCGCCATCATCGACACCGGTCCACCGGCAGACCTGGTTGGCTCGTTCACCCGCCCGCTGCCGATCGGAGTGATCTACGAACTACTGGGTGTGCCCGGCGACGACCGCGAGCAGGCGCCATGGTCCTGGCCGGGGAGGAGGACGACCAGCTCACCGAGGACGAGATGATCAGGCTCGCCTTCGGGATGCTGGCCGCCGGTTTCGAGACCACCGCGAACGAGATCGCCAACTTCGTCCACCTGTTGCCCACTCATCCCGGCCAGTTCGCCCCGCTGAATGCCCAGGCCGTGACCGGCCACCTGGCCTTCGGGCACGGCGTCCACTACTGCGTCGGAGCCCAGCTGGCCCGAATGGTCGCGCTGCACGTTACGTGGTGACCGAACCCTATGCGCGGCAACTGATCTCCATGCCGTCCTCCACCGGGAAGGCGATGCTGACGTAGCCGTTGGCGGGATCGCGCACGTAGTCGAGATAGCCGGCCATGGACGGCAGGGTGATGTCGTCGGCCACCACGAGGGCGCCGGTGGCCAGGCGGGGTTCCAGCGCGGTGAGGACCGGCAGGCACAGGTCCTTCCAGCCGTCGAGCAGCACGAGCTGGATCGGTCCCGGGATGTCCGCGAGGGTGTGGCGGGCGTCGCCGGGCAGGATCGTGGCCACGTCACCGAGTCCCGCCTCGTCCAGATTGGACTGTGCGGCGGCGGCCTTGGTGGCGTTCATCTCGGTGCCGAAGACTCGCCCGGTGCCGTTGTCGGCCACCGCGGCAGCCAGGTAGACCGTGGAGATCCCGAACGAGGTGCCGAACTCCACGACGGTCTGCGGGCGGACCGCTCGTACCAGCGCGTAGAGCAGCTCGCCGCCGCGTGCGGAGATCGGCATGTACACGCCTGCCATGGCGTCGGCGAGTTCCTGCGCGGTGGCCGACGGCGGGGGAGCGGAGACGTTGGCGTCGAGCTCGGCCGCGGCGAACAACCGGTCAAGGGCAGTGCGGATTCGTGGTGTGTGCAGCATGGCTGTCATGAGCGCTAGACTAGACGCAACGTCTCGTCTTGTCTAGAACGGGGTAGGGTCCGGTCATGCACCACGGCAACCGGCATGGACGCAGTGAGCAGGCCCGCCAGGCGGTCCTGCAGGCAGCCGACGACCTGGTGGTGGAACGGGGTTTCGCCGGGGTGACGATCGAGGGGATCGCGGCCCGGGCCGGGGTCGCCAAGCAGACGATCTACCGCTGGTGGTCCTCCAAGGTCGACATCCTGCTGGACACGTTCATCGAGGACATGGCCCAGCACCTCACCCCGCCGGACCACGGTGACCTGGTCAGCGACCTGCGCGCCCACCTGGCCAACGTCGCGCGTTTCCTGACCAGATCGGCTCCGGGAGTGGTGTTCCGTGCGCTGGCGGGCCAGGCCCAGCACGATCCCGAACTGGCCGAACGGCTGCGCACTGGCTATCTGAGTCAGCAGCGCAGCCGTGACCGGGTCCCGCTGCAGCGTGCGATCGACCGCGGCGAACTGCCCGCCGGGCTGGACGTCGATCTCGCGGTGGACCAGCTGCTCGGCCCGCTCTACTACCGCGCACTGGTCACCGGGGACCCCATGCCCAGGGCCTTCACCGACCAGCTCGTGCGCAGTTTCCAGCTCCAGCACGAGCTGCCCTCCGCCGCGGACACCAGCCCGCCGCGGTAGCCGGCTCCTAGTCCAGGAGGGGACGGGCGCGGCTGGCGGCGGCTGTCAGTTCGGCGCCGTCGATCTCGATATCGGTCGGCGGGACGGCGAGGCGTGCCCATTCGACGGTCAATGTGCAGACCTGGGGTGGGAGCAGCGGGTAGATCCACAACGAGCGATCGCCGCACACCCGTCGGTCGTCTCCGGAGCTGCCGCCGCCCAAGTTCATCAACAGTGGTCCTGGTGGTGACCCGCCGACCCGGAAATGGTCCACCATGCCGGCGATCCCGAACCGGCGGGTGCTGCTGACCGCGCCGTCCGGGTACCGCAGGTCGAAGTGCAGGTCATCAGTGTCGATCTCCGGGAACGCCGGCCGATGACCCGTCGCCTCGACGTCGTCGTAGTCGCGCAGGGCAATGAACTGGAGATGCAGTTGACAACCCAGTGGATAGACGGTGGCGTGGGTCAGTACGAGCCCGAGGTCACTGCGGCGCGCCACGACCCGCTCCAGCGGCACGATCGCGCCGGCCAAGTCCTCCGGCGGCCCGAACCATTGCGGTCGCGCGGGCGGCGGAGTGCCGGGCGGTGGCGGTGAACCTTCGACGAACTCCATCTCATCACCGTAGGCCGCCGGTCAACGGCAAATTCTGTGCCAGCGACAGGGAAACTCCCGCGGGAATCCCAGGTTCGGCGCTGGCCTGTTCCCAGCCCTGCGGACCGGCGGCTGGACGTCGTGAGCGCACCGGAGTTGGGTGTTCCTCACGACAACTCGTCGGCGCTCTGGTGGCGCCGACCGCGCGAACATCGTCTTGCCGCCACCGCTAGTCGTTAGTGCCACCACAACACCAGAGGAGTCCGCCATGATCGTGGACATCGACATGAAGGTGGAAGTTCTCATCATCCCGGTCGCGGATGTCGAGCGGGCGAAGGAGTTCTACGGCCGGCTGGGCTGGCGGCTGGATGCCACGCCGCCCGGCGTCGTGCAGTTCACGCCACCCGGGTCGGCGACGTCGATCCAGTTCGGCCCGACGCTGACCGACGCGGCGCCGGGATCGGCGAAGGGGTACCTGGTGGTGTCCGACATCGTGGCCGCCAGGGACGCGTTGGTCGGCGTGGGTGTCGAGGTGGGGGAGTTCTTCCACTCTGGCGCCGATGGGCTGCAGCCGGGCCTGGATCCCGAGCGCCGCACCTACCGGTCCCGCGCCCTGTTGAGCGACCCGGACGGCAATACCTGGATCCTGCAGGAGATCACCTCCCGGCTGCCCGGGCGCGTGGACACCGGTGTCACAACGTACAGCTCGGTGAGCGACCTGTCGGGCGCGTTGCAACGCGCGGCCAAAGCCCACGGCGAGCACGAGAAGCGCACCGGCGAGGCCGACCCGAACTGGCCGGACTGGTACGCCCAGTACATGACCGCCGAGAACACCGGCACCGAACTGCCGTTGTGAGAAGGGAGTCGACGAAAACGCCCCGCCCTTGCCGAATTTCTATCCACAGTGGACGGAAAGCTCGTCCGGAAGCCCGACGTCCCCCAACCAGCTGGGCGCTCTGCTGACAGGTTCCTAGGCGCAGCCACGCCCGCGCCGCGCTGGCATCGTCACCACAGGATCCGTATCGGCTAGGGCGAGGCGCCGCCGGGTTCGCCGACGAATAGGCTCGCTTAACTGTTCGGTCTGATACGAGGGATTGCTGAGCAGCTGGCGCGGGGGTGTGGAAATACATCGGGGACATAACCTGGTGGTTTTGCTGGCGAGTTCATCGGCTGAGTCCATAGTGGACACGTCCTGACGTGGTGATGCCGTTCGCTGGAACCGGTTCCGTGGGTGACCGTGCCTGATGGGCAATCGTTGCCGGGCAAAGGTTTTCTGGGTGGTGTCTGTCGAGGTCACAGGGCTTTTTGGTGGTTTATGGGAAATCGCCCTGAACCGGTGGCGTGATCCGGTCGTGTCCTTGGGTGAGGCGCCGATTCGAAGGGAAGGGCGTATGCCCCGCTTTAGTAGCTCCGGCCGTCACCGCAAGCAGGCGAAGATCGGGCTCTTCGCGCTGCTGGGAGTCGCCGGGGTAACTGCGGCAGTGATTGCGGTGAGCAGTCCGGACAGCAACGC
The DNA here is from genome assembly GCF_040675465.1 of Actinocrispum sp. NPDC049592. Classification (NCBI taxonomy): domain Bacteria; kingdom Bacillati; phylum Actinomycetota; class Actinomycetes; order Pseudonocardiales; family Pseudonocardiaceae; genus Actinocrispum; species Actinocrispum sp. NPDC049592. The sequence continues at coordinate 358,307 of NZ_JBFAPA010000008.1, read as the reverse complement.
CGCGACGACAGCAGCAAGCCAGAACTGTAGTGACCTTGAGGCGGCGCTGCAGAACAATCAGAACTTCATCGCAGGTCAGCAGGCGAAACCCGACGCGCAGTCCGCCGACCGGATCGCCAACCGGCAGGCCGTCGTCCACCTGATCCAGCAGCGGCTGGCAGCCGGGTGCGGTGCGAAGGGCAACGCTGGCAAGGCCGCCGCTGTGGCACTGAACTGTGCCGTCGATGGTGCCGCCGATCCCAGTAGCGGCATGGCCGACAACGGCAAGGCCGCCAAGCAAAAGGACAAGGCGGCCAACCAGAAGGACAAGGCCGCCGACCGGAACAGCAAGGCGGCCAACGAGAACGGCATGGCCGACAACGGCAAGGCGGCCGACCAGAACGGCATGGCCGACCAGAATGGCAAGGCGGCCGACCTGAACGGCATGGCCCACAACGGGATGGCAGCCGATCAGAACGGGCTGGCCGACAACGGCATGGCGGCTGATCAGAACGGTGCGGCGGCCAAGGATGCTGCCAACACTGCTGACTGTGCCGCCATCGCCGCCTGTCAGGCCAGCGCGGCGGCCACCGACCCCAACGCCGCAGCCAACGGCATGGCAGCCGACGAGAACGGCAAGGCCAACAACGGCAAGAAGGCCGACAACGGCAAGGCAGCCAAGCAAAAGGACAAGGCAGCCGACCAGAACGGCATGGCCGAAAACCAGCACGGCATGGCCGACAACGGGATGGCGGCCGACGAGAGCGGCATGGCGAACAACGGCAAGAAGGCTGACAACGGCAAGGCAGCTAACCAGAACGGCAAGGCAGCTAACCAGAACGGCAAGGCAGCTAACCAGAACGGCAAGGCAGCTAACCAGAACGGCAAGGCCGACAACGGGATGGCGGCCGACGAGAGCGGGATGGCTGCCGACCAGGGCGGGATGGCTGCCGATGAAGGCGGCGCGGCTGCCGACAACAACGCGGCTGCTGTGAACAGTGTCGACTGTGCGGCCATCATCGCGTGCCAGGTGGCTGCGGACCCACAGGCCGCGGCCAACGGCATGGCCGACCAAAACGGCATGGCTGCCAAGCAGAACGACAAGGCTGCCAAGGACAAGGCCAAGGCAGCGGCGAAGGACAACAACAAGGACAAGGCGAACGCTGGAGCCGAGGACGAGGCGGCAGCCAAGGACAAGGAGAAGGCCGGAGCCGAGGACGAGGCGGCAGCCAAGAACGAGGAGAAGGCCGGAGCCCAGAACAACGCGGCAGCTAAGGACAAGGCTAAGGACAAGGCCGCCAAAGACAAGGCGGCAGCCAAGGACAACGCCGACCCCAACGCCGACGCCGCAGCTGCCGACGCCGCCTGTGTCGCAGCGGCCAACGAAGGCCTCGACCAGGCTGGGAACAACGCGAACCAGTCTGGTGCTGCGGCCGCCAAGGGCCGTGTGGTCTGTGCCGGGTCGACCGTGACGTTGTCGGGCGAGGCGGGTGACCCTGCGGCGTCGAGCAACCAGTTCCCGGTCGGCACGATGCTGAAGGTCACGAACCTGGACAATGGCAAGTCGATCACTGTGCCGGTGACCTCGACATCGGGTAGCTGTGCGCTGTTGAACAACGCGGCGTTCAACAAGATTCATGAGGCTGGCAAGCAGCTCATCCGGAACGCGAAGATCGAGAAGGTCGGTTGATGAAGACCACCCGAGTCAGCGGCGGCTGACGACGAGAATGGGTGCGGGCATCGGCTAGGTCGGTGCCCGCACCTTCGCTACGCCAACGACTGATGGCCCCGGCCGTGGACATCGGTGGTGGGGAATCTGAGGGCCGCCGGTGGGGCGCGGTGGCCGGTACGCGGTGGTCGCCGGTGTGCTGGCGCCGGAACTGGACACGGCCGCCCTGGTGGGATGCCACTGGCGCGCGACGAGTTCGGCTTCACCGGCGAGCCGAGCCGAATCTACCTGCGCGCCGACCCGGACCGGGTCTGCCACGACCAACCCCGCCAACCCCGGCATGGTCACCGTCGACCGCCCATCCGACCTGTTGATCGCCCGGGCGACCACCGCGCGGCCTTGCGTCGGGGGCTCGGGCGCTGTTGCCGGTGGTGTCGGCGTGGCCAACGTCATGGCCGGCTCGGTGCTGGCGGGCATCTACCCGGCGGTCCGCGCCGCTCGACTCGCACCGGCCGAGGCCCTGCGCCGCGGCTGCACCGTCGGTAGTCCACAGTGGCCGCCGATGGTGTTCGGTGATCACATCGGGATAGCCTGGGATCATGCGTCTCGGCGTCAACGTGCCCAACTTCGGGCCCGGAACGGATCCCGGTGTGCTGCGTGAGTGGGCGCGGACGGTGGAGGGTCTCGGCTTCGCCCTGCTGATGATGTCGGATCACGTGGTGGTCACCGCGGATGTGGCCCAGGACTATCCGGAGCCGTTCTACGAGCCGTTCACCACGTTGTCGTGGCTCGCGGGCGTCACCAGCAGGGTGCGGTTGGGGACTACGGTGCTCATCCTGCCGTACCGCCACCCGATGTTGGTGGCGCGGATGGCGGCCAACCTCAACCAGTTCAGCGGCGGCAGGCTGGTGCTCGGTGTGGGGGTGGGGTGGGCGCGGCAGGAGTTCGAGGCGCTGGGGGTGCCGTTCACCGCGCGGGGCAAGCTGACCGACGAGTACCTGGTCACGCTGCGCGAAGCGTGGGGTGCGGACGCGCCGCCCATCTGGATCGGCGGCAACAGCGAGGCGGCGATCCGCCGCGCGGTCCGGTTCGGCTATCCCTGGCACCCACTGCGGTTCACCATGCCGTGGCTGCGCCAGACGCTGGCGGACAACGAACTGCCGGCGTTCACGCCCCGCATCGCCCTGCGGATAACCACGACGCCAGTCGACGACCCCGAGCGGCTCACGGGCGTCGGCACCCTGGAGCAGATCCTGGGCGATCTCGACCAGTTGCAGCAGCTCGGCGCCGACACGGTGCTGCTCGACCCGTACCACGGCGATCCCGAAGAGACCCGCCGGCCGCAGGAGGCCTGGCGGGCGCTCACCGCCGTGGCGACCCACTGGAGGACATCATCGTGATCACCAGTGCCGACGAGGCCCTGCTGCGGCGCGCGATCGAGATCGCGGCGCACGCCGTCACCGAGGGCGACGCACCGTACGGCTCCCTGCTGGCCGCGCCGGACGGCACGATCCTCGTCGAGGCGCACAACACCGTGCAGCGCGACAACGACATCAGCGCCCACCCGGAGCTGAAGCTCGCCCGCTGGGCCGCCCGCGAGCTCGACAAGGACACAGCCGCGCAAACCACCATGTACACCAGTTGCCAGCCATGCGGCATGTGCACCGGTGGCATCGTCCGCTCCGGACTCGGCCGCGTGGTCTACGCCCTGTCCACCGACCAGCTCGTCGGACTCAACCCGGGCTCTGCCTGGCCGGTGGTACCGCAGGACGGACCGGCCCTGTTCGAGGAGGCCCGCATCCCGATCGACGACTACTACCGGCCATGACCCCCTACCCGAGGATTTGCTCGCGCAGGATGTCGGCGTGGCCGCAGTGCTGGGCCAGTTCGCGCAGGACGTGCAGGTAGACCCACTGCAGGGGGAGTGGGCCGCGCCGGTTGCCCGGCAGGATGTGATCGAGCCGCATGCCGGCTGTGGCCTGGCGGGACGCCTCACACGCTTCGCGGTGCGCTGCACGGACCGTATCGATGGAGTCCTCGCCGGTGAGTTCGAACGACTCGTCGGGAGTGGCGGGGATGCCGATCTCGGCGCGGGAGCGGCCGGTCACCGCCTCGTCGAACCAGACCTTCTCCACGAAGGTGGCGTGTTTGACCAGACCGAGCAGCGTCGTGCGGGACGCCACGAGCGACCTGCGGGCCTGTTCCTCGGTCAGGCCGTCGAGGCAGGCCTGCAGGGCCGCCCGGTGCTGGTCGATGAACGTCTCGAACTGGGCCTCGAGCGGGCTGTCGATCACTGACTCCGCGGATGCCGGACCGGTGTGTGTCATGCCTTGAGTATCGCGATCACCGGCAGCCGCGGGGCACTAGTTCAGCTTGATGAGCGTCACAGTGTTCGCGTCGTTTCCTGGCGTGTTGTCCTTGTCGCCGTTGGTGGCGGTAAGCCAGAGGTTGCCGTCGCGGGTGGCTTCGACCGTGCGCAGGCGGCCGAATGTGCCGAAGAAGTACGTCTCCGGCACGGTCACCGTGTTGCCGTGGATGTCCATCCGGTACAGCCGCTGACCCGCTTCGCCCGCGACGTAGATCGTGTCGTGCACGATGGTGATCCCGCTGGGTGACCCGTTGAAGGTGCGCCAGGTCTGCACCGGGTCCAGCAGCGCCCGGTCGTGCAGGCCGCACCGGCCCTCGCAGTACGGCCAGCCGTAGTTGCCGCCTTTGCGGATCAGGTTCAGCTCGTCGGTCTCGGAGTTGCCGAACTCCGCTTGCCACAACCGGCCCAGTGAGTCGAAGGCGAGGCCCTGCGGGTTGCGGTGTCCGTAGCTCCAGATGTAGCTGCCGTGGAACGGGTTGTCCCACGGGACGGTGCCGTCCGGGTTGAGCCGGAGGATCTTTCCGTTGAGGGAGTTCAGGTCCTGGGCGTTGGCGGAGTTCTGGGCGTCGCCGGTGGACGCGTAGAGCTTGCCGTCGGGGCCGAACCGCAGCCGGCCGCCGTTGTGGAACTTGCTGCGCGCGATGCCGGACACGAGAATCTCCCGCGACGCCAGGTCCAGCACGTCCGACGAGTACCTGAACCGCACGATCCGGTTGTCCGTCGCGGTCGTGTGCATGACGTACAGCCAGGAGTCCTTGTACGCCAGGCCCATCAGACCGCCCTCGCCGGAGGTCCCGGCGACGTCCGGGATGGTCGCGACGAAGGTCTTGGTCCCGTCCGGAGTCAGGTGATAGACCCGGAAGGTGTCCCGCTCGCTGTACAACGCCGAACCGTCCGGCAGGAAGGTCAGCCCCCAGGGAACATCGTCGCTGACAGCCAACGGCACAGCCTCGCCCACCGGGTCCGCCCCCTCGCCGGTGCGAACCGAGATTGGTGTCGGCGCGGAAAAATGACCACCAACATCCTTGGCCACCACGGTGAACGCGTAGTCAGTATTCGCCTTGAGCCCGTTCACCGAGGCCGACGGACCGGTGGACATCGCGATTCGTTTGTCCGCCAGCCGGACTTCGTACCCGGTGACCGCCACATCGTCCGTCGACGGCTGCCACACAAGCGAGACGTTGTTCGCTCCACTGTGGACGACTGCGATCCCCGCAGGCGCCGTGGGTGGCGTCACGTCTGGCGGGCGGGCAGCGGTTGTGGCCAGTACCAACGAACTCTGCGCGGACAGCACCCGGTCGCGCCCGCGGGCCAGCACGGTCCAGCGGTACTCCCGGCCGGGCTGCAGGTTGTCGACGGTCTTCGTGGTCGTCCGGCCGCCGACGATCCGGGACATGCTGCCGTTCTGGTACACCTCATAGGACAGCAGGTCACCGGGAACGGCATCCCACGCGAGCGTGATGCTCGTCTGGGTGACCGCGACGACATGGACATTCGACGGCGTTTCGGGCGCCGCCGACACGACTTGTCCCAGTGACAGGAAACTGCACGCGGCTACTGCCGCGACGACGATCCGACGGATCACGGGTACTCCCTGCGGGCCGTTGCGGCGGCACAGACAGGAATACCACTTTCACAGAGCCAGGACCAGAGTGGTCACTTCGGTTCGCCCTGGCAGCTGACCGAGGTCGTTTTGATGTCCTGGCCGACCCTGTTGGTGATCACCACCTTGATGCCGGTCACGGTTCTGCTGCCGCACGACGTGCTGATCGAGTTCTGGCCGTCGAACTGTGGTGCGGGGTTGTTGTCGATGATCCACTCGACAGTGCCGCCGTTGCTGTGCGAGACATCGCAGAAGAACTTGTTGTTGCCGGAGAACTCGCAGGTCAAGCTGGTGATGTCGGGCGGAAGCGTGCGATTGAAGGTGGCCGAGACGGTTTCGTCCTTGGTCATCGTGAGAACGCACGTGGTCCCTTGCCCGGCGCACGCGCCGCCCCAGCTGACGAAGTCGTGGTTCTGGTCCGGCGCGGGGGTGAGCTGGATCTGGGTGCCCTGGTTGACGGTGGCGCTGCATGCCCCGCTGATGATGCCGCCGCAGCTGATCGGGGGATTGTTGGACCGGATGGATCCGCTGCTGGGGCGGATGGCGGTCAGCGTGAACGTCCGGAGTGGACTGTCGAAGCGGTGGCTGACGGTCTTGGCGCTGTCCATGGTCACCACGCAGGTGGCCGCTTTGCTGCCGGCACAAGCGTCACCCGACCAGGTCCCGAGCACGTGGTCGCCGTCGGGCCGCGCGGTGAGTGTGACCTGTTTGCCGGGTTCCACACCGACGGTGCAAACGCCGGGACAGTTGAGGCCACCGCCCGTGATGGTGCCGCCACCGCCGGGAACGGCCACAGTCAGTGGGACAGTTGGCTTCTCCGTCACGGGAACGGTGACCGAGACGGTGCGTTCCCGGCCGTCGGGCAAGGTGACGACGGCGGCCACCAGGTAGCCGGTGGGCCTTGCGGCGGTCCAACTGTGCGACGTGGTCACCCCGTCGCCCTGGGCGCCGTCGCCGAAGGTCCAGTGCGCGCTGGTGGGCGCCTCCCCCGAGGAGTTGGTGACCCGCAGGGTGATGGACTCGTCGACGACCGGATTGACTTCGCTCATGGCGATCTCGAGCCGCGGTTCCGGCGGGCCGCCTGGATTCCCTGGCGGGTCCGGACGATCCACCGGTGGATCACCCGGATTCCCTGGCGGGTCTGGACGATTGACTGGTGGGTCGCCTGGATCCGCGGGGCGTGGCGCACCGGTGGGCGTGCCTGGTTGCGGATCGGGTTGGGGCGGCCGGGAACTGGGTGGCGGTGTGCCGGGAGTGTCTTGCGGCGGTTTGGGTTTGTCCGGCGACGGATTGGGTGCGTCCGGCTGGCGTCCGGGCGGCGGGTTGGGGTTGGTCACGCCTTTGGCCGGGTTGTCCGGGTTGTACTTGGCGGCGGCCGCGACCGACCCGTCGAGGTGGATCACACCGGCGTGTTCGGTGCTGGCGTCGTTGTAGAAGACCAGGCTGTCGCGGCTGAGCAGCTGGAACTGGCCGGGCCGGGTGAGCACGGTGGGTTTCGCGATCACCTGGGAGCGGGCGAGGTCGATGATCCACACCTGCCCGGTGGTGTAGTCCGGCACGAACAGACGGTTCCCGGCTTCCACCGCGGCACCGTACTTGTTGCCGACGTCGAGCGGGATCGCCTTGTCGCACTTGACGGCCGCCAGGTCGCAGATGGTCAGCACGCCGCGGCCGACGACGAGATAGAGCCGGTCGGAGTGCGGCGAACCGGAGACCTCGAACGTGTCGTTGGTCCGCACGTCCAGGTCCACGGTGTCGCGGACCCGGCCGGTGTCCCGGTCGATGGTGATCGCCTTGCGGCCCGCGGTGTCGAGCACGACCGGGCTTCCGTTGGCCACGGCGAGAATGCTGCGCCCGGGCTGCGCCACCTGGCGCTGGATGGTGCGGCTCCCGCCCGATACCCGGGTGAGATCACCGGTGGCCGTATCGACCGCCCACAGGGTGCCGTTGTCGTCCACTGTGGCCGCTCCGGCGGACAGCTTGCTTGCCAGGGAAAGCATCTCGCCGCGGCGGGCCAGTGTGTGCGGGTCGGTGTCCGCCACGATTCCACGTTGCGTGTCCACAGTGTACAGTGAGTTGCGGCTGGGGATCGCGGTGAGCCCGGCGTGGGCGTCGGGAATCGGCGATGCGGGTGAGGTCAGCTCGAAGGTGGCGCCGTCCACCCTGCGCACCGTGCCGGCGGTCTGGTCGATGACGTAGGCCGTCGCCCCTTGCTGGACCACGTCGAGGGCGTTGCCTGGCGGCGCGGCCTGCAGTTGGGCGGCCACCTCGACCGAACTGCCGTCCAGCAGCGTCACCTGGCCCACCCGGGACGACGGCAACCAGGCGGCCCCGGGCAGCAACTGCACCTGCTGCGCGGGATGGCCATCGTCCTGACCGGCCACCACCACGCCACCCACCAGCAGCGCGGCCACGACGACCGTACCTGCGTGGACCCGTCTCCCGCGGACAACACCCGAACCCCACATGGCCCCCTACCTCTCCTGCCGCCCTCTCAAATCCCGTGCCGGGACGACGAGACCCGCTCCCAACGTAAGCTGTGGCCAGAGGCGTTGAGTGCCAACGGTATCGCGCCCGCACGCGAAACCCGAGGGCATTGCAGGATCCCTGCCCGATGGCGTGAACCGGGCCGAGAGGTCGTGACCAGCGAAACGATCGGAAGGGGCTTCGAGTGGGCATCACACAGGCACACTGTGCGCGGCGCCGGCTGCTGGGGACGCTGGTGATCGCGCTCGTACTGTGGGCGGGCAGCTGGCGGATCATCTATCTCGAGGTGACCCGGTGGCACCACATGGACTCGCACCTGCGGTTCGCTCCGCCGCCGGTACCGCCCGGTAATCCACCCCCGTCGGCCGGCCTGCCGGTGATCACCGCACTGGTCGTCGCGGCATTGGCGCCACTGGCGGCCCTGGTCACGGCATTGCTTCTGGTGAAGGTGATCCGGGCGCGGTCCGGGCGCAACAGACGCTGAACGGCGCGGGATACTAGCAATCGGTGTCGTTGAGCTTCAGGTCCAGGAACAGGACCTGGCCGGACTGGAACTTGATGACGTAGCTCGCCTGCGGGTTGCCCGGGACCGGGACCGTGAGGTCCGCGCCGGATCCCGCGTCCTTCACCTCTGGATAGGCCTTCGTCACGTCGGCCGCCAGCGAGTGGATCCGGACGCCTTCCGGTGTGTGCATGTCGCCCCCGGCACTGATGTGGGACACCCCGGCCTTGGCCGAGATGGTGAGGGTGCCGTCCTCTCCGTTCGGCAGCTGGATGGTGGCGATCTCCGGACAGTCCTGTGCGCGGCCCGGCGCAGGCTGGTCACGGACCGTCCATCCGGCCGCGGTGACCTCGGCCTCCGAGGCGCCGAGTTCGACCGCGTGACCGTCGGGGCCGAGCGTCAAAGCATCTCTCGTCAGGACATCAGTCACCGCGATGTTCCCGGGCGGCTCGATACCGCCGCCCTGCGTGCCGCAGGCGGTCAGGACGAGCAGCCCGGCCAGTGCGAGAGCCTTGCGCATACCCAAGTATCGACGCCCTTGCGGGACGCCCAAGGACATTGCAGGCATGCTGCCCCATGGCCGGAACCGGTGGCCGCGGGAAGAACCGTTCCGGACACCACCCCGGGCCGGTTGGCCTGCCACTACATGGTGAGCCCCAGGCGAGTTGGGTGTTGCGCCCGATTGGTCTGAAGCATGACGTCGGGCAGGCTGGAGGAGTTGCTGCGCGTATGTCCATTGTGGAGTGAATGCGCGTTTTCCCGGTCTGAAAGGGTTGTGTGTGCTGGCGCGAGATGTTGCTGTGAGTCTTCCCGCTGTGACGGTGGATGATCCGGTGGCCAAGGCGGTCCGGGTGATGGCGGTCGGGCGGTTGCCGGGACTGGTCGTGGTGGACGGATTGTCGCGACCGAGGGTACTGCTGACCGCGACGCAGGTGTTGCGGCTGGTGGTTCCCGGTTCGTACCAGGAGGATCCGGCGCTCGCGCGCACTGTGGACGAACAAAGCGCGGACCAGTTCTGGCTGGAGGTCGCCGAACTGACGGTCGGTGACTGCCTGCCCCGGGAACCGCGCAAGCCGGTGACCGTGTCGGCCGGGGCGACGCTGCTGGAGGTGGCGGCCGTGCTGGTCCGGTCGAACAGCCCGGTGGTCGCGATGACCGGGCACGGGGGAGTGCTGGCCGGGGTGATCACGCTGGAACGGCTGCTGACCAGCCTCGCCGTGGCGGGACTGGGCACATGACGGCGGTTCTGGCGCTGGCGATCTTCCTGGTGGCGTTCTTCTTCATCGCCACCGAGAAGGCGAACAAGGTCGCCGTCGTGCTCATCGCGGCCGGTGCGATGGCCGTGCTGGGGCTGGTTGCGGGGTCGGAGGTGTTCTTCTCCGAGCACGAGGGCATCGACTGGAACGTCATCTTCCTGCTGCTGGGCATGATGATCATCGTCGGGGTGATCCGGCAGACCGGGGTGTTCAGCCGTACCTGATCGCGGAGGTGCTGGCGTCGAACATCGGCGGGGCGGCCACCCTGATCGGCGACCCGCCGAACATCATCATCGGCAGCCGCGCGGGCCTGACGTTCAACGACTTCCTGGCGCACATGGCCCCGGTGACCGTCGTGGTGTTCGTGATCTTCGTGCTGATGACCCGGGTGTTGTTCGGCAAGTCGTTCCAGTACCACCCCGAGCACGTCGCCGCGGTGATGGCGTTGCGGGAACGGCGGGCGATCACCGATGTCCGCCTGCTGGCGCGGTGTCTCGTGGTGCTGGGTGGCGTGATCGTCGGGTTCGGGCTGCACGCGGTGGTGCACATCGACCCGTCGATCGTCGCTCTGGTCGGCGCCGGGGTGATGGTGCTGGTGTCCAAGGTGGACATCGGCGAGATCCTGCGTGAGGTCGAATGGCCGACGCTGGTGTTCTTCATGGGTCTGTTCGTGATGGTGTCCGGTCTCGTGCACACGGGTCTGATCGGCGGCATCGGCGAGTGGGTCGTGGACGTGCTGGGCGACAACTACTTCGTGGCGGCGACGGCGTTGTTGTTCGGGTCCGGCGTTCTGGGCGCGTTCTTCGACAACATCCCGTACGTGGCCACGATGACGCCTATCGTGGAAGGCGTGGTGGCGCAGGCGCAGGCGCCGGATCCGGTGACCGGGCAGGCGTTGTGGTGGCGTTCGCGCTGGGCGCGGACTTCGGCGGCAACGGCACCGCGGTGGCGGCGAGCGCCAACGTGGTCGCGCTGGGCATCGCCGCCCGCACCGGTCACCGGATCAGCTTCTGGCAGTTCACCAGGTACGGCATCGTGGTCACCGTGATGAGCACGATCGTCGCCTGGCTGTACGTGTGGCTGCGTTACTTCATGTGACCCTCCGGTGCAGCAGGATCGCGACCGGGCCGGCAGTGGCCACAGTGGACACTGTGCCGACGACCAGCCCGAACAACAGCGCGAGGGCGAAGTCCGCGAGCGATCCGTCGCCGAGCACCAGCAACGCGGTCAGCACGAACAGCACTCCGATGCCGGTGTTCACCGTGCGGGGCAAGGTCTGCAGCACGGCGGACCCGACCGAGCGCGAGAACGGGTCGCCCGGACGTGCCTTGCGCAGTTCGCGGACCCGGTCGAACACCACCACCGAGTCGTTGACGGAGTATCCGATGACGGTGAGCAAGGCGGCGAGGAACACCCCGTCGAAAGTCTTGCCCAGCCAGGTGAACAGGCCCAGCACGAGCAGGACATCCTGCGCCAGCGCGACGACGGTCGCCAGGCCCAGCCGCCAGTCGAACCGGATCGCGAGGTATGCCAGCTGCGCCAGCACCGCCAGCCCGAGCGCGATGACCGCCTTGACCCGCAGCTCGGTGCCCAGGCTCGGCCCGATCTGCTCGTCCCGCAGCTGCGTCGCACCACCCGCGGCACTGGCGACGGCGACCCGGATCTGCTCGGGCTGCTGCTGTTCCAGCGGTTCGGTGCGCACGGTCACCGCCGAGTCCCCGGAGGCCTGCACCACCGCACGCGGGAACCCGGCGTCGGCCACCGCGGCCCGGATCTGGTCGGGGTTCGCGGCGGCCGGCGTGCTGTACTCGAGCACCCGGCCGCCGGTGAACTCCACGCCGAGATTCGGTCCGGCCACAAGCAAACCGGCGAGCGCGACGGCCAACGTGCACCCCGCCACGGTCAGCCACCGCTTGGGGCGACTGAGGAAACCAGGGTTCTGCCGGGCGACCCACCGGCGCACGGCACCTTCGTGGACCAGACCGGACAACGGCGGTTTGCGTGACATCGTGACCATCAGCAGCACCCTGGTCAGCATCAACGTGGTGAACAGGGACGCCAGCACCCCGATCGCGAGCGTGACCCCGAACCCTTGCACCGGACCGGATGCGAGCCAGAACAGCAGTCCACCGGCGATCAGGGTGGTGACGTTGGAGTCCACAATGGCCGGAAGGGCGCCACCGAACCCCCGTTCCAGCGCGCCGGGCAACGAACTTCGCCGTCGGCCCAGGTACTCCTCGCGGGTCCGTTCGAACACCAGCACGGTCGCGTCCACGGCCATGCCGATGGCCAGCACGAGACCCGCGAGACCGGGCAAGGTCAGGGTCGCCCCGATGGCCAGCAGCGCGGCGTACGAGATCAGCGCGTAGGCGAGCAGGGCGAGAACGGCCACCGCCCCGGCCAGCCAGTAGACAACGACCAGGAACACCGCGGTCAAAGCGAGCCCGATGATCGCGGCCCGGGCACTGGTGTCGATGGCCTGCGCGCCGAGCGTGGCGCCGATGGTCCGCTGCTCCAGGATCTCCACCGGCACCGGCAGCGCACCGGCTTTGATCAGCAACGCCAGGTCGGCGGCCTCGGTCTGGGAGAACCGGCCGGTGATCTGGGTGGTGCCGCCGATGATGCCGACTCCACATCGGACAGACGGGTCCACCTGCGGCGAGGAGATGATCTTCTGGTCGAGCACGATGGCCACCCGCCGCTGCGGACTGCCTGCCGGCGAGCACGCGGCCTGCCCGGTGAGCTGCTCCCACGTGCGCTCGGCGTCACCACGGAACCGCACGGCGACGTGCCATCCGGCGCCGGGTTGCGTGTCGGTGCCGTGGCTGGCGTCGTCCACGCCTTCGCCGGTGAACGCCGCCGGTCCGAGCCGCAGGCGCTGACCCGTGTCGTCGGGCAGGACCAGATCGCCTTGCGCGTCCGGTCCGGCGACCGCCTCGACGGGGTGGAAGCTGAGCTGGGCGGTGCGCCCGATGACCTCGACCGCCTTGGCCGGGTCCTGCACGCCGGGAAGCTCGACGATGATCCGGTTGTCGCCGGACCGCACGAGCGTCGGCTCGGCCACGCCGAGCGCGTCCACCCTGCGCCGCAACGATTCCAGCGTGCGGTCGGTGGCCTCGGCGTCGGCCTTCGTGGTCGGTGAGTCCCGGGTCTGCAGCACCACCTGTGTGCCACCACGCAGATCGAGCCCGAGACGCGGGGCGGTGGTCAGTAGCAAGTAGACGGACGCGGCGAGGACGGCCAGGCACACCACGGCCCGGCCACGCAGTCCCCGCCGCGCGTTGGTACGCGGCACGATTTTTCCTCCTGGGAACGGGATTCAGCCGGTATGCGCTCGCATACCGGCTCGGGATCTGTCAGACCCGTCCCGGGGGAGGTGCGCGGCCGCCGCGGGGCGCGCGTTGTTCGTTCGACGGCTGGTGCGGGGTGTCGGCGGCCTGCTCGACCGCCGGTCCCGGCAGCCCGAGCCGGACCGCGTCCGGCACCACGATGAACAGCAACGGTTCGACCGCTCGCCGCGGCAACGGCTGCGGTGCGGTGAGCACCTGGTCGGCCGACCAGACGGTGGTGGTACCGGAAAGCGGGGTGCCGCCAGCACCTGGCGGCACCCCTGGCACGGCGAACGCGGCCAGGACCATGGCCACAAGCAGGAACAGCCGCGGTCCCGGTCGAGATGCCTTCGCCGGAGTCATGGTTCGATGAGCCCCGCCCGGATCGCGTACCGGGTCAGCTCCAGCCGGTCGCGCATGCCGAGCTTCTGCATCATGTTGGCGCGGTGGCGTTCCACCGTCTTCACGCTGATCACCAGCATGCCCGCGATCTCCTTGGACGAGTGGCCCTCGGCGACCAGCTTGAGCACCTCCTCCTCGCGGTCGGTGATCGCCCGGACGGGCAGCTCGCCCTGCCGTGCCCGGTCGAGGTAGTCGCGGACCAGCGCGGTCACCGCGCCCGGGTACAGCAACGGCTCACCCCGGATCGCCGCCCGGCAGGCCTCGACGAGATCCCGGTCGGCGACCGACTTGAGCACGTACCCGGACGCCCCGGCCTTGAGCGCCTCGAAGAAGAACTGCTCGTTGTCGTACATCGTCAGGATCAGGATCCGCAGGTCGGGGGAGCGCCGGGACAGTTCGCGCGCGGCCTGCAACCCGGTCATCCGCGGCATCGCGATGTCCAGGACGACCAGGTCGGGCTCCAGTTCCCGGGCCAGCGCCACCGCTTCGGCGCCGTCTCCGGCCTCGCCGACCACGCTCAGGCCGGGTTCGGCGTCAAGGATCAGCCGGACACCGCGCCGGACCAGCGCGTGATCGTCGGCCAGCAGGATCCGGATCGGCTCAGGCATCGGTCCCCCTCGGCACGTCGAGGCAGACTTCCGTACCGCCGCGTGGTCCCGGCCCGATGGTGATCTTGGCTCCGATCAGCAGAGCGCGTTCCCGCATGCCCTGAATCCCAGCGCCTTCAACCGCGGTGCCCAGCCCGCGTCCGTCGTCGGCGATCCGCAACCGGACGCCCGTCGCGGTGCGGGTGAGCACGAGGTCGACGTGCCCGGCGTGGGCGTGCCGGGCGGTGTTGGTCAGGCTCTCCTGGGCGACCCGGTAGACCACCAGCTCGGCCGCCTGCCCCAGCGGCGGGAGGTCGCGGGCGAACTCGCGGCGCACCACCACGCCGGTCGGGCCGAAGATCTCCACCGTCAACGCCTTGAGCGCGCTCACCAGGCCCAGCTCCTCCAGGACCCCGGGCCGCAGCCGCCGGGCGATCCGGCGGATCTCGTCCAGGCTGCCCCGGGTCGTCTCCTGCACCTGCAGGATCTCGTCGCGGACCGGGCCGGGCGCGTGATCGGCGACCCGCTTGAGTTCCAGCAGCACAGCGGTGAGGGTCTGACCGACCTCGTCGTGCAGCTCCTGCGCGATCCGGTGCCGCTCGGCCTCCTGCGCCGACAACGCCCGCGCGCTGCTCTGTCCCCGTTCGGCCGCCAGCCGGTCGAGCATGCTGTTGAACGTCTCGATGAGTTCAGCGATCCCGCCATGTCCGGTGACCGTCGGCCGCGGGCCTGGCCGCAGCAGATCGGTCGTGGTCATCGCGCGGGTCAGCCGCCGCAATGGCGCGAGTCCCGCCCGCAGCAGCACCGCGTTCACCACGAACATCGCGACCACACCGCCGGTGATGATCACCGCCTCGGTCACCGTGACCTGCGTGGACACCGTCACGGGCGCCAGCATCACCACCCCGGCGGCCACGATCACCACCACGGCGTTCAGCAGGAAGATCCGCCAGAACAGCGACACGCCCGCACCGACCTCCTCGACAAGTCCGACACCACCAGGCTGCCCGCCCGGCCCCGTCCTGTCGATCGGGTCTGACACCCATTCCGGCGGTCAGTCGCGGGTCTGGCGGCAGCCGGTGAGCAGGCGGGCGACCATGTCCTTCGCGTCGGCGCGGTCGTAGCCGGCGCCGAGGATGCACAGGTTGCCGACGGCGCGCATGAGCCGGTACGCGGTGACCTCCGGGTCGATCTCGCCGGCGGCCACGCCCGCGTCGATCAGTGTGGCGCAGGCCGGGATGAGCTTCTCGAGCATGAGCCGGTGCAGGCTCAGCAGGCTGGGGTCCTCGGACTGCAGGGCGACCCCGAGGCCGTGTTTGGTCACGAGGAACTCGACGAACGTCGCCACCCACCGGGTCAGCGCCTCGGTGGGGGCGATCGGCTCGCGCAGGAGCTGCGGGGCCAGCGCGGCGCACTCGTCGAGCTGGTGCCGGTAGACGGCGGTGACCAGCTCGGCCCGGGTGGGGAAGTGCCGGTAGACGGTGCCGACGCCGACCCCGGCGCGCCCGGCGATGTCCCGGATGGGTGCCTGCACGCCCTGCTCGACGAACACCGCCGCCGCGGCGGCCAGCAGCGCCTCGCGGTTGCGTTCCATCCCGGCTTGGCGTGCGCCGGCCGACTCCGCCACGACAGCCTCCCTTGTTCGCGGAACCATGTTCCGCTAACTTTGACGGAACATGGTTCCGCCAAATTTACCCGACTCAGCGAAAGCAGCACCCATGACTGCCCATCAGCTCGAACGGCAGATCGTCGCCGTCAAGCCCATCACCGTCCCCACCACCGGCCGCTCGATCGACCTGCAGGTGAAGCTCACCGCGCCGGTGCGGGGCGAGCGCCTGCCGGTGATCGTGTTCTCGCACGGCAACGCCTGGTCGATGGACGGCTACGAACCCCTCGCCGACCGGTGGGCCGCCGCCGGGTTCGTCGTCGTGCAGCCGACCCACCTCGACTCCCGCCGCAACGGCATCGGGTTCGACGACCCGCGGTTCGGCGCCATCTGGCGGGCCCGGATCGCCGATCTGCACGCGATCCTGGACAACCTCGACGAGGTTGTGCGGCAGGCCGGTGGGCTGGACACGCGGATCGACCGCGAGCGGATCGCGGCGGTCGGCCACTCCTGGGGCGCCCAGACCGCCGGTGCGCTGCTCGGCGCCCGCGTGTTCGGCGCCGACGGCGATTTCACCCAGCACGCGGTCAGGGCGGGGGCGCTCATCGCGGCGGCCGGCACCGGCGACTCGCTCACCCCGTTCGCCGTCGAGCACCTGCCCTTCATGAGGCCGGACTACTCCACCATGTCCGCACCGGCGCTCGTCATCGCCGGGGACAAGGACCAGTCGGCGATGTCCACGCGCGGACCGGACTGGTTCACCGACGCCTACCACCTCAGCCCGGCCCCGAAGACCCTGCTCACCATCACCGACGGCGAACACACCCTCGGCGGCGTCGCGGGGGAGAAGGTCGCCGAGACCACCGACGAGAACGCCGACCGCGTGGTTCTCGTCGCGGACGCGGTGTCCGCCTACCTCCTGGACGTCTTCGGCCTCGACGACACCCCCTGGAAAGCCCTGCGGAGCAACGACGGCGGCTACACCATCGAGAGCAAGTAGTCACAGAGTTCGAACAGCAGGCGGGCCGCGTTCACCGGCGTCACGATAATTCGTTCTTCCCGCGAATTGGCGACTATTAAGTCAGGTGCGGGCCGCTACCGCCGAAAGGCTCAACCATACCGCGGCGACCGTGAACCGTTCGCGCACCATATCAATTCGGCTGTCTCTTGCCCCACCGCGGCTGACAGGGGCTTCCGTGGCCGACTACAGTGCGAAATCCGGGTGATGTCATAGGGGGATCGTGTGCGGGGCCGTGCGGTTTTCTGCGTGCTTTTTTCGATTGTTTCGTTGGTCGCGGCGCCGCCTGCCGGTACGGCGCGGGCCGACGTGCAATGTCCGGATGTGCTGGTTCTCGGTTCGCGCGGCTCCGGCGAGAGCATCGGCGCCAACAAGGGGATCGGGCCTGCGGTCGAACAGTTCTACGACGCGTTTCAACAGCGCGTTGAAGCCGCGGGGCGGACAGTGAAACTGTGGGCCAATGGCGAGGCGGCCACGCAGGAGGAAACGAACGCCCGGTACCCGGCCGCCCCGGTGGCTGGTGGCTGGGAGGGCGTGGCCGACCTGATCGGCGCCGGGCTCAACGTGCCCAAGGGCATGTTCGGCCGGTACGACCGGTCGGTGGCCAAGGGGCAGGCCACTCTCAAGGTCAAGATCGAAAGCACGCTGGCTGTCTGTGCGTCGACCCAGCTGATTCTGGCGGGCTACAGCCAAGGCGCGGAGGTCACCGGGACCGTCTACCGGGCGTTGACCACCGCACAGCGGGATCGCGTGCTCGGCGTGGCACTGTTCGGCGACCCGGACCTCACCGGCAAGGCGCGCACCAGCCTGGGCACCCTTGACCGCAACAGGAACGGCATCTTGGCCGACGCGTCGCCGGGAGAGTTCCCGGCGCCCCTCGACAAGGTCAGGTCCTACTGCCATGCCTTGGACATGGTTTGTCAGGGTGCTCTCCGGTGGTCGGCGGTGAACCCGCTGCGGAAGAGCTTCGACAAAGCCCAGCACACCAACTACCACGTGGTGGGGGACAAGCCCGGCGAGGACACCTACCCTGTGAACGCCGCCAGGTTCTTCGCGAACCGGGTTCGGCCGGCACCCGCGTCCGCCGGGCCGGAAGCGACGATCACGCCTGTCGAGGGCGCGGTCCCGGGTGAGCCGTTCGTGGTCTCGGCGGGGGAGTCCGCCGATCCCGAGGGCCGTCCGCTGACGTATGCGTGGGATTTGGACGGATCCGGCGCGTACGCCACCGTGACCGGCGGAGGCATCCTCGAGACGTCGTTCCCCAGTCCGGGGGAGCGCACAATTCGGTTGAAGGTCACCAACGACGCGGGGCAGTCCGCGACCGGCACGACGTCTGTCCACGTTGGACCTCCGGGCGCGTATGCCGGCGTCCCTGGAGCGCCGACCGCTGTCGCATGGGCGGCTGCAGCCGACCACGAGTCCGGAACCCTTAGCTGGCAGCCTCCTGCGGCGGGTCCCTCGCCTGCCGAGGGATATGAAGCCGTCACCGCGGACGGTCGGCAGGTCGCCATCCTCGACCATGGTGGACCGTCCGAGATCACCTTCCACGACTGGGAACTTCCCATGACGGTTGTCGTCAGGGCGATCAACCGCAGGGGCGCGAGCGCCGGTTCCGCGCCGGTGACGATGTCGCTCGCGCAGGAAGGAATGATCGTCGGCGATTCCATCACCCAAGGCAGCGCGGGCGACTTCACCTGGCGATACCGCCTCGACAAGCACGAGTCCGCCACCGGCGGCCAGCTGGCTCTGGTCGGCCCGCGCGACGACCTGTTCGACAACGTGGCGAACACCTTGAACGACAACCACACCTACGCGGACCCTGGCTTCGGTCAACGCCACGACGCGCTCTGGGGCAAGTCACTCGCCGGAGCCGCGACCCACATCCGGGACGAGGTGGCCGCCGACACGCCGGACTACCTGCTTGTCCTGCTCGGCAGCAACGACATCGCCTTCGGCATCAGCGACCCGGCCGGCACCGAAGCGAGCCTGCGGGCCTTCATCGCCAACGCCCGGGCGGCGGACCCCCACGAGCGATTCGTTTTCGGCACTCTGCCGCCCAACCAACGGATGCAGAGCGACGCTCCCTACGCCGCGATGGTCGCCGACTACAACGCCAGGCTGAGCAGAACCGTCGATGAACTGTCCACATGGGACTCGCAGATCTCCCTTGCCGACGTGGGCATCGACATCGTGCCGTCCACCGATCTGTGGGACGGCTCGCACCCGGACGCACGGGGCGAAGTGAAGATCGCCGCCGCCTTCGCCGACTCCCTCGCGGGCAACTTCTCCGTCGGCGCGCCCTACCCGCGGCCCTATCCCAGCGTTCCGCTCGGCCCCCAGACCGCACCCCGGCTGACGGCGGCACCTGGCGACGGGCAAGCCGTGCTGTCCTGGAACCTTTCGCCGGGCGCGACCGGCTACTACGTCTACCAAAAGAACGTCACCGCCGGGGAAACGGCGTTCACCCGGCTGCCGTTCCCGGTCTCCGGTCCAACATGGACGGCCGGGCTGCTGTTCAACGGCTCCACCTACCAGTACCAGTTGAGAGCGGTCAAAGGCTCGGCGGAAGGTGTGTTCTCGAGCATCGCGACGGTGACCCCGGCCGGGCCCGTTCCCGACAGTGTGACGGACTTGTCGGCCAGATCTGGCAATGGGCAAGCCGCGTTGTCGTGGACGCAAGTGCCGAACGCGACTGGCTATTGCGTCTATCGCAAGAACGTCACCGCCGGGGAGACTTCGTTCACCCAGCTGCCGTTTCCGGTGCCGGGTCCCACTTGGGTCGCCGAACTGCTCACACCTGGTGCCACGTACCAGTTCCAGCTGCAGTCCGTCAACGGCGCGACCCGCGGTGGCATGTCCAACGCCGTGGCCGTGACCGTCGGCGGATCATTCCCCGGGCCGGTCACGAACCTGGCAGCCAGTCCTGGCAACGGGCAGGCGGCGTTGTCGTGGACGCAGGTGCCGAACGCGACCGGCTACTACGTCTACCGCAAGAACGTCACCGCGGGTGAAACCTCGTTCACCCAGCTGCCGGTTCCGGTGCTCGGACCTGCCTGGGTCGCTGGGCTGCTGACCCCTGGCGCCACCTATCAGTTCCAGTTGGAGTCGGTCAACGGCTACCTCCGCGGCGGGCTGTCCAACGTCGCGACGGTGACGATCCCCGGACAACACCGGCCGGAGTGACCGCCTGGGCGTATCGCTCGGGTGGGTGATCTACACCGAATCGTATCGAACATGTGTTCTATGCCGGCTTATGCTGCCGGTATGGACGCGCCCGGCTCGACGTGGAAACCCGACGGTGACCTGATCTACCGCACCGACCGGTACGGAGGCCGGGTCGGCATCCTCCCGGCAACTTGCCGCAACGGTGAGCACTCCTTGCACACCGTGGGTTACCGGGCCCACGACTCCGAGGGGTGCCTGCGGATCGTGTGCCAGGCGTGCATCAGCCACGTACCGCCACGCCTCAACAACTACTGGGCGCTGCGGCTCACCGAACCCACACCGCCGCGGGCGGAGCTCGACGACTCCCCCTACGAGGAACTGCGGCGCACGCTCCGCTCGAAGTGAGCCACCCACCCGGCGACGGTGGTCACCTCGGCCTGGTGCGGGAAGACCTTCTCGGTCAGCACCCGGTGCACCTCGGGATCGGCGTCGAGACAACCGTCGGCCAGCACGGTCAGACGGAAGTCGAGGTCGGCGGCCTGACGAACGGTGGACAGCACCACACCACTCGTGGCGACACCGGTCAGCACCAGGTGCTCGATGTCGCCTGAGCGCAGCACCATCTCCAGATCACTCCCGGCGAACGCGCTCACCCGCCGCTTGGTGACGACGATGTCCCCAGGCTGCGCGGCGACATCCGGGTGGATCAGCATGGCGTCGCCGGGAGCCTGCCCAGCCCGGGTGAGCCCGCCGAACATCTTGTTGCGGGGACTCACTTCCGGGTAGTTCGGGCGGAACCCGACGACGACGTGGATGACCGGCACCTCGGCGGACCGGGCTGCCTCGATGGCCTGCCGGAGCCGGGGCAGATATGCCGGATCCGGGTACCGGGCCAGCACCGCGTTCTGAACATCCATCACCAGCAGGCTTCTCTGGGCATTTTCACTCGACTCCGTGCGTCTCGACGGGGATGATCCGGCAGGTGGGGGATGTGTTCGTGTGTGCCGCTTGCGATGCCGAGCTGACCGCGCCGCTGGTCCGGGTCGAGCTTCCCGCCAGCGCCCACCAGGAGGTGGGAAACGGGTTGCTGCTCCCGGTGTTGATGCAAGCCGGGACGTAAGCGGTCGACCCGGAGCCCTCCGGGGCGCCCTGGCGGCTGCGGAACGACATCACGCGGCGGAGGCGGAAGCCCGCGGCGGTACGGCGGGTTCCGGTCGGCGCCGACCCGACAACCGACTGGGCAACCGTTGTGCGGGAACGGGAAAGCCTCCCGCCGTTCGAGATGCGCGGGTACTGGAGCGCGGAAGGGCAGGCGGAGATGGCCGTGACGCTGGCCCACCTGCTCGCCGCCTCGTCGGGCAAACCCATTGCCCTGTCGGACATCGTGCCGTTGGCTGCCGACATGTGGTCGTAGAACCGTGGCTGCGCAGCATCTACGACTACGCGAGCGACAGACCACGCCCGTACCCCTTCTAGGCAGGACTCACCAGGTCACTGGCAGCTCGTAGACGCCGTAGACGGAACCGTCGTGCTTGAACGGGATCTGGTCGACCGACGTGGCCAGCCGCAGCGTCGGAATCCGTTGGTAGAGCGTGCTGTAGACGACCTGCAGCTCCATCCGCGCCAGCGGCTGGCCGAGGCACTGGTGCACGCCGAAGCCGAAAGCGATGTGCTGCCGCGGATTGCGGCTCAGGTCCAGGCGATCCGGGTCGGCGAACACCGACGGGTCGCGGTTGCCGATGTCGTTGGCCAGGATGATCCCTTCGCCCGCGTGGATGGTCTCACCGGCGATCTCGATGTCCGCCAGCGCGACACGGCGGCGGCCGTTGTGGGTGATGTTCAGGTACCGCAACAGTTCCTCGACCGCGGAGGCCACCAGCACGGGATCGCCGGAGGATGAGCGCAGCAGGTCCAGCTGAGCCGGGTTCTCCAGCAACGCGAGCGTGCCCAACGCGATCATGTTCGCGGTGGTCTCGTGCCCGGCGATGAGCATGAGCACGCCCATCTGCGCCGCGTCGCGCCGGGTCAGCTCACCACGGCCGATCCGTTCCACCAGCCCGGACAGCAGATCCTCGCCGGGGTTCTCGATCTTCTTGCCGATCAGGTCGTCGAGGTAGCCGAACAGCCGCCCGCTCGCGGCCAGCCGTTCATCGCCGGACGCGTTCCGGTTGATCAACGTCTTGCTGTTGTCCTGGAAGAACTCGTGGTCGTCGTAGGGCACGCCGAGCAGCGCGCAGATCACCAACGAGGGCACCGGCAACGCGAACGCCCGCACAAGGTCCACCGGCTTGGGACCGGCGAGCATGGTGTCGATCAGGTCGTCGACGATCTTCTGCACGCCCGGGCGCATCGCCTCGACGCGTTTGATCATGAACGGCGCGGTCACCATCCGGCGCAGCCGGGCGTGCTCGGGGTCGTCCATCAGGATGAAGCTGATCGGCGCCTCGCTGCGCCGCACGGTGGCCATCGGCATCGGGTAGCCGGGCCGCCGCACGTCCGAGCTCACCCGGGCGTCCGCCAGCAGCGCCTTCTGGTCCGCGTGCCGGGTCACCAGCCACGGTGTGCTGCCGTCGGACAGCCGGACCCGGACCAGCGGCGCCCGCTCCTGCAGCGACTGGATGGCCGGTGGCGGGTCGAACGGGCACTTCTCCGCCCGCACACCGGGAAACGCCTCAATGGTCATGATTTTCCTCCCACTGGTGCCGCGCGCCCGGCGATCTCCGGCCGGCGCAAGCGAGCCTGTTTGGGCATGTTCCAGCCGAAGACACCGGTCACCTCGCCGCCCTGGCGGTAGGCGGCGACGAACCGGCGGCCGGCCGGGTCACCGTCCACAATGGTCACCTCGGCGTCCGCGGCCAATATGCCGTGTACGTGGATCCTGGCGTCGAACTGGTCGGTCCAGAAGTAGGGCACCGGCGTGTACGGGCGGTCCGCGCCGAGGATGTTGTCCGCGACCGCCACGCCTTGCTCGGTGGCGTTGGTCCGGTTCTCCAGGCGCAGCAACACGTCCAGCGTCTCGTGATGCCAGCGGGCCACATCCCCGGCCGCGTGGATCCCCTCCGCGGCCCGGCACCGCGAGTCACACACGATCCCGTTGTCGCACAACAACCCGCTGCCGGACAACCAGTCCGTCGCGGGCGCGGCGCCGAACGCCACCACGACAACGTCCGCGGGCAGCACCTCGCCGGTCGCCAGGCACACGCCGGTCACCCGTCCGTCCTCACTGGACAGTCCGGTGACACCGGCGCCGAGCCGCAATGTGACTCCGTTGGCCGCGTGCAGATCGGCGAGCAGACGGGCTGGCAGCGGGCCGAACTGGTACAGCAGCGGCGCTTCCTGAGGCCCGGCCATCGTGACATCGAGCCCCATGGCCCGCGCGGTGGCGGCGATCTCCGCGCCGAGCACCCCGTCGCCGACGACCACAACACGCGAGGCGGACAGCAGATCCTGGCGCAGCGCCACGGCGTCATCCAGCGTGCGCAGCACATGCACACCGGCCAGGCCGTCCTGGCCGGGCAATGTGCGCGGCCGCAACCCGGTCGCCAGCACGATGGCCTCGGCGGTGAGGACCCGCCCGGCGGCGGTCACGACCGTACGGGTGGCCGCGTCCAGGCCGACGGCCGGATCACCGAGCACGAACTCGGCGTCCAATGTGGACAACACATCCGGCTGGCGCAGCTGGGTCCGGGCAGGCGCCCACGCGCCGGACAAGACCTGTTTGGACAGTGGCGGCCGGTCGTAGGGCAGCTGCGGCTCCGCGCCCAGCATGGTCAACGGGCCTGCGTAACCCTTGCGGCGCAAAGCCTCCGCGGCGGCCAAACCGGCCGCGGAAGCCCCGACGACGAGCACACCGTCCGGTGCCGGGCTCACTCGCTCACCGAGATGGCGACCCCGGGGCACACGCTGGCCGCCTCGCGGACGGTGTCGTGCAGCTCCTCGGCCGGAGCCGGGTCGAGCAGGACGACGATCCCGTCCTCGTCCCGCTGGTCGAACACGTCGGGCGCGAGCAGGACGCACGTCCCCGCGCCACAGCATTTGTCCTGGTCGACTGTGATCCTCATGGTTCCCCTTTCCTGCTGTTCGCGGAGATCGGCGCGAGCCACATGCCGACGAGCGCGTCGACGATCCCGGTCGCCGCGTCGTCCCAGCTCCGCCGGGGTGTCGGTGTGCCGTCGGCCAGCGCACGCTCGCGTTCGGCGACCATGTGCACCAGCAGCTGGCGGGCCATGTCGGACCGCTCGGCGCGCACGTCGTCGGGCAGGCCGGGCAGGCAGCGGCGGATCCCGTCCACGATCCGCACCAGCGACGGCGACGACAGCGACTCGTCGATCATGATCGGGCGCAGCACCGGGTCGGTCATCACCTGCGCGCCGAACCGGGCGAACCAGGTCGGGCTGCCCACCGCCGCCAGGTGCTGCGCGACCGGCCGGATCAGGCAGGTGATCCAGTCCCGCACGTCGGTGCTCTTGGCGATCGCGGCCACCATCCGCTGGCGGATCTCCTCGATCGGCGCCGAGTGCCTGCGCACGATCGCACGCACCAGGTCGGCCTTGGTGCCGAAGTGATAGCCCACCGCGGTGTTGTTGCCCTGCCCGGCGGCCTCGCTGATCTGCCGGTTGGACACGGCGAACACGCCGTGCTCGGCGAACAGCCGCTCCGCCGTCGTCAGGATCAGCTCACGGGTCGCATGCGCCCGCTCGGCCTTGCCGGCGTCATGGCCGACGGTCTTGCTCATCATGTCTCACCACCGCACTGGAAGTTCCTTGAGCCCACCGACGGCGAGCCCTTCCACTCGCCGTAGATCATCGACGATGACCGCCAGTTCGAGCGACGGCAGCTTGCGCAGCAGCACCTCGAGCACGACCTGAAGCTCGGTGCGGGCCAGCGGCTGACCGAGGCAGGCGTGCGCACCGGCGCCGAACGCCACGTGCGGGTTCGGGCTGCGCCGCAGGTTCATCTCGTCGGCGCCCTCGAACGCGCGCTCGTCGCGGTTGGCCGCGGCCATGCTGCACATCACGCTGGTGCCGTCGGGCAGCAGCGTGCCGGCGATCTCGACGTCCTCGGTGAAGTACCGCAGCATGCCCAGCCCGGAGTTGGCGTCCATCCGCAGCGACTCCTCGACCGCGGTGCGCACCAGCGAGGGGTCGGCGACCAGCTCCTCCCAGCGTCCGCGGTCGGCCAGCAGCATCGCGACCATCTTGCCGATCATGTTCGCGGTGGTCTCGTGCCCGGCGACCAGCAGGCCGATCCCGGTGGAGATCAGCACCAGGTCGGTCAGCGGCTCGCCGTGCCGGTCGGTCTCGGTGATGAGCGCGCTGAGCAGGTCGTCGCCCGGCTCGGCCCGTTTGGCGTTGATGTGACCGGCCATGTAGAGGCCGAACTCCTGTTGCGCGGCCTCGAACTCCGCCTGGGTGTAGCGGGTCATCGACAGCAACATGTCCGACCAGTGCGCGAACCGCTCGCGGTCGGCGTCCGGAACCCCGAGCATGTCGCAGATCACCCACACCGGCAGCGGGAAACCCAGGCAGGCCTTGAGATCCGCGGGGGAGCCCTTGGCGACCATGTCGTCGATGAGCTGCTCGGCCATGGCCGCGATGGCCGGCCGCAGCGCGTTCATCCGCTTGGCGGTGAACCACTTGCCGATCGTGCGCCGCCAGTGCAGGTGGTCCTCGCCGTGCTGGGGGAGGATGTTCGACATCTCGCTGTTGAACAGGCCGCCGGACTCCATGTTCGCGACCCGCGCGCCCCGGCCCGCGCTCGGCCGGGTGAACCTCGGGTCGGACAGCACCGCCTTCACGTCGTCGTAGCGGGTCACGAGCATCGCCTCGTCGCCGCTGGCCAGGGTGACCCGCGCGACCGGGCACTGTTCGCGCAGGCGAGCCCACTCGGCGGGCGGTTCCAACGCGGCCTCGCTGGTGAAGGGGTATCGCAGGGGCTCGTCCTGGGTCACGGGTGGTTCTCCTTCGTGGCCGGGGGTGTTCGGTACCTCACAGCCTGCCAACAGATCTGGATTAAGTCAATCAACTGACTTAATCTGTCCCTCAAGATCGTCGGAGCGAAGGGCGCCCCTCATGTCGCAAGTCCAAGCCGCACCGCCGCGGCCCAACGTGGTCGTGGCAGTGCTGGCCGTCGGCGGGATCGTGGTCTCGCTGATGCAGACCCTGGTGATCCCGCTGATCCCACGGCTGCCTTCGCTGCTCGGCGCCGCACCGGCCGACACCAGCTGGGTGATCACGGCGACCCTGCTCGCCGGCGCGGTCGCCACCCCCGTCGTCGGGCGCCTCGGCGACATGTACGGCAAGCGGCGGATGCTGCTGGTCAGCCTCGTTCTGCTGATCGCCGGATCGGTCACGGCCGCGCTGGCCTCGTCCCTGGTCCCGATGATCGCCGGGCGGGTGCTGCAGGGTCTCGCGGTCGGCGTCATCCCGCTGGGCATCAGCATCATGCGCGACGAACTGCCCGCCGAACGCCTCGGCGCGGCGACCGCGATGATGAGCTCCTCGCTCGGTGTCGGCGGCGCGCTCGGCCTGCCCGCCTCGGCGATCCTGATCGAGAACACCAACTGGCACATGCTGTTCTGGACTGCGGCCGGGCTCGGTGTGGTGGTGACCGCGCTGGTGCTGGCCTTCGTGCCCGAGTCCAACGTGCGCACCGGCGGCCGGTTCGACCTCGTGGGCGCCATCGGACTGTCGGCCGCGCTGGTCTGCCTGCTGCTCGCGATCTCCAAGGGCGCCGACTGGGGCTGGACCGACGGGCTGACGCTCGGCCTGTTCGCCGCCACCGTGGTCCTGCTGGTGCTGTGGGGCTGGTTCGAGCTGCGCACGCGCGGCCCGCTGGTCGACCTGCGGACCTCCGCACGCCGCCAGGTGCTCGTCACCAACCTGGCGTCGGTCATGTTCGCGTTCTCGATGTTCGCGATGTCGTTGGTACTGCCGCAAATCCTGCAGCTGCCCGCGGTCACCGGCTACGGCCTCGGCCAGTCCCTGCTGGTGACCGGTCTCGTGCTGGTGCCCTCCGGCCTGGTCATGATGGCGACCTCGCCGATCTCCGCGCGGATCTCCCGCGCCCGCGGCCCCAAGATCACGTTGATGCTCGGCGCGCTCGTGGTCGCCCTCGGCTACGCCGTCGGTGCCGTGCTGATGTCCGCGATCTGGCAGCTGCTGATCGTGTCCGCTCTCATCGGCGCCGGCATCGGCCTGGCCTACGGCTCGATGCCCGCCCTGATCATGGGCGCCGTCCCCGTCTCGGAAACCGCGGCCGCCAACAGCCTCAACACCCTCATGCGCGCCATCGGCACGTCGGTCTCCAGCGCCGTCGCGGGCATGATCCTCGCGCACATGACCATCTCGCTCGGCCCCGTCGCCATGCCGTCGCAGGACGGCTTCCGCCTGATCATGGGCCTCGGCAGCGGCGCCGCGCTCATCACGATCGCCATCGCCGCGTTCATCCCGAACCGCGGCGTCCGCCGGCGACCCGCGGTGAGCCGTCCGGACGAGATGGTGGCCGCCGCGCGGTAAGCCGATCGTCCACTGAGGACTTGGGTGGCCACCGCCGGTTCCTGGTGTGGAAACTCCGGCGTGGATGATGCGGTCGCGCCGCTGAAACGGTTGTTGCGCCGGGCAGGCCGCGCCGAGGACGCCCGGCGGATCCACGTTTCCGGTCTGGAACCCTGACGGTCTGGGGGTGGCGATGCCCCGGTCGCCCAAGGGCTTCAGTTCTGTTGCTCAAGCAGGGAACGGAGGCCGGCCAGGAGGGTGCGGAAGTCAGCGCTGGTGAGGGTGGTGCGGGCGCCGGTGTAGTGGTGCTCGATGGTGACTGTGTCGTGGTCGAGGCCTAGGTGGCAGACGTTGCCGGTGAACTGCCACGTACGGTCATGGCGGACGTGGTGCTCGATCAGCGCGAGCATGGTCTCGCTGGTGCCGATCTCGGTCTCGAAGAAGTCGTCGACAGCTGCCAGCGCCAGTGGCGCGGACACCTGTAGTTCGTCGTCGACGATGGTGAAGTGGACGTCGGTCGTGGCCTTGCTCATCAGCGCTTCCGTCGTTTTCGTATACCGCGAGGGTACGCCGTCACGATGTCGCAGAGGCGGGGCTCAGCCGGGCCGTGCTTGAGGTGGCCGACGATCTGAACTCCTTGGTATTCCCCGCGGAAGCGGCGGCTGGTGGGGTCGTAGCCGCCGGTCAGCATGGCGTCGCGGAAGGCGTGGCGAACGGCCTGCAGGACCTTGGCGCGCGACCAGGAGTCGGGGAAGAAGGTACTCGTCTTGACCTTGGTCGGCGTGGTGTGCGGGCCACTCACACGGGCCACGTAGACACCATGCGGGTCGGGCCCATCGATGATCCCGGCAACGCGTAGCGCGCCGCGATCAATACCGCCTTCGCGGTGGTGATAACCGGTGTCCTCCTGCTTGCTCGGCCGGTAGTGGCCGTCGAAGATGTGCTGGCTCAGGCGCGGTGACAACCGGTTCAACCCGTCCCAGCGCAACTGCTTGCGGATTTCCTTGACGGCGGCGGCCCAGTCTTGCAAGTCGTTGCGCAATGCCCTGGTATCGAAGAAGACTCGGGGCGCCTGGTGGCGCAACACCGTGCGCGCCATCAGGTTGGCAGGCATCGGCCGGGCCGGCCGCACGGTGGGAGCGGTGATCGGGAACGAGGCGGGCATCAGCTCGGCGGCGGTGAGCAGCGCGGTCGCCGACTCGTTGCCGACCGTGTCGAGCATGGCGAGCGCCCGGCGGTACGTGCAGACAGCCAGGGCGCGCTGATCGACGCGGACCGGTTCCGGCTCGTCGGCGCCGGTGATGACACCAGTGAGCTCGGCCTGCTGGGCCAGTGTCGGAGCGGGACTCGTGGTGCCGGATGGATCTTCCTTCTCGCTCAACGCGATCACCTCACCGGCCTGGCGTTGCGCCCAGGCGAGGGTGGCGGCGTAGGTGTCCAGCGCGATCGCAGCCTGGCCATATGAGTCGGCCATGGCCAAGAATCGCTTGGGCTGCTGCTCGAATCGCGCGTGAAACGCCTCGGCGGCCCGGCCGCACCAGCCGCCGTCGTCTATCGCGCGAAAGCCGCGGCCGACTTCTTCGCAGGTGCGGGCCATCCGGTTGTAGGAATCGGCCAGCAGCCAGATCTCCTCCGGGTCGCCTGGCACCAGGTCCTTGACGGTCTTGGCACTCATGGTGCGATACCCCCGAACCGGCCGGCGACGTCTTCGTCCCCCTGGCGATAGGACTTGACAGTTTCGGCGAGCCGATCGCGAATCGACTCCGCTTCGCCGGCCAGCCGCGCCAGACCACGCCGCTCCTGAGCGGCGAACTCGCGAACCGCCTCGGCCAACCGCCCATGCCCGAACACCTCGGCACCCGGGACATCGCGACTCGGTCCAGCCAGTTCGCCGGCCAACCGGTCGACCCGATCACGTGCCACACCAAGAGCATCGAGATCGACTGCGAACCCCTCCGAACTCACCCAGCCTCCCACCCAGGTCGTTACGGCGACGGGTACTTTACCCAATCCCGGTTCACTGGTGGGGAAGTTGGACACTTCTGGATCGTCGGCGTTTCCCTCGCACCGCGGCGTTGTCGCCGTCGTCGAAGCGCTGACGGTTCTGGCAGATGGCGAACAAGTCGCGGTGGCTCGAGGTGGTCAGTGGCGAGGGGGTATTGGCCTGATCGGGAAGGCGCCGATTGGCATTGGTGACGCGGCCGTCCGGCCGCATACAGTTCGGGCCGGTGCCGGGATCGAGTTGGAGGGCCAGCGGTCATGTCCTATCTGGGGGTCAGTGGTGAGATCAGCGCGAAGTTCAGCCCACTCGATGATCAGCCGCGGCTGAGGCGCCTGACGGGGGAGACGTTGTTCACCGCGCCCGGTTCGATGACCAATGGTGAGTTCGGGCTGTTCCGGTGGGACATGGACGCCACTGTGGGAGGTGCCGGCCTGCATTTCCACCGCACGTTCTCCGAGTCGTTCTACATCCTGTCCGGCACGGTCAGGCTCTTCGACGGCGCGAACCATGTCGATGCGACCGCGGGGGACTTCCTCTACGTTCCGCGAGGTGGCGTGCACGGCTTCGACAACGTCTCCGGGGCGGAGGCGTCGATGCTGGTGCTGTTCGCGCCGGGCGCGCCACGGGAGAGGTTCTTCACCGAACTCATCGAGATCCGCCAGGGTGGGCGCGAGCTCGCCCCGGACGAGTGGGCGGAGTTCTACGCGAGGCACGACCAGTACATGGTGTCCTGACCGGACGGACCGGACCGGCCAGGTCGTGGCCCTGACATCGCCACGCCCTGGCCGGGCCCGCCGTTCGTCAGGGGCGCAGAACCGTGAGGATCGGGGCGTTGCTCGGTTCTTCGTGGGTCACCGCGAACAACCGTTGGTGGTCTGGTGACCAGGTGAGTCCCCGGGGTGTCGACGTGCCGGGGAGGCTGGACGTGTCGACGGGGACCGTCCCGCCGATTCGGTAGATGGCGACGTCGTCGCCGGTGGTGTGGATGCCGGTGGCCAGCTTGAGGCCGTCCGGGGAGGCCGCGACGGCGTTCGGGTACGGGCCGGTCGCGTAACCGCCACGGCGGGACAGGTCGCTGGTGGCGAAGCCGTCGACCTGGTCACGGGAGCCCGCCGCGGTGAACAACGTCGTGCCGTCCGGGGAAAGTGACATGTCGGTGAGGTTGCTGCCGACCGCTCCGCCGGAGGCGCCGGCCGTCAGGGTGCCCGACTGGACGGTGAACACGTGCACGTTGGACAGGCTGAGCTCGAGCTGCCCGGCCACCAGCGGGCCGGAGCCTGCCGCGGTGACCAGCGGCGCCTTCTGGAACCTGGCGTCGCCTTGCTGGTCGAGTGCGACCGCGGGCGGGGTGGCCGCCGTGTCGAGCTTGCCGATGCGGCCGTTCCAGACGTCGTCGCAGCCGTAACCGAACCACACCACGGTATCCGTCCGCGCGAGATGGGTCGGGCAGGTCTGCGGCCCGGTCGGGAACCGTGCCGTCTCGGTCAGCCGCACGGTGTCGATCACCGAGATCGCGTCGCCGGAGGCGAGCGCGACGTACAACGTGCCGCTGTCCGCGCTGAGCGCCAGCCCGGTCGCGCCGAACTGGTTCGGCAGGGTTTTCTGCACCCGCCCGGACAGGTCCGTGACGACCACGCTGTTGTTGGCCGCTGCGCCGGTGACGTACGCGTGCTTGTGCACCTGGTCCACCACGAGATCGCCGAAATCGGTC
Source organism: Actinocrispum sp. NPDC049592 (assembly GCF_040675465.1). NCBI lineage: Bacteria > Bacillati > Actinomycetota > Actinomycetes > Pseudonocardiales > Pseudonocardiaceae > Actinocrispum > Actinocrispum sp. NPDC049592. The sequence goes on along the minus strand of NZ_JBFAPA010000008.1, from coordinate 327,127 downwards.
AGCGGCAACGTGTTTCCGGTCGCGTGCGCCGTCGGCGCGAGCAGGACGGGGACGGCCGCGGCGGCCATCGCCAGGACGGTTCTTCGGATCACTGCTTTCCTCCCAGTAGTGTGATCAAGTCCGGCGGCGACGCCGGGCGGAGATCCAGGTCCAGATGGTGGTGACGACCGCGGCCACGGTGAGGCATACCCACAGCACGGCCCAGTCGCCGGGGCTCGCACTGCCATTGGGTCCGAAAACGGCCATCAGCAACACGATCGCGACCGCCGGTGCCAGGGTGTTGAACCCCGGCAGGCTGATGGCGGTGATGGCGACCGGGACGGCGAACGCCAGCCCGAGAAGGGCGGCGCCGCCGATGTCACCGTCCGACTTGAAGTAGGCGACCACCCCGGCCGCGATCACTCCGATGAGGACACTCACCAACCGCTTCATAGCCGCCTCAGCTCCCTGGCGCTGGTGCCCGTCCCGGAAGGCCGCCGCCGGACGTCGGCGGACCTTCCAGGACGCGGCCGCTGGTCAATTCAGCCCGAGCTTGTCCCCGAGCCAGTCCTGCGCCTTGCTGGTGCCCTCCTCGATGGGCTTCTCAAACTTCTTCACCACCGCCTCGCCGGCGATGCCGCCCACCGCGCCACCGACCAGGCCGCCGATGGCCGCGCCGACCGGTCCGCCGATCGCGCCGCCCGCGGCACCGGCCGCCGCGCCCGCGGCGATGCCCGAGCCGGACTCGATGCCGGTCTTGGCGGCCGCGGTCAGCGCCTTGTCGCCTTCGTTGTAGTGCTTGGCGAAGTTGATCGCGACCCCGGCGACCTGCAGGAACCGGCCGGTGAACTTCGCGCCCGGGCTCTCGGCGAACTTGTTGAACGCCTTGCTGCCCTTGTTCAGCGCCTGGCCGACCTTCGACTTCGCCTTCTCGGTGAACTGTTCGATGCCCTTGCCGAGGCCCTCGGCCACGCCCTTGGCGTTGTCCAGGCTTTCGTGCACGGCTTCGGCGGTGTCCAGGCCCTTGCCGAACGCGGCGCCGTGCGCGGCCTCCTGGAACTGGCTGCCCAGCTGTTTGGCCTTCTCGCCGATCTCGTTGGCCTTGTTCTGGGTCGCCTTGGCCACGTCGTTGGCCGCCTGACCGGCCTTGTTGGCGGTGTCGCTCGCGGCCTTGCCCACCGCGTTGGCCGCCTTGCCCGCCGCCTCACCGGCGGCGTTGGTAGCGCTCTTGACCGCGTCCCCGGCCTTGCCGAGCGCATCCTTGACCGCGTTGGTGGCCTTGTTGACGCCCTCCTTGATCGCATCGCCGATGCCGCCGAGGTCGGGCCAGTGGCCGTCGTACTCCACGAAGCTGACCGGGTTGCCGCCGGCGAGCGAGTACCGGTTCTGGGTCAACGGATCCAGCGCGAGCCCGAGGTCGGCCAGCGCGTTGCGGTAGGCGTCGCGTTGCTGGAACTGGCCGACGTTCGGCCCGTAGCGCCGGGCACCCATGTCGTAGCTGGCCGATCCGGCCGGTACCGGCGGTGTGGTGCTGGAGGCGACCGACCCGGAGTCCATCCGCCGCCCGGAGTACCGGTACGGGTTGACCGGCGCCTGGTTGTCGGTGTCCCCAGTGGACAGTGTCTCCTGGTCGTTGCTGTCGGCGTCGGAACCGCCGTAGGCGTCATAGCCGTACGAGGCCTTGACCTTGCCGCCCGCGCCGATCAGCTGCGACACCGAGCCCTGCACGTCGTGCGAGTAGGTGTACTTGTCCTCCTGGCCGGACGCGTTGTCCTTGTCTCCCATGGCGATCCGGTGACCGTAGGTGTCGTAGGAGAACGACTTGGTGCGCGGGTTGTCCCCGCCGCTCTGCTTCTCCTCGGTCACCTGCTTGGTCAGGCCCTGGTAGGTGAAGTCGGTGGTGCGGTCCTTGCCGCCGCCGTTGTGGTCCTCCTTCTCCTTGACCGTGCGGTCGAGCGCGTCGTAGCTGTAGTCGGTGGCATCGGTCTGCGCGCCACCGGCGAACTGGCGGGTGTTCAGCAGCCGGTCGAAGTTGTCGTAGGCGTAGTCGGTCACCACGTTCGGCGAGGCAGGCGCTCCACCGCTGCGGCTGCAGTCGCTGCCACTCCCGGCTTCGAGGGTCAGGCAGTCGAGGTTTCCGTTGGGGTCGTACCAGTTCTCCACGCTCACGCCGCCGAGGGTCATCTTGCGCAGCTGCGAGCCCTCGTACCGCTTGGTGATCTCCTCGCCCTTGTCGTTGTGCTCCGTGGTCACGTTGCCGGCGCGGATGGTGTTGTCCCCGTCGAGCTTGTCCGGCTGGTCGAGGTCATACGTGGTGACCTTGCCCTCGCGCTTCTGGTGGCGGGTCAGCTTGTCCCTGGCGTCATAGGTGTACTTGGCCAGGCACGTCGACGGGCCGACGCAGGTGGTGGCGTTCTTGCCCTCCGCGCGCTTGAGGATGAACCGGTCGGTGGTGCGGTTGCCGTTGACGTAGTTGCCGTTGTCGTCGAGGTAGCCGACGTCGTGCGACTCGGTCACCTCACCGGAACCGTTGCGGGTCACGAGGTTGCGCAGCTTGCCGTTGTCGAAGTAGTCCCACGTCGTGGTCTGCTGCTTCGGCCAGCTCGCCGGGTCGGCCGAGCACCCGTCGGCGGCCCGGAAGATCTCCTGCTGCCGCTGCCAGCCGTCACCCCAGAACGTCGTGGTGATCCGCTGGTCGTCCTTGCAGGCGCCGTCGGTGCCGAGATCCAGCTGCGAGGACAGCCAGTCATTGTCCCCATAGGACAGTTCGTGCCGGCGCGGCGCCTTGGTCTGGGTGCCCGCGTCGTTCTCCTCGCCGTTCTCCGAGCGGACGATCACGTTGCCGTTCTCGTCGTAGGAGTACGTGCTGAACCGCCACGTCGCCTCGCCGCGCTTGTGGATGCGGGTCTTGGCGATCTCGTCGAACCCGGTGTAGGTGTTCTCGGTCTCGGTCGGCTGTTGCTGGTCGGGGCTTTCGCTGCCGCGCGCGTCGACCGCCTTGGTCAGGTTGTCGTTGGCGTCGTAGGTGTAGGTGCTCGGCTGGCCCTGGAACTCCTGGCGGGTCCTGAGCTGCCCGTCGTCGAAGTAGGTCCAGTCGACCCGGCGCGCGGTGTCCGGCTGGCCCGGCGAGCCCTGCTGGTCCGGTGTCCGCGTCTGCTGCCAGCCCTGCGCGAGGTAGTCGAACCGGACGGTCGGGCCGGTGCTCTCCTTGGAGGTCCTGATCCAGCCGGGGTCGAAGTAGGTGGTGACCGTCTTCGCGGTGTCCCGCACGTCCGCCTTGTTCGGCAGCGAGACCGGCAGGCTGGTCCAGGCGACGTTGCCGTTCGCGTCGTACTCGTTGTGCACGTACTGCTTCTGCGTGCCGTCCGCGGCGTCCGACGGCAGGGTCACGCGGACCATCTGGTTGCGTGCGTCGTAGTCGAAGCTGGTCACGTAGTCGTTGAACGGCCCGGACTTCCCCGCGTCCGACCCGTGCGGGGAGACCTCGGTCTTGCGGTTGCCGTTGGCGTCGTAGGTGGTCCGGGTGGTCAGGTTGCGGCCGCCGTCGAACCTGGTACGAGTCAGCACCTGCAGGTCACGCTGGTCGAACTCGATCTCCTGGCGGGTACTGCGCCCGGGCGCGATGTCCCGTTCGTAGCTCACCACGTTGCCGTTGGCGTCGTAGGTGAACCGCTGTGCCATGCCGATCGGGTCGGTCTGGCTGACCCGCTGGTGGGCGGCGTCGTAGGCGTAGGTCGTGGTGAACTGGCCACCGGTGGCCGGGCAGGCCGCGCTGGTCGCCTTGGCTCGTGGTGAGGTCACCGACACCAGGTCGCCGGCGAGGTCGTAACACATGTGCGTGTACCGCGCCTGGCTGGTGTTCGCGCCGAACCGCACCTCGCGGGTGGGCCGGTCGAGCTTGTCGTAGCTGTAGACCGAGGTGTAGTCGTCCGGCACGGTCGCCGAGAGCACGCCCAGCGGCTTGGTCTGCTTCACCAGCCGGCCCGCCGCGTCGTACTGGAACGCGAACCGCTCACCGGCCGGGTCCACCGACTTGTCCGGGTTGGACACCACTACCGGCTGGTCCATGTTGTCGTAGGTCGCCGTGGCCGTCGGCCCCTGGGTGCCGGGCGCGTCCGCGTGGCCGTAGTGCGGGTCGACCCGCTGGACGATGTTGTCGTTGGCGTCGAACCGAACGCTCGACCAGACCAGCTGGCCGCGTTCGCTCGAGGTCGACTTCGGTGCGCTCTGCCGCTCCAGCCGGTGGAACGGGTCGTAGTCGAAGAAGGTCCGGTACGAGCGTTCGTCGGCGCCACTGTCGTTGGCGTGGTTGGGATCCTGCAGCCACCGCATCAGGCCGTCGGCGTCGTAGCCGAACTGCGTCACCTTGCCCAGCGGGTCGACCATCCGCAGTGGCTGGCCGGACGGGTCGTACGCCGGGTAACTGGTGCTGCCGCCGTTCGGATCCTTTTGTGAGGCAATGGTTCCCGGAGCCGCCGTGCCCGGACCGCTGTAGTTATAGTCGGTCACGGCACCGCTCGGATCGGTGACCGTGTCGAGGTTGTCGGCGCCGTCGTAGGTGTAGCGCCACCGGAAGTCGTCGGCCACCGGAGTCACTGTGCCCTTGGGCTTGGTGACGGTTTCCAGCAGCGACAAGTGCTTCGCCGGGTCGGCCGCATCCGCCTGCTTGTCGATGTAGGTCAGTTCGGTGCGTTGGTTGAGCTGGTCGGTCTGCGAGGTCAGATAGCCGTTGGCGTTGTAGGTGTACGAGGTCGCCCGTTTGGTCGGCTCGGTCACCCGGGAGACCTTGAAGTCCGGGGTCCACTCCACCGCGGTCGTCTCGTTGAGCGCGTTGGTGATGCTCAGCGGCTTGCCGTCGGAGTCGAAGCCGTACCGGGAAACCCGGTCCTCCGGCGCGAACACGGTGGTGACCCGCTTGTTCAGGTCGTAGTCGAAGGACGTGAGCTGCCCGTTGCGGTTGGCCCTGGTCTGCAGCCGCCACCGCTTGGACACGTCCTCGCTGGGGCTGTAGTAGTCGAAGCTGGTCTCGAACCCGCGGGGGTCACGGACGCTGTACACGCGGGTGGACTGGAACCTGGTGCGTGGATCCGGGTTCACCCGGTCGCCCGGCTTCTCGATCGCCGGATCGTCACCGCTGTAGGTGGTGTAGGTGAAGACGAACGACCGGTCGGGCACCACCGTGCCGGTGGGCGCGATGCCACCGGCCTGGGTGAGCCGCAACAGGTTTCCGTCCTCGTAGTAGGTGAAGTCCAGCGCGGAACCGGTGTGGTCGGTGATCCGCTGGATCTTGCCGCGGATGTTGGCTTGTTTGACCTCGTCGCGGCTGTAGTAGTCGATGGTGAACGCGCGCCCGCCGGGGTCCACCACGCGCCTGATCCGCTTGGCCGGGCCGAACAGGTCCTCCAGCGGCGGGACCTTCTCCAGCTCGTAGGTGGTCGTGTTGTTGTTGCGGTCGGTGACCGCGGTCGGGTAGCCGTCCTGGTCGAACCAGTAGGTCACCTCATCCGGCCGGGTCACGGCCCAATGCCGGTCGGGGGTGCTGTTCTTGAGCTCGCGCAGGTACAGGTTCACGCCGGGCGGTTCCTGCCAGCGGACCTGGCCGTTGGCGACCACGCGGTCGAACCGCAGGCGCGTGCCGTCGCCGTCGACCAGTTCGACGCCGTTGGCGAACAGCAGACCCGTCACCTCCAGCCGCTCGCCCAGCCGGGTGAGCCCGCCGACGGACAGCGAGAAGTTGTTGCCCGCCGGGCTCTTCGAGTGGTCCTCCAGCGAGTTGTAGGTCAGGTCGACCGAGGTCGACAGGCCGCGGCCGGGCGCGAAGAACGGCGACCAGCGCAGGATCCCGTTGCCGTTGAACAGGTTGGTCAGGCTCGTCATCCCGGCGCCGAGGTCCTCGGACTCGTACTGCCAGAACCGTTCCAGGCCGAGCATGTCACGCGCGTCCTTGACCAGGGCGACCTGGTGCGACACGGCCTCGTTGCCCTTGCTGGAGAACCAGGTCTTGCCGGGCACGTCGTACAGGTCCAGGCGCAGCTCGAACTTGCCCGCGTCCGCGCCCGGCGGCAGTTTCGGCGCCTGCACGGTCACCGGCACGGTCGCCGTCTGGCCGGGTGGCAGGGTCGGCGGCAGTCCTTGGTCTGCCTGCTGCTCCAGCAGAACGGCGCCGTTGTCGGCGATCCAGCGGTACCACAGTTGCAGGTTCTTGCCGTCCCAGGTGGTCTTGCCCTCGTTGGTGATCGATGCCTTGGCGCAGAACGCATCCGCCGGACAGTCGGCCGGCGGCGCCGCGGGCAGCATCGAGACCGGCGAGGTGGACAGCGACCGGCCCAGGCTGCCGGGGCTGATCCCGGTGACCGGGTCGGCCTTGCCCGCGTACGGATCCTGCACGGGCAGGGTCGGGCTGGCGTTCTGTTTCATCACCGGCGGCGCGTCGTCATCGGTCGTGGCCGGGTCGTTCACCGTCAGCTTGACCCGGTGGTCGTCGGCGGTGTCGTTGTCCAGCACCACTTTCACCGGGTCGGACAGCGGGGAGATCCGGCCGTCCAACGCCACCAGCCGGGTGGTGATCTCGTGTTCGCCGTCCTCCCAGGTGCGCAACGGGTTGAGGCTGTCCCACCGGTCGGTGCACTCGGCGCCGTCGGGGACCTGGCCGCAGTTGCGGGTCGAGGCGACCACGACACCGTCGACCAGGATCTGCATCACGTCGACGGGGACGAAGATCCCGTTGCCCCAGTCCCGTCCGGTGACCCACACGTCACCCCGGACCACGTCACCGGGCTTGGGCTGCTGGTTGTCCAGCTTGGTGGTGAACGGCTGGCGCACCTTCACCTTGGCCGGCGGGGAAGTCGTGCTGTTTCCGGCGTCGTCGAGCGCGACCGCGGTGATCGTCCGGTCACCTTCGACCAGCTTCGCCGTCACCTCGTATGGCGCCGTGGTGTCGCTGCCGACCAGGGCCCCGTCGACCTTGAAGTCCACCTTGGTGACCCGTGAATCGTCACCGGCGTCCGCGCGCAGGGTCGTGTCGCCGATTTCGGCCACGCTGTCCGGCGCGGGCGCGGTGATCGCCACGGCCGGGGCGAGAACCTGGGAGCTGTCGGAGAACGTGACATCGAGGGTCGGGCGGGCGGCGGTGTCCGTCGCGTCGTCCGAGGCGTAGTCCAGCCAGGTGTGCCCGGTGGCCGGGACCTTCTCGTCGACCGCCTTGACCAGCAGGCCGTGGTTGGGCGCCTGGCCGGCGACCCACTGCCGGACCACACCGGCGATGTCCACTGTGTCCTTACCGGCCGTGGTCCGTGACCTGGCGGGAATGCTCGCCACCAGCGCCGGGTCGGTGTCCACGCCGTCGGCCGTCCAACGCACACCGCCCTGCGTCTCCAGCCAGCTGGCACCGGATCCGTCGCACGAACCGGGGAACGCGGCTTTGCCCTCTTTCCAGTCACGCGTGATCCGCTGCAGGCTGGTGGCGCCGACCGGCGCGGTCGTCGCGCCGTACGACAACGACAGCGTGGCACTGGTGATCTGCGCGCCGACCGGGATGTCCCGCAGGTCGAACCGCACCAGTCCGCGATGCACAGTCCCATCGGTGTCCGCGCCCACTCGGAGGTGCGGCGCGGAACCGTAGTTGTTCCAGTCGGCACAGCCCTGTGGTGCGGTGGTGTCCTTCGTGACATAGGTCGCGGCACCGGAACCGTCGGCCGGTGTCACGACCACCCGGGCCTGACCGGCCGCGGTGGTGGTGATCGGCAGTTCGGGCGACACCGCGGTGCCGGTCACGACCTTGTAGCGGAACGTCTTCGCGGGCGCCGCCGTCGTGTCAGTCCACCGGGTGACCTCTCGATCGGTGATGGTGGTCAGCAAGGTGTCGGCCGACGGAGTGAAATTCGCGGTGGTCGACCGGTGCACCTGATAGCCGGTGAACCCGGCCGCGTCAGCGATGCTCCAGCGCAATTGGGCGCCATTCGCGCGAACCACACCGGGCGCCTGCATAACGACCGGTGCCGGCGCGGCATGAGTCACGCCTGCCGGTACCACGAGGCCGGTCGCGACAACGCAGAAGATCAGCAACAACGACCAGACCGAACGTCTTTCGGGCAGCACAGCAGAACGATTCGACACAGATCTACCCCCCAGCAGAAAAAGATCTTCCCCAGTCATCCGGCAAGAAAAAACACTCACCGGGTCCGAGCATCGACCCAGGATAGTGACTTGGGTATAAGCCGTCCGGCGGCACAAAGTTGAGCCGGACGGCGTAGTAAATCGATGTTTAGCCGGACAAGGCCACTGTTACCAGCACTGATACCGCCGCAGCGGCGATAACCGAAGTCCAATTGGTCGTGAGCGATTCACGGAATGGTTTCGGTCGTCAGTTCGACGGGTACCGAATAAAGCGGGTACCGACAAAGACGGCACACGAACTGGGAGGATCGATGTCACAAGCAGCCACACCCCATGGCCACCCGGTCACCTCGGCCCGGGTCTGTTCGATCGTGGCCTTCGTCCTCGCCGCTATCGCGGTGTTGTTCTTCCCGATCATCTTCGGGCCCGGCGCGATCATCCTCGGTATCGCCGGTTTCGCCATGGGCGACAAAGCGCTGGGCAAATGGGCGATCGCGGCGGGCGTGCTCGGCACAATTCTCGGTTTCGTTCTCGGATATCTCGCCGTGATGTGATCGGCGTCGTGCGCGATGGCCGGCCGGGCAGCTGCCCGGCCGGCCATCGACTGTCTGGACACTGTGGACGGTCGGCGTGGACGAGCGGTCAGCAGGGTCGCGTCAAGCCGATCGTCGCTACCGGCGCCATGTACCGGTGAGTAACGTGACAGGCACTGGTCTCCCTGCGACCTAAGAGGTGTACACCGTCGTGCATACTCGCAGCCTGTTCACCCTGCTCTCGATCACCGCCACCGTCCTGGCCGGCCCCACGCCCGCGCTCGCGGCGGCCAATCCCTACGAACGCGGTCCCGCTCCCACCGTCGCCAGCGTCGAAGCGGTCCGCGGCCCCTTCGCGAACGCGCAGATCACCGTTCCCGCAAGCACTGTCACCGGGTTCGGCGGCGGCACCATCTACTATCCGACCTCGACCAGCGAGGGCACGTTCGGTGCCGTCGTGATCTCACCCGGCTTCACCGCTCGCCAGTCCAGCATCGCCTGGTACGGGCCGCGGATCGCCTCCCAGGGCTTTGTCGTGATCACCATCGACACCTTGTCCACGCTCGACTCGCCCGACAGCCGCAGTACGCAACTGCTTGCCGCACTGGACTATCTGGTGCAGCGAAGCGCGGTCAGCACGAGGATCGACGGCAGCAGGCTGGGCGTGATGGGTCACTCGATGGGTGGCGGCGGCACGCTCCGGGCCGCGGCCACCCGGCCCGCCCTGCAAGCTGCCATCCCGCTGACTCCCTGGCACACAACGAAAAGCTGGCCATCAGTCAAGGTACCGACGATGGTGATCGGCGCGGAGAACGACACCACGGCCCCGGTCGCCTCGCATGCCGAGCCGTTCTACCAAAGCCTGACATCCGCTCCGGACAAGGCCTACCTGGAGCTCAACAACGCCGGCCACTCCGCGCCGACCTCCGCCAACACGACCATCGCGAAGTACAGCATCTCCTGGTTGAAGCGGTTCATCGACAACGACACCCGCTACGACCAGTTCCTGTGCCCGCCCCCGGTCCCCAGTTCGGTGATCGAGGAGTACCGCGACACCTGCCCGCATTCCTGATCGCGCGAGGGCGGGACCTGGTGTCCCGCCCTTGTCGAATTCTCTCGTTCTCGCCACCCGGCCACGGAAAGTCAGTCGCGCTGGTTCTTCTTTCGTAGCGGGCTGTTTCGGCGTAGCTCGGTGCCGGCCTGTTCCTCAAGCCATGCAGTGGCCATGAGTTCACCGTCGACGGCGCCGAAACGTTGCAGCGCCAGCCGATGCACTTCGGCGATGACGGAGGTGAGCGGGTGGGGCAGGTGGGCTCGGCCGGCAGTTCGTTCGACCGAGTCGAGTTCCTCGACGCATCGGTCCAGCCCGAAGTCGCGGAGGTAGTCGCCAGCCAGCAGCGCAGGAAGGTGTTGCCTGACATAGGCGCTGTCGCCTGCGCTGCCCAGGAGGAGTTCGCGCGTCCGGCCGGGAGCTTGCCCGTGGTGCTGGGCCAGCAGCAGGGCTTCGGAGGTCAGCACGGAGTGCCCGAACCACATCAGGTTGATCAACAGCTTGTTCAGGTATCCCATGCCAGGGCCGCCGACATGGTGAACCGTGCTGGCGAACGCACGGAGGATCGGTGCGTTCGCTTGCAGCACAACGAGATCTCCGCCCACATGCAGGGTGACCGTGCCGTCGCGCATTGCCGCGACACCGCCCCCGATCGGAGCGTCGAGGTAGGCGACGCCGTGAACTTCGGCGACGCGCGCGCATTGCTGCCCGAGCTCGACCGACGCGCTGGTCATGTCGATCCAGACCGCGCCATCCTCCATAGTGGACAAGAAGTCGCTGTCGCCGAGTACGAGTTCTCGCAGTTCTGGGCTTCCCGGCAGCACCGTGAAAACGACCGGGCACGATGCCGCGACTGTCGCCACGTCCCGCGCCCATTGCGCGCCTGATGTCACCACGTCGTCGCGACGTTCGGCGCGGATGTCGGTCGCGACGACGTGATGTCCTGCCTCGACAAGGCGACCTACCAGGACAGTGCCGATCCTGCCCACCCCAGCAACGCCGACGGTCGCCATGTCGCCTCCGAAGGTTTACGCGCCGACCAGGAGGACTTCGTAGGTCGGGCTGGTGGGCGGGAAGCCGCTGAAGATGTGCGAGTTGACCACCGCGAGCCGGTTGCCGACCTTGGCCGCCGAGACCGGCTGGTCGAACAGGTCGTCCTCGATCGTGCCGGCCGCGACGCCGTGGCTCAGGTCGCCGTCCAGGCGCCACCGGCTGATCGTGTCGTTGAGCTGCACCGCCCACAGTCGCCTGCCTTCGAGGACGAGGCTGACCACGCTGGGCGCGTCGACGCCCGCGATTTCCTTGCTGGCTCCGGTGACCGGGTTGATCGTGTACACCTTGCCGGGCGTGGTCGCGGCGACGAGCAAGGTGTCCCCGGACGGTGTGGCGATGATGTCGTTCATGAAGAACTCGCCGGGGGAGCCGCCGGCCCCGGGGCCGCTCAACGGAAGTGTGCGCGGCGAGCCGAGTACGCCGAACAGGTCCGGCACGAAGAACAGCTGCGGGTGGTACGAGTCGGTGAACCAGGCCCCATACGGGGTCACCACGACGTCGTTGATGTACGACGTCTGAGGGTCGCCGAACGTGTAGTCCGCGACTTTCGCCTTGGTGCGGGTGTTGTAGACGTACGCCTTGCCGCCGTTCCCGCCCGCGACGAACAGCAGGTTGTGGCGCCGGTCCAGGTCCAGGCCCGCCGCCCCGGTGCCGGGCGGCACTTCGATGAACCGTTCCGCGGTGCCCCGCCTGATGTCCTCGCGGAAGATGGTGCCGGCGATCAGGTCGCCGGTGTAGAACGTGCCGTCGCCCGCGTCCGTGATTCCCTCGGCGGAGGTGGCGCCGGGAAGCACGATCACCTTGGTCGCCGCCGCTGCCGGGCCGGCCAGCCCCAGCACGAGCGATGACACCACGAGCGGTATGGCCAGGATCTTGCGCATACGAAATCCCTCCAGTCACCCCAGTCCCCGGCAGCCATCCTGCCTCACCGGTCAACACCGCTGTCGTGGATACTGTTCACCCAGGTGTCCGATGATCCGGAGAATCACTGACTGCCGGTTTTGCCCGTGAGGACGCCAAACCCGCCTGATGTCGGGTTGATGCTGGGTTGATGCCGCCTTTCCGCATGATTCTGCCCTGTTTGTCCACTGGGGACTGCGGGGAGGAGTCACGGTGCACCTGCGTCGTGTCGTGGTGGCCGGTACGGTCACCGCCTTGATGGGTTCGATGCTGACGCTGCTCGTGGGCAGCGGTCAGCTGGCGCCGCCGCGGCCGGCGCCGATCGCGGAGGCGCCGGACGCGCCCGCGGCGATGGTGGCCGCCAGGCTGCAGGGGACGCGGGTGGAGGTCGCCGGCGAGCGGACGCCGACCCAGGCGGTGTACGCCAACCCCGGTGGCACGTTCACGTCTGAGCTGACGGCCGTGCCCGTGCGGGTGCAGAAGGGCGGCAAGTGGGTCGGCGTCGACACCAATCTCGGCAAACAGGCCGACGGTGTGGTCGCGCCCAAGGCCGCCGACGGCGACCTGACCCTGTCCCCGGGCGGGGACGGCGCGCTCGCGACCCTGCGGCGCGACGGGAAGACGTTGGCGCTGTCCTGGCCCGGCACGCTGCCCGCGCCCGAGCTGTCCGGCTCGCATGCCACCTACCGCGGCGTCTTCCCGGGTGTGGACCTGGTGATGATCGCCGAGCGGAGCGGGTTCAGCCAGCACCTCGTGGTGCACGACGCCGAGGCCGCGCAAAACCCCGCGCTCAAGGCGATCCGGCTGCTGGTGAAGGCCGACGGCCTCACCCTGACCGCGGACAAGGACGGCGCTCTGCACGCCGTCGACAAGGCCGGCGCCGAGTTGTTCGGCGCGCCGCCGTCGACCATGTGGGACGCCGCCGGGCGCATCGCGCCGATCGGGGTGTCCGTTGTGGACGGTGCGCTGCTGCTGGCGCCGGACGCGAAGTTCCTCGCCGACCCCGCGGTCAAATACCCGGTCACCGTCGACCCGACGCTCACCACGATCCAGAAGTGGGCCTGGGCGAACGTGCTGTCCGGCCACCCGGACACGGCGTACTGGTGGACCAGCGGCGACGGCAACGCGCAGGTCGGCAAGTGCCCGAGCGACCTGCCGGGCGGCAGCTGGTGCAACGGGATCGGGGTGGGGCAGTCCTACTTCCAGTACGACACCTCGGGCATGGGCGGCCGGACGCTGATCAACGCGACCCTCACCACGAGCGTCATCTCCAGCCCCGACTGTTCCAACCGCGAACAGGTGGTGTTCCTGGCAGACCGCGGGATCGGGGTCAACACGACGTGGAACAACAAGCCGGGCGGCGGCTGGAACCGCACGATCTCGGTGCCCGGCGTGCACGAGGGGGACTGCGGCACGGGCTGGAAGGAGGTCGGGTGGGACATCCCGATCGACCTGATCGCCACCGGGGGCCACACCCCGCTGTTCCTCGCGGCCAAGAATGCGGGCGACTCCTACGCTTGGCGCAAGTACGACCCGGGCTCGACGGTGCTCAAGGTCAAGTGGAACCGCACGCCGGACGTGCCCGGCGCCCTCGGCACCGACCCGGTACTGCCCCCGCCCTGCAAGTTCTGCGGCGGCCTGCCCTACATCGGCCAGGACAGCATCACGCTGAACGCGCAACTGTCCGATCCGGACGGTGACTCCCTCCTCGCGCAGTGGCGGGTGTCCGCCAACGGCAAGGAGATCGCGTCGTGGGACGGCGGGCCGCCGCAGGGGTCCGGTGCGGTGCACACCGCGCAGATCAACTTGGCGGACAAGGACGGTCAGCGGATCGGCTGGTGGGTGCACGCCAGCGACGGCGTGGTCTCCAGCGGGCAGGCCAATGGCAAGGATTTCGTCGTCGACCGGACCCGCCCGGACAAGATGCCGACCGTGGCGTCCGATCTGTACACAGAGGACAACCGCTGGCACGGCGGCACCGACGTGCCCGGCACGTTCACCTTCGGCAGCAACGGTGTCGGCGACATCGACCACTACAAGTACGGCTGGCAGGACCCGCCGAACATCCCGATCGACGCGAACGCCCTCGGCCAAGGTGCGACCGTCAAGCTGCCCATGCCGGGCGACGGCCCGCAGACGCTCTACGTGCGCAGCTACGACCGGGCGGGCAACGAGAGCCCACAGCGCGAGTACCGGTTCTACGTCCGCGCGGGCAACGGCCCGCTGGCGCAGTGGTCGCTCGACGGCAACGCGCGGGACACCGCGTTCCTCGGCGACCGGCACGGCACGCTCAACAACGGCGCGACCTTCCAGGCGGGCGGGGCGCAGGGCTCGGCGATCAAGCTGGACGGCAACGACGACGACATCACCGCGCCGAACGCGGTCCGCACCACCGCCGGGTTCACCGCGTCCGCGTGGGTGAACCTGCAGGACAGCCGCTATGCCCGCGCGATCGTCAGCCAGGACGGCTTGAAGTTCCCCGGTTTCGCGCTCTGGTTCCGGGCCGAACCCGACGGCACCAACCCGCGCTGGGTGTTCGGGAAACCGACCTCGACCGGGTCGTGGACGAGTATCGCGATGGCGGAGTCGGCGGTCGGGGCGCCGCAGCAGAACACGTGGACGCACCTGGCGGGCGTGTACGACCCGGACGCCAACGAGATCCGGCTCTACGTCGACGGCAGGCTCGCCGCGACCACGCACTCCCCGCCGGCCACGGACTACGCGGGCGGCCCGGTCCGGATCGGCCGGATCATCTGGGACGGCAACATCGTCGACGCGTTCCCCGGCGCGATCGACGAGGTGCAGATCTTCGACCGCCCGCTGGCGGCGAGCGAGGTCATGGGCCTGGTCAGCGCGGGCAACGTCCAGGTCGCGCAGTGGAAGTTCGACGACGACAAGGGCACGACCGCCCGCAACGCGGTCGAAGGCGGGACGGACGCCGTGCTGGAGGGTGGTGCGGCGTTCGTCTCCGACGGTGCGGTCGGCCGCGGGCTGCGTCTGGACGGCGCCACCGGCGTCGCCTCGACACCCGGCCCGATGGTGCGCACTGACCAGAGTTTCTCGGTCGCGGCGCAGGTTCGCCTGAACGCGGACGCCGACGAGAACGGCACGTTCACCGTGCTCAGCCAGGACGGCGAGAAGATCTGCGCGTTCTGCCTGCAGTACCAGGGCAAGAAGTGGGTCTTCGTACTGCCGCGCTCGGACGCGGACACACCGACGGGCTACGACTGGGTCAGCACGAGCTTCCAGCCGGTCCGCAACCAGTGGTACCACCTGGCCGGGACGTACGACGCGCCCAGCGGCAAGATCCGGCTCTACGTCGACGGTGAACAGATCGGCGAGAGCACCAGAATCACGCCGTGGCAGGCGCTGCACGCCTTCCGGATCGGCCAGGCGTTGATCCGCGGCGAGGCGCACCAGCGGCTGCCCGGCACGGTCGACGACGTCCGCGTGTACAGCCGCGCGATCTCGCCGGACGAGGTCCGCGCGCTGGTCACCAGTGCGGGTGTGACGGCGGCGACCTGGAAGTTCGACGGCAATCCCGCCGAGGTGAACGGGCGGTTCCCCGGCACGGTCGAGCCGGGCGCCGACTGGGCGGCCGGGCAGACCAACCTGCCTGACCCGGGTGACCTGGCGCTGCGGCTCAACGGCTCCGCCGCAGTCACTACCACGGGGCCGGTCGTGCACACCGACCGCAGCTTCTCGGTGACCGCGTGGGCGCGGCTGGACAAGATCGGCGGCCAGGCCGCGGTCGTATCGCAGAACGGGCAGCACGTCGCCGGGTTCGACCTGCGCGCGCTTTCGGACGGGCGCTGGGGTTTCGTGGCCATGAACACCGACCAGCCGGGCACCGGCGACGAGGCCTCCGGCCCGGTCGCGCAGCCGGGGGTCTGGACGCACCTGGCCGGGGTCTACAGCAAGGACCGCCAGCGGATCGAGCTGTACGTCAACGGTGTGCTCGTCGGCTCGGCCGCGCACACCGGTGGGTTCGACGCCACCGGCAATGTCCAAATCGGACGGTCGCTGTGGGCGGACAACCCGAAGGTGGAGGCGTTCACCGGCGCCATCGACGACGTCTCGCTCTACACCCGCGCACTGCTCGCGGGCGAGATCCAGACCATGTCCGGGCGGGATGTCAGCCTCGCCCACCAGTGGACGTTCGACGAGGGCAAGGGAACGCGCGGTGCCGACGCCGTCGGCGTGAAGCCGGCGACGCTCAGCGCGGGCGCGACGTTCGCGCCTGGCCGCGTCGGCAACGCGCTC
Organism: Actinocrispum sp. NPDC049592; assembly: GCF_040675465.1. NCBI lineage: Bacteria > Bacillati > Actinomycetota > Actinomycetes > Pseudonocardiales > Pseudonocardiaceae > Actinocrispum > Actinocrispum sp. NPDC049592. The sequence continues at coordinate 311,233 of NZ_JBFAPA010000008.1, read as the reverse complement.
GACCTGCCCAACGGCGGCTACGCCACGACGCCCGAGATGGACATACGCACCGACACCAGCTTCACGGTGTCCGCGTGGGTGAACCTCAAGGACAACCCTTGTGACATCGAGCAGACGGACCGGTGCTTCCGCAGCGCCGTGTCGCTGGACGGCGGCAGTACCAGCAGCACCAGCAAGTTCCGGCTCGGGAACGTCATCGACGACAAGGGCCACGACAACAACTGGATCTTCGAGGTGCCGGAGGCGGGCGGCGCGGTGACCAAGGCGTCGGTGGAGGTCTGGCCGAGCGACCTGAACAGCTGGGTGCACCTGGCGGGCGTGTACGACGCGCCGAACAAGACCATCTGGTTGTACGTCGACGGCGTCCGCAAGGAGTCCGGCACGCTGCTGCAACCGTGGCAGGCCAACGGCGGGCTGCAGTTCGGCCGTTCGAAGACGGCGAACAACTGGGGCGACTACTGGCACGGCGGCATCGACGACGTCCGGCTCTACACCGGCGCGCTGACCGCGGACCGGGTCTCGGCGCTGCACTCGTCCTACCCGGTCGATCAGCCGGCGGCGCTCCCGGCGGCCGATGCCGGGTACTGGAAGTTCGACGAGAACACCGGCACCACGGCGGCGGACGCCAGCGGGCGCGGGAAGACCGCGACGCTGAGCGCGGGCGCGAGCTGGCACTCCGGCCGCAACGCCACCACCGGGTGGTTCGACGGCAAGACCGGAGCCGCGGAGACGTCGGGCCCGGTCGTCGACACGAATACGAGCTTCTCGGTGTCGGCGTGGGTCTACAACCTCGACAACACCCGCTACACCACGGTGTTCGGGCAGGACGGGGACCAGCTCAGCTCGTTCTACGTCCAGTACGACCCGACCGCGAAGAAGTGGGCCGCCGTGGCATCGGTCAATGGCGAGCTCAAGTACGTCCTGTCCACCGAGGCCGGGTACATCGACGGCTGGGTGCACCTGACGCTCGTCTACGACAAGGCGTTGGGCCAGTTGAAGCTGTACGTCAACGGCGGCCTCTCCGGGGTCATCACCGGAGTCACAGTGGCTGCCGCGAACGGGAAGTTCGCCATCGGCCGATGCCGCTGGAACGGCACCAACGCGTGCTTCTTCAAGGGCGGCATCGAAGAGGTCCGCGTGTACGGGGACAAAGCGCTGACCGACGCCGAGGTCCGGAAGGTGCACGACGACATCCCGCCCGCGGCCCGCGGGACCTGGCGCTTCGACGACGGCACGCTCAAGGACTCTTCCTGGGTCGGTAACACGGCCACGCTGACCGGCACCGCGAGCTACCCGCCCGGCCGGTCCGGCAAGTCGCTGCTGCTCGACGGCGCGTCCGCGGTCACCACCGGGAATGTCGGGGCCGTCATGCGCGACAGCTTCACTGTTGCCGCGTGGGCGAAACTGCATCGCGGCGACAAGGTGGCGACGGTGCTCGGCCAGGACGGCGCGCGGCACAGCGGGCTGGTGCTGCAGTACCGCCCGGAGATCGGCCGGTGGATCTTCGGTGCCCCGAGGTCGGACGACGCCGACGCGGACAACCGTCCGCTGGTGTACGCGAACTCGCTGGCGGCTCCCGCGCTCAACGAGTGGACGCACCTGACCGGCGTCTACGACTACCCGGCACGTCAGCTTCGGTTGTACGTCAACGGGGAGCTCGTCGGCACGAAGGACAACGTTCTGCTGTGGACGGCGTGGGGCGGTTTCACCATCGGCCGGGACAAGGAGAACGGCGTGCCCGCCGGGTTCTTCACCGGCGCGATCGACGAGGTCTACACCGACGAGGGCGTCGTGCCCGAGGCGGAGATCCGTGCCCGCGCCGGGTGGGCGCCGCCCGCGGGCGGCCAGCTCGGCCGGTTCGTCGGCCCCGGCGACCACCGCAGTGCCGGGACCAGCACCGGGATCTGGGACCGGTTCGCGCCGATCCCGGCCGGGTTCCGGTTCGAGACGCCGCTGGGCAGGCTGGTGCCCGCGGGTACCGCCGGGACGCACCCGATGTTCAGCTGCCTGAAGAACGACGTCGACGCGTTCGTCTCGATCGACCCGGCCTGTGAGGGTGCGACGAAGCTGGGCGAGGTCGGTTCGAGCTACATCGACCGGCCCGCCGGGGTGACGACCATGCCGCTCTACCGGTGCGTGTTCAACGGCGAGCGGTTCGAGTCGAACGACCCGGCGTGCGAGGGCCAGGTGGTGGACGGCCTGCTCGGGTACCTCCCGGCGTACGCGCCGCTGGTCCGGTACCTGCTGCCGCGGGCGGGCGAGCACTCGGTGGACGCGGGCGGACCGCCGCCGGGCTACCGGTTCGAGGGCACGCTGGGACTGGTGGCGCGCACGAACGAGGCCGGGACGCAGCTGCTGCAGTCCTGTGTGGACGGTTCGGACCGGTTCGTGTCGACCGACCCGGCGTGCGCGGGCAAGACCGTCGAGGGCACGGCCGGCTACATCTGGACCCAGCCGCCCGCCGGACGGCCGAACATCCAGGTGTTCCAGTGCGCGTCGAACATCGCCGCCGGGGAACTGTTCGTGTCGAGGGACTCCGCCTGCGAGGGCCAGACCGTCCGTGGCTCGCTGGGCTACCTGCTCACCGCATGAAGACCAAGGGGGAAGTTGTGCGTAGGAGAACCAGGCGTGGCTTGACCTTGACGGTGGCCGCGCAGCTGGCGGCGTCCGTGTTGCTGGCCGTCGCGGGACCGGTGTGGGCGGGGGAGCCGTCCACAAAGCTGGACAGTGTCCCGTCCGTGCCGGTGAGCAGCCCGTCCTGGCGGACCATCGAGCCTGACCAGGCGTCGGCGCACCAGCTCGCGGGCGACCAGCCGGCCAAGCCCGCGCAGGAGGGCGCGGGCACGTCGACGGCGACCTCGCTCTCGCCGTCGGCGAGCTGGGCGGTGTCGCCGCACACCGGCGACTTCACCTGGTCGTACCCGCTGCGGGTGCCACCAGCGGCGGGCGGGCTGACGCCGAGCCTCGCGCTGTCCTACCGATCGTCCGCTGTGGACGGACGGACGACGGTGACCAACAACCAGCCGTCGTGGATCGGCGACGGCTGGGCGTTGTCCTCGGGGTTCGTCGAGCGCACTTACGGGGGGTGTTCGGCGGACACCGAGGGCGACGTGAAGCCACCACAGGTGGGGGACCTGTGCTGGCGCAGCGACAACGCCACGGCGTCCTACGGTGGCGCGGGCGGGATGCTGATCCGGGACGACGCGACCGGGAAGTGGCGGCCGCGCGACGATGACGGGTCCCGCATCGAGCGGATCACCGGCACGGGCAACGGCGACAACGACGGTGAGTCGTGGAAGATCACGACCGTCGACGGGACCCAGTACTTCTTCGGGTCGGACGCCGGGTCGACGTGGACGGTGCCGGTGTTCGGCGACGACTCCGGCGAGCCGTGTCACGGCGGTTCGTTCGACGCGTCCTCGTGCACCCAGGCGTGGCGGTGGAACCTCAGCCGCGTGGTGGACCGCAACGGCAACGAGATGCGGTTCTACTACACCACCGAGACGAACTCCTACGGCTTCAACGGCAAGGACAACGCCGTCTCGTACGCCCGTGGCGGGTACCTGGACCACATCGACTACGGCCTGCGCGACGGCGTCACGCAGCCGTCCGGGCGGGTCGTGTTCACGACGGCCGACCGGTGTGTGCCGGGCAGCGACTGCAAGCCGGAGAAGAAGGACAACTGGCCGGATGTGCCGTGGGAGGCCAAGTGCGACCAGGCCACCTGCGCGGACAACCACTCGCCGACGTTCTGGACCACCAAGCGGCTGGCGTCGGTGACCACGAAGGTGTGGCGTGGCACGGACTTCGGCGACGTCGACCGGTGGGAACTGGACCAGCAGTACCCCGATCCCGGTGACGGGGAGAAGGCCGCGTTGTGGCTCAAGGGGATCAAGCACACCGGCCTGGCCGGTGGGACGGCGGAGATGCCGTCGGTGACGTTCCAGGGCACGCCGCTGTACAACCGCGTCGAGATGCCGGCGGACGGCGCCTCGCCGTTGATGCGCTACCGGGTGACGGGAATCGTGTCCGAGACCGGTGGGTTCACCTCGATCACCTACGAGTCCGAGTGCAAGCCGGGCAACCTGCCCGCCAACCCGGAGACCAACACCAAACGGTGCTTCCCGGTGCGGTGGGCCAAGAAGAACCACGCCGAGCGGACCGACTACTTCCACAAGTACGTCGTCACGTCGGTGACGCAGACCGACCGGCTGACCGTGGACGGGCAGCCGAGGTCGACCTTCCCCGAGGAGGTCACCCGGTACGAGTACCTCGACGGCGCGGCCTGGCACTGGGACACCTCGGAGTTCACCAAGGACGACAAGCGGACGTGGAACGAGTTCCGCGGGTTCGGCCGGGTGCGGGTGCGCAACGGCACCGCGGACGATCCGGCAGGTCCGGTGACCATGTCCGAGCAGCGGTTCTACCGTGGCATGGACGGTGATCACCTGCCGTCGGGGACACGGCAGGCTTCGGTGTCCGACTCCGAGGGCGGCGTGCGGGCCGACTCGGACTGGTTGGCGGGCTTCGGTTTCGAGAGCGCGACGTTCGACCGCGAGGGGCCGTCGGACCAGCCGGATCCGGCACGGGTGAGCAAGTCGATCACCGAGCCGTCGGTGCAGGGGCCGACGGCCACGCGGGGTGCGTTCAAGGCGTATCTCGTGGGCGCTGGGGTGTCGACTGGCTACACCGCACTGGGTTCCGGCTGGCGCAAGACCCGGACCGAGACCACGTACGACGACCTCGGCCTGGTGACCAAGGTGAACGACCTCGGCGACCCCGACACGGCCGCCGACGACCGCTGCACGCACACCGAGTACGCGCGCAACTCCGACGCCTGGCTGATGGGCTTGCCGGGGCACGTGTGGACGGATTCCGTCCACTGTGGAGCTGACGTCGAGCATCCGCGGGATGCGTTGTCCGACAGCAAGACGACTTACGACGAGCACGGCAACGCCGTGAAGTCCGAGGTCGCCAAGGAGCGTCCGGCGGCCGGCCCGGTGTACTTCACGGCCGGCACCTCCGTCTACGACGCGCACGGGCGGGTCACGTCGAGTACGGACACCCTTGGGCGCACAACGAAGACGGCGTTCACGCCGGAGGTCGGCGGCCCGGTCGCCAAGACCGTGGTCACCAGCCCCGGAACCGACGCTGTGCCAGCCGGATTGGTGTCGACCACGACGTTCGACCCGGCATGGGGACTGCCCACGCTTACCAGTGACCCGAACGCGCGGAAAACCGAGACGCAGTACGACGCACTCGGCCGTGCGACCGCGGTGTGGACACCGTCCTGGACCAAGGCCGACCACCCGGACGTGCCCTTCAGCCGCATGGCGTACCTCGTGCGCGCCGATGCGCCGACGGTGATCACCACGACCGGGATCGGCCCGACCGGCGCCGAGGTCTCCGGGAACACCATCTACGACGGGTTGCTGCGGCCCCGTCAGGTCCAGGCCCCAGCCATGGGTGGCGGGCGCCTGCTCACCGACACGCGCTACGACTCGCAGGGCCGCGTGTGGAAGACCACCCAGCCGTACTACAACGACAAAGCCGTGGACACCGAGCTGCGGATCGCGTCCGATGTGGACATCCCGGGGCACACCCGGTCGCACTTCGACGGAGCGGGGCGCGCGGATGCGTCGATCTACTTCGCGGGTGCCTTCGAGAAGCGGCGGACCACGACGGCGTACTTCGGTGACCACGTGGACGTCACGCCGCCTCCCGGCGGAACACCGACGTCGACGTACACCGACGTGCGCGGGCAGACCGTCGAGCTGCGGCAGCACCACGACGGCGGCTTCGACTCCACCAAGTACACCTACGACAAGGCGGGCCGGACGTCGACGATGACCGACCCCTCGGGCGCGGTCTGGCGGTTCGGGTACGACTTCCTCGGTCGTCAGACCAGCAGCGACGACCCCGACAGCGGCGTGATCACGAAGACGTACAACGACGCCGGTCAGGTCCTGACGTCGCGGGACGCCGGCGGTTCGGTGCTGGCGTACACCTACGACACCTTGGGGCGCGCGACTGGGAAGTTCGCGGGTTCCGTCGACGGTACGAAGCTGGCGGAATGGACGTACGACACGGTGACCCGAGGCAAGGGACAGCCCGCCTCGTCGACCGCGTTCGTGAACGGGAAGGCCTACACCGGGAAGGTGCTCAGCTACGACCCGGCGTACCGGCCGACCGGCACGTCGTTGATCATTCCGGCCTCGGAAGGCTTGCTGGCGGGCACGTATTCGTCGTACGCGGGCTACAACCCGGACGGCAGCATGTCCAGCCAGGCCTATCCCGCGGCCGGTGAGCTGCCCGCCGAGACCGTGAGCTTCGGCTACGACGCGCTCGGCCCGCTGACGACCAGCTGGGGCGGCTACGAGGGCACCACCGTCGACCTGGTGTCGGCGACCGATTTCACGCGTTACGGCGAGCTGGCGCGGCTGACGCTGGGTGCCGGCACCAAACGGGTGTGGTTGTCGCAGTATTACGACCAGAACGACCGGCGCCTGACGCGGTCCATTGTGGACGCTGAGGTGCCGTCGCCGATGCAGTCCGATGTGCGCTATTCCTACGATCAGGCCGGGAGCATCACGTCCATCGCGGACAGTTTCGCCGGTGACGTCCAGTGTTTCCGCACCGACGGGTTGCAGCGGTTGACCGAGGCGTGGACCGCCCCGGCGTGCTCGGCCGATCCGTCGGTGGCGGGTCTGCGCGGCCCGGCGCCGTACTGGCAGTCGTTCACCTACGACAAGGCGGGTAACCGGGCCACCTCCACCGATCACGCGGCTTCGGGTGATGTCATCCGGACGTACAAGGGTGAGGTCCCGGGGCACGCACACGCTCTGGGTTCGGTCAGCGGGCCCAGCGGTGTCACTTCGTATGCTTACACCGCTGCGGGGCAGTTGGCCTCGCGGTCGTCCGGCGAGCAGTTCACGTGGGACGAGCAGGGGAAGCTGGCGTCGGTGACGAAGGGTTCCCAGTCCACCTCCTACGTGTACGACGCTTCGGGCGCCCGGCTGATCCGGCGTGACCCGGGTGGAACCACGCTGTACCTGGGCAACCAGGAGCTGCGCGTTCCCGCCGCGGGCGGAAACCCCACCGTGACGCGGTACTACGCCCACGGCGGCCGGACGGTGGCGATGCGCCAAGGCCGGGGCGCCTTGACGTGGCTGGCATCCGACCACCAGAGCACGGCGCGGACGGCGGTCAATTCGTCCACTTTGGACGTTGTGCAGCGCCGCCAGCTCCCGTTCGGCGGTCCGCGTGGCGGGGCTCCGGCATTCCCCGGCACGCGCGGTTTCGTCGGCGGTGTCATGGATTCCAGCACCGGCCTGACCCACCTGGGTGCACGCGAGTACGACCCGGACACCGGCCGGTTCATCTCGGTGGACCCGGTGCTGAACGCTGGAGATCCGCAGCAGCTCAACGGATACACCTACAGCGACAACAACCCGGTCACCGAGAGCGACCCATCGGGCCTGATCGCCCAACGCTGCATGATGGACGACTGCGGCCACTCCGGCGGCTACAACCCAGCCTCCCCAACACCGTCCCCAGCACCTTCGCTGGAGCAGCCGTTCGGTATGAGATCTCTCCCCGGCTACGACCCTCGCGTCTACTCCTCGATCGGTGGCAAGAATGGGACGAAGCCGGCCAGGATCAGCGCGACCGACGTGAAGGTGTGGCGCTCCGAGCTCACGAACGCGGACGAAAGGGCGATGCGGTGCGCGGCCGGTCCGTTGTTCAACCGGAGCGACATATTGTCGGACAGCGGCTGCCGGCAGGCGGCCGGGCAGTTGGAGGCGGGACGCAAGACCAACGAGCGGATCCTCGGCACGCCGCCCCCGAAGCCTTCGATCGACTTGCTGGCCGGGGTCCAGATGCTCAGGCAGGCCAATGAGAAGCAGATGGACGACTGGCTCGCGGCGGCTCATCTGCCGGGGCGGGACGGTCTCGGCGGCATCACGATCTCCATCTGCGCCGGTGCGGAGGCCTTCGCCGGCTTTGGTGGGGCCGGTGAGGTGTGCATCGCCAGGGACTCCATCGGCTACGGCTGGTCGGCTTCGGCGAAGACCGGCGTCGGCGCGAAGGTCGGCTACAGCTACGGCTTCAGCATCAAGGTGAGTGAGGGCACGATCACAGACCTCGGCGGCACCGGGGTCTGGGCCAGCGCAGGGATCAAGGAATCCCCCGTGGGCGTGGAGATCGGCCGCAGCTCGGACGGGAAGTACTCGCTGTCCGTGAGCGGCTCGCGCGGCAAGGAGGCCGAGATTCCGTGGCCCGTGGCCGGCGGAGGGGAGTGGGCCAGGTCCGGCTACTTCAAGGACATCGATCTATCGGCTTTCAACAAGGTCCACATGGAGGAGGCCTACCGGGTGGGACGGCTCGGCTGGAGGTGACCCGGTGACCGGACTTGTGAGCATTCCGCCTGGAACGCTCACAAGTCCGGGACACCCAAGTCGGTGAGGATCTCCAGGGCCGCCGAAGTCAGCTCGGCGGCCTTGGCGGTTTCCCCGTACGACTCACGGATCGCGGCAGCCACCCGCAAAGCGCGGGCCTCGTTCAGCCGCTGGCCGTCCTCACGGGCGATCTTCAGTGCCCGGCCGATGTCGCGGGTGGCGGTCGGCCCGTCACCCAGCGCCAGGTGTGCGGCCGCCAGTTCGGTGAGGGCGGCGCATTCGAGGACGCGCATGCCGGTCTCGTTCATCTTGGCCAGTGCGAGTTCGGTGTGTGTCACCGCGTCGGAGGGGCGGCCGATGGCGCGGTGGGCCGCGGCGAGTCCGATGAGGATGGACGCTTCGCCGTAGCGGAAGTTGATCTTCCGGGACAGTTCGAGAGCCACCGCGTATCCCTCGATGCTCTCGGCGAACCGGCCACGCCGCCGCGCGACGGTGGCGAGGATCTCCAGTGCGCCCGCCTCGTGGCGGCGCTCGCCGAGTTCGCGTCCTTGTTCGAGGGCCTGCCGGGCCTGTTTCTCCGCGTCGCCGTAGCGGCCGAGGTCGCAGTAGGTCTCGGCCAGGCAGACCAGCGCGGAGGTGAAACCGTGCCGCATACCGCACTGGTCGGCCAGCCGCCGGCTTTCCTCGTGGTACTCGGCGGATTCGCGCATCCGCCCGGCGGTCCAGTGGGCCAGGCCGAGGCCGTTGAGCGACAGCAGCCGGATGTGCTGGTTGCCGATCCGTGCGCTCAGCTCCGCCGCCTTGGTGTGGCACATGATCGCCGCCTCGACGCGGCCGAGCGACAGCAGCGAGACACCGACGTAGTTGATCTCCCGTGCCTCGGTGCTCTCGTCGCCCGCCTGCCGCGCGATGGCCAGAGCGCGCTCGTGGTGACGCGTCGCGTCGTGGGGCTTGCCGAGCTGGGAGCACACCCGGCCCAGGCCGTGGCGCGCCTCCGCCTCGGCCGCCGGGTCCATGACGGTGACGCTGCCTTCGAGGGCCTCCTCGAAATGGGCCAGCGCGGCGTCGTAGTCGCTGAGGTTGTACGCGATCATCCCGCGCAGCACGAACACGGCGACCTCAGCGCGGCGGTCACCGGCCTCGCGTGCCGCGCCCAGCGCCGCGTTCGCCACCGCCAGCCCGTCCGCCGCGAGGCCGCGTCCGGCGAAGTAGCCGCGCAGGGCGTCCGCCAGCAGCACGCTGTAGTGCCGCAGCCCGGGGCAGCTCGTCGCGCGTTCGGCCGCGGCGACCAGGTTCGGCCGTTCGGTGTCGAGCCAGCGCATCGCCGGCTCGTCGTCGTCGAACGCCACGGTGGGTTCGCCCGCACCGGGCAGCAGCCGCCGGAACAGCGGGAACAGCCGTTGCGTGGCCGCGGACGCGATGCCGAGGTAGTGGTCGAACAGCCGGGTGTCGGCCGCCGCCAGCTCCTCGGGTGTCTCGTCGGCTCGCGCGCGGTCGGCGGCGTATTCGCGGACCAGGTCGTGGAACTGGAACCGGGACGGCCCGCGCCGGGTCAGCAGGCTCGCCGCGACCAGCCGGTCCAGGCAGCGGCGGGTCTGTTCGGCCGCGCCGGTCAGCGCCGCGGCCGCGGCCAGGTCGAAGTCCGGGCCGGGCACGCGGCCCAGCAGCCGGAACACCCGCCGCGCTGGCTCGTCGAGCGCCTGGTACGACAGCTGGAAGGTGGCCCGCACGGCGACGTCCGGGTCGCCCTCGATGGCCAGCTCCGCGAGCGGGTCGGCGCGCAGCGCGGCCACGTAGTCGCTGACCCGGGCGTGCTTGCCGCCCAGCAGGTTCGCCGCCGCGATCCGCAACGCCAGCGGCAGGTATCCGCACAGATCGGCGAGCCGGTCCACGGCCGTGGGCTCGGCATCGACCAGGTCGGCGCCGAGCAGGTCGGCGAGCAGCACCCGGGTGTCCGAAGTGGACAGTACATCCAGGGCGTGCACTTGCGCGTCGTTGAGCACGGTCAGCCCGCGCAGGTCGCTGCGGCTGGTCACCAGCGCCGCGCAGCCGGGGTTCGGTGGCAGCAACGGGCGGACCTGGTCGGCGTCGGCCGCGTTGTCCAGCACCACCAGCACCCGTCGCCGGGCGAGCATCGTCCGGTACAGCACGACCTGCTCGTCCAGTGTCATCGGCACGTGGGTGGAGGACACGCCGAGCGCCCGCAGGCACAACGTCATCGCCTGGGTCTTGGACAACGGCGAGGTCGACGCATACCCGCGCAGGTCGACGAACAGCTGGCCGTCCGGGAACCGCTCGGCCACCCGGTGTGCCCAGTGCACGGCCAGCGCGGTCTTGCCGATACCGCCAGGTCCGGCGATCACCAGGGTGCGGTGCCCGGGCGGGTCGCCGAGCAGCGCGTCCAGGTTCGCCAGGTCCGATGTCCGGCCGGAGAAGCTGGGCAGGTCGGCGGGCAACTGGCAGACAGCGGGCAGCGGCTCGGTGAGCGGGATCTCCTCCTGCGCGGTCAGGATGGCGCGGTGTGCCGCGCGCAGCCGCGGTCCGGGTTCGACGCCGAGCTCGTCGGTGAACATCCGGTGCACATCGCGGTAGGTCTCCAGGGCGTCCGCCTGCCGCCCGCTGCGGTGCAACGCGAGGATGTACAACACCCACAACGACTCCTGCCAGGGGTTTTCCCTGGTCAGAGCGGCGAGTTCGCCGATGATCTCGCGATGCGCGCCCAGCTGGAGGCTGACCTCCAGGTAGCGCTCCCTGGCGCGCAGCCGTTCCTCGGCCAGCGGCACCGCATGGTCGCGCTGCAGCGACTCGGACGGCACATCCACCAGCGGCGCGCCACGCCAGCAGGCCAGCGCCTCGGCCAGCAGCGTCCGCTCGGCCGCCGGCTCCGCGGTACGGGCCCGCTCGACCAGGGCGCGGAAACGCAGCAGATCCAGCTGCCCAGGCTCCAGCCGCAGCAGATACCCATCAGGCCGCGTCTCGATCACGGCCTCACCCAGCGCGCGCCGCAGCCGTTGCGCGTACAGCTGAGTGCTCTTGCGCGCGGTCGAGGGCTGCTCGTCGCCCCACAGCTCCTCGGCGAGCCGGTCCACCGGGACCGTCGCGTTCGGGCGGAGCAGCAGCGCCGCCAGCATGATCCGCAGTTTCGGCCCGTTCACCGGCACCGGCGTGCCGCCACGCGTCACTTCGAGCGGGCCGAGGATCCCGAATGCCAGTCCCGACGTGTCCGATGTCGACAACTCTCCCCCTCCGGGCGGATTCGCCCAGCCGCCCGCTGCCGAGAGCGTAACCCGGCCCGGCGCCAGATCCGGCGGACCTGCTGAAACAGGCACTGGAGGGATGCAGCCGCGCCCAGCGTGAAGCGCCGCCTGACCACGAAATCACCAACGTCCACAAGAGACAAGCGAGCTGTTCGCCGCTCAGCCGGGCGAAGGAGTTTCAGACGGCCAATGCGCGTGTCAGTTCGGCGGTCAGGGAGCGGATCTCCTCGATGTCGGCGGCGAGAACGCCGGTCGCGTCGCCGAACGCCAGCAGGTCTCGCGCCTCGTTCCTGGACATGGTCCTTGCCGGTGCGGGGGTGGTGGGGTCCTCGGACATCGTTTCCTCGTGGCGCACCAGCGGCGGCGAATGCGGCCTGCCGAACGCCCCAACCAGGTAGTGGGTGATCAGGACGTCGCTCTCGTCGCCCGGTTCGTCGGGATAACGCAGGACGAACAAGTTGAGCAACCCGGGCCGTCGGTGAGCGCCGAAGACTCGCCGGGTCACCGGGTCGACCACCAGCCGATGGTCCGGGATGCAGCGCGTCAGCGTCCACAACGCCCGGATCGCCTGGGCGCCATTGGCGATGCGTGTGCGGCGCCGGACCTCCAGCCGCCACGAGATACCCACGCTGGTCACGGCCAGGCCCACCAGGAGCAGCCCGATGTAGTTGGACGCCACGTAACCAGCCACGGTCACCGCGGTACCTAGGATGATCACAACAGTGGCACTGGCACGCTGGCGCAGCGTGTCCTCCAGGGACGTCACCGAATCGGCCATTGCGGGAACCTATCGTGCGCACTGACCCCTGACGGTCCGTATTCGGAAATCAGATCACCACGCGATCCCGCACCGGTGGAACGTCGCCGTCATTCCCGCAGGTGCGTCCGAAAGGGCTGCCGGAGGTGCACGCGGGCCGCTATCGCCTTGGTGCTGGGGGTGCCAAAGTGGGGTGAGGGGATGGAGGCGGCTCCATGCGTGACCTTGATCAGCGCAGCACCCGGCCGGGCCTGACCGTGCAGGACCGGGAGACCGAGCCGGAGACAGGTGTCGTCGGCGCTTTGCTGCGGTTACAGGGCAGTGCGGGCAACAGGGCAGTGAGTTCGTTGCTGGTACAGCGCGACCCGGTCGTGGCGGCGCCCGCGCCCAGCCCCGGCATGTCCGCGGAGGACGTGCGGCAACTGGCCTACCAGGCGACGGTGCTCAGGCAGGTTTCGCCGATGTCGCAAGAGGACCAGCGTTCGCTCGGCACGCTGCTGTCCGGGTTCCCGGTGTACGAGAACCTGCTCGCCAGGGACGAGAAGTGGCGGCAGCTCAACGAGGTGAACGCGGCTCAGGTCGATTACCAGCGACGCAACGAGGCGCTCGCGCGTGGGGAGGAGCTGTCCGGCGGCACTGGTGCGTCACCGGAGTTGATGGCGGATCTGCGCAGTCAGGCCCAGGCGCTGACCCAGGAGATCGACGCTCTCAACGCGCGGATCTGGCCCGCGCTGCACGAGCTGGGAACGGACGAGGCGGGGCTGCGGCACCGGGTCGAGGAGGGCTTCCCGGCGATGTGGGCGGCACGGGCACACGCCATCGCGGACACGATGCTGACCGAGAACGAGAACGTCGTCCGCAGGGAACAGACGCGCTACCGGTCGAACGTGTGCTCAGCCGACGTGGAGGGCCTGCTCAACGCCGACCGGCGGCTGCAGGCCAGGGCGAACCAGATCGCGGACCTGCGGCGGCAGCGGCAGGAGGTGGACGCGCGGCTGCGGCCGGGCGGTGAGACGCTGCCCGGCGGGGTGCCCGAGGGCCTGGAGGAGATGACCCGGGACAACACCGCCATCGCGACACTGGACGCGCGGATCGGTGAACTGGAGGCCGAGCAGGCGGGTGAACGCTCCGCGCAGGGGCTGGCCTACCCGATCCTGCTCAGCGACAGCTACCGCCCGGGCAGCATCGCCGGGCTGCCGGAAGGCGAACGTGAGCAGCTCATCGGGTCGTGGACCACCGGCACCCTCGACAACATCGCCCGGACGCGGGCCAACATCGCCGACGGAACGCTCAAGCTGTGGGACCTGCGGGACGTGCCCGAGCTGACCTGGCGCGCGCTGGGGATCCCGTCGTCCGGCCCGCTCGGCCAGGTGATCGAACGTCACCGGGAGCGGGAACGGTCGGAGGAGCACGCTCGCGAGGTGGCGGTGGCCGCTCTGGCCATCACCGCGGGCGTCGTCGCGGGCATCGCCACGGCCGGCGGCGCCTTCGTGGTGGCCGCGGCGGCCACCGGGGTGAGTGCGGGTATCGGGCTGGCACAACTGGGCCACGACGTGCAGCAGTACCGGGCGGAAACGGCCGCCGGACAGGTGTCCGTCGATCCCGCGTTGGCGGACATCTCCCGCAACCAGCCCCAGCTGCTGCCCATCGTCATGGACATCGTCGGCATCGGCATGGACGTCGGCTCGGCCATCGGCATCGCCAGGCGGGTCGCCCAGGCCGAACGCGCACTCACGATGGCGGGTGACGTGGAGCGGTTCGCCGCGGAGATCCGCCGCGTCGTTCCGGACGCGGCGCTGGCCGAGCGCGTCATCGCGAGAGCACAGTCGGACAGCGCGGTCGTCGAACGGGTCCAAGCCGCGGTGGCCGCACTGGGTACGGGCGCACGCACCCAGGCCAACCTCACACTGACCCAGCTGATGCTCGAAATCGGTGCCGAGAACAACGTGTTCGCCGAGTTCGCGGCGAAGCTGATGCGGGAGGACCGGGTCTGCCTGATGTCGGAGGCGGCCATCAGGGCGAAGCTGACCGATCCCGCGAAGCTGGCCGCCGCGCTGCGGGACCTGGCCTCGGTCGGCGCCGCGAACGGCTTCTACTCCCCGGAGCTGCGGATGCTGTTCGTCGCGGAACGCAACGCTCAGGCGATGGCGGGCACCCTCGTGCACGAGTCGGTTCACTTCCTGCAGCACGCCAACGGTCAGCCGCTGCTCACCTTCATGGCGGAATACCAGGCGTTCATGGCCCAGCGCGACTACCTGCTGAGTGTCGCCAGAGTCGCAGGCAACCCCGACGTGGTGCCCGCGGAGTACCGGTGGCTGGTGACCATGCAGCCCAACGAGGTCGCCCGCCGGGTGAGCCAGACCTACCGGGCCAGCTACCCGGCGTTGGCGGCGGCTTATTCGATCCCGGCCGGCTTCACCCCCGGGCAGGCCCGGCATGATCTGGCCCTGATGGTGACATGTGCATTGGACGGTGTGCGGTGACCGAACAGGACGACGCCAGGGCCGCGAGGGCCGCCGCCATCGCCGCGGGCTGCGACGACGTGGTGATGGCCGGTGCGGTGACCCGCGGCGAACGCGGCTTCCTCGTGCCTCGGCGCACCGGGTACCTGCTGGTGAGCGAACCGTTCGAGCCCGGACTGGACCTCCGCGCGGTCTACCTCGGCTCACCGTCGGACGGCATGACCCGCCGCCCCACCCTGGTCGCCACCGTGCCGGGAACCGGTCAGGTGGCGCTGACCTCTCCCACCGCGTTCGAGGCGTTCGGCCGATGGGCCTGCACCCGGATCGAGCCCGCGAGGCTGGCCGAACTGCTGGTCCAGCAACAAGGCCCGGCCGGAGCCTCGGTTCTGGTGCAGGAGGGTGACGAGGCCGAAGGTCTGTCCTCCGAGCTGCCTGAACTGCACCGGTTCACCCCGCACCAGTTGCCCGGCGGCGGCTGGCAGGCCGGCCCCTTCACCTCCTTCACCTACCTGCGTTCCCCCGACGGCGAGCTGTGCGCGTCATTCATCGACTGGGACGCGACCTTCAGCGCCGACAACGCGCAGTGGCAGAGCCATCCACGAGTGCGGATCGCCGTCGCCGGCTGATTCCCAGCGGCGATCGGAAGTCCGAGCTAGGCCGTGGGGTTGCCGGTGATGTTGTGGCTCATCCGGTCCAGCATCGCGGACAGCGCCGAGAGCTCGTCGGCGGTGAACCCGTCGAACAGCTGCCGGGTGATCTTGCCGAAGACGATCGGCACCTTGGGCGCGAGTCGCTTGCCGGTGTCGGTGAGCTCGATGAGCACGGAGCGCCGGTCCTCGGCGCTTCGCCGCCGGAGCAGCAGTCCCTTGGCTTCCAGGCGATCGAGCAGCTTGGTCATGCCCGCGGTGTCGGTACCCAGCCGCGTCATCAGCGCGGAGGGGCTGCTGACGGAGCGGCTGGCGTGCATGAGCAGCGCGGCCTGCTGCGCGGTCAGGTCGAGGTCGGCGAAGGCCCGGTCGAGTGCGGTGCCGAGATCCTTGGCCACCTGCGAGAGGGCCGACCCTCCGCCGAGCACCAGCGCGAGCTTGGCGTTCCCGTGGCGCGTCGCGTTCATGCAGCCAGGGTAGCGGCAGTGACATTTGCGGTCATGACCGCCATTTAACAGTCGTGACAGTTACTGTCCAGGCTGCTAATCTGGCTGGCATGACAGACCCGGGCGTCCCGCGCGACAGCCACGATCCGGCCCGGCCCGCGACCAACCTCCGTGTACTGGTCATCGGCGGTGGGATCGGTGGCCTGTGCCTGGCCCAAGGCCTGCGCGCCGAAGGCATCGACGTCACCGTGTTCGACCGTGCCCCCTCGATGACCACCGGGCGGCAGGGCTATGGCTTCCACATCAACGAAACCGGCGACGCCGCGTTGAGCGCCTGCCTGCCCACCCACCTCTACGAGCTGTACCGGGCCACCGCCTCACCCGCGGCCACCGGCGACTTCGTGCTGTTCACCGCCGGGCTCCGGGAGATCCTCCGCCGGCCGCTGCCCGCCCAGACCGTGGACCGGCCGCGTGTGGGTGTCGGCGTCAACCGGCAGACCCTTCGCGAGATCCTTTCCGCCGAACTCGGCGACGCGATCCGCTACAACAGCGAATTCCGCCGCTACGACACCGGCCCGGCAGGCCGGCTTCGTGCCCACTTCGCCGATGGCGCCGGCGAAGACGCCGACCTGATCGTCGGTGCGGACGGCGCCGACTCCGCCGTGCGCGGCCAGCTCGTCCCCGACGCCGGATTCGACGACTTCGGCCGGTCCATCTACGGCCGCACCCCACTCACCCCCGCCCTGACCGACCGGATCCCCCCGGACTTCCTGCACGGCATGGCTCGCGCGAAGGACGATCGCGGCCGCACGCTCGGGGCCGCTCGCTTTACCGCCATCGAACCCTTCCCGCGGGCCACCGCCCGGCTCGCTCCCCACGTGCGGCTCACCGCCACCGGTGACTACCTGCGCTGGACACTCAGCCTGCGCGAGGAGGGACTGGTTGGTGCACGCCGGTTCTGGGGCTCGACCGGTCCCGCGTTGCAGGCGATCGCCGAGGACCTGGTCGCGACCTGGCACCCGGGCCTGCGCGCGATCATCGACAACGCCGACGCCGAGGCCACCTACCCGTTCGGTATCTTCTGCGCCCGGCCGGTCCAGCGGTGGAGCCAACCCGGAGTCACCCTGCTGGGCGACGCGATCCACACCATGACCCCTGGGCGCGGCGAAGGCGCCAACACCGCGTTGCGTGACGCGGCGCTGCTCACCGCCCGGCTCGCCGACGTGGCAGCCGGCCGGAGTGCACTGTCCACCGCGATCGCCGCATACGAGACGGAAATGCTCCGCTACGGGTTCGAAGCGGTGGAGAACTCGCGCCGGCCGTACTTCGCCGCCCCGATGAAGCCGCGCGGCTGAGTACCTCTTCAGCTACGGCTCGCCTCCGTGGATACCCGGCGGCTGAACGATCATTGGTAGATCATTTGGCCCCTCGGATCCCGTGGTCACTGTGGCTGGCTGCTGACGATGTCCAGGGCTTCGCGGGTCAGGTCGCGGAGTGTGCGTTTCGTCGGTTGGCTCAGCCAGTAGTCGTACGCGTATTCGGCGGCGGCGAGCACGCTGTGGACCACGACGCCCGCCGCGAGCTCGTTGGTCGTCTTCATGCGGGTGGATGCCAGCGCGATGAGTCGTCTGCGTTCGTCGTCGTCCAGGAATGCGGCTCGCCGGATCCGCTGGGGCGCCGTCGCCATCGCCCGGCGCCACAGTTCGACCGTTTCGGTCCGGTCGTCGAACTGCTCGACCTGGCTGAGAATCGCTCGCGCCAGTGACTCCCGGATCGGTTCGCCCGCGGGTCGTTGTTCGAAGCCGGCGACGATCAGCGAGCGGCCGGTGTGCACGCTGTCGATGAGCAGGTCGTCCTTGCTCGAAACGTGGCGGACGAGCGTGCTCAGCGAGATCCCGGTGGCCGCCGCGATCTCGTCGAGCGTGACGGCGTCGAAGCCGTGCTCGGCGAACAGCGGGAGAGCGGCCAGGATGATTCGCTCACGAAGCTCGGCCCGCCGCCGGTCGCGAAGCGTTGGGCGCTGGGTGGCCATCATCGTGTTTCCTTTGCCCGCCACCGGGCCGCGCGGCCCGCGATCAGCGGAAGATCGAGGTATGTCTTGATTCCCGGCGAGGCGCGGCACACGTAAGGGATCGCATTCACGCAGTGGTTGGCTGTGGCGACCACGCCAGGGTTGTGCGACAGGCCCGCGGCGACGGATTCGCTGTGCAGTCCGGTGAACGAGACCAGCACCGACGGGTCGCCGGTGATCTCGATCTCGAACCGCTGACCACCGGGCCCGAACGTCCACGCCGGTTCGAGGTCCTGCTCGCCCATGAGCCAGTTCACCGCGGCCGTCACGACGGGTCGATCGCCGATCCTCGCCTCCCACCGCAACCGCCGCGCCGCCACCTGCCCAGGCTCGATGGTCCCGATCGGTGAGTCGATGGGCGCCGCCGCCACCGCGACCTCCTGCCGCGTATGGATTGTGGCGGCACTGCCGAGTCCGAGTTCGTGCACGACCATCCTTGCGGATGCCTTGAACCCCTTACCCAGCGCGCCTGCTATCGGACCGGCCAACGCCTGCCGCGGCGAACCGCCGAAGCCCATCAGATGCCGGATGACATCGGGAGCGTCGTACGTCCGGATATCGGAGAACTCCTCGGCGCGCACATGGGTCACGGCAGACGACAGTGCCGACACCATCAGCGGGAAGCGTTCGGTGATGCCGCCGGGGTGAATGCCGGATCCGTGCAACGTCGCGTTGCCGTCGCGGCAGGCCGCGTCGATGCCGGCTGTCCGGGCGGGGTCGGGAAAGATCCAGCCGACCGGTGTCACCACGTTCTTGCCCGAGCGCAGCAACGCCGTCACCACCTGCTCGTCCGGCAGCAGCGGGGCATAGACGACGCAGTCGGCGTCCATGGCGAGCAACTCGTCCACGCTGGTGGTGGCGGCCACGCCGATGGGTTGTTCGCCTGCGATCTCCCCGGCGTCGCGGCCGTTCTTGTCGGCGCTGTGCACCCAGCAACCCACCAGTTCGAGATCGGGGTGCCGGCGAACCGCCTGGATGGCGCCTCGTCCCACGCCTCCCGTGGCCCACTGGATGACCGTGAACGTCATGGCTTGTCTCCCGGCTGTCCCGGCCATGGAACCTCGATTGACTATGACTGTCAAGATGACTAGCGTTGTCACAATTGGGCTGGTCGGACACCTGACGAAGGGCACCGAGCATGCGGTTCAGCTATGCCGAGGCGATGACCGACCCCAGCTTCTACCTGCCGTTGGCCCAGGCGGCCGAGGCGGCGGGCTACACGAGCATGACGGTGCCCGACAGCCTGGCGTACCCGGAGGTCTCCGACTCCACCTACCCGTACACGCCGGACGGGGACCGCAGTTTCCTCGAGGACAAGGACTTCATCGAGACGTTCACGGTGACCGCGGCGATGGGAGCGGTCACCACGACCCTGCGGTTCACCCCGTTCGTGCTGAAGTTGCCGGTGCGGCCACCGGCGTTGGTGGCCAAGCAGGCCAGCTCGGTCGCCTGCCTGACCGGCAACCGGCTCAGCCTCGGCGTCGGGGTGAGCCCGTGGCCGGAGGACTACGCGTTGATGGGTGTGCCGTTCGAGCGGCGTGGCCGCCGGATGGACGAGTGCATGGACATCGTCCGCGGCCTGACCGCGGGCGGCTACTTCAGCTTCCACGGCGAGTTCTACGACATCGACTCGGTGAAGATGTCGCCGGTTCCGACCGAGCCGATCCCGCTGCTGGTCGGCGGGCACAGCGAGGCCGCGATGCGCCGGGCGGTGGTCCGCGGCGACGGCTGGATGCACGGCGGCGGCCCCGACGACCTGGACGAGCTGTTGACCCGCCTGAACGCGATCCGCCACGCGGAGGGCAAGCAGGACGCGCCGTTCGAGATCCACGTGATCTCCCTCGACGCCTACACCCCCGACGGGGTCAAGCGCCTGGAGGACAAGGGCGTCACCGACGTGATCGTCGGCTTCCGCCTGCCCTACATCGTCGGCCCCGACACCGAGCCGCTCGACCGCAAGATCATGAACCTGGAGCGCTTCGCCGAACGCGTGATCGCGAAGGTCAACCCTTGACCACGGCAGGACCGGGGGAGCGCCGAGCATGACTCTGGTGCGCTGAACGAACTCCACCGCTGGTCCGCAGATTGCCATTCCGCCGTTCCGGCGCGGGATGGCGTCGCGACCCGCCTGACCAGCGGACGTCATTCACCGGCCTATCTGACCCGCGTGTCGGTGGCGCGTTGGTGCAGTTGTTCAAGGGCCTCGCGGGCGATCGTGGCCTGGTGCCACTCCAGCCAGTCGGCCAGCTCCGTCGCTGCCTGGTCGAGTCTGGCGTAGGCC
This sequence comes from Actinocrispum sp. NPDC049592, assembly GCF_040675465.1. Classification (NCBI taxonomy): domain Bacteria; kingdom Bacillati; phylum Actinomycetota; class Actinomycetes; order Pseudonocardiales; family Pseudonocardiaceae; genus Actinocrispum; species Actinocrispum sp. NPDC049592. The sequence goes on along the minus strand of NZ_JBFAPA010000008.1, from coordinate 290,913 downwards.
AGCTCACTGGCTGTGTGGCCGCTGTCGCGGTGGTAGGTCGTGATGGTGCCGGCGCAGTGGCCTTCGGGCGTAAGCAACGGAGTGCACTGCAGGGCGTGGATGCCGAGCCGGATCAGCAGTCGTGCTGTCTGCTCGGGAACCTGCGTGCTCGTGGTGGTGTCCGCGATGTCGGGGATGGTGATCCGGGTACGCCCCGCCCGCGCGGCCAGGGCCACCTGGTGGCCGTCCTCCGGGTCGACAAGGTGGAAGGCGAGGCTGTCCGGCAGGCCTTGGTGCTGCCCGAGGCACAACCCGTCGCCGAGGGGGTCGGCGACGTGCACCGCTCCCATGGTGGTGGCCATGTATTTCACGGCTGTGTCAAGGAAAGCGGCCACGACTGCGATCCGGTTGGCGTGATGTGCGGCCGGGCGGACGTAGAAGGTCAGCAGAGGTTCCGTGCGATGGGGCCGATCCGGCAGCCACGATCCGGTACCAGTCGGTGCGGGCGTGGCCAGCAGGGTTCTGGCGAGCAGGACCAGGGGCAGATGATGGTTTTTGGCGCATTGACCGAGCAGTCGCAACGCATGGTCGGCGTCATCGATGCCGTAGCGGCCTTGGATGACGCCCACCGCCCGGGCGATGACCGGTTTCGTGTACGTGGCCGCACGCAGGCGCAGCACCTGGTCGAGCGCCGTGACCAGCCGATCGTTCTGGTCCTGCGGCGGGTCGGGGGTGACTTGCGGCGTGGGAAGGCTGCTGTGGCCGGCCGCGGCCAAGGAAACCGAGTCGTAGATCTTGAACATGGCGTCGGCCCAGGCAACTTCGAGGGTGCGCCGGACCTGCTCACTGACCGCGACGAGCGAGAACCCACGGCCGCGCTGGTTGAGTCTGTTCGCATATCGGGTGAGGACGCGGATGCCGGCCGCGCTCAGCAGGGTGACCCCGCTGAGGTCCATCACGACGTGGCCTGTGCGCCAAGGAACCTTCGTGTGCAGGAAGTGATCAAGCGTCGGACAGTCATCGCCCGCGATCGACCCACTCACCCGCACGACGATGACCCCGTCCGGACGATCGGCGGACAGCCTGATGCGCAGCGGGGACCGTTCGCCACCAGGACGGACAGTCCCTCTGGTTGCCGTCACGACACACCCCTTCGCCCATCCAGCGCGGACCCTGACGGGACGCCACGCTGCTGGACAGACCCAATCCACGATAACTCACCGTGAGCCGCTGGGGGAACAATCGCATGGCAAAGGTACGCCGGTCACGGAGTGCAATTCCTTTGTGGACATCAATAGGGCGGTGCATCTCTGTGCCCTGCGTGGTGACCAACTCTGAGACAGGTGATAGCTATCCGTCGGGAACTCGCCCGGAATGCCGCGTCCGGCCACAACCAACGGTCCGATGTGGACGGTTCCAGGCCGGGCGCGCGAAGTCGGGAAGGGTTGCGTAGCACGGATCGGCGTGGCTGGGTTGGTGTCATCCTGGTCGTCCAGAGTGGACGGCCAGGATGTGGGCTCTCGGTGGAGCGCCGGCCAGCCGGTCCTTCGCGGATCGCGCGGGATACCCACTGCGCGACCCTGCCGCGGAGCCTGGTGACTCAAAAGCCGCGTTCGCGTGATGATCTTGGGCTTCGGACGTGCGACGGCGGGCCGGCGAACGCGGCCCACAGCAGTTGCGCGGCTTGACGTGCTGCGGTTCCGGGCTGGACGGCCGGTATCCCGTCCTGGCTGGATGTCGGTGCGTCCGCGACGTACTCGACCAGGGCGATGGCCAGGTCGCGGACTTTGACGTTGAACTGCTGGCTGGCTCGCCGGAGTGTTTCCCAGGCTTCGTCGGGGCTGCACCGGCGCACGGCGACGATCGCGCCCTTGGCCTGTTCGATGGCGGCACGCGAGGCGAGCAGGCTCAGGATCTGCTCCGCGCCGTTGGCCGCCGTCTCGGCCACGGTCAGGGTGAGCGCGGTGAGCCGCTCGTACCCCATGAGCACGGCCAGCGTGTCCCTGCCGGCCGGCCGGTCCAGTGCGGCGCCCAGCACCAAGGTGTTGTTCTCGTTCCAAATCCCGGCATGCGCCGCGGCTCCGCGGACGCGTTGGAACTGGTCGGCCAGCTCGGGAGCCTGCTCGATCAGCTTGTCCCGGTCGAGTGCGGGCCAGCGATCATCCGCGAACAGGTCGCGGGCCGCCACCGGGTCGCCCGTGGCGGCGGCTGCCGTGATGGGACCACCGTGCCGCAGTTGCGCCTCGGCGAGATACTCGGCTATTCCATGTGTGGCCAGGACGGACAGCGGCCCACCATGCTGCCTCGTGGTCAGTGAGACCCCCATGCACCCCGGTATGTCGGCCGCGATGTGGTCCAGCAGCAGCCACAACTGCTCGTTCAAAGGCTTCCACCGGTCCGCGGCGTCGGTCAGGTTGCCGGTCACGCCCCCGCCTCCTTCGGAAACGCCGTCGATACGTGCCATCGACCGTCAGGCATATTCCCCGATGCCCCGACGGTCAAACCACCCGTCACGGGGTGCCCACCAGACGGGTGAGCACCGCCCAATTCAGGCGCTGACCTCGGCGCGAGTCACCTCGAGTGGATCACCCACACGAGCGAACGACGACGCCGTGCGGCTAAGGTGAGGGCCGAACCTCGCGCAGGCTGTGAACAGGCGTGGCCAGGGTGGCAGACGGGCAATCCACGATGAGGCGGGCACACCGTGGGCAAGGCAGAATCCGTGTTGGGCTGGACGGTCGAACCGGGCGAGCACTCGACCGTGGTGCACGTCAGCGGCGAGATCGACATCGCCACGCAACCCGACTTCGAGGAGGCCATGCGCACGGGGATGCGCAGCGGAGCACTGGTGGTGATCGTCGACCTGGACAAGGTCACCTTCATGAGCTCGGTGGGACTGCGGGTCCTGCTCCAGGTCCACGCGGACGCCCAGCAGGCAGGGCGCTCGGTGCGAGTGGCCGGCATGTCGCCGATCGTGCGCCGGATCATCGACGTCACCGGGTTGGGTCAGGTCCTGGCGGTCTACCCGTCGATCGAGGAAGCGGAAACGCGGTAGCGATATCGCCGTTCGGTTAGGACGGAAGACCATTGGGTATGACCTCCGGTGACGCCTTCTCCGGAAGTGGGTGACGACTCGCCGATGCCCGACGACCCCAATTCCGTGCTACCCGCCCCCGCGCTGCGCGACTGGGCGAGCTCGTTGCCTTCTTTCGCCGCCGAGGTGGTCTCCCAGACGGATACCTCCCGGCCGCACATCTACACCCGGATGCCGGCGATGGCCGAACACGTCGGCCTGATCCGGGCGCAGCTCACCGGCTGGGCAGGCCGGCTCGGCCTGACGGCGGTGCAGAGGCAGGACGTGGTGCTGGCCGTCGACGAAGCGGCCAGCAACGCCGTCGAGCACGCATACCCCAGCACACCGGGCACGGTGACGATCTTCGCCGCCCACACGCGGTCCGGGGACGCGGTGCGGGTGATCGTCTCGGATGAGGGGCTGTGGCGCCCGCCCCCGGCAGACCCCGGATTCCGCGGCCGCGGCCTGGCCATGATGGAACTGGTGGCCGAGGTGTTCCGGCTGATGTCCGGCCCAGGCGGCACCACCGTGGTTCTCGGCTGGTCCCTGCCGGCTTGAGTCGAATCCACTGTAGAACGCTGAAGGGCACCCTGTGTGACCAGGGTTATCGCCAGGTCCGGATTCGTCGGCGGCAGTCCGGGTAGTCGGGAACATGACATGCGCCGGATCCAGTGGGTTGTCCGTTGCCATCGTGGGGCTGGGGCCGCGAGGTCTGTCCGTGGTGGAGCGCCTGCTGATCCGGCTGAGATCGGGTTACGAACGCCGTGCGGTGACGATCTGGGCCGTTGACACCGTGGAACATGGCTCGGGCCGGGTGTGGCGCACGGGCCAGCCCGAGTGGCTGGCGATGAACGCGACCGGGGGCGAGGTCACGGTTCGATCGCCGGACAGCCACCTGCCTGGCGGAGGGCTGGTGGAATGGACAGCGAGCGGGACCTGGTGCGGCGAACCGGTGGGGCCCACCGACTATCCGCCACGGCGGGTCTACGGGGCCTACCTGAAGGACGCCTTTCAGCGGCTGTGCGCAGATGTTCCGCCGTCCGTCACGGTCCGTCCGGTGCTCGGCGAGGTCACCTCGTTGTCCCGGTCGGCCAAGGGCTATGTCCTCACGGTAGACACTGCCGCCGCGCCGATATTCGCTCATAAGGTCGTGCTCGCAACGGGCCACACGCCGCAGGAACTCAGCGACGAGCAGCAGCGCTTCGCCGAGCACGCCGGGCAGAACGCGGAATGCCGTTATCTGGCTGGGAACATCGCGGCCGATCTGCCCCTTGAGGACATCCCTTCGCGGACCACTGTGGCCGTACGAGGGCTGGGACTGTCGTTCTACGACATCGTGCGCTCGCTGACGATCGGCCGCGGCGGCCGGTTCACGCATGCCCGGTCCGGGCGGGTGGAGTACCGCCCCAGCGGGCGGGAGCCGGTCATCCTCGCGGGGTCCCGCACCGGGTTGCCCTTCCTGGCCAGAGCACGGTTCAGCCACGCACCGGACACCTCGGTCCGCCCGAAAATCCTTACCGAGCAACGGCTTGCGCAGATGCGTGCGGCAGCCTTCGCCCGGCGGGGCACGGCTCAGCTCGACTTCGCACGGCAGGTCGAGCCGCTGCTCGCCGCTGAGGCGCAGGCCGCGTATGACACGTGCGCCGCCCGGCAGGGCCTGCCCAGTCGTCTGTTCCGGTTGGACACGATCGGGAACCCGTTCCGTGGACAGCGGTTCAGCAGTCCCGCCGCTTTCAGCGGCCGCCTGGTGAACCTGCTGCGCGCGGACGTGGCCCAGGCGCGTCAGGGCATTCAGGCCAGCCCGGTCAAGGCCGGGCTGGAGACGCTGCGCAGCCTCCGTCCACTGTTGCCGTCCGTTGTGGACTTCGGTGGCTTGTTGCCGGACTCACACCGGGATTTCCTGTCCCGGTTCGCCCCGTTGAGTTTCATCCTGTCCGCCGGGCCGCCCGATGCGCATGTCGCCCACCTGGTCGCGTTGATCCGGGCTGGAGTGGTGACCGTGACCGGTCCCGGCACGCGCTTCGGGACTGACTACCGGACGGGCCGGTTCACGATCGGCTCGCCACAGGTCGCCGGGTCGCGCCGGACCGCGGAAACCCTGGTAGAGGCGCGGGTACCGGGCAACGACATCCGCCGGACGACGATGCCGCTGCTGCGCCGGATGCTGGCCGACGGCCTGATCACCGAGTTCGTCAACACCAGCCCCGTGTCCGGCGAGGCGTTCGCCACCGGCGGCATGGCGATCACCCCGGCGCCCTGCCGGGTGATCGGCGCCGACGGGCAGGTCAACCCCGACATCTACGCGATCGGGGTGGCCACCGAGAAGACCCGCTGGTTCACCCAGGTGGGCACCGGCCGCCCGGGCCAGGACAGCCCGTTCTGCCGGGAAGCCGACGCGATCGCCCAGGACATCGTCCGATCCATGGCCACCAGCGCGGGAGGACGCCGATGATCACGTTCGGTGTCGAGGAGGAGTTCATGGTGGTCGACAGGCACGGCCGGCTGAGCAACGCCAGCGCGGCCGTCCTGGCCGACGCCCCGCCCGCCGACGGCGAACTGCAGCCCGAGCTGGTCCGCTGCCAGGTCGAATCGGCCACCCCGGTGTGCTCGACCGCCGACGAACTGCTCGGTCACCTGCGGACCCAACGCGACCAGCTCGCCAAGGCCGCCGGACGGCACGATCTGCGGCTGCTGCCCGCGGGTACCGCACCCCAGCCGGACACCTGGCAGACCGCGGTGACCGCCGACCGCCGGTACGAACGAATGGCCACCCACTTCGGAACACTGATCGACAGCGCGAACATCTGCGGCTGCCATGTCCACATCGGGATCCCGGACCGCGCCAGTGGCGTGCGGGTGAGCAACTACCTGCGGCCGTGGCTGCCTGTGCTGCTCGCGGTGAGCGCGAACTCGCCGTTCGCCGCGGGCCGCGACACCGGCCACGCCAGCTGGCGCCACCAGACCATCGCCATGTGGCCGACTGCCGGACCACCTCCGCACTTCGACTCGCCGGACCACTACGACGCGACGGTACAAGCGTTACTGGGCACCGGGGCCATCGTTGACGAGCAGATGATCTACTGGGACATCCGGCTGTCCCCCCGACATCCCACTGTCGAGATCCGGGTGTGCGACGTGGCGCCGACCGCACCGGACGCCACCCTCCTGGCTGTGCTGACCCGGGCATTGGCTGCCACAGCGTTGCAACAACGGGCCGACGCACCTCCCGTCCCCACCGAGACGATCGCGGCCGCATTGTGGCGAGCGGGCAAGGACGGCCTCGAAGGGCTGTGCCCCGATCCGTTCGCGGAACGATTGATGCCCGCCACCGTTGCCCTGCAGCGACTGGTCGACCACGTGCGAGAAGAGTTCGCCCCGGGGGAGGACGAGTTCGTCGACCGCCGGGTGACCGCACTGAAATCCGTCCCCGGCGGCGCGTTCCGGCAACGAGCCGTGTTCGCCCGGCGCCGGCGCATCCGCGACGTCATCGACCTGCTGGCCGAGCAATTTTGATCGTCCACCCGACGATCGCCGCCGCACCGCCGGTGGCAGCAGCAGCGCCGCGTGCCGGTCGGCGGCGCTGCTGCCCGGCACCGAGCCGGTGACCGCCGGGTCAGAGCTTCAACCCGGCCAGCCCGGTGATCTGGCCCAGCTGGTCGAGGGTGAGCAGGTGGGCTGGGGTGGTCGGCGAGGATGCGCCCTTGCCGTGCTGCGTCGCGGCTTTGACCGACACGTTGGACGTCATCGCGTAGATCTGTACGCCGTCGGGGAGTTTTGTGTGCGCCATCAGGAGTACCTCACCCCGGGAACCGATGGGCGCGGTGGTGAGTTGTACCGATCGTCCACCGAATTCGCGCTGGACGCAGGTGTTCGGCGGCGCGCAGGTCGGCCTGGCGTCGTTTGCCTTGCTCTCGGCCACCATCACGAACAACGTTCCCTCGTCGCCCTGGTTGTTGACGAGGTCGGCCGCTGCCTCGTACCTGTTGCGCTCCCATTGGAACTGAAGCGCATCGCCGCTGTCGGGAAGGGCCTGAAGCGTGATCCCGGCGGGCACGATCCGGCTTTCGGCAAGAACCTTGGTCAACCGCTGCGCCACGCCCGCCGATGACGGTGGCGGCGTCTGGGCTCCTGACCCCGTCACGATGGGCGTACCGACCTGAAGCTGTTGCGGCTGGCGAAATCCGACGAACACGGTCGTGGTCACGATCGCGGCCACAGCGAGCACCGTCCCACCGGCCATCGCCATCCGCCGGCGCCACAACCGGCGCCGGCCACTCTCGATCACCTGTGCCCGGTCCAGCCGGACCGGCGGTTGGGCCTCGAACGCAGTCGCCAGTACCCGCTTGATGTCGTTCATCGCCGCTCCTCGAACATTGGGGTGCCAAGCAGGTTGCGCAGCGTGGCAAGTCCCTTCGCCGCCTGGCTTTTCACGGTGCCTTCGGTCCGGCCGAGCAGGCGGGCGACCTCGGTGACGCTGAGGTCCTCCCAGTACCGCAGTACCACGACCGTGCGTTGCCCGAGCGGCAACGCGGCCAGCGCGCGCCGCACGTCGAGATCCGGCGTGGCCACTGGGACCGATACATCGGGCGGGTCGGGTACGGCCCTTTCCCGCCGGAGAAAGCCGCGCCGGCTTTCGTCGATCGCCGAGCGCACCAGCATCTTCCGGACATACGCGTCCACCGTGCCGCCGCGTTGCACGCGAGGCCACACCACGTAGAGCTTGGTCAGCGCGATCTGCACGATGTCCTCGGCACGATGCCAGTCCCCGCACAGCAGGTACGCGGTGCGCAGCATCACGAGAGCCCGTGCGTCCATGTACTCCCCGAACTCCTGATCACGATCCAACGGATCCCTCCTCGGTCGCCGCTTAGTACGCAACGACCACCGCCATGGGTTGCCCCATCCGGTCACAGCACTAGATCGGGAAGTGGCCGCGGCGCCAGTACCAGTGGCGGCCGGCCTTCAGGTGGTCGATGACCGCGCGCTGGAGCACGGTGTGGCGCGGGAGTTGGCCGAGCGGAGTGGTCAGGGCGCGGAACACGAACCGCCGCACCTCGACGTCGGCGTCCAGCCCTTCCGGCTCCTCGTAGGGCTCCAGCTCGAACCTCTGCTGGAACCGGACGATGTTGCCGTCCGCGGGCAGGTACTCCAGCAGTTGCGGGTCCAGGAGCCATGAGCCGCAGGAGAACGCCGTGTAGGGCTCGTCGGGGAAGTGGCGCGGGAAGAACGCGCGGGCCTCGTCGAGCGAGGCGTCGACCGCCTCGGGAGTCAACGGTCCCGACTCGGGGATGTGCAGGCCAATGGCCGTGCCGCCGCGCTGGTGCTGCAGCCGGCCCAGCTCGTAGACGCCGCCGCGCGCGTGCAGGGTCAGCCAGCTCTGCATGACCGGCCAGCCCTCGCCGTGCATCCGCCGGTCGATCGCGAGGTTGCGGCCCAGGTCCGCGAGGGTCGCCCACGACACGGCATCAGCGATCCCGTGGTCACGGTGATATCCCCGCACCACGTCGATCAGGGCCAGATACGCGTACACATACAGGTGCCGCCAGGCGGGGCCGCGTTCGCGCGGTAGCTCCGGACCGGGCGGCAGCCAGCCGGTGCCGCCGAGATCGGCGCGAACCAGGGCGATCGAGCGGTCGAGCAGCCAGCGCAACTCCGGAGTCCACAGTGGAGAGTCCGGGTCGGGCCACCCCGCCATGATCTCGGCGGCGTCGTCCGGCGGCACCGCGAGCCGGGCGAGAATCGCGGGCACGTCGGCCTTGCCGGGCAACGGAGCCGACGGCAAGTCGCTGGCGAGCCGGTGCACGCGGTCGACGTCCTCGAAGGGCACCCCGAGCCGGGCGGCAATGTCCTCCACATCCACGCGGACGACCTTACTGGCCAACGGGATCCACGGCCCAGTATTCCGGGCGTCAGGCTGTGCCCTGTGGGGCTCCGGCCGGATTCCGGAGACCCACAGGGCCTTTGGATGACATCACGACGACACCAGGGGAGTGTCTCGGCGTGAATGGGCGCACCGGGTTGAGCCGGAAGCAGCTCGCGTCGTGCTAGGAGTTGATGTTGCAATGCCTTATGAAACTGCAAAAGCTGCTCGGTGCCGCCGTACTCGGCGCCGGTTTCGCTGTCATCCCGGCCACCTCCGCGCATGCGATCGGCGGGCCCAACACACTGACCGTGATCGCATACTTCAGCGACAGCGGGAAACAGACCGTGGTCGGCCAGCAGTGGTCCGGCTGCGGCCGGCCCAGCGGCCAGTGGGGCGACACCACCCCCTACCTCAGCTTGTACTTCCCAGCCTGCTGAGTGTCCGATGTGGACACTGGTCGGCGGTGTCCGGCGAGCATGGGGATGAACGACGCCGTCGGTACTCCGAGACCGGTTGCGTTGTCGTAGCCGATCTCGGCGGTCAGAGTCCAGTCCTCGCCCAGTGTGGTCAGCACGTTCGGGTCGATGGTGTCCATGCTGCGCTCGCCTCGCAGGATCGGTGGGCTCGCGGGGTTGACCGGCAGGATGTCCTTGATCGCCGGGGTGTCCTTGAGCCGGTACAGCCGCGGGTTGACGAAGCCGAGGGGCTTGCCCGCCGCCTGGATCGCGTCGGCCAGGATGCCGGCCATCAGCGGTGTTGACGCGCTCGTACCGGCACCGCCGCCGAACTCCGCGTAGCTGGGGTCGTCCGCGTCGAGCGCGCCGCTGACGCCGATCAGCCACGCGTTACCGGCGTTGGCCGAGATGTCCGGCACCACGCGGGCAGGGGCGGTAGTGCCCTCGCTGGTGGCCATGGCGTGCGGTACCACCGGCTTCTGGTACGCGGGCTGCGGGAAGACCCGGCTGATTCCACCGCCGGAGCCGCCGCTGTGACCGCCGGGGGGCGGTTGCTCGTACCCGCTGCCGTCCTCGGTGATCCGCGCGCTGTTGTCGCCCCACACGTACTCGTTGGCCCGGTTGCCGTTCTTCTCGATCTCGATGCTCGTCCCGCCGACCGCGGTGACCCAGGGGTTCGCGGGGAACTGCGCGTTGTGGACCTCGCCGAAGGCACCGTTGTCGCCGGTGGAGTACAGAAAGCCGATGCCCTCCAGCGCGGCCTGCTGGAACACCAGGTCCCACGCCACCTCGTCGCCGCGCGCGTACAAGGTGTCCGTGCCGCCGAACGAGTTGGTGACGATGTCGGCCAGATGCCGGTCGACCACCCGGGCAGACGCGTCCAGCCAGGTTTCGAGCAGGGCGTTCGGGTTGGTCGAGCAGTCGGCGGCGACCTGGACGATCTTCGCGTCCGGTGCCGCCATGTGGGCGGACTGGATGTCGATGGCCGTCTCCAGCGGGTCGCCGTTGCTCTCGTTCGTCGCCGCGCACGTGGGCTCCACGCTCGGCGGGATGTCCTCCACGTACTGTCCCGGCCGGAACTCGGGCAGCCCGTGACCGGCGAAGAACCGGTTGGAGTCCGCGAGCAGGGTGGGCACGTGCCCGTTGATCAGGACGGCGATGGTGGCGTTCTTGCCCGAGAACCTGCCCACCAGGCCAGGCAGGCGGTGGGTGACCGTGCCACCGCCCTTGACGGTCTCGGTGGTGTCGTACTCGCTGACCTGGGTGTCGAAGGCGGAGTTGATCTGCGCCACGGTCGCGTTCACCGCCACGTAGTGCGCCGTGGTGCCTGTGACCGCCATGCCCTGCTGGGTCAGCCAGTCGCGGACCCGGCCGGTTTGCTCGATGGTCGGGCCGAACCGGTTGGCGAACTGAGCAGGCGTCAGATAACGGCCATAGCGAGGACTCGCCGGATCGGACACCGCGAGCGCCGCGGCCTGCACTCCGGGCCGTCCGGCGAGGTACACGCGCAGCGGCACCTGCTGGCCCGGGTCAAGCGGCTTGACGGACGTCCCAGTGGTGGTGTCCGGGATCGGATTGGGCAAGTCGATTCGCGCTGGAGTGCCCGCGCCGGCCGGCAGCGCGGCAGCCACCCCGAACGCCAGCACCGCCGAACCGGCCAGGACACCCCCTCTGCGGAAGTGCTTCGTTTTTCTCGTCACACCCTGCTGTTTGCCATCTCGCGGCAAACCGTTCGGGACACTGGGTAGCCTGGGGACAGGCAGGAGCGCCTGCCGCACTCCGAGCTGTCCGCGGCCCGCGCCCGCGGTGGCGTTGAGGACAAGGGCCACTGGTTCGCGCTGTCGGTAGCTTCGGTCACTGCTGAGCCAAGCGACCAGGGCGCGGGGCGGCGTCGCTGCGAAGGACATGGCGTGACTGACGACAGCGCGTTCAAGAAGCAAGTCAGGGCCAGGATGGCCGAAACCGGGGAGAAGTACACCGAGGCCCGCCGGATGGTGCTCGCCGGACGTGATCCCGGCCGGCCGCCAGAGGTGCTGCGGGTGTACCTGCGCTCGCACGTGGATCTGGAGCTGACCGATGAGACGGCCAGCGCGTATGCCACGGCTGATGAGCAGGGCCGCCAGTTGCTGGCGGATCGGTTGCTGGCCGGGTCCGGGGACACACGGCTCGCCGTCGGCTCGCAGCTGGTGACGAGCCAGGACGCCGCGATCCGAGATGTGGTGCTACGGGCCACGGAACGAGCGGTGGGCGTTTCGGCGGTGGAGATCGGCCGGGAAGAGGATCACCTGCGGGTCGACATCCGCGCGGCACGGCCGATTCTGCTGGCCGGTCCGCGCGGTGCGGAGGCCGACCGGCTCCGCGGCGAGCTCGAGGAGCTGACCGGCAGGCGGGTGCGGCTGAACATCTGGGAGGAGCGCAGCCGGTAGAGCTACCACGCGGTCGCGGGCGTCGGTGAGCGCGACTCCTATGGGCGCCAATGGTTGCGGCGGCCGTTCCGGTGCGCGGTGCGCATCGAGGGCGGCCGTGTTCCCTGCCGTGCTTGACGCGTGGCGGCAGTCGTTCCAGGCTCCTCGCTGTCCACACCGGACTGAAGTTCGTCGCGTCCTGCCCGCGGCCTGTCCTAACGGACCGACTTGATGCGGTACACCAGCAGCGCGCCGGCCAGGCCGACCAACGCCGACGCCAGGTAGAGCGCGGGATAACCGCCGAGGTGCCGGACCAGCGGTGCGGCGATCACCGGCGCGAGCACCTGCGGCAAGGCGCTGGCGATGTTCAGCACCCCGAGATCGCGGGCGCGGTCGGCGGCCTCCGGCAGCACCTGGGTGATCAACGCGAAGTCCACTGAGGTGTAGGCGCCGAAGCCGAGGCCGAGCACGATGGCCGCGATCACCGCGCCGGTCCAGGTCTGCCAGCTCGCCAGCAACAGCGACGCCAAGGACATGATCACCCCCGAGCCGACGACGAACACCCGTCGCTTGCCCAGCCGGTCGGACCACACGCCGCCGACCATCACAGCCACCAGCAGGGTGACGGCGTCCAACACGGTCAGGATCAGCACTCCGGTGTCCGGGTCGGCGAGATGCACCGCGTCCTTGAGGAAGAACAGCAGGTACAGCAAGGCGAGCGCGTTGCCCAGGTTGATCAGGAACCGGGTCAGCCAGGCCCAGGCGAAGTCCGGGTACGCCCTCGGACTGATCCAGAAACCACTGGCGAACCGGGCCCAGCTCCACGCCGGCCGCTGCTCGCGGGTCAGCACGATGTCCTTGCGCAACAGGACATAGGGCACCGCGGACAGCAGAACGAACAGCGCGCAGGCCAGGTAACCGCCGATGATCGACCCACCCAGCACGGCCAGTCCGGTGCCGGCCATCACGCCGACCGTCTGCGCCACACCGAAGTACCCGCCCGCGGTGCCACGCTGAGCGACCGGCACCTGGTCGGGGACGGCCGCCGACAACGCGGCATACGGCGCGTTGAGCGCCAGTTGCACCAAGCACCAGCCGAGGATCATCACCCCGATCGACTGCGCCATCGCGAGAACCAGCAACCCCGCCACTCCGCCCACCGTGCCGACGATCACCCACGGCAACCGCCTGCCCAGGCGCGAGGTCGTGCGGTCGGACAAGGCTCCCCAGACCGGATTGGCCACCGTGGACACGAGCGCGCCGAGCAACGACACCAGGGCGAGCACGTTTTCCTTGTCGGCTGGGAAGAACGCGTCCGCCTGCTTGGCCAGCAGGATCTGCAGCGGGCCGTACCAGCCGACGAACGTGCCGACCACCGCGACGCAGAACGCCACGATCCAGCGCCTGGAGACCTTGCCTACCGGCTCGGCGAGTGCTGCGGACATCCGCTCTCCCTGGTCAACGGGCGTGTTCGTGAGCAAGAGTCCTTATACCAGCAAACAGTTCTCCGCGGACACCACAGAAGGCAGCCGGCGCAACCGGGCGAGCAGAAGCGCCGTTTCGGCCATCGTCAGCGAAACCGTGCATTTCACCGTGCTCTCGACGACTCCCTCACGGATGTCCAAGGACAGCGCACGGACGCGATAGTTACGGCTGTGCAACAGCATCGCCACGCGCAAGGCCTCCCTGAGGCCGCCGGTGACGTACACCGTGATGGGGCGGTGTGCGGGATAGCCGTCGTCGAACTCGGTGCTGGGCATCACGGATCTCCTTGGTAAGCAACGAAAAGGTGATCCGGACCAGGTTCCGGCGGCACGACGCTCGGCGCACCGGCGGCCTGGCTCAGCCGATGCGCTCGATAATGATGCGAATGCCCAAGGCGCGGCCGCACTCACCCCGACGGGTGTCCAAGCGCGACATCTGACCTCCAGCGGCACGGCGTTGCGGCCACCATAATGACACGCCGCGGCGAGAAAGCAACCCTCCGGGTACCGCCCGTACTCACCTCCCAGTGTCCCGCGCCGGACCTCCGGCGCGGGACACTAGCGGATGTCCTTGACGACACGTCCATTGTGGATGATGAGTGTGACGGCGAACTGGTCGCCGAACAGGGTCGGTGTGTCGAGGGGATTGCCGGCGAAGGCGATGATGTCCGCCTGCTTGCCGGTCTCGACGGTGCCCACCTGGTCGGCGATACCGAGGATGTCGGCGTTGGTGGCGGTCGCGGAGACCAGTGCGGCCATCGGCGACTCGAACGCCGCCCGGAGCACCAGCTCGTTGCCGCGGTGGTCCTGGCCGAGCCCGATCAGGTCGGAGCCGAGACCGACCCGGACACCCGCGGCCCGGGAGGCCAGGATGGCGGTGTGCATGCGTTCCCAGACACCGTGTGCCCGAGCCGCGATCGCCGGCGGGAGGCCCGCGGTGCCGGCGTTGTCGAGCAGGTCCCGGACCACCGCGAGCGTCGGCACATGCGCGACGCCGTGCGAGGCCATCAACGCCGCGGTCTCCTCGTCGATGTCCGTGCCATGCTCCACGCACTTGACGCCCGCGCGGACGGCGCGCTGAATCCCAACTTTGTTGTGCGCGTGGACGGTCACGTATGTCCCGCGTGCGGCGCACTCCTCCACGGCGACCCGGATCTCCTCCTCGGTCAGCTGGGTGTCGGTCAGCTTGTCGTGAAAGGAGACCACGCCGCCGGTGACGCACAGTTTGATGAAGTCGGCGCCGCGCCGGAACGACTCCCGGACGTTGCGGCGCATGTCGTCAGGACTGTTGGACAGGAACGCGCCATGCCGCAGACCGGGAACGTCGTGGGTGGCCCACAGTTCGGTTGGCTCCCAAGGGTTCGCGACCTGACCGTGCCCGCCGGTCTGGCACTGGATGGGTCCACATTGGAGGATCCGGGGCCCGGCGATCTTGCCTTTCGCCACGACGCCCGCGAGCCCGCCGTCGATGCCGCCGCAGTCACGCACCGTGGTGAACCCGGCGTCCAGCGTCTGGGCGCAGTTGGCGAACATGTCCGCCGCCAGCTCCGCGACCGGCAGCGTGTGGCTGACCGTGGCGATCATGTCGCTGGACCAGCCGAGATGCACATGCGCGTCGATGAGCCCGGGTGTCAGGGTCAGCCCGGAGCAGTCCACCACCTCCGCACCGGCCGGTGGGGTACCGCCGATCGCCGAGATTCGCCCGTCCTCGACCAGAACCGCCTGGCCGTCAACCGGATCCGCGCCGGTACCGTCGACCAGGGTCGCGTTCGTCAGCCACATCGTCAGTCGATACCTCCGGCGACACCCTAGTGGCCGTGGGTGCACGACGGGTGTTGTCCCGCCACGACGGAAGGTCCGTGTTGAACGTTGATCTCACCACCGCCAGCTGGGATCCGGCCGAGCGCGAGCAGTACCTCGCCGAGCAGTCGGCGGTGCGAACCCGGGCCGGGACCGCCACCGGCAAGAACGGCGCGGTGACCGTCGCGTACGGCGCCTACGCCGCGAGGGCGGGTCTGGAGGCGATGAAACAGTGCGGGAACGCCATGGACGCCGCGCTGACGGTATGACGCCTCGAGGAGGCGGTGAACAAGCCCGACTTCTTCCTGCCCTCCTTCGATCCGGCCGATGGCGCGACGATCGCGACCTTCGCCGAGGGCGAGTACGACCACGCGGTGCTGGATGCCGCCGGAGTTCACTGGCGGGAGGTTGGTCGCGAGGAGGCCCGGTTCGGGGGCGAAGGCGTCTGGGTGGCCATCGAACGCGACCCCACCACAGGCATCCTCAACGCCGCCTCGCACAACCGCACGAACAGCGCGGCCGTCGCCTTCCAGATCACCTCGCCGGGTAGGCGCCAGACGCGACGTCAGGGGCGTTCCGTCACCGTCGATCGGCGGCTTGTTGTTCAGCGGCAGCGGTTTGGGCGGCGTCGAGACGTTCGAAGGGGCCTGGACCGTCATGCGGTTTCGGTGCGGCGCCGAGGTGGCGGACGCGGAGCTCGTCCATGAGGTCCTCGATGAAGGCCGGACCTTCGTCGCGCATGAGTTGCTGCCGGCCGCGCAGTTCGGCGCTGCCTTCGCGCCAGTCGAGGCCCCAGTTGCCGAGGGCGTGGATGATCGGCAGCGTCTGGATGCCTGCTTCGGTGAGGCTGTAGCGGGCGCGCTGGCCACGGGCGGCGGTGCCGCGGGCGAGGATTCCGGCTTCGACGAGCCGCACGAGTCGGTCGGCGAGGATGTTCGAGGCGATGCCCTCGGCCGATCCGGTGAGCAGCGCGCGGAAGTAGCGGCGGTCGCTGAAGATCACGTCGCGCAGGACGAGCAACGACCAGCGGTCTCCGAGCACCTCGATGGCGGCGTTGACCGGACACCCGGACCGTGGTTCCACGACTCCTCCTTGACAGGTGGTTCGCCCCCAATATAGTAGTTGCAAATCGCAATCACTATGGGCGAGAGGGATGATGGGCCGCTTCCTGTACTGGATGAACGTGTCCCTCGACCTGCGGATCGAGCAGGTTCCGGGGGACAACGGCGCGGGCGAATGGCTGCGCATCACCGAGGAGCTGCACCGCGAGTTCAACGCACGGGCCCAGGATCTCGCGGTGATGGTCCAGGGCCGGATCGTCTACGAGACGATGGAGGAGTACTGGCCGCGGGCGCCCAGGGACACCTCGCTGCCGGACGTTCTGCGCGAGTACGGCGAGATCTGGATGGCCAAACCCAAGGTGCTCGTCTCCCGCACCCGCCACAGCGCCGATCACAACACCCGGATCATCGGCGGTGACAACGCGATCGAGCAGCTCGCCGAACTCCGCGCCCACACCGACGGCACCATCGGTGTCGGCGGCGCGACGCTCGCCACTCAGCTGCTGCGGGCGGGGTTGCTCGACGAGCTGCTGCTGTTCACCCATCCCGCGGTCCTCGGCTTCGGCAGGCCCCTGTTCGACGACTACGACATGCCGATCGAGCTCGACCTGCTCGAGCAGCGATCGTTCGAGCGCGGCGTCACGATGCACCGCTACGCCATCCAGGACGTAAGAGAGGCAAGCTGATGCTGAAGCAGGTCGCGGAGGGTGTGCTGACGCACCAGAGCGAGTTCATGCAGAGCAACGCTGTCGTCGTGCAGGGCGAGGCCGGCGTTCTGCTCATCGACCCCGGGGTGCGGAGCCAAGAATTGGCCTGCCTCGCCAACGACCTTCGCGAACTGGGCAAGCCTGTCGTCGCGGGCTACTCGACGCATCCACATTGGGATCACCTGCTCTGGTCCCCCGAGTTCGGTGCGGCGCCTCGGTACGGCACGGCCCCTGGCGCGGCCGCCATCGCGGCCCGGCTGTCGACCCCCGACTGGAGGACCAGCGTCGCCGGGATGCTGCCGCCGGACATCGCCGAGGAGATCCCCCTCGACGACTTGTTCGGCCGCATCACCGGCCTGCCCGCCGGGACGACCCGGATTCCCTGGGACGGCCCCGGAATCCGGATCGTCGAGCATCGGGCCCACGCCCCGGGCCATGCGGCGCTGGTGATCGAGGACCGCGGTGTGCTCGTCGCGGGCGACATGCTTTCCGACATCCTGATTCCGATACTCAACCTGATGGCCCCCGGCCCGATCGAGGACTACCTCGCCGCGCTCCACCTGTTCGAGGCCATGGCAGACGACATCCAGGTCGTCATCCCCGGCCATGGATCCGTCGGCGGAGCCGATCAGGTCCGTGCCCGGATCGACCAGGACCGGGCATACGTCAATGCCCTGCGCGACGCTGCCGTCCCCGACGACCCACGGCTCGGCCCGTCGGCGACGTTCGGCCAGGGTTGGCTACCCGACCTGCACGAGCGCCAAGCCCAACACCTCGGGCGGACCCCCTGACGTTTTGGAGATCAGGTGACCTCGGCGAGGTGGGCAGCACGCCAGCGACCCGGTTGGGGGAGGAGAGCCGCGGATGGAAGATCAACGGCGTGCCGGACTGCGGACCGGGGACCTCGATGTGCGGGCTCCGGCGTCCGCTACCTCAATGAGGGGCCATGCACGCATTGTCGGCCCGGCGGCGGACCGGCGATGTGTCAGCTGCGTGCAGTGGCGACCCGTGTGAAGGCCAGGCCGAGCAGCCGGCCGTGGACCCGCCAGCAGGTCGCGCACAGCTCGCCTGCCTGGTCCTCGATGGCGGGACCGCCCTCACCGCACAACGCCTTGCCGGATGCGGCGACCGGATCCGGCGCCCACAGATGAACCACATCGCCGCCGGTGACGGCCTGCGCGCGGATCATCGCAGGCCCCGGCCGACGCGGAGAGGACGGACAAGCTCTCTTGCACGCACACCTGGAGACTCGCCGGGCACCGTGACCACCTGCCGATCGAGTGCAGATGCACGTGCATCTGCACGGGCTTTGAGCGTAACACGGCCAGCTGCGGATTTTGGTCACCAACGTGTATCTGCCCAGCTCTCTTACACCGTCAGCACGACGAGCGCGGCCGTCCCGGCGGCGACGCAGTAGCTGGCGAAGGGCGTGAGGGTGCGGGTGTGGAAGTAGTGGTGAGATAGCGAACGGCCAGGTAGGCGGTCACGAAGGAGGCGACACTGCCCGCCAGGACCTGCCCGCCGATACCCGCGCCGAGCGGCCCGAACAGGTCAGGGATCTTCAGCACACCCGCGGCGAGGATGACCGGAGTGGACAGCAGGAACGAAAACCGCGCCGCGTCCTCGTGCGACAGGCCGCGCACGAGACCCGCGACCATCGTCATCCCGGACCGGCTGATCCCGGGCAGCAGCGCCAGCACCTGAGTCGCGCCGATGAACAGGCCGTCCCTGACCGGCATGGCCGCCAACCGCTCATCCGGATCCGACGTCGGCTGAGCGGGTGCGCGCCGCCGCAGTCGCTCCCCGAGCAACAGCACCACGCCGTTGGCCACCAGGAACGCCGCCGCCGGGATGGGCCGCCCCAACGTGGTGCGGAAAAGGTGTTCCAGCAGCAGACCGGCGATACCCACCGGGATGGTGGCGATGATGATCAGCCACGCGAGCCGCTCATCACCCGTGCGGACCCGGCGATACCGGACGGAACTCACGAGTCCGCTGAGGATCCGCACCCAGTCACGCCAGAAGAACACCAGCAGCGCCGCGGCCGTGGCGACGTGCAGCCCGACGATGAACGCGAGATACGGGGATTCCGGCGTGGACACGTTGAGGTCCTGCGCCCACCGTCCACCCACGACAGCCGGGACGATCACACTGTGCCCCAGGCTGGACACCGGGAACAGCTCGGTGACCCCCTGGAACGCGCCGACCACGATCGCTTCGAGATAGCTCAGCTGGCTCACACCAGGCGACCCTAAGCAGACCACGGCCAGGTCCCGGCAAGCCGAAGGTTAACCCGAGTTTGCCCGGGCCAGCGCCTACCGAGCGGCCTGCGGAGCCTCCAAGCGGTAACCGTGCCCCCGCAGGGTCGCGATCTCCGGTGTCTGCTCGGTCGAACGGGCACCGGCGGCGAGTTTGCGGCGCAGGGCCGCGATGTGCACGTCGAGGGTCTTGGTCGAGCCGTACCAGTGCGCGTCCCAGACCTCGGTCATCAGCGTGTCCCGGCTGACCGCCACGCCGGGCTGCTCGGCCAGCTTGGCCAGGAGATCGAACTCCTTGGCGCGCAACGTGATCTCGTGTCCGGCGATGCTGACCCGGCGGCCCGCGGTGTCCACCCGCAGCGCGCCGACCGTGATGACCGGCTGACCCGCTTGTCCGGCCGGGCCGCGGCGCAGGTGCGCGCGGACGCGGGCGAGCAGTTCGCCGAGCCGGACGGGTTTGACCAGATAGTCGTCCGCGCCCGCCTCGAGTCCGACCACAACGTCCATCTCGTCCTGGCGCGCGGTGAGGATGACCAGCACCGCCTGCGGCAGCGAAGTGCGCAGCCGACGGCAGAGGTCGATGCCGTCCATGTCCGGGAGTCCCAGGTCGAGCAGGACGAGGTCGAACCCGGTGCCGCGACCGGCCGCCATCGCGTCGGCACCGGTGGTCGTCCACCGCACGCCGTAGCCGTTGAGCCGCAGGCTGGACTCCAGGGCCTGTCCGATGACCTGATCGTCCTCCACCAACAGCACCTGGAACATGGCCCGAGCGTATCCCGTGGCCCATGACGCAACCTGTCCGTGAGCTAGTATCCCGCGCCGGAAGTCCGCCACCTTTCTCGACGGCCCAGCTTCCCGCTGACCGCACGGCCGAAAGGCACTGGTACAACCCGGTACAAGCCCCTTCCGGCCGCACGCCCAGCGGAAACCTGGATCCGCCGAATAAAGGCGCCGGACTGCCGGCGCGGGACACTAGCAGTCCTTGCCGGTCGGAAGCAGCAGGGTGAACGTCGTCGGGTCGACTGAGCCCAGGAACAGGCGGCCTGCCTCGGCCTCGGCGAGGCTCCGGGCCAGGGCCAGGCCGATTCCGTGGCCGTTGTGCCGCGGCCCGCGCCGCGCGAACGGGTCGGCGTTCTCGTCGTCGAGCCGTCCCTCATCGGTCACGTCGATCGCCAACGTGCCGCCCGCGTCCCGCGCGGTGACCGTCACCGTGCCCGAGCCGTGCGTGAACGCGTTGTCGACCAGCACGTTGAGGATCTGCCGGATCGCGGCCGCCGCGGCGTCCGGCTGCGGAGCGCCGCCCGCGGTCACCCGCAGGTCTCGTTCGCGCAGGGCGAGCTGGTCGTCCCAGCACAGGCGGACCTCGTCGAGCAATCCGTCCAGGTCCGCCACCGTGGCATGCGCGTGGCCGGTGTCACGGGCGAGCGCCAGGAGGTCGTCGACGATGCCCTCCAGCCGGTCGGCCGCGTTGATCGCGCCCCGGATCGCCGCATAGGGGTCTGCGCCGGGTGACTCCAGAGCCGCTTCCAGTTGCAGGCGCAGGCCCGCGAGCGGGGTCCGCAGCTGGTGGGAGGCGTTGGCGGTGAACGAGCGTTCGCGGTCGAGGGTCTCGCCGAGGCGTTCCGCGGTGGAGTCCAGGGAGGTGCCGAGCGAGTCGATCTCGGCGATCCCGGTCCTGGTGGTGCGAACCGTGAAGTCGCCGTCGCCCAGGATCTTCGCGGCGCTCGACAGGTCCTCCAGCGGCCGCGCCAGCCGGGCGGCCATCCTGCGGGCGACCAGCCAGGTCAGCGCCACGGCAAGCATGGCGAGCCCGGTCATGGCGAGCCAGAGCAGTCCGGTGCGCAGGGTGATCTCGTTGCGTGGCGTGGAGGCACGCAGCACGCCGATCAGGCTGCCGTGGTTCTCGATCGGGATGGCGACCGCGATCTCGTGACGGTTGCCGCCGGTGGCGACATCCCCGTTGTGTGCCCGGCGGACCAGTTCGTCCGGTTCGGCGGGGCCCTGCCCGGACAGCAGCCTGCCGTCGGGGGAGTACACCCCGATCTGGGTCGGCGGTTCGTTGTACTGCGGCACCGGCGACACCGCGGCGGACAGGTCGTCCGCGACCGACAGCGCCGACCGGGCCGCCACCCGCTCCAGCTCCGCGCGTTCGTCGTCGATGTTGTACTTCGCCACGCCGACCGCGAGCGGAAGGCCGAACAGGCTGATCGCCAGCACCGCGGCGGCGATCGCCAGCGTCACAATCCGCCGTCTCATGGGCCCAGTCTGCCTGGTCCATACAGGACGGTCGTTCTGCGGGGAAGGTTTACCGTCCGCTTGCCTTCGCCGAACGGTCAGCTGTCCTGCCGGTTCCTACCGTGAGACTCGCCCAGCCGGGCGTGCGTCGAACACCCAGGAGCTGACAGACCGTGACAGTTGCCGCCACTCGGATCGCGATCGTGTCCGCGAGTGTGGCCGCGGGCCATGACGGCTTCGCCCGGGAACTGGCCTGCCGCCTGCGCGCGGCCGGTCACCAGGTCGAATGCCACGACTTCGTCCACCTGATCCCCGGTGGCTGGGGCCGCAGGCTGCGGGCGGCCTACCGCCGCCAGCTCGAGGTCGTGCCCCGCAGCTGGGGCTGGCTGCTCGGGTGGCTGCAACACAGCCGGGTGCTGTCGAACGCGATCGGCCGCCTGTCGGCCTCCAGCCGGTCTCGTCTGCTGACCGCGTTGGATCCACAAGCGACGGTCGTCATCTCAACCTACCCGCTCGCGACCCAGACCTTGGCGCGGATGAAACGACAGGGTCTGCTGCAGGCGCGGCTGCTGGCCTATCTCACCGATCCGTCGGTGCACCGGCTGGCCATCGCGTCCGGTGTGGACCTCTACCTGGCCGTGCACGAGATCACCGCGCAACAAGCACACGATCTGGGCGCCGTCGGCGTCGCCATCACCACCCCCGCCGTTCCCACGAAGTTCCGCCCGGCCGGATCACCGGCCGAACAACAGCTGGCGAAACGCGCCTTCTCCCTGCCGGACAACGGTTCTCTCGCGCTGGTGTTGTCCGGTTCGTGGGGCGTGGGCGACGTTTTCGAGACGACACGCGATGTTGTGGCCGCCGGCGTGGTGCCTGTTGTCGTGTGTGGGCAGAACGAGCCGCTGCGAGCCCGGATCTCCCGTGAGATCCCCGAAGCTGTGGCCTTGGGATGGGTCGACGACATGCCGTTGCTGATGCGCGCGTGCGATGTCGTGGTGCAGAACGCCGGTGGTCTGGGCCTGCTGGAGGCGCGCGCCAGTGGGCTGCCGGTGCTGAGCTACCGGTGCCTGCCCGGACACGGCGAGACGAACGCGGAAGCCTGGGCCCGCGCCGGAATCGCGCGATGGGTGACCAGCCCGGACGACCTCCGCGAGGCTTTGGCTTCGGTGCGACGACCTCACCGGCAGCTGTGCGGCGCCGACCCGGTCCAGGTGATCGAGGCATTCGCCGCCGTGCAGGAACTCGCGGAGGCAGCGGCGTGACCTTCCTGAAGCGCCTGCGAGGAGTTGGCGATCCCACACATGTGGCACTGACCTTCGACGACGGCCCGGACCGCCAAGCCACGCCACAACTCCTGGACCTGCTGGCATCGCGCGGCGTGACCGCGACCTTCTTCCTGATCGGCATCCAGGTCCGCGACGATCCCGGACTGGCCAAGGAAATCGCCGCAGCCGGCCACGAAATCGCCGTCCACGGCTGGGAACACCGCTGCTTGCTGTACCGATCCCCACGCGCCACCCACCAGGACATCGCCGCCGCCCACGAGTTGATCGGCGAGGTCATCGGGGCTCCGCTTCAGTGGTACCGCCCTCCCTACGGCGTCCTGACCTGGCCTGCCTACAGCGCCGCGCGACGCCTTGGCCTCACGCCGGTTCTGTGGACCGCGTGGGGTCGCGACTGGAGTGCGCGAGCGACGCCGACGTCGGTGTTCCGAACGGTCACTCGGAGTCTTCGTGGTGGCGGGACTGTGTTGCTGCACGACTCCGACCGGTTCGCGTCCCCCGGATCGTGGCGCTCGATGTTGGGCGCGGTTCCCTTGCTGCTGGACGAATGCGAACGCCGAGGACTGACCGTCGGCCCACTGGGCGAACATGGTCTTGTTTGACAGCATCATCAACGGGTTCGATAGCCCGGTGTGGCGCTGGGACACCCAGCGCCACACCGGGCGACCGGTCAGCCGGTGATCACGTGGATCCCGAAGTCACGCTGGGCCGTCAAGAAGTCCTGGAAGATCAGCTGGCTGCCGCGCACCCCGCTGATCGTTCCCTCGGCGATGACGTGGTCGGTGCCGGAGAGGCTGAACACCGGGCCGCCGCTGTCGCCGCCCTGCGAGCCCGGTCGACCGTCGAGCTGGTCGGCCAGGAGAAGGTCGTCGTAGCACTCGTAGTTGCCGTAGTCGTCGGTGTAGCAGTAGCTGAATTGGAAGTTCTCGCCGGTCCGGAAGTTGCACAACGCACCGGTCGTCGAACCCGAGGTGCAGAGCATCTCGCCCGGGAAGTTGTAGTCCGAACCCGCGACGCCTTTGCTGAACTCACCGGAACCCACACCGCCGTCCCACATCCGGCCCCCGACGGAGGCATAGATGAGCAGGATGTCGTGCTTCGGGTTCTCGTATCTGCCCGTGCCGAAGTAAGCGGAGTCGTCGCCGTTGTTCCAGCTGCCGTTGGGCCGGCCGCAGTGGCCGGCGGTGAGCATGTAGCTGATCCCACCGTCCGAGACCGGGAAGCCCGCTGTGCAGTACCAGCCGCCATCGTTGCTCTGAATTCGCCCGCCACCCCAGTAGGGCGCGGTGTCGTTCAGACGCCCGGTCGTCAGGGTCGGCCGCGCGCTTTCCGTGACGTTGACCCTGATCCCGGCGGGCACGGCCAGCGCGGACGGCAGGGCCGCCGCGCTGAGCTTCCCGTCGGCCTTGTCGGCGTCAACGGTCAGGCCGCTGCCGTTGTACGCGATTTCCACGCCGTAGTAAGGCGACTTGGGGTTGGCCTTGATGTACTGCTTGACCTGGCCGGCCGCCGCGGTGAGTTCGGCCCGGGAATGCGCCGCCGCGACGAGGTCGACTTTGGCCGTACGCCGCACCTCGGCGATCGTGTCCTGCACCGCGGCCGGCGGATTTCCTTTCCACCAGACCGTTACGTGACCCTCGCCGATGCCGACACCGGCGAATCCGGCGCTGTCGGCACTGTCGATCGTCCGCTGGATACGGCTGGCGGCCGCCTTGATCGGTTGCTGTGCGAGCATCTTCGCCCGCACATCTGGAGACATATAGCTGAACGGCGTCGGTTCGGCCGATGCCGGTTTGCCGCCGGCCGTGGCGACCGTCGGCATCGTCACCGCGGTGACCGCGGTGAAAACCATGGAAAGTAGGACAGTTCTCCGTGATCTGCGCACAATTCTCCCCAAAACATGGTGCCTGAGACAAAAGAGCAGTTTCGGCGGTGCAGCCCCCCAAGGCCGCCTATGCCTGCTAACGAAGAACACCAACGTATAGCGAAACAACCACCAAGGGCATAGTCCGTTCGGCGGCTGCTGGATCACAAGGCACGGCTCATGTTTCGAGCACGCTCGAATACTGACGCTAGTCGGTGAGGCCGTGTTCGATGGCGTATCGCGTGAGGCCGACCCGGCTGCGCAAGCCGAGCTTTTTGAGTGCCCGCACCAAATGCATTTCCACTGTTCTGAGACTGATCATCAGGGCCGTGGCGATGTCGCGGTTGGTCATGTCCTGGGCGACCAGCCGGACGACCTCCTGCTCGCGGCTGGTCAGCGTCGGAGGCTGGTCGTCTGCCTCGCGGTAGTGCGCGAGCATCGCTTCCGATGCGGTGGCGCTGAGCACGGGTTCGCCGAGTGCGGTGCGCCGGACGGCGTCGACGATCTGCTCCTGCCCGGTTCCCTTGAGCAGGTAGCCCTTGGCGCCCGCGCGCAACGACGACCGGATGGACTCCGTGTCGTCGAACATGGTCAGCACCAGCACCCGAGCCGCCGGGTTGCGTTCGACGAGTTGCCGGGTCGCCTCCACGCCGGACATCACCGGCATGTGGAGGTCCATCAGCACGACGTCCGGAGCGGACTTCGCGGCCAGTTCGACTGCCTCGGCGCCGTTCTCCGCTTCGGCGACCACCTCGTAACCAGCGTGGGCGAGGACAGCGGCCAGCCCGTAGCGGAACAGAGGATGGTCGTCGACGATCATCACCCGGATCCGTCCCGGGGCAGGTGACGCGTCCGAGACGTCGGGGACGACGGCGTCCGCCGCGTTCGTCGGTTCCTTGACGTGGAGGTCCGGTGCCGGTTGACCGTCGTCGGACACCCGCGCGGCCAGCCACAGCGGCTGGATGGTCTCCGGGCTGCCGCCCAGCGCCTGCACGACCTTCTCGACGTTCGCCCACTTCGGCACCGCGGGCCCGGTCAGCGTCCGGTGCACGGTGTCGTGGCTGAGCTGGTTGGTCGACTTCGCGATGTCCCTGATGCTCGGTTCGCCGGCGCGCAGATGGAGGTCGTACAGGGCGTGGAAGAAGTCCGCCGCCGGCCCGCCGGGCAGGTCCGGCCGTCGCAGTCGTCCCATCGGCTCCTCGCAGCGGTCGCTGTCAGAGTGTGTCCGGCTTTGTCAGACCCACTAGCGTGTTTACCCGACTGCTTGCGAGTATAACCCCGGTGGCGCGATGACGGTGAGGAGCGGAGGCCGAGGTGGGCGGCGATCTGGTGCACCTGGCGATGACCGGTGTGCCCGTCGTCGCGGTGCTCGGCTACGTGCTCATGCGGGTCGCCGACCGCATCATGTTCCTCGTCGGACTGCGGATGGTGCTGCGCAATACCCGCGAGGAGGACCGGGTGGCGGCGATCAAGGCCTACCGGGACACACCCCGGCGAGGCCGCGTCCCGGCGGACCCCCCGGATCAGCCCTGCTAAGACCCGCACATCCCCCGCGGTTGTGACGAGCTGTCACAGCGGACGCGGCCCCGTTGTCTCTTCTCGTACAGCGTCGAGTGGGACCGGAGCGGCCATGAAGATCGTTTGGTGCGGACGCGGTGATCGACGTCAGCAACGTGATCACGAACCGCAAGTCGGTGTCGGTGAACTTCTTCGACAAGGCGGGCTGTGCCGTGGACCATTCTGCGGTCGAGACAGTTCCACCAGTTCGCGGGCCAGATGCTCGGCAGTGTGCCGGGGCCGGTCGCGGTGGTGCCGACCGGAGGGGTCCAGCCCATCGCGGTGTGGGAAGTGGCCGAACTGCCGGCCGGCTCCGGCCCTCGTGGCACTCAGACGTTCGCCGACTGGCTCAAGCAGAACACCCACGCGTGAAAGGAAATCGAGTGGACCTGGCTGATTTCTACCGCGACCTGCACGAGCACCCCGAACTGTCCGGACAGGAGCACCGGACGGCCGAGCGGATCGCACAAGCGCTTGTGCCGCTGGGGTATGAGGTCACGACCGGTGTGGGCGGCACGGGTGTCGTCGCTCTGCTGCGCAGGGGCGACGGCCCGACGGTGATGCTGCGCGCCGACATGGACGCGTTGCCGATCGAAGAGAAGACGGGTTTGCCGTACGCCAGCAAGGTTCCTGGAGTGGCGCACGCCTGTGGCCACGACATGCATGTGGCATGCCTGGTCGGTGCGGCGGAGAAGCTCAAGGACGACGACTGGTCCGGCACGGTGATGCTGGTGTTCCAGCCCGCCGAGGAGACCGCCAAGGGCGCGCGGGCCATGGTCGAGGATGGCCTGTTCGAACGCTTCGCCAAGCCGGACATCGTCTTCGGCCAGCACGTCGGCGCGCTTCCCGCCGGGGTGATCGGCTACCGCACCGGTCCGGTCATGGCGGGCGCCGACTCCCTCCAGGTGGTCCTGCATGGACGCGGCGGCCATGGTGCACGACCGGAGACGACGGTCGACCCGGTCCTGATGGCCGCCAACGTCGTCACCCGCCTGCAGGGCATCGTCGCCAGAGAGATCCCGGCGAGCGAGACCGCGGTCGTCACCGTCGGCAGGCTGCAGGCGGGTGTCACGGACAACACCATCCCGGACACCGCCGAGCTGGGTATCAGCATGCGGACATACACCAAGCACACGCACGACGTCGTACGCGCCGCGATCGAGCGGATCATCCGGGCCGAAGCGGCGGCCAGTGGTGCGCCGAAGGACCCGCGGCTCGACTGGACCATGAGCTCTCCCGTGCTGGTCAACGATCCGGAGCCGACGACCAGGACCGTCTCGGCGTTCACCCGGGAACTCGGGGCCGACAAGGTGATGACGCTGCCCTTGCTGACGGTGAGCGAGGACGTCGGCGTCTTCGGCGACGCCGCGGGCGTGCCGACGGTCTTCTGGTTCTGGGGCGGCCTCGAGTTCGGCGTCGTCATCGAAGCGCTGCAACACGGCAGGCTCGAAGCATTGCCCAGCAACCACTCGCCCGAGTTCGCCCCCGTGCTCGAACCGACGTTGACCACCGGCGTCGAGGCCCTGCGCACGGCTGCTCTAACCTGGCTCGACCCCGCAAGCTGAGTCAACGCGCGCACTATTGAGCCCCGGGCACCCGGCCTGGGGCTCGCGCACCTCACAGGCTGTGGACCAGGCCGCCGTCGCACCGGACCGCGGTGCCGGTGATGTAGGAGGCCAGGTCGCTGCACAGAAACGCGGCCACGGCGCCGAATTCGGGGACGCTGCCGAAGCGCCGGATCGGGATCTGGGCGGCTTCCTCCGCCTGGATCTCCGCCGCGGTCCGGCCGGTCCGCTGGGCCTTGATGGCTTCGTTCGCGTCCCGGCGAGCGGTGCGGAATCCCCCTGGCAGCAAGAGGTTCACCGTTACGCCGTCCTGCGCCACCTGGGTGGCGAGGGTCTTGAGGTAGGCGCCGAGCGCGGCACGTCCGACGTTGGACAACGTCAGCAGCGGAAGCGGCTCCACCAGGCTCGTGGACGACATCGACAGGATCCGCCCCCAGCCGCGTTCCCGCATTCCGTCGACCACCAACGACACCAGTTTCTGCTGTGGACGGATCAGCGAGTCCACCGCGGTCTCGATGTCCTCGGTGGTCGCCTCCAGCGCGGTGCCCGGCTTGGGTCCCGGTCCGTTGAGCACCAGGATGTCCACCGGACCGAAGGCGTCCGTGGCGGCCTGGACGATTTGTTCGGGCGCGCCCTCGCTCATCATGTCCACGCCGAGGCCCACCGCCGATGGCAGCTCCGCGGCGATCGACTTGGCCAGCTCCGCCCGGCGCCCGGTCACCACCACGTTCGCGCCTTCCGCGGCGAGCGCACGAGCCACTCCTTCGCCGAGCCCGGCGGTCGAGGCGCACACCACGGCGGTTCGTCCCGCGATCTTCAGATCCATGATTCTCTTCCTCTGCGGTGTTCGGCGGTTGTAGGTCCCTCCTAAGTAGACAGAACCTTCAGTCCACTTGTGACGGATCAGCCGAAGAAGTCGATGAGCTCCTTGGCCACGGCCTCGGGTTGTTCGTCGGCCAGGAAATGCCCGGAACCGCCGATCTTGGCGACCCGCACATCGACGCCCTGCCCGGACCACGCCTGCCGCATGGCCGGATAGTTCTGCGAAGACGCCAGACCCAGCATCGGCACGGTCACCTTGCCGTAGGACTTGAAGTCCGCGATGTCCTGGTCGAAGGACTGGAACCAGCCGTTACCGGCCCGGATCGCCTCGGCGCTGTCGTGTGCGCGGGCGTAGATCCAGCGGTCGCGCGCGCCGACCTTGCTCCGGTCGACCAGGTGGCTGTCGAAGATGTGGTCCACGACGAACTGCATCCGGTCGGCCAGCAACTGCCCGGGCAGGTCACGAAGCTGGTTGAACGCGAACCACCACAGGTTCGGCGCGCCGTTGTGGGGGAGCAGTTTGATGTCGTACAGGCTGGGGTCCGGGTGGCAGACCTCCAACATCGCGATCTTGGTGATGGCGTCGGCATGGTTGACGGCGTAGCTGAACGCGACCATGGCGCCGATGTCGTGCCCGGCGATGTTGACCGTGGAGTAGCCGAGGTGGCGGACGAGTTCGTAGATGTCCTGCGCCATCGTCTTCTTGTCGTAGCCGGACGCAGGTTTCGCCGACAGGTTCATGCCCCGCAGGTCGACGGCGATCACGCGATACCGTTGCGCCAGCACGGGCATGATCCGGCGGAACTCCCACCACGTCACCGGCCACCCGGGCAGCAGGACCAGCGGCTCACCCCGGCCACCGGTGATGTAGTGCAACTTCGTCCCGTTCACCTCGGCGTAGGCGCTGCGGAAGTCGCCTAGTTCCGCGGCCAGCGCAGCATCGTCCACCTCGAACTCCACTGAGGAGGCCGTTCGTTCCCCTACAGCCACGCAGATCACTCCCATCTCTCCTTAAGACAGGACGGAAGGGCCCGTTGTGACGGCACCCGAACGTGCTATGCCACGATGGGGTGTATGCCGTTCTTCCCGAGAGTGCCGGCGAGGCCGTGGAAAACGACTACGACAGTTTCGCCGAGGCGTACGCCGCCGAGAACGAGACCAGCCTCCTCAACGCCTACTACGCCCGGCCCGCCATCCTCAACCTCGCCGGGAACGTGGCTGGCAGGCGGATTCTCGACGCGGGATGCGGCGCCGGCACGGTGACCGAAGGGCTGCGCGACCGGGGCGCGATCGTGTCCGGCTTCGACTCCAGCACCAAGATGGTGGAACTGGCCCGCAAGCGCCTCGGCCCCGACACAGACCTCCGGGTCGCCGACATCACCGGCCCGCTGCCGTACCCCGATGGCACGTTCGACGATGTCGTCGCCGCCCTTGTACTGCACTACCTGGAGGACTGGACCGCACCACTGGCCGAGCTACGCCGCGTGGTGAAGCCCGGCGGCCGCCTGATCGTGGTCGTCAACCACCCCATGATCTACAAGCTGGTCAACCCCAAAGCCGACTACTTCGCCATCCGCAAGCACTCCGAGGAGTACACCTTCAACGGCCACCCCGCCGTCCTCACCTACTGGCACCGCCCCCTCCACGCCATGACCGACGCCTTCACCGCCGCCGGCTTCCGCACCGCCATCATCAGCGAACCACCCCCAGCCCCCGAAGCCCACGAGCTGTTCGCCGATGAACTGGCCAGGTTCCCCTCCGGCGCGTTCCTGGGCTTCCTGTTCTTCGTGCTGGATGCCGTCCGAACTCCAGTCTGATGTGGACGACGATCGCGCGCCTACGAGGCCGAGGTACCTGCCTTCCACCACGCGGAGATGACCACCTCGTGACCGATGGCGGGGTCGATGTGATGATGCAGCCCGAGGTTGGTGATGCGGTCGTCCCGCGGGTGGAAGAGCCGAGTGGGGCTGTCACCCAAAATGGGACCGAAAGCGTCGAGCAGGGGTTTCCAGAGGTTCGCCAGTTCCGGCCGGGGCCTGTGGTCAACAGGATGTCCATCGTCACCGGACCCGGATGGCCGCGAATCGGTGCGTTGAGAGTCGCTTGGCCACCGGATAAAGGTAGTTGTCGAGGTCCCGCCCGCCGGTCGTGAGCGACACGTCGGGCGGGACACCCACGACCAGTTCGAGGGCGACCGGCCCGGGCTGAGCGCCGAGCATCGGTCGCGTGACGTCCTCGACATGATCAAGGAATCGGGTCAGTCGAAGCTGACCAGGCGACCCAGTCGCGTCCCAGCTGGCCAGCCGCGGCTCGACGGCGAGCCGAACACCGCCAGCCGGGCGGTGGTAGATCCCGTACACGACTTTGCCTTTCGCGTGAAGCTGGTCGCAGCAACCGGCATCTCGGCAAATGTCAGGTGCGGTCGAATGCCCCGACGCACGGCTTGCCGAGGTACGTCAGTCCGTCGGCGAACTCCTTAGTCATGTCGAAAACGGGGCGACCTGACGGTACTCCGGCTTGACCGGCGGTTGGAACGATGGCGGTATGAGGGACAGGTTCGAGCTTCGGGAGTTCGTGGTCGGCGACGCGCCGGGGGTGACCAGGATGCTGCACCGGGCGTATGCGGAACTCGGCGAGCAGGGCCTGAGGTTCGCCGCTATCGATCAGGATGAGGCCACCACGCTCGAGCGGGCGAGCGGCGGCAGTTCGTGGGTGCTGACCGACGGTGGCGATATCGTCGCCACGATGACGATCACGTATCCGCCGGAGCTGTCCATTCAGCGGATGAGCCGGGAGGCGCGGGTTCCTGGGCGGACGTGGCTGAATCAGCTCGCGGTCGACCCCGGTCATCGGGGTGAGGGCTTGGCGTCGCGGCTGTGGGCAGTGGGCCGGAGGTGGTCGCGGTCTGTCGGCGCGTCACACGTCGGGCTGAACACCGCGATCCCGGCGGCGTCCTTGATCGAACTGTATGAACACTGGGGTTTCCGGAGATGCGAAACCATCCAGTGGCCCACGAAACCCTATCCCAGCACGGTGATGCTCCTGGCGCTGTAGCCGACCCGCGTGGTGCGCAAGGGTATGCGCACCACGCGGATCACTGTCAGCGGCTGCCGCGGAGGGTGTCGCGGCCCGCGTAGCGCGCCTCGGCGCCCAGCTCCTCCTCGATCCGGATGAGCTGGTTGTACTTGGCGGTGCGGTCGGACCGGGACAGCGAGCCGGTCTTGATCTGCCCGCATCCGGTGGCCACGGCGAGGTCGGCGATGGTGGTGTCCTCGGTCTCGCCGGAGCGGTGCGACATGACCGCGGAGTAACCGGCCTTGTGCGCAGTGTCCACTGTGGTCAGTGTCTCGGTGAGCGTGCCGATCTGGTTGACCTTGACCAGGATCGAGTTGGCGATGCCCCGGTCGATGCCGTCGCGCAGCAGCTTCACGTTGGTGCAGAAAACATCGTCGCCGACGAGCTGGACCCGGCCGCCGATCGTGTCGGTGAGCTGCTTCCAGCCGGTGTAGTCGTCCTGGGCGATACCGTCCTCAATGGACACAATCGGGAACCGCTCGGTCAACTCGGCGAGGTAGGCGACGTGCTCCTCGACGCTGCGCTTGCGGCCCTCGCCGACGTAGTCGTACACGCCGTCGACGTAGAACTCCGACGCGGCGGGGTCGAGCAGGATCGCGATGTCCTGGCCCGGCGTGTAGCCGGTGTCCTCGATCGCCTTGACCACGAACGCCAGTGCCTCGTCGGCCGAGCTGAGGTTGGGCGCGAAACCGCCCTCGTCCCCGACGCTGGTGTTGTGGCCCGCGTCGTGCAGCGACTTGCGCAGCGTGTGGAACACCTCGGAGCCCATCCGCACGGCCTCGGCGAACGTCGGCGCGCCGACCGGGCCGATCATGAACTCCTGGAAGTCGATCGAGTTGTCGGCGTGCGCGCCGCCGTTGATGATGTTCATCATCGGCATCGGCAGCAGATGCGCGTACACACCACCGACATACCGGTACAGCGGCAGACCACTTGCGGCCGCGGCCGCCTTGACCGTCGCCAGAGACACCCCGAGGGTCGCGTTCGCGCCGAGCCGTGCCTTGTTCGCGGTGCCGTCCAGGTCGATCAGCGCCCGGTCCACCTCGGCCTGGGCCTCGGCATCCAGCCCGACGACCGCCTCGCTGATCTCGCCGTTGACCGCGTCGACGGCCTTGCGCACGCCTTTGCCGTGGTAACGCGACTTGTCACCGTCTCGCAGCTCCACGGCCTCCCGGGTCCCGGTGGACGCGCCGGACGGCACCGCGGCCCGGCCCAGCGACCCGTCCTCGAGCAGGACATCCACCTCGACGGTCGGGTTGCCCCGGCTGTCGAGCACCTCGCGGCCGCGAACAGCGATGATGGCGGTCATGTGCGCTCCTCACTGAGTTTTCTCGAGCAGGGAGAGCAGCGCAGCGCCGGGCCGCCCTCAGGCAGCAGGAGGCTATCAGAACCGATCAAGATGGCTGGACCTGGTGATCCGGAGACGGCAGTCCGCCGCAATGCAATGCGGCTGTCGGCCGCAACGAGTTCGCGGAGCTGCTGGCCGCGATCGAGCTTCGTACGCCGGAGGAGTACTACCGCAGGTGGCCAGAGCTTGGCTCGCGCTGACCGACTGGGGTGTGTGAGTCCGTTGTGACAAGCGTCGGTTCCGGCGACAAGACGGCCGAGCGACTGATCGCCGCCGTCAAGAAGCTC
The DNA here is from genome assembly GCF_040675465.1 of Actinocrispum sp. NPDC049592. NCBI lineage: Bacteria > Bacillati > Actinomycetota > Actinomycetes > Pseudonocardiales > Pseudonocardiaceae > Actinocrispum > Actinocrispum sp. NPDC049592. Next base: position 257,792 of record NZ_JBFAPA010000008.1, on the reverse strand, counting down.
AGGAAGCGTTACCTGGCAAGGCTGAACTAGAGTTCGCGTCCGATGGCGGCCGCGGCGGCGAGGATGTTGACGTAGTCGCGCAGGTGGCTGATCTGTCCGTTGTGGACGGTGAGGACGATGAGGTTGGGCAGGGTGAACTCGCCGGTGACGGTGCTGGTGCCGAGGGCTTCCTGTTCGATGATGATGGTGTCCGGGTCGGTGGTGTCGTGGATGGCGAGGGTGCGGTAGCCGCTGAACGTCAGGGAGTTGGCCTGCCAGGCCTCGGCGATCCAGGCCACGATGTCGTCCCGCCCCTCGAGCCTGGACGGCAGACCCGGGCGGGTGAACGGGAACTCGTGCACGGCGTCGACGGCGTACAGGCGCCGCATGTCCTCAACGGACTGGGTGATGGCGGCCTGGCGGAACCGTTCCAGCACGTCCCTCGGACTGGTCCTGCCGAGCGCCGCTCGACGCGCGGAGACCTTGCGGGAGCTGATTTTCCAGCCATCCGGCCGACGCGTGACGATGTCGTCGTAGACGGCGCTGCCAGCAGTGTGGGTGGCCATGATGCCGATGCCTTTGGACCGCACACGCGCCGAATCGTCGTCGATCGGGGTGATCACGATGTTGGTGACGTGATGGCCGACCGGGTTCGCGTCGCCCAGGGCCAGCGCGGCCTCCCGGATGGCCGCGGGTCCGTGCAGCTCGCCGAGGCCGAAGTCGCTCACGTCGTAGGTGACATCGGGCGTGAACAGTTCGCTTGCTTGGTCCAGTTCGCCCGCGTCGGTGAGGTGACCGTGCAGGTTGATCAGGTCGGTGATGTCGATCCGGTCTTGGTGCGTCAGCGCCATGGTGGCGGCCCTCCCAGTAAGATGAGGCACAGTCCGGTTAGCTGCGACGCTAGCGGAGAGTGTCCCCGGTTAGCAAGGGTGTGTTGATGACAGGTGAGGATCCGCGCGGCGGGCGTCCTCAGCGGGCCGACGCGCGCCGCAACTACCAGCACCTGCTCGACCAGGCGAAGATCGCGTTCGCCGAGTTCGGCGCGGACGCCTCCCTGGACGAGATCTCGCGCCGGGCGGGGGTGGCCAGCGGCACGTTGTACCGGCATTTCCCCACGCGCATGGATCTCATCGAAGCGGTGCTGGCCGACCGGATCGGCGAACTGGTCAACGACGGCCGCGGCCTGCTGCACGCCGAAGACGCAGTCGACGCGTTGTTCACCTGGTTGACCGCCGCGGTCGAGCATGGTGTGACGTACCGAGGCCTGAGCGCCGCGGTGATGAACTCGGCGCTCGACCGGGGGAGTGCCGTGATCTCCAAGTGGCACAAGGACATGTTCGACGTGGGTGCCCAGTTGCTGGCGCGGGCACAGGCATCCGGCGCGATCGTGGCCGACGTGGAGGCGGCGGACGTGCTGAAGATGGTCAGCGCCATCGCCTGGGCCGCGCAGGGCGATTCCGCTCAGGCCAGCCGACTGCTGACCCTGTCGATGAACGGACTGCGGGCCCGGCCTGGCGGCTGAAAAGTCGGGCGCGTCCGCGCCGGCGCCCGTGCGATGCTGCGCCGGTGCCATTGGTGTGGGTGACCGGCAACTCGGGCGTGGGCAAGTCGACGGTCTGCGAGCTGCTGAAGGACCGGGGAGAGCTTGCGGTCGACGCGGACTGGGAGGGCTACAACCACTGGGTCGACCGGGTGAGCGGACAGGCGGTCGTCGATCCGCCTTATCCGGTGCCGGCCGGCTGGCTTGACCGTTTCGGGTGGAAGATCAGGCGCACGGAGGTCGAGACCCTTGCGGCAGGGATGCACGACCGCACCGCGTTCATGTTCGGAGCGGTCGAGAACGAGCACGAGGTCTGGGACCTGTTCGACCTCGTGATCTGCCTGGTGATCGACAACGAGACGCTCCGGCACCGTCTCCTGACCCGCACGACGAACACCTTCGGCCAGCACCCGGAGGAGCTGGCGGCCGCGCTCAAAGACAATGATCGCGCCGAGGCCACCTACCGGCGCTTCGGCGCGACGATCATCGACGGAACCCGGCCGCTGGCTGAGGTTGCTGACGCGATCCTCGCCGCCGCTGGCCGTCTGTCCATTGCGGATGCGTCTGTGCCGCGACGAAGCTCCACCGGAGACTGAGGTGAGTCGCCGCTTCGGCTATCGAGCGGAGATGCGGGCTTCGACGCCGTCGAGGAGGAACTCGAGGCCAGCGCGGAAGGTCTGGTCGGCGTCCAGGTGGGGGCCGTCGCGGACGAGCGTCTCCAGCGCGGCAAATCGGCCGGTCGCGAAGGTCCGCTCAAGGTAGGGCCCGTAGGTGGCTTGCCACTGCCTCTTGCTCATCCCTGAGGCCCGCTCGGCGCGCCGCTCGGTGATCTCGCGGCGGACCGCGCCGGTCACGTACGCATTGACGGCGGCGACGGCCGGCATGACGGTGTTCAGGTCGACGTCGCCCATCGCGGCCAGCACGGCCTCGCTCGTGGCCAGCGTGTTCGGCCCGAGCTGGGGCCGGCCGCCGAGCAGGTCGGCGAGCCATTCGTGCCGGTGGGCCGCCTGCCGGGTGGTTTCGGCGAGGGACTGCAGCACCTCTCGCCACCCGGTGCCGGCTGGGTGGATCTCCGCGTGGACCGCGTCGACCATCAGGTCGAGCAGCTCCTCCTTGGTCGCGATGTAGCCGTACAGCCGCATCGGTCCAGCGTCCAGCTCCGCGGCGACCTTGCGCAGCGACACCGCTTCCAGGCCGTCCGCGTCGGCGAGCCGGATCGCCGCGTGGACGATGCGTTCCCGGCTCAGCGGGGCGGGCGTCGGTCGATCCGGCGGCTCCGGCCGCTCCCACACCAACATGCCCAGGACGATACAGTGTTCAGCGGTGATACAGTGTATCGACAGATACGGTGAATCGGGGGTAGGCATGACGATCGCGATTGTCGGGGCCGGATTAGGTGGCTTGACCCTTGCGCGGGTGCTGCATGTGAACGGCATCGAAGCCGTTGTGTACGAACGTGAATCGTCACGCGAAGCGCGCGGTCAGGGTGGCATGCTCGATATCCACTCCGGCCAGCGGGCGCTGCGCGAGGCCGGCCTGATCGACCAGTTCTTCATGATCGCCCGCCGCGAAGGCCAGGACATGCGTCTTCTCCAGCCGGACGGCACGCTGCTGCTCCAGGAGGACACACCCGACGACGCCCCGCTGGCGCGGCCCGAGGTCGACCGCGCCGATCTGCGCGACCTGCTGCTGGATTCCCTTCCCGCGGGCACAGTCCGCTGGGGACACGCGTACGAATCCGCCGGCAACGGCCTGCTGCGCTTCGCCGACGGCAGCACTGCGCCGTATGACCTGCTGGTCGGCGCGGACGGCGCGCAGTCCCGGGTCCGCGCGCTGCTCACCGACGCCCGCCCGGCGCACATCGGCCAGAACGTCGTCGAGGTAGGCATTCCCGACATCGACCGCACGCACCCCGACCTCGCGGCGATGGTCGGCCGCGGCAACTACTGGGTGCTCGGCGACGGGGTGTCCTTTGCCGCGCAACGCAATGGCGATGGCCGGGTTCGCATCGGCGTGAGCTTCTACAACACCGGCGAGGACTGGTTCGCCACCAGCGGGATCCCGTTCGACGACCCGGCCGCCGCCCGGGCGAGGCTGATCGAGCTGCTCCCCGGCTGGGACTCGCGGTTCACCACGCTGATCGCGGCCTGCGATGACACCGTCGTGCCGCGGTCGATCACTACCCTTCCGGTCGGCCTGACCTGGCAGTCGAAGCCAGATGTCACATTGGTCGGCGATGCCGCGCATTTGATGCCACCAGTGGGCGAGGGCGCCAATATGGCCCTCCTCGACGGCGCCCTGCTCGGACTCGCCCTGGCCGCGCACCCCGGCGATTTTCCCGCCGCGATCGCAGAATACGAACGCGAGATGTTCGAACGCACCAGCGCCGCCGCCCGGATGTCCGCGGACATGCAGGAGTTGCTCATGTCACCGGACGCCGCCCAGCGATTGCTCGCGTTCTTCCAACCCGGCTGAGATAACCGGATACGGTCAGGACACCGGCCGTCCAGCCACCGCGCACCCTGGGTCTTCCTCTCGGAAGGCAAGACCCATGGTGTTTCGGCAGTTCGGGACGCCTGCTGGGTCTTCCTTCCGGCGTCCGCGGTCCCGATCGGCAGGACGTCCAGCCCGGCCGTCGTGATACCGGGCGGGGCACGATGGCTTTCGCCCCGGCTCGCTGCATCCTGGGGGCCGCCTGGTCGATCGGCAGATGCGCCGGCGTACTCGGCTCCGGGACCGACAACAGGTCGCCGCGCTGGGAGGATCGCCGACCCAACACTCGCGCCGACGGCCACAGTCGTTGGCGCGGATAGAAGTCGTACACGCCGAAGCCCGCGGTCGCCGCGGCGATGGCGGCGGTCTGCCTGCGGAGCGCTCGCCGGGGGCACCGATCGCCATAGTCATTGGCGCGGATAGAAGGTTGTGCTCGCCGAGGCCTGCGGTGGTCGTCGCGATGGCGGCGGCCCGCCCGCCGAGGGCGCCGATTGGCACCGCGTAGCGGATCAAGAGCAAGCGCGGCGACGAACGCCAGTGGCGCAACACCGACGCGATGTTCCGGTGTCGAACGGTGTGGTGCGCTGCTTGGGCACGATCACCTCGGTCCTGCGCCGCGTACTTCGGCACCCCTTGCGTATCCCGGGTACTCGTCGGCCGCGTCGGTGTCGGCCGCGGTGTGGGTGGCGTCGCGGTGAGCTGGTCGATCAATCGCACCAACGGGTTCGCCGATTGTCCGGTGCGCATCTCCCGCACCGGGCGATTCGCGCCCGTCGGCCAGGGACCGGGCGCGCCAGGATCTGCACCACGGCGTGCTTGTCCGGCGAAGTCTGGAGAGCGACGCGACCACTGACTGGGTCGGGTCCGCGGTGAACTCGGTCCGGATTGCAGCGATCCCACCATGTTCGACCAGAACACCGCCGCGCCGTCCAGTTCCACCGACGGTGGCGACAGGATCGTCACCACGGGTTGCCTGCGGCGCATCAACAACGCAGTACCAACTCCCGCGACCGAACGACGACCACGCTCATCGTGATGCCTGCCGTCAGCCAAGGCGCCACTGCTGGCTGCAGTTTTCGGCGTGGTGCGTTTCTCGCCATGGTGGGAGGATCAGGCAAGAAGTCGAGAGCTTCGGTCTGCCGGTTGACCTGCCTGAGCTGGTCTTATGGGTGTTGTCGAAATCAGCCCGAACAGAACAGGCGGGAAGAACATGCGAGTCGCAATCGTCACTGGTGGAAGCTCCGGTATCGGACAGAGCGCCGCCATCCAGCTCGCCAAGCGGGACACCGCGGTGATCCTCACCTACAGCTCCAACGAGGCCGGCGCCAAGGACACGGTCTCGGCCATCGAGCAGGAGGGCGGCACCGCTGTGGCGCTGCCGTTGGATGTGGGCCGCAGCGACACCTTCGCCGCCTTCCGGGCGGAGGTCGTCGAGGTGCTGCGGGGATGGGACCGCGACACCTTCGACGTCCTGGTCAACAACGCGGGCTTCGCCAAGACCGCGATGTTCGCCGACACGACCGAGGAGTTGTTCGACGAGTTCTTCCGCGTGCTGTTGAAAGGCCCGTTCTTCCTGACCCAGACTCTGCTGCCGCTCATGTCCGACGGCGGCGCGATCGTCAACACCTCCAGCAGTTCCACGGATCGCGCCGAACCCGGCTACTCCGGTTACGCGACCATGAAGGGCGCCCTGGTCGTCCTGAGCCGGTACCTGGCCAAGGAACTCGGCCCGAGGCGCATCCGGGTCAACAGCATCTCGCCCGGCGCCACCCGGACCCGCCTCGGCGACAACGGTTTCGAGCGTTACCCGGAGATGATCCCCGTCCTCGCGGCCAAGACCGCGCTCGGACGCGTCGGCGAACCCGACGACATCGGGCTGGCGATCGCCGGGCTGGTGGGCGAGGACGGCCGGTGGATCACGGCGCAGAACATCGAGGTGTCCGGCGGATTCGACCTGTAGCACGTCGCTTCTGAATTCCCTGCAGACGACAGATCGGTGAGCGGGCCGAGGGCGTGCGCGACGTCCCCGACCTACTCGGGGCAGGTAGCCGTCCCCCGCGTCCACCTGCATCCCGTCGAGGATCAACGGATGTCGCCGCCGGTGATGTTCAACGTGCTGTCCGACAGGCACCGGTGGATGGTGTCCCACGCCTTGTCGGTGTCCAGCAGATCAGCATCGGCCGCACCGTCCTCGCCTCGCCCGTCGGTCAGCCGGTGGGTAACGGTTTGCCGAGCATGGTGCAGATCGTGGCGTTCTGGAGTGCTTCGCTGGCCGCCTTGATCTTCGGGTCGGTGCCGAACTCGGCCCAGGACTCGGTCGTGATCAGGATGGTGGCTGTGTGGGTGCCGGTGCGGTCGGTAATGCCGATCGACAGGTAACCCGGGATGCCGCCGTCGTGACCCCAGAGCGTGCCGCACTCGGTAGTGCGCGTCTGGATACCCAGCCCGTAACCGGCGTCAGAGCGTACCGGCACGGTAGTGAGCATCTGGCTCAATTGGTTGGCAGGCAGCAGTTTCCCTGACATCAAGGCGTTGTGGAACCGGGACCAGTCCTGTGCGGTGGACACCATCGCCCCAGCCGCCCCGCCCCAGGACGGGCTGATGTCGGAGACATTCACATGACCGTCGCGGTGCGGCCCGGCGAAGTCCCGGAACTCGGCCGGCACACCGGGCGGCATGTGTGCGGCGTCCGGTTCGTAGCCGCGGGCGTGCGGGCCGCGCCAGGTGGCGTCAGTGGGGTAGTAGGTGTGGGCGAGATGCAGTGGCCGGGCGATCCGGTCCCGGACCAGGTCGGCCAGGCCGGTCCCGGTGACCCGTTCCAGGATGGCGCCGATCGCCGCGTAGTTGGTGTTGCTGTACGACCACTGCGTGCCCGGCGGGAACTCGGGATCGTGCGCCGCCCCCACGGCGAGCAACTCCGCCGACGTCCACATCCGCCGGTCCTTGCCAACGGCCGACGGCCACATCACCGGGTCCTCGGTGTAGTCGTACAGGCCGCTGGTGTGGTTGAGCAGCATCTGCACCGTGATCGCGTCACCGCCCGGAACCATGCCCGGCAACCACTTCGACACCGGATCGGACAGCGCCACCCTGCCCTCACCGGCCAGTTGCAGCACAAGCGTGGCCATCACCGTCTTGGTATTGGACCCCACCCGGAACTCGTCGTCCGCCCTCAGCACATGATCCCGCCTGGCCCAGCGCGCCTGCTCAGCGATCTCAACCGGATGACCACTGCCATCGTCCACCCGCACGATCACCCCCGGCACCCCGTCATCCACCAACTCTCGCGCCAACCGCCGCAGCCCGTCGTACTGAGGCGCCGCAGTCGCCGGAATCCCACCAGTGACCACCAGACTCGCCGCCAGCATCGGCACCAGAACCACACGCCGCCACCGTGACCGCCCAGCACGATCCGACGAAGAAACATGGTGGCGCATAGACCTTTTCCTCCAGGTGATAGCTGTCGCGGGCATCAATCCTGCCCGCTTCACCCCACGCAGTCGATCTAGCAGGCACCCCAACAAAGGTGTAGCCAGCGCTACCCGTCACGCTGCCCTCACGGCGGTGAGCCCCCAACCCGGGGCTCTGAAACCGCCGCCGATCTTGTTGCGTCACTGCCGCCGTCCACCGAACGGCCAAACTGTCTGGTACCTCTGCGATAACGCGCTGAGGTACCAGACGGCCGAGGGTTGATCAGCAGGAGGAGACCCACTTGGAGGAGGCGATCTCGTCGTTCATGGCCCAGGTGTAGCCGTCGCGGCCCGATCCGTGGTTGAAGTAGTTGTACCTCAGGTCTCGCCAGACGCTGCCGGGGCCGGGGCAGGCCCAGGCGCTGGTGAGGTTGGGGTGGAAGTACAGGTTGATGGAGTTGTTGTGGGCGCTGTTGTTCTGGACCGCGCTGGCGCGGTTGCGGAAGTTGCCGCAGTTGTCGCCCCAGTTGTAGTCGTCGTCGAGCCAGCGGCAGGAGAAGTTCGCGTAGTTGTCGTCGTTCCAGATGTTGTCCCAGGCGTAGACGTAGCCGTCGTGGCAGGAGAATCCGGTGACTTCGACGGTCTGGTCACTGCCGAGCTTGTCCCAGTTCCCGGGCCAGTAGATGGAATGTTTGACGCCGGTCAATTCGGTGATGGTGACCGTGGCCACGCAGCCCAGCGGGACGAAGACCTGGTCGACGTCGATCCGGTCGTGCGCGAAGCCGCCCTTGATGCCCCCGGGATTCAGGCTGTACACCACCCATGGCCCCGTATCGCTGTATGGGGCTCACCCTCGGGGCATCGATGCGGGTCTCCGCGGCGGCCGAGATCGCCGCGGCGAGATGGTAGGCATCGCTGCGCGAGCCGGTGAAGCGGGTGCGGCGAAGATGGGACACTGGGACAAGATCAGGTCGCTGACCTGCTGGAACGCGGGGCTGTGGGACGCGGAGTCATTCCAGCGGACACGGATTTCCGCGAGAAACAACCGCCGGAAGCTTGCGCGTACCGGCGGCTGTCCTGTTAGGAGTTCGTAGGGGTGTCGCGAGTCCAGGTGACGGGGAGGCGTTCGACGCCGTAGATGTTCTGGACTTCGGGACGGAGTGGAACATCTTCGGGTGGGACGGCAAGGCGCAGAGTGGGGAACCGGGTGAACAGCGCCGGGAGGGCGATGGTCATTTCGACTCTGGCCAGCTGCTGGCCCAGGCATTGGTGGATGCCATGGCCGAAAGCGAGGTGGCCCGCGGCATTGCGGTTCAAGGTGAGGGTGTCGGGATCGGCGAACTTGTGGGGATCGCGGTTGGCGGCATGGATGGAGATGGCGATCGACTCACCGGCCTTGATGACATGCCCGTCCAGTTCGACATCTTCCAGCGCGGTCCGCAACCCGGTGTGCGCAATACTCAGGTAGCGCAACAATTCCTCGACGGCGTTACCTGGATCGGCAATAAGCGCAGGGACTTGGCCGGGGTTGCGCAGCAAAGCGAACGCTCCGAGCGCGATCATGTTCGCGGTGGTGTCGAGGCCCGCGCCGAGCAGGAAGGTGCCGAGGCCGGTCAGCTCGTCGTCGGTGAGATCAGTGGTCGTCAGGTCGCTGAGCATGTCGTCGGTGGGTTTGGCGCGCTTGGCGAGCACCAGCTCCCGCATGTAGGTCTGCAGCCCGATGTACGCGTTCGTGCGTTCCTCCACAGTGGCGTCCGGTGCGGTGATCGTCGCCGCGTCGGCCTGGAACGCATCGCGGTCGGCGTAGGGAACGCCAAGCAACTCGCAGATCATCACCGCGGGGATCGGCTGCGCGTAGGCGGCGACCAGATCGAGCCCGGGACCCGACTCCTCCATGGCGTCCAGGTGTTCGGCGGTGATCTGCTCGACGCGGTCGGTGAGCCGGCGCATCCGGCGGACGGTGAACCTGCCCGCGAGCAGGCCGCGGTAGCGGGTGTGTTCGGGTGCGTCCATTCCGGTCATGTCGCCGACCGGCGCGGGCGGCAGTTCGGCGAACTCTGTCAAGCCGGGGAACGGGTAGTGCGCGATCTCGTAGCGTGAGCTGAACCGTTGGTCGGCCAGCACCGCACGGGTCAGGGCGTGGCCGGTGATCAGCCAGCCCACATGGCCGTCGGGATAGGTCAGTCGCACCAGCGGGCTTTCCGACCGGATGCGCCCGAGCTCCGCGGGTGGGTCGAAGGGGCAGCCCGCGGCACGCGCGAGGGGCAGCCGGTCGACGGGATCGTGGTCCATCGTCACATTCCCTTCGGGGTCAGCGGGAGTACTCGCGGTTGAACAGTTTCCTGGACCAGAGGTAGCCGCCCAACGCGATGACGGCGCACCAGCTGAGCGCGATCCACCAGTTGTCGCCGACCGGCCTGTCCATCAGCAGTCCGCGCAGCGTCTCCATGATCGGCGTGAACGGCTGGTACTCGGCGAACCAGCGCAGCCCGGCCGGCAGGGAGTCGGTGGGCACGAAGCCGCTGCCGAAGAACGGCAACAGGATCAGCGGCATGGGTGTGTTGCTGGCGGCCTCCACGGTCTTGGCGGCCTGGCCGAGCGCGACACACAGCCAGACGAACGCGAACGTCACGGCCACCAGGAACCCAGCCGCCGCAAGCCATCCGTCCACTCCGGCGGTGGGCCGGAAGCCGACCAGCACGGCCACACCGGTGACGATCGCGATGCTGAACATGGCCTGGATGACGCTGCCGAGGACGTGTCCAGTGAGGACGGACACGCGGGCGATGTGCATGGTGCGGAACCGGGCGATGATGCCCTCGGTCATGTCCATGGCCACCGAGATCGCGGTGCCCTGGACCGTCGCGGTCACGGTCATGATGATGATCGCGGGTGCGACGTAGTTGGCGTAGGCCGAACGTCCGCCGCCACCGAGCCCGGCGCCCATCGTGCCGCCGAAGACGTAGACGAACAGCAGCAGGAAGATGATCGGCATCCCGATGAGCATCACGGTCATCGACGGGTACCGGAGCATGTGCTTGAGGTTGCGGCGCAACATGGTCATCGAGTCGCGCAGCGGGTGGAACCGGAGGCCCGCGGCCGGGGCTGCGAGGGTGGTCATGAGGTGGTCACCTTCTCGTTCTTCGGGTTTCCGGTCAGGGCCAGGAAAACGTCGTCGAGGTCGGGCGTGTGCACGGACAGCTCATCGACCTCGATGGCCGGGTCGTCGAGCTGGTCGATGAGCGCTTTGAGGGCGTGCATGCTGCCGTCGCTCGGCACCCGCAGCGCCAGCGCGTCGTTCTCGCGAGTGGCGTGGCTCAGCACCCGCTCAGCGGCTTCGCGGCCGCGGGCGTCGGCGAACCGCAGGCGGACGTGCCCGCCGGGGATGCGGCGCTTGAGTTCGTCGGCGGTGCCTTCGGCGACGATCTTGCCGTGGTCCAGGACGGCGATCCGGTCGGCCAGCTCGTCGGCCTCGTCGAGGTACTGGGTGGTGAGCAAGATGGTGACACCGTTGGCGACGAGGTCGCGGACGATCTGCCACATGGTCCGGCGGCTGCGCGGGTCCAGCCCGGTGGTGGGCTCGTCGAGGAAGATCAGCTTGGGGCTGCCGACCAGCGTCATCGCCAGGTCGAGGCGGCGCCGCATGCCGCCGGAGTAGGTGGATGCGGGTTTGCCGGCCGCGTCGACCAGGTCGAACTGGTCGAGCAGCTGGGCGGTGCGCCTGCGGCCGTCGGCGCGGGTGAGCTGGTTCAGGTCGGCCATCAGGCGCAGGTTCTCCTCGCCGGTGAGCAGGCCGTCGACGGCGGAGAACTGGCCGGTGACACCGATCGCGGCGCGCACCGCGTCGGGTTCGCGGGCCAGGTCGTGGCCTGCGACCCGGGCGTCGCCGCCGTCGGCATTGATCAAAGTGGACAGGATCTTGACCGTGGTGGTCTTGCCCGCGCCGTTCGCGCCGAGCAACGAGAAGACCGTGCCCTGGGGGACGTTCAGGTCGATGCCGTCGAGAACGAGGTTGTCGCCGAACGACTTGCGCAGCCCGGTCACCGCGATGGCTTGGGTGGACATGGTGTGTCTCCTTTGGACGGTCAGGCGCGGTGGATGGTGATGTCGCCGTAACCGGTGTGGGCACGGACTTCGACGGTCTCGTCGGACTCCCGCGGGCTGGCGGTCTCCTCCAGATCGTTGCGCACGTGGCCGAAACCCGTGGTCGCGTCGAGCCAGGCGGCGGTGCCCTCGGCGATGCCGATCTCCAGCGCACCCATCCCGGAGGCGAGGTTGACCGTGCCGCGGACCAGTTCGCCGACGCGCACGGTGCCGTTGGCGGTCCTGGCGTCGACCCCCGCACCCGCCCGGTCGAGTGAGATGTCACCGTTGGACGTGCGCAGCCGGGCGTCGCCGGTGATCGCGTCGACCTCGATGTCACCGTTGGAGTTCTTGACGGTCGCGGTGCCGTCGATCCGGCCCGCGCTCACTTTGCCGGAGCCGGTGTGGATTTCGGCGGTGCCGGCGACGTGGTCGATGGTGACGTGACCGGCGCCGGTGTTGAGGGTCAGCGGACCGGTCTGCTCGACCTGGACGTTGCCGGTCGGGGTCTTCAGCCTGGTCTGGCTGAGCCGGCCGGTGCACTGGAAGTCGCCCAGCTGCACGTCGGCGTCCACCCGCGAGCCGGTGGGCAGCTCCACGGTCACGTCGACCGACCTGGTCCTACGGGAGAAGTCGAAGGCGCGGATCCTCGTTCCGTCGATCTGCAGCGCGCCGTTGACGAACTTCGCCCGGACCTGTGCGGCGGCCTTGACATCGGACTCGTCGTGCTCGTCGGTCGGGCGCACCTCGACGACGGTGTCGGTGCGGTCACTGGCGACGAACCGCACGAGGCCCACGACACCGAGCTCGAGCGTGACGGAAATGGGTTGGGGTGTGTCGAAAGTAGGCATGGCTGTCCCCTCAAAGTGGTGCGGTGAAACGTCTCCGCAGGTCAGAGACGTGTGGTGGCTAGCGGACCCAGCCGGTGAGGCGTTGCTTGTGCCGTGTGCCGGTCGTGCGTGGCTCGGGGCGGTTGCCGGCGGTGCGCAGGGCGGCCGCGGCGGCGCGGACCAGCCACGCGTTGACCGAGCGGCCCTCCTTGGCGGCGGCCTCGTCGACCGCGGCCTTGAGCTGTTCGGGCATCCGGACGTTGATCCGCGCGGCCGGGCCGTCCTCGCTGAGCAGCGGTTCGTTGTCCACAGTGGACGCTGAGGTGGTCTCGATGGGCGGGGCCGGTTCGGCCGGGGGAGCGGTCACGATGAAGTGCGGATCGCGGCCCCGCAGCCGCAGCTCCACCGACCCCGGCACCAGGTCCTGGGTGATCTCGTCCGCGGCGGCCGACAGCACTTCCAGCATCGCCATCCGGATCGCCGGCTCCAGCGACCCGGTGAGCCGCTCGACCAGTGCGCGCGACTCCTCGCCGCCGGCCTCGGCCAGCGTCGCGAACTCCCGGCCGAGGTTGCCCACATACGAGGTCAGGTCCATGGCATCACTATGGCATGGGCATGGCAGCGACGCAAGCCTATCTGGCATCACTCTGGCTCAAGATGGCACCAAGGGTGCTGACCTGGGCATTGCCCGCGCACGGCCGCCGAGTGCTCGAGGCCGCGGACCGGTCAGGCACTGCTCGCGTTGCGGCAACAGCGGACGGCCAACGAGGCACGTACGGCACGGCGCCGCGCCGAACTGCGGACTGCGTTGCTCTCGGCGGTCGGGCATGATCCGCGCACGCCGTTGACCTCCGTCAAGGCCGCTGGCGGTGGCCTGAGGGCGCCGGATCTGGACCTGTCCGACACGAGGACACCGCGGTGCTGCTCGTGGGTGTGGCGGAGTCCGCTGACCGGCTCACGGGCCTGGTGGACAACCTGCTCGACTCGCCGCAGCCGGCCACGGGCGGGGTCGAGTCGGCCGTGCACCCGGCCGGGTACGGCGCGATCGTCGCCCGCGCACTGTCCGGTATGGACGAACAGGCCCGGGTGCAGCCGCGGATCGCCAAGACCACGCTGAATAGCCCGGGAGGTGCGGCGGGGTGGGCAAACAGGTGACGGAGACCCTCAAGGGCGTACTGGAGGGGATTGTTCTGGCGATCCTGTCCGGACGGCCGGCGTACGGCTACGAGATCACGGCCTGGCTGGGCGACCAGGGCTTTTCCGACATCGCCGAGGGCACGGCTTGCTCGACGTCACCAGCGCGGAATCGCTGCTCGACGACCTGGCCGACCTGTTCGAACGGGCCGCGGCGGACCGAACGCCGATCCGCGAGGTCGTCGGGGACCGACCCGGTCGAGTTGCAAGGCTTCTGCAGGCCCTGCACGGGGATTGCGGGCCCGGCCGTCGCTTTGGACCGTCACGAGTTCGTCGCTTCATCCATCTGAGGAGCTGCATGTGCTGCGCGGCGTGGACTACGAGGCGGCTCGAGCGGGGCAGGCAAGACGGACCTGCCCACGCTGCTTGCGGCTCACCGCTATGGGGGTGTCGGTGCCGAGCTGGTGGCCTGGGCGACGTGCGCCCGGGCGGCGGCGACGGCGCGGTGCTGGTCGTTGTCGCTGAAGTAGAAGACGTCCGGCAGCAGGCCCATGGCGGTCAGGTAGTCCTGGATCGCGTCCTGGTCCAGTGCTTCGTCGGTGGTGTCGTCCAGACGGGCCATCCACGCGTACCATATCTCCCGCTCCAACCGCGTGGCCGACGGCACTTCCCAGGCGTTCACCGCGTCGCGGAAGGCGGCCATGGCAGCGAGTTTGGCGTCGATCTCGGTGTCGAAACCGCTGAGTCCGTTCTCCCAGTTGGCCAGCGTGGACACCATGTCCAGGGTGTGGTCCCAGTTCTGGTCCGGGGTGCCGCCGTCGGTATGGGCGCGTACCTGGGCGATGGCGTACTCGGCGTTGCCCAGTTCGAGTCCGAACCGCGGCGCGGCGTTCGACACCGCGCGGGCATGACTTTCCAATGTGGACACACTGCGCCAGGTGTCGGTCTCCGCGTCGTGTTCGCCCGTTGTCGGACCCGGCACACTGGGGCGGCCCAGTGAGTTGGGTGAGGGGTCGCCGCTCATTCCGGTCATGGCCGCTGTACCGACGACCGACGAGCCGACCGCGGTTCCCGCGTTGAACGCCCACCACGTGCCGGTGAAGATCGCCGCGCCTGCCGCGGCGGGAAACAGCGCCGCTGCCGCCGCCGCGACCACGACACTCGCCAGTGCGCCGACCACGACGCCTTCGATGAGGTTCTGGGTCGCGGCCTGTTGCCCGCCGCGGGTGAGCACACCGGAATGCTGCCCCCAGGCTTGTCCCCAGTTGCGGTCGTAGTCGCTGCGTTTGGCCCGGAAGGCGTCGATCGCGGCGCTGGCCCGCTCGTTGTAGGCGGCCACCTTGAGCAGCCTGGCACTCGCCGCGCCACGGATCGTCTCCGCACGTTGAAGCGCGGCATCGGCAAGCGGCGGCGCCGTGCTCGTGCTCGTACCGGGTCCGGTCGGGTCCCGCTGAACGGACAGCAACTGGGCAACCGCCTGATTGCCCGCGGCCGCAGGCAGTCCACCCACCAAAGGCAGTCGAGCGGGCGGCCGCTGTGCCCCTGGGACGCCCGGATCCTGCTCCACGCCTCGATCATGGGTCGGCATGGCCCGAATGTTAGGGAGAGGCCTTTGCCCGCCAGTTGCCGTGCGAGCCGACCCTTTGGGCAGGCATCGCCGCCCACAAGGGCAAGCCGGCGGGAACTGTCCGCTATGCGTTCACTGTCGCATTTTCTGGGCTGGACAAACAGGTGCGAGTTCTTTCCGCCGCAACCCGCTGGCCGCCTGATCCTTGAGGATGAGGCAAGGTCAGGGCCGGGTGTGCCGCCCAGCCCTGACGGACCGACCTCGATCCTCAGCCGGCGAGCGTCGCCTCCAGGGTGATCTCACCGACGCCCGCCAGCGCGCGGCTGACCGGGCAGTTCGCCTTCGCCTGCTCGGCGAACTGGCGGAAGGTCGGCTCGTCCACGCCGGGGACTCGGCCCTGAGTCACGAGTTCGATCTTGGTGATCGTCGGGGCGCCGTCCACCGGACGCAGGGTCACCGAAGCGTCGGTCTCGATGGACTCGGCGGGGAAACCGGCGCTGGCCAGGGTGCTCGCGAGCGCCATCGAGTAGCAGGAGGCGTGGGCCGCGGCGATGAGCTGCTCCGGGTTGGACCCGGGGCCGTCCTCGAAACGGGACTTGTAGGTGACGCCGCCGCTGATGCTCTGCCCGGCGGTGAACTGGCCGGACCCGGTGGGGATGTCGCCGTTCCAGTTCGCGTGGGCCTTCGAGACGGGCATGCGTCCTCCACAATCATCTTCGGTGCGTCCCGGGGTCGGATCGCCTTCGCCAGCGTAGCGAAACACATGGCCGGGTCCCCTGACTGGACTCGACGACCGGTGCTCCTGGCGAGTGGCTCCGGGTGAACTTCGATGGCCACCCGGATCTCGTCCGTGTGACCGGCTACGCCCGCGTGAGTTCGAGCACCGGGATCGTGCGGATTCCCGCGGTTTTGCGTTCGTAGTCGGCGAAACCGGAGTAGCGGCTCGCTTGTTCGGCGTAGATGCGGTCGCGGTCGGCTCCGGTCACCTCCCGGACCGTCACGTCGTACGTCTCGGTTCCGCGTTCGACGCTGCCGTTCCCGGCTGCGACCAGGTTGTGGTACCAGTCCGGGTCGGTGGGCGCTCCGGCTTTGGACGCGAAGACGTAGATGACGTCCGGGTCGGTGTCGTGCGGGAGGTACATCATCGGGGCGACGTACTCCCGGCCGCTGGTCCGGCCGCGGTGATGCACCAGGACCAGCGGAGCACCCTCGAAAGCCCCGCCGACCCTGCCCTCGTTCGCCCGGAACTCCGCGATCGTCTGGTCGTTCCAGTCGCTCATGTCGGCTCCTTCTCGTCCCCGCCATCCTCACCGATCGACAAGGCGAATTCTCGCCGACACGCGGACGCCGGCGTTGACCAGGGCAATGCAGAAAACCGCAAGTCCCTCGTACGGGACGTGACCCACGCTGTCGGCGCCATGATCACGAGTCGAATCGAGGGGAAAACCATGGGGAGATCCCGGATGCGCGTCATGGGCGTGCTCCTGGCGGTCGTCACCGCCCTGCTGTCCACTGTGCTCAACCCCGGACCGGCGTCAGCGGACCTGCAGCGCCCGCACATCCTCCGCATCACCCCCGTGCCGGACTCCGGCCGGGTCAGCTGCTACGGCTACTACGGAACGTTCAAGCCCGGCACGGATGTCATCGTCGTCGACTGGGTCAGCAGCAGTGATGAGTGCTTCGCCATCGCGCCCAACCTCACGATCTGGCACACATGGCCCGGCTCGGGCGGCTGGCACCAGATGGGCGGCAACGGGCACGCCGACAACACCTACTGGTACTCGTTCAAGGAAGACCCGGCCATCAAGGCGCGCAGCGTAGCGGTGTTCGTGAGCAGCAGTAACACCGTGTGGTGCCAGGACTACCTGCTCCCCAAGGGGTGGCAGAACGAGTGGTACCAATGCCCGTTCTCGTGATCGGCGGCCGGCGGGTCAGAGGTCCAGCGGGGCGGAGCCGAAGGCGACGTTGAAGCGGTCACACCAGATGACGACGCTGTGCAGGCCGCTGAGGGCCGCGTCGGCGGGGATGGCGTAGTTCTGGTTGCCGTGGGTGGCTTTGAGGGAGCCGAGTTCGATGTAGCGGCCGTCGTCGTAGGTGCTCCAGCCGGCACCCGCCGGGGTGTCGGTGAGCCAGACGTGCAGGTCGGGGCCGTCGGAGCCGGCGAGGTCGGACAGCCGCAGGACGCGCGAGCCGTCGGGGAGCTGCAGGACCGCGGCCTGACCGGTGGTCTTGTGTTCCTGGGAGACGAACGCGCCTGCCGCCAGTTGCCTGGGAGCCGGAGCGGGCGCCGCAGTCGATGCAGTGGCCGATGTAGTGGCCGGTGCAGTGGCCGAAGTGGACACTGCGGCGACCGGCACCGGTTCGTCGATCGTGCTGCTGGTGAACAGCTTCCACGGCTGGAACGCCCAGAGACCGAACCCGCCGCCGACGACAACGACCGCGACGACTGCCCAGATGATCTTCCGACGACGAGTCATGTCCCGATTAGACCGCACAAACACCGCAAAAGGCCCTTACCGGATGCTTACGGCTCAGGACAGCAGGCTCCGCCCGGTCCGGAAGAACTCCGCGATCGCCTCGGCACCACCCAGATCACTGACGGGACGGGCCGCGCCGAACGGAGCGTTGAAGAACTCGCCCTGCCGGGGTTCGAACGGGCCCACATACGCGTACGGCTCGGCGAGGTAGCCGTCGCCGGGGGACACGCCATAGTTCACCTGGTCCAGACTGATGGCGACGTCGAAGTGCTCCGGCCACAGCACCGGCGTGAGGTCCGGGGCGAAGTCCCGCAACGCGCGGTCGGCCTCAGCGAAGGCCGACAGCAACCTGCCGAGCGCCGCAGTGTCCATTGTGATCACTTCGTCCGGTCCCACGCCCGAGCCGTCGTGGTAGATGTCCGTGGGCGCGGCTGCCTCGAGACCCGCTTGCGCGCCGACGTCGGCATAGGTGCGGCCGTTGAGGGGCACGCGGGCCGATGACGTAAGAAGTTCGTCACTTTCCACGCGGACCTCGGGCAGGGTGATCGTGGCGAACCCGCCGTCCACAACGGTCAGCGTGATTCTCTTGCTGGTGCGCCACTGCGGTCCGGCGAGCAGCAGTTCGGCGGCGCCGTGCAGGAAACGCCGGGTGGTGGTCAGTGCCGCGTCGGTCATGTCCGGACTCCTCGTGTAACGCCTGGGTGGGTTGGTGGCACTGAGCATGCCGTCACCGCAGTGTCGGCGAGCCAGGGAGGCGTTACATGTCTGAGCGTGACACACCGGACAGGTCGTGGCACCGGGTGGATCCGGCGGACGTGCCCGCGGACGGCCGGGTTCGCAGCGTGACGGTCGATGGCCGGAGCGTGGCGATGTCGCGCTGCGGCGACCGGCTCGGCGCACTGGAGAACCGGTGCCCGCACCAGGGCGGGCCGCTGGGGGAGGGGTCGATCGAGAAGGGCTGGCTGCGCTGCCCGTGGCACGGCTACGACTACCACCCGGTGTCCGGCCTGCCACCGGAAGGCTTCGGCGACTCGGTCGCGACCTTCCCGGTCGAGGAGCGCGCCGATGGCGTGTACGTGGAACTCCCGGCGGTGGTGCCGCCGAGCCGGACGGTCGCGGATGTGCTGGTGGAGAGCCTCGTCGCGTGGGGCGTGCGGTATGTGTTCGGCATGGTCGGGCATTCCAACCTCGGGTTCGCCGAAGCGTTGCGGCGGGCGGAGGACCGCGGCGAGCTGACGTACATCGGGATCCGGCACGAAGGCGCGGCGGCGTTCGCGGCCAGCGCCTACGGCAAGCTCACCGGCCGGCCGGCCGCGTGTTTCGCCATCGCGGGACCCGGATCCACGAACCTGCTCACCGGCTTGTACGACGCGAAACTCGACGGCGCCCCGGTAGTGGCGATCTCCGGGCAGGTGCCGTCCGAAGTGCTCGGTCGCGGCGCGTTCCAGGACGTCGACCTCTCCGCGGTCTTCCGGGATGTGGCGGTGTCCACCACAACCGTCCACAGTGGAAGCGACCACGCCGAGCTGGCGGCGCTGGCGGTGAAGCACGCGGTGGACGGCCGCGGTGTGGCGCATCTGGTGCTGCCCGACGAGGTGCAGGTCCAGCCCAGCGACGCGGCGGCGTCCACACCGGACGGACGACGGTCCGACCGTCGCGCGCGGCCGGATTCGTTCGCGCTGACCGCGGCCGCCGGTCTGGTGCGGGACGCCCAGCGGCCGGTGATCATCGTGGGACACGGCGCCCGGACAGCGGCCACAGAAGCCCTGGCGCTGGCCGAGAAACTCAACGCGCCGGTGCTGACCACCTTCAAGGCCAAGGGACTCGTCCCCGACACCCACCCGCTCGGCGCCGGAGTGCTCGGCCGCAGCGGCACCCCGGTCGCCAGCTGGCTGATGAACGAGGCCGACCTGCTGATCGTGGTCGGCGCATCGTTCGCCAACCACACCGGGATCGCCACCTACAAACCGATCGTGCAGATCGACGACGACCACGCCGCGATCGGCCGGTTCAACGGGGTCACCGCGGCCGTGCTGGGCGACGCGCAGCTCACCGTGGCCGCCCTGACCGACGCGCTGGGCGAGACCAAGGCCACCGACCAGCGGCCGGATGTGGCCGCCCGCCAGGAGATCTGGCGTGCCGAGAAGGCCCGGCGGGCCCGTGACGACCGCGGCCGGGGAGTCGCCGCCGCGGCGGTGTTCGACGCGCTGTCGCGCCACCTGCCCGAGGACGCCGTGGTGACCGTCGATGTCGGGAACCACGCCTACTCACTTGGCCGGTACCTGGAGTCCAAGGGCCAGCCAGTGCTGATGTCCGGGTACCTCGGCTCAATCGGGTTCGGCTACCCGGCGGCGCTCGGCGCGTGGGCCGCCGCACCAGGCCGGCCGATCGTGGCGGTCACCGGCGACGGCGGGTTCGGCCAGTACGCCACCGAGCTGACCACCGCCGTCAAGTACGGGATCCCGGTGAAACACGTGCTGCTCAACAACAACGCGCTCGGCAAGATCAGCAAGGAACAACTCGCCGGCGACTACCCGGTCTGGCAGACCTCCCTGTGCAACCCGGACTGGGCCGCCTACGCCGAACTGTGCGGCGCCACCGGGATCCGCGTCACCAGCCGCGACCAGCTCGACGACGCGATGACCGCGATGTTCGCCGCCGACGGCCCCACCCTGCTCTGCGTCGAGCAAGACGCCGAACTGCTCTGAAAGGACGATCCGTGCCCAGTTACGACGATCTGCGTGCGCTGTTCATCAACTGCACGTTGAAACGCTCGCCGGAGACCAGCAACACCGAGGGGCTGATCGACGTCAGCCGCCAGATCATGCAGAAGAACGGCGTGGCCGTGGAGGTGCTGCGGGCGATCGACCATGACATCGCCACCGGTGTGTGGCCGGACATGACCGAGCACGGGTGGGCCACCGACGAGTGGCCGTCGATCTACGAGAAGGTGATGGCCGCTGACATCCTGGTGGTGGCCGGGCCGATCTGGCTGGGCGACAACAGTTCGGTGACCAAGCTGGTGATCGAACGGCTGTATGCCTGCTCGCACCTGCTCAACGAAGCCGGGCAGTACGCCTACTACGGGCGGGTTGGCGGCTGCCTGATCACCGGCAACGAGGACGGCGTGAAGCACTGCGCGATGAACGTCCTCTACAGCCTGCAGCACCTCGGCTACACCATCCCGCCGCAGGCCGACGCCGGGTGGATCGGCGAGGCCGGGCCCGGACCGTCCTATCTGGACCCCGGCTCGGGCGGTCCGGACAACGACTTCACCAACCGCAACACCACGTTCATGACCTGGAACCTGATGCACCTGGCCCGGATGCTCAAGGACGCCGGCGGGATACCGGCGCACGGCAACCAGCGCAGCGAGTGGGACGCGGGCTGCCGGTTCGACTTCGCCAACCCCGAGTACCGCTGAGGCCGCCATGCCCGCCACCGGGTTCGTCAACCTGTTCGCGGTCACCGCGATCGCCCTGATCGCGCCGCTGCTGCTCGGGCTCGCACCGAAGCTGCGCATCCCGGCGGTGGTGCTGGAGATCGTGGCCGGGATCGCGCTGGGTCCCTCCGGGCTGGGCTGGGTCGAACCGGACCTGCCGGTGCAGATCGCCGCCCTGCTTGGGCTGGCGTTCCTGTTGTTCTTGGCAGGCCTGGAAATCGACGTGCACCGGTTGCGCGGTCCGGTGCTGCGGCTGGCCCTCATCGGTTACCTCGTGACGCTGGCGGTCGGGCTTGGTGCGGGCACGGCGTTCGCCGCGGCCGGGTGGGTACGCAGCCCGCTGCTGATCGCGGTCGCGCTGTCGGCGACCTCGCTCGGGCTGGTGGTGCCGGTGTTGAAGGACGCCGGGCAGGCGGGCAGCAGGCTCGGGCAGGTCGTGATCGCCGCCTGCTCGGTCGCGGACTTCGGCGCGGTTGTGTTGCTGTCGCTGCTGTTCTCCGCGTCGGGCGGCAGCACGGGCAGCCGCGTGGTGCTGTTGGCCGCGTTCGTCCTGCTGGTCGTCGTGACCGCTGTGGTCGTGTCGCTGGCGGGCCGGTCGCGGCGGCTGGGCGCGACCCTGATCCGGCTGCAGGACACGACCGCCGAGATCAGGGTCCGCGCGGCGGTGGTGCTTCTGGTCGCGTTCACCGCCCTGGCCGAAACTTTCGGACTGGAAAGCATTCTCGGCGCGTTCCTCGCGGGCGCGGTGGTCAGGCTGCTGGACAAGGACGCCGCGTCGCACCCGAACTTCCGGGTGAAGCTCGACGCGATCGGGTACGGCTTCCTGATCCCGGTGTTCTTCGTGACCAGCGGGCTGCGGCTGGACCTGTCCGGCCTGCTGGCCAACCCGGCGGCACTGACCCGCGTGCCGCTGTTCCTCGCCGCACTGCTGCTGGCCCGTGGCGTTCCCGCCCTGCTGTACTGGCGGGAGTTCGGCCGTCGTCCGGTACTGGCCGCCGGACTGCTGCAAGCGACCTCGTTGCCGTTCCTGGTCACCGCCTCCCAGATCGGGGTGCTGACCGGGCTGATGAACCCGGTGACCGCGGCCGCGCTGGTGTGCGCCGGTCTGCTGTCGGTCCTGGTCTTCCCGACGAGCGCGCTGGCGTTGCTGCGGACGCGCGAACCGGCGGCCGTAAGATGACGGTCACCGTTTTCGCCGGTCCGCGCGGCTATATTCGCCTGGTGATCCAGCTTCCGCCGGACGAGGACCTCGTCGCCGCGCTGCGTGCCGGTGACGAGCGCGCGTTCGCGTCGGTCCTCGAGGCGTGGTCGTCGTCGATGCTGCGGCTCGCCCGGTCGTTCGTGTCCACCGACGCCTCGGCCGAGGAGGTCGTCCAGGAGACCTGGCTGGCCGTGATCAAGGGCATGGACGGGTTCGAGGGCCGGTCGGCGTTCAAGACCTGGGTGTACCGGATCCTGGTCAACACGGCCAAAAAACGCGGAACCCAGGAGCACCGCACGGTGCCATGGGCCAGCCTGGTCGCCGGGGACGAGGAGCACGGTCCCACCGTCGACCCCGAGCGGTTCCAGGGCCGCGACGGCGCCTACCCCGGCCACTGGCGCGAATTCCCCGAAGCGTGGGCGTCCCCCGAGCACTCCGCGCTGACGGTGGAGATCCGGGAGGTCATCGCCGGCGCCCTCGAGGGCCTGCCGGCCCGCCAGCGCGCGGTGATCAGCCTGCGCGACGTCGCCGACCACAGCTCGGACGAAGTGTGTGACATCCTGCAGATCTCCGCGGCCAACCAACGGGTGCTGCTGCACCGGGCGCGTGCCGCGATCCGGGAACGGCTGGCGGAGTACCTGGGCAGGACACCGATGGCGTCTGGGGGACAGCGCGCATGAACTGCGACGAGTTCGTCGAACTGGTCACCGCGTTCCTCGACGGCAGCCTCGACCAGGACACCGAGGCCGCGTTCCTCGATCACCTCAGCGAATGCGACGGCTGCGAACGCTACCTCGACCAGTTCCGCGTCACCATCGGCGAACTCGGCCGCCTCCCACCGGAAACCCTGACCCAGCAAGCCCATGACACCCTGCTCGACGCCTTCCGCGACTGGCACGCACGCTGAGCCATCGCTAGCCTGAACCGCATGTCCTGTGGTGGTTTCTTCAGCCACCACCTAGCTCGAAGCGCGCACTAAGAGCCTGAGCGGCGTTGGTTCGAATCGTTCGTCGAACTGCCAGGAGGCGAAGATGCGGATGAGGATCGTGCTGGGACTGCTCGCCGGGATGCTGCCGCTGGCGAGCGCCACCGTCGCGGTGGCGGACACCGGTCACCGAGCACCCATTGTGCGGGTGGACACCGGCGTTCTGCGTGGTAGCGAAAATGGCGGTGTGGACAGCTTTCTCGGTGTGCCCTACGCGGCGCCACCCGTCGGACAGTTGCGGTGGCGGGCTCCGCAACCTGCACCCCGCTGGCCGGGAGTGCGCGACGCAACGGCCTACGGCAACCGGTGCCCCGCCGCTGCCAGCACCAACGGGCCACGATCGGAGACCGAGGACTGCCTGTTCCTGAACGTGCAGCGGCCCAAGTTCGTCCAAAGTGGACGCAAGCTGCCGGTGTACTTCTGGATTCACGGCGGCGGCCTGCAGAACGGCAGTTCCAACCAGCACGACGGCAGCCTGATCGTCAGCCGCACGGGTGCCGTCGTGGTGACCATCAACTACCGGCTGGGCGCGTTCGGTTTCCTCGCCCACCCCGGCCTGACCGCGGAGGGCGGCGGGCAGTCCGGCGACTACGGCCTGTTCGACCAGCAGGCCGCGCTGCGCTGGGTACAGCGCAACATCGCCGCCTTCGGCGGGGACCCGCGCCAGGTGACCATCGGTGGCGAATCGGCTGGCGGCTGGTCGGTCTGCGCCCACCTGACCGCACCGGGCTCCCGCGGCCTGTTCCACGCGGCGATGATCCAGAGCGGTTCGTGCTTCAGCCAGACCCTCGCCCAGGCCGAGACCTCCGGCACCACCGCCGCACAGGCACTCGGCTGCACGGACCCGGCCACCGCCGTCGCCTGCCTGCGGGCACTGCCGGCCGGCCGCCTGGTCGACACCCAGGTCAACCCCCGGTTCGTGGACGGCGTTCCGGCGCTGCCACAGGCCCCGGATGTCGCCGTGCACAACGGAACCTTCGCCCGGGTACCGGTCGTGATCGGAGCGAACCGGGACGAGGGACGCACGTTCGCCCAAGGGTTCATCGGGCAGGACCAGAAGGCCTACGAGGGATTCGTGCGATCGAGCTTCCCGGACCGCGCCGACGCCGTGCTCGCGCGCTACCCCTGGCCGGCCAACGCCGACCGGTTCACCGCGGCGTACCTGGCCGGTGCGATCATGACCGACTCCGGCCTGATCGCCCGCATCGGCGGCTGCCCCAACCGGGAGCTCACCCGCACCTTCGCCCGGTACACCACCACTTTCGCCTACGAGTTCGCCCACCGCACCGGCCCCGGCCTGACTCCCATCCCCGGCTACGTCTGGGGCGCCGGCCACGCCGCCGAACTGGCCTACCTGTGGCCGAGCTTCGACAACGGCACGCCGATCGCGCCCACCTTCACCGCCGCCGAACGGCGGCTGGCCAAGGACATGGTCGACGCCTGGGGCAACTTCGTGCGCACCGGCCGGCCTCTCGCCGCCGGATGGACGCCCTGGCCCGGTTTCACCGGTTCGGCACTGGTGATGTCGCTCGACACCGGCGGTTCCACTCTCGTGCCCGACCAAAGCATTGCCAGGGAACACAACTGCGATCTGTGGAAGTAGAGGACAAGCACTGACAGGGCGGATCGTGCCGGTCGGCACGATCCGCCCGTCACCTCAGCTCGCTGTGCAGGTCAGCGTGGGCGAGGTGTTGGTCCCCGAATAGCCTGCCTGGAACCCGAAACTCGTGTTACCGCCCGGCGCGACCACTCCGTTGTAGTTCGCGTTCGTCACGGTCTCGCTCTGGCCGCTGTGGCTCTCCACCCCGTTCCAGGTGTTGCTGATCTGCTGGTTGCCCGCCCAGGTCCAGGTCACCTTCCAGCCGGTGGTGGCCGCGGTCCCGGTGTTCGTGACCGTCACGTTGGCGGTGAACCCGGTGGCCCACTGGTTGCTCACCGTGTAGGTCGCCGTGCATCCGCCACCGCCGCCACCGCCCGGTGAGGTCGTGGCGGTCACGCCAGCGGACTGCGCCGAGACGTTGCCTGCCTGGTCGTAGGCGGCGACCGAGTAGGTGTACCGGGTCGAGGCCGACAACCCGGTGTCGGTGAAGCTGGTTGCGGCGGTGGTGGCGACCTGGGTTCCGTTGCGGTACACCCGATACCCGGCCACCCCGACGTTGTCGGTGGACGGCGACCAGGACAACGCGGCCGTGGAGCTGGTCGTGCCGGTGACCGCGAGATTGCCCGGCACCGTCGGCGGGCTGGTGTCCCCGCCGCCCCCGCCAGTGGTGGCGGCGAAGGAGAAACTCGTCGTGGCCAGGCCCTGGCCGCCCTGCCAGATCTCGAACCCGGCCTCGGCGTCGAGCAGGTAGTGCGCGGGGTTGAGCGAGCCGCGCGCCACCGAGTCGTTGATCATCGCCTTGATGTCCAGGTTGCTCACCGAGGTGGCACCCGGGTTCAGCACGTAGGAAATGATCTTCCAGCCGGTCTGCTGCCCGGTCCAGACGGTCCAGTTGTGGCCGGCGATGGTGGCGTTGCCGACCGGTGAGCCGAACGGCTGCACGCCGCCGCGGCTGTTGAGCCAGATCATGATCTCGGTGCCGTCGGGCTGGCCGCTGGTGGTGGGCGTGGAGTTGAACCAGAGGTCGTAGGCGACGTCGTAGGCACCGGAACCGGGCTGGACGGTGCTCCACGACGAGACCGCGCTGCCCAGCTTGCTCACCTGGATCGGCAGGCCGCTGCCGGGCGTGCACAGCCCCCAGTGGCAGCCCTTGAAGATGGACGGGTACGTGGCCGGGGCGCCGCCGGAGAGGTTGAAGTTGGCCGTGCTCACCGACCACGCCGTGCCGGACGTGTAGGTGATGCACTGGCGGTCGGCCGAGTTCCACTCGTTGGCCTGGATGATGTACTCCCCGGCGGAGATGGTCCCGGTGGGGGAGCAGGTGGTCGTGTCGGCCGACGCGGCCGGTGCGGCGACCACCGACGTGACCGCGCAGGCGGCCAGCGCCAGGGCGGCCGCCGCGGCGGCCGTGCGAAATCTGGACATCAGGGCGTCACTCCTTGGGAAGTGGTTTTCGGCCGCGGGCCGGAACCGTGGTGGGCCGCCCCGCGGGCGCGGAGCGGCCCACCACGAGGATCGCTAGCTGGCGGTGCAGGTGAGGGTGGGCTTGGCGTTCGTGCCGCTGTAGCTCGCCTGGAAGCCGAACGAGGTGTTCGCGCCCGGCGCGATCACGCCGTTGTAGTTCGCGTTCACGGCGGTCTCGTTCGCGCCGTTGTGGCTCTCCACCGTGTTCCAGCTGTTGGTGATCACCTGGTTGCCCGACCAGGTCCAGGTGACCTTCCACGACCGGGTGGCTGTGCTGCCGGTGTTGGTCACCGTGACGCTCGCGGTGAAGCCGGAGCCCCAGTCGCTGCCGATCGCGTACGCGGCCGAACATCCGCCGCCACCGTTGGATGGGGTCACCGTCCAGCTGAAGGACGCCGAACCGGAGCTGTTGGTGGAGTCCTTGGCGGTGACGGTCACCGACGAGGTGCCGGCAGTGGTCGGCGTGCCGGAGATCAGACCCGTCGAGGCGTTGATCGACAATCCGGCCGGCAGCCCGGTGGCCGAGTACGTGAGCGTCTGCCCGGCCGCGGAGTCGGTCGCTTGGATCTGCAGGCTGACGGCGGTACCGACCGTGGTGCTCTGCCCGCCGGGGTTGGTCACCGTGACCGTGTTGCTGCCCGGCGGGGTCACGGTCCACGAGAACGACGCCGTGGCCGACGGTCCGGTGGAGTCCTTGGCGGTGACGGTCACCGCCGAGGTGCCGGTCGCGGTCGGTGTGCCGGAGATCAGGCCGGTCGAGGCGTTGATCGACAGTCCGGCCGGCAACCCGGTCGCACTGAAGGCCAGGGTCCCGCCGGCCGTGTCGGTGGCGGTGATCCGCAGGCTGACCGCGGTGTTGACGACACTGGTCTGGCTGCCCGGGTTGGTCACGCTCACCGAACCGGTACCGCCGGTCACCGGCGGGTAGGCGTTGGTCACCAGCTGCTGGAACTGGGCGCCGAACCACTGGCCGGCGGGCACGTTGTAGCCCGGGATGGAGCCGGTCGGGTACGTGCCGCCGTTGCCGTCGCTGTTGGTGCTGTTCGGGTCGCAGTGCGGATCGCCGTGGCTGTGCGACGCCGTCGGGTAGTCGCCGTCGGACTCACCAGGTGGCTTGACCCAGACGAAGCCGATGATGTGGGCGGAGGCGCCGTAGGGCTGCACGGCGGGCCGCTCGCCCAGGCCCGCGCCGTTCTGGTTGCACCAGTTGCCGCGGAAGGCCCGTTGGTCGATCTTGTTGGCCGCGACGTAGGCATCCGGTGTGGTCGGCGAGGGGTTGAGCGCGGTCGGCCGCGCCGGGCCGCCCCAGCCGTTGCGGGAGGTGTCGATGAGCATGCCGATGGTCGCCGGGAAGCCCTGGCCCACCAGCTGCGAGTACATCGCCTCGTCGTACGCCTTCTCCTCGAAGTACGGGTTCCACTGGTAGAACTTGGCCGAGTCCAGTGGCTGGCCGCCGACCTGCATCGTCGAGTTGGGCAGGAACGGCTCCGTGGTGGGCGTGGTGTTGGCGGTGTTGGACACGAAACCGTCCACGCTGGCCACCCCGGCGGTGGTCGCCTTGGCCACCTTGGCGAACTCCTGGGCGGCCGGACCCATGTTGCTCGACCAACCCAGCCACCCAGAATGCGCGATGTCCAGGTAGTTGTAGACGTTGGAGATCGCGTGCAGCTTGTTCAGCGCGTACGCGACGCCCTGCTCGTAGAACGGGGTGGCGGTGGAGCAGGCCGGTTTGCTCTGGTTGGTGACGGCGTTGGGCAGCGAGTCCGGCTCGATCATGGCCGCGATCCGCAGGCCCGCGTACTTGGGGTCGGCGAAGATCGCCGCGATTGGGTCGATGTAGTCGGTCTTGTAGGTCGCCAGGCCGGCGGCGGTGGCCGGCAGCTCGCCATTGGAGGCCAGCGCGGCGCAGTCACGGCCCGGCAGGTCGTAGACCACCACCTGGACCACGATCGGGGTGCTGCCCTGCTGCTGGGCCAGCGCCTGGTCGAGATGCCACCGCAGGCCGTGGTGGACGCTGTCGCCGGTGATCGCGGCGATCCGGTCCATCCACACCGCGGTCGGGTAGTTGGCGATCTTGGCCTCGGCCGCGGCCAACGCCGGGTTCGTCGCCTGGTCGGCGGCGACCTGCGCGTTGACCTCGGCGGCGTAGTCGGGGCTGACGTACTGCGTCGCGCCCACGTACGGATTGGTCACATGCGCGGCGGCCTGCGCCGCGGTCGTCATCGGCGGCGAAAGCACCGCCGCGGTGACCGCGAGGGACACCACACCCACGCGCAGCCTGTGGACGGTTCGGGACACTTCGGTCCTCACTTCTTGGGAGAGACCCACCACGTTGTCCGCGGTGGGAGCGGCGAAAGGCGCGCCGCCGGAATGGGCGGCTGAGCGAAAACTGAGCCAGCACGCCCGAGAAGTCAACGAACCGCGGACGTCACCCGCCGGACACCGAGGTCAGCGCGGATCGCGGGACGAAAGTTTCATACCGGCGCCGAGTTTTCATCCCACGACCACGCCACCGCCAGGACCGCCGCCGGCCGGCGTCTCGATCATGCGCGGAGTCAATTCCCCGGCGTGCGCGGCTGGACGAGGTTCTCCAGGTTCGCCCGGGCGACCTGCCGGAAGAACTCGCCGCGGTAGGAGACGTCACCGGCGTCGTGCATGGTGTCGGTCATCCACACCGCGGCCGCCTGACGCGCCCACGTGTGGGTCAAGCAGGTGGCGGAGTAGCTCTCCAGCGGACTGGGATCGTCCTTCTCGACCTGGTGGACGACCGCACGCGCGAGCACGTCGGCGTCGTGCAGAGCGAGGCTCATTCCCTCCGCGCTCATCGGGGAGATCAGGTGCGCCGCGTCGCCGAGGAGATGCAGCCTGCCGTAGCTCATCGGACTGAACACCACACCACGCAGCGGCACGACCTGCTTCACGGCAATCGGCCCGCTCCGGACGGGTTCGCCGAACCGGGTGCCCAGTTCGCTCCAGATCCGTTCGTCCGGCCAGTCGCCGACCGTGTCCGTGACCGGGCACTGCAGGTAGACGCGGCTCGCCTCGGGCCCCCGGGTGATCTGTGCGGCGAAACCCCGGGAGTGCACCGCCATCACGGCAGGCGGATCGGCGGGCACGCCGGCCATGACGGTCAGCCAGGCGTACCCGAACTCGTGGGTGTGGCAGGTGAGAAACCCGTCAGGCACAGCAGTCCTGCTGATGCCTTGGTAGCCGTCGCTGCCCGCGACGAGCTCGCAGCCGATCACCTTGGCCAAGCCCGTAGCGTCCCGATAGCGCACCAGCGGACGCTCGGTGTCCAGCCCTTCCAGCGAGATGTCCCTGGCCTCGAAGCGGAGATCGCCACCGTCGCGCAGGAAGATCCTGATCAGGTTGCGGACGAGAACCTGTTGCGGGACAAAGGCGCCGTCCTCGTAGTCGGCCGTCTTCCATTGGCGCTTCTCGCCATCGACGATCAACGGCATCGCCGCGTCGAAGGAGCCGGGACTGGGCCCCTCGACGGCCTCGCCGACTCCCCAGTCGTGCAGCATGCGCACGCCGCGGGCGTCGAGAGAACCGGCTCGCTGCCGGTGCTCGACGTGCTCGCGACTGTGCTTTTCCAAGATGACGCAACGGATTCCGCTGCGCAGCAGGAAGGTGCCGAGCGCGAGCCCGGCCACCCCGCCGCCCACGACGACCACGGTGGTGTTCTCGTCTGCCTGAGCCATGTGTTCCCCGGAATGATCATCGCCGGAAACCGGCGCGTGAACTGTTGATCACCACTGTGGAACCCGTCGATGGTGACCGTCCACCGATAACCGGACGCCCGATAACGAAAACCCGCCAACCTGGTTTCTACTCGGCGCGGTCGCGCAGCTCGGCCTGGTAGCGCCCCGGGGTCTGCCCGACGACGGCGGTGAACGCCTCGATGAAGGCCGACGGGTTCGACCACCCACAGGTGATCGCGGTGTCGGTGACGGAATCGCCGTCGGTGAGCCGGATCAGGGCGTGGTGGATGCGCAGGATGGTGCGCCACCGGTGAAAGCTCATGCCGAGGTCGGTGTGGAACAGACGGCTGAGGGTGCGTTCGCTCGCACCCGCGGCGCGCCCCAGCTCGGCCAGGGTCGTGGACCGGCCGGGGTCGGCGTGCAGCAGATCGGTGACGGCGCGCAGCCGGTCGTCGCGCGGCTCGGGCAGATGCAGCGACTGCTCGGGAATCTCGCCGAGCTCGTCGATCACCACCGCGCGCAGCCGTCGGTCGGCGCCGGCCGATTTCGTCCCGCGACCGGTCAACGCCAGAATGCCTTCACGCAGCAGGGGAGACACCGCGTACACGCAGGGGCGGTCCGTCAGGTCGCCGCACTCATCGGCGGGGATGGCGAGGATGCGGGCGTCGGTCCGGCCGTAGAACCGGTGCGAGTGCTGGAAACCCGGCGGCGTCCAGGTGACCCGGTTGGCAGGCGCCACCCACGTCCCGTACTCGGTCGTGGTGGCGAAGGCTCCGGCTGCCGCGTACACCAGCTGCCCGTCGGAATGGGAATGGCTGCTCAGGCGGAAGCCGTGGGGAAGCCAGCCGCTGCCTTGCGGTGTCGACCCGGCCGGAACACCAACGGGCATCATGTGTCGTGACGCGGTTCGAGGCGGCCGACCAGTTGCTCACTCCACGCCCGGATGGTCGCGGCCTGGTCGGGGGTGAGCGGGTCGAGGAAGTGGCGGCGGATGTTGGCGCCGTGCACGAGGATGGCGCTCTGCGCCACGGTTCGGCCTTCCGTGGTCAAGCCGACCCGGGTGCGGCGGCCGCTGGCGCCGCTCTCGGTCTGCGTCACGAGGCCGCGGTTCTCCATGCGGGTCAACTGGTGTGAGACACGGCTTTTCTCCCAGTCGAGCGCGTCGACGAGGTCACTGACCCGCATGTCGTCGCCCTGCGCCCGGTACAGCGTCATCAGCACGCTGAACTCGGCCTTGGAGATGGCGCAGTCGCGTTGCAGGCCGCGATCGAGCTCCTGGGCGAGCAACTGCTGCGCGCGCATCCAGGTGGCCCAGAACTCCCACTCGTCCGGTTCGAGCATGGTGGAAGCGTACCGGCGTGGAGTTGACGCATCAACTCCACGATCCTAGAGTTGACACATCAACTCTAGGAGGACGCCAATGAGGACACTGCTGCGTGGCGGCATGGTGGTCAGCATGGACCCGGTCGTGGGCGACCTGCCGCAGGCCGACGTGCTCATCGAGGACGGCCGGATCGCCGCGGTCGCCGCCACCCTCGACGTGGCCGGCGCCGAGATCGTCGACGCCACAGGCAAGATCGTGATGCCCGGCTTCGTCGACACGCACCGGCACACCTGGCAGACCGCGTTCCGCGGCATCGGTGCGGACTGGACGTTCGACCAGTATGGCGTCGCCATGCACGGCACGCTCAAGCCGCACTACCGGCCGGAGGACGTCTATCTGGGCAACCTGCTCGGCCGCATCGAGGCGCTCGGCTCGGGTGTCACGACCATGCTCGACTGGTTTCACTGCTCGGATCGTCCCGAGAACGCCGACGCCGCGATCCAGGCGTTGGCCGAGGCGCCCGGCCGCTCGCTGTTCTGCTACTGCCCGGGCGGGTCGATCGAGGCCGAGATCACGCGCGTGCGTGAGCGGCTGCCCGATGACGCCATGGTGCTCGGCCTGCGCGGGCCGCAACTGACCACAATGGACACTACGGCCGCGGATGTCGCGCTGGCACGGAAACTCGGGCTGCGGGTAAGCGTGCATGTCCACGGTGCGACCCGCTGGCCCAGCGGGCTCCGGCCGATCGCCGACATGCGCGACCGCGGCCTGCTCGATGACCGCACCACCATCGTGCACGGCAACGGCCTGTCCGACGACCAGGTGGCGATGATGGCCGATGCGGGCTGCTCGGTGTCGATCAGTCCGGACGTGGAGCTGAAGATGGGCTTCGGCTGGCCGGAGACCGGGCGCATGCTGGCGGCCGGGATCCGCCCCTCGCTGTCGATCGACGACTGCCCGTCCGCCGGTGGCGACATGTTCGCCGCCATGCGCACGGTGTTCGCCGTGCAGCGCGGCCTGGACGGCACCCTGACGGCGCGGGACGTTGCCGGGTTCGCCACGGTGAACGGCGCGCGGGCGTGCGGACTCGATGCCCGGACCGGCAGCATCACCGTCGGCAAGGACGCCGACCTGATCCTGCTCGACGCCGAGGATCCCGCGATCTTCCCGGTCAGCCACCCGGTCGGCGCGATCGTCGCCGCGGGCCATCCCGGTCTGGTGGACAGCGTGTTCGTCGCGGGCAAGGCGGTCAAACGCGACGGGCGGCTGCTTGGCGTGGATCTGCCGGCGTTGCGCGCACAGGTGCTGGCGTCTCGCGACCGGATCGCCGCGGCGGCCGGCATCGCGATCGATGGATCGTGGGCTCCCGCATAGGGATTCCTCCCTAGGATGGGCCGTACCACGACGGTTTGGGGGAGCTGTGCGGCCGATCAGGCGGAACCTTGTCGTCCTCATGACCGGTATCACGCTGGTGACCGGCGCCGGCACGGCGAACGCCGAACCCGCGCCCGCCATCAGGTGGGCGGCATGTCCGGACAACCCGGCGGGCGAGTGCGGGACACTGCGCGTTCCGCTGGAGTGGAACAGGCCAACGGGCCGGCACATCGATCTCGCGCTTGCCCGCCACACCGCGACCGATCCGGCGCGCAGGCTCGGTGTGCTGCTGGTCGACCCCGGCGGACCTGGCGGATCGGCGGCCCAGTTCGCGCTGTCCGGGTTCTTCAGCCCGGAGATCCGGGCCAGGTTCGACATCGTCGGCGTCGACTCGCGCGGCACCGGCGACAGCCTCGCGATCCACTGCGCCGACCTGATGACCGGCCGGCCCACGACCTACCCGGCCACCGAGACCGAGTTCACCGCGCTGCTCCGGTTCAACCAGCGAGTGCTCGGCCAGTGCCGCGAACGCACCGGACCGGTCTTCGACCACGCCGACAGCGCCACCGTCGCCCGCGACCTGGACGCGGCCCGGCGGGCGTTGGGGGAGCGGCAGATCAGCTACCTGGGTCTGTCGTACGGCACGGTGTTCGGTCAGCAGTACGCCGAGCAGTTCGGTGACCGGGTCCGTGCCATGGTCCTCGACAGCGTCGTCGACCACAGCGTGGACACGAAACACTTCATGGGCGACCGCGCCGCGGCCGTGGACGACTCGTTCGTCGAGTTCGCGCGCTGGTGCGACCGCACCACCGCGTGTCCGCTGCACGGACAGGACGTGTTCCAGGCGTGGGAGGCCGCACTCGTGCGCGCGGATGGCCAACCGTCCGGTAGGCAGGACCTGATCGACGATGTCTACCGCGCGCTGCGCGACCCGGACTGGCCCTGGGTCGCGCAGTTGATCGCCGCCCCGGCCCCGGTCGTGGCCTTCGAGCCGAACTACGAGTCGGTCCGGCTGGCGACCGTGTGCCAGGACTTCTCGCTGCGGATCAGGACCTTCCAGGAGTACTCCCGGCTGCGCGCCTACGAGCTCCGCCGGTCTCCCCTCATGCGCGGCAGCCTCATCGGCCACGACGAACCCACCGCGTGCATCGGCGTGCCCGGGCCGCCCGCCAACCCGCCGCATCGGCTCGACATCCGTGACGCGCCAACGATACTGGTGCTCAACGCGCGACACGATCCGGTCACCCCGTACGCCTGGGCGGTCAACCTCCACCGGCAAGCGCCACGCCACACCGTGCTGCTGACCTACGAAGGCTGGGGTCACGTCGCCTATCCGCGCAGCTCCTGTACGCGCGGTGGCGCCGACACCTATCTGCTCACCCTTACGGCTCCGACCGGCAGCTGCCCGGCAGTCGAACCGTGACGCGTCAGCGGATGCGGTCACCGCGGCTTTCGATCCGGAAGTAGTCGAAGGCCACGTTCAGGTCCCTGGACGTTCCACCCCGGTTGAAGGCGACCAGCCCGGCACCCTGCGGCGCAGCGTCCAAAGTGGAGGATCCCAGGAACTTGTAGACGGTCCCATCGCCGGAATAGTAAGCCTTGTAGGTGTTGCCAGCCTTGGTGAGCTTGAGCCACACGGCGCCGGACGGCCCGACGATCCGTTGCGCGTCGGATCCGGTGACCTGCAGGGTGGTCGCGACGCCTGCCTGTTCGCGGAGGAGCACGACGCGGCGTTTGTCGACCGGGGCGCTCGCGTTCCCCATCTCCCAGGCCAGTTTCACGTAGTTGTCGTCGTCGGCGTAGGCGATGACGCCACCCTGCTCGTTGTTCTCGGCGACCGGGCGGGAGAACACGATCCGGGTCTGCGCCGACCAGTCGCCGTTCACGTCCTGCAACGCCACGTTCCGTGCGGTGTTCACTCCCTCCTGCAGGTCGCCGGTCTGCGACGTGATCACGAGCGATCCGTTGCCCAGCCGCCAGGTCTCGCTGTCCGGTCGCACCCATCGCCACTGTGATCCCAGCTGCGCTGAGGTGAACTCGTCACTGCCCCGGATCGCGGTGTCGAACTCCACGGTATAGACCGAGGTCGCGGGGCCGTTCGTGACGGTGATCTTCGCCTGCGCCGGTGTCTGTTCGATGTGGACGCTGGCCGCCCGGTCGTTCGCGGCGGCGTCCACCTTCGCCGCGGCACCGGCTTTCGGCAGAACGGCGTGGTAATCAAGGATGTTCGGAGCGAAGGACGCCAGCTGCCGGCCGTTCACCTTGAGGCTCTTCAGGGTGGTGTCAGGCACCATCGTGAAGACGTAGTCCTTGACGATCGGCCCGAAGTAGCTCTCCCCGGTGACTCGCACAACAGCCCGTTCAGCGGACTGGGAAAGGATTTCGTAGCGCACACGCGGATCGGCCGGGATGACCTTGCTGATTCTCGTCGACCCACCGGCGGACACCGGGATCGTGTACGACGAGGCGGACAAGTCGAACCCGCCCACCGTTCGACCGTTGACCACGATCTTGATCGACAGCGGCCCGTCGTCAACGGGATTGGCGCGGCCACTGAACTCCCGCCAGTAGTTCACGCAGGTGTCCCGCCACGCGGCCGCATCGGTTTCCTGGGCCGCGAGCTTCGCCTGGACCTCCGCGAACCGGCGCGCGTCGATGTACGGCCGCAGGGAGTCCCAGGTCTGACGCATCCAGGTGACGTACTGGACGCCCACCTGGTAGCGGTAGACCAGCTCGTCCCAGAAGATCCGGCCGCTGCGCATCCGGTGGTCCCACGGCACGTGGTGGAACCACATCATCAGGTTCTCCGGGACCGTGTCGATGTTGCCGTACTTCGCCGCCAGCACAGGGAAATACTGCGCGACGAAGTTGCTTCCCGTGGCGGACCTGTCATATCCCAGGCCGGCGCTGTCCGCCTTGTTGTAGTACACCGGGCTCCAGTCGTCCTTGATGAACCACTCCGCCGGGTTCGGTCCATAGTGGTCACTGGACCGGAACTGGTGCGCGATGCCAAGCGGGGTCTGGTAGTTCACGAGCGCTTCCCGGGAGCCCATCATCATCCGGACGATCGTGTCGACCACGTGCGACCGGTTGCTCCAGGTCATCCGGACCCAGTCGTCCGCGATACTCCGCGAGTCAAGGGTCCAGTTCCAGGCCAGCCGGCCGAACGCGAACAGGTTCGCCTGCGAGAAGTGGTGGCCGGTAAGGTTGTCCGCGTTGCCCAGGTTGGCCACGCCCACGATGGCGGTGTCCCGCTGGCCCTGCGCGGTTCCGTCCACAATGTTCCCCACCAACCGCTTGCCCAGCAACCGTCCCTGGGCGTCCGTGGCGTACGTGTCGGTCTTCAGGACCTCCTCCCACATGGGCGCCAAGTACGCGAGCATGGTGTTCTGGCCCGTGTACTCCTGGGTGACCTGCAGCTCGATCGCCTGGTTGGTGTTCTCCATGCGGCCGAACATCGGGTGGACCGGTTCCCTGGCCTGGTAGTCCAGCGGCCCGTTCTTGGTCTGCAGGAACACGTTGTCCGCGAACCGGCCCCGCGTCCCGTCCGGCTGGACCTCGTCGTCGATGTGGCCGAACTCCAGATACGGCCGCTTGAGCCGGTCGTTGTCCACTTCGGCGTTGTAGACGAACGTGCGCCAGTAGATCATCATCCCCAGGGGCGCGATCGCCGCGGCGATCCCGTTCGCGCCGTCGCCGTGGTCGTACCCGAAGTCCTGTGGTCCGGGCTGGCCTTCGGAGTTGGCCTTCACGGTGAACCCGATGAAGTCCGGGATGGCCGCTTGTAACTGCCGTGCCCTGCGGTTCCACCAGCCCTGGAACTCGGCGCTGTACGGGTTGAGCTGCTGGGGCGTCAAGGTGTCCGGCGCGAACCGCTGATCCGTGGGTGCCGCGTAGTTGATCGACACGGCGATCCGGATTCCATAGGGCCGCAACGCATCGGCCAGCGCGGCTTCCTGCTCGATGTACGCGGGTGTGAGGTAGGCGGTGTTGGCGTTGACGTTGTTGATCGTGATCCCGTTGATCCCCACCGATGCCAGCGACCGCGCCGCGACGATGTACCGGTCGAGGATGACGGGCAGGTTCTTGCCGGCGCTGGCGCCGGTGGCGGCGAAGTCGAAGATGGCACCGTTTTCGCCGTTGAGCCCGCCTGTTCCGGTCGCGTTGTTGCCCGCGTAGAGGCGCTCGGTCTCCCAGTAGTTCAGGTGGCGGTGCTTGACCTTCGGCGTTTCGAGGATGGTGAGGTTCGTGACCGGTTTCTGCGTCTGCAGCAGCCGGAGGAACGCGTATGACCCGTACAGGGCGCCGAGGTCGGTGTTGCCGGCGATGACGGTGAACCGTTGCCCGCCTTGGACGACCGAACGGATCACATACCCGTCAGTGCCCGCGGAAGCCAAGTCCTGCACGGAGATGGACCGGCTCACGGCTGTCGAACTGCTGCGGGTTCCCACGATGACGGCGCCGTCGCGCGGGCGAGTCTCGACCGGGACATCCCGGCCGAGCAATCCGTCCAGCCCCCGGTCCAGCTCGTCCCTGGCCGCTGCCAACGTGGTCCGCGCCAGGTGCTCGGCCGATCCTGGCGCCATGGCCAGGTTCGGGGTGTGGCGGTGGACCTCGTCGCGATCGGCGTTCTCCACGACGATCGAGCCGATCGTCCGCCGGTAGCTGTGCAGCAGACCCGGGTCGCTCACCGGCACGTAACGCAGCCACATGCTGGACCCGTCATAGGCGTCCGCCGGTGCGGCCTGCGCGGGCACGGCCGTTGTCAGGCCGATGAGCATCACGAGCACCGGGAAAAGCCGCCACGGTGAGCCGGATCGCATCGCAGGTTCCTCCTCGCTGGTGGCCGCACTGTCCGATGTGGATCGGTCCGCTACCGCAGCAGGGAGGCGGGGACCGCATCGGCGAGCACCTTGTACCCGAACGGGTTGAGGTGCAGGTGGTCTCCGTCGTCGACACTGGGCAGCAGCCGCCGGGCGTCGGCCGGATCACGCGTCACGGCGTCGAAGTCGATGACGGCGTCGAA
Source organism: Actinocrispum sp. NPDC049592 (assembly GCF_040675465.1). Classification (NCBI taxonomy): domain Bacteria; kingdom Bacillati; phylum Actinomycetota; class Actinomycetes; order Pseudonocardiales; family Pseudonocardiaceae; genus Actinocrispum; species Actinocrispum sp. NPDC049592. The sequence continues at coordinate 220,159 of NZ_JBFAPA010000008.1, read as the reverse complement.
CCGGTGGCTTGTCCGGATCCACCGGTTGACCGTCTGCCGGGCCGTTTCCCGGGTTCCGGCCGGGTCGTCGTAGGCGGTGTTGCCGCCGAACGGCAGCAGGGTCGCGCCGTAGACGCGGATGCCTTGGGCGTGTGCCCGGATGATGATCTGGTCGTACGCGCCGATCAGGTCCTCGGCGATGTCCTGTTGCGAGGCAGCGTCGGCCGGGGCGGTGCCGATGTCGTTGACGCCTTCGAACACGACCAGCCACCTGACCCCGCTCTGCGCAAGGACATCGCGGTCCAGCCGGGCCAGCGCGTTCGGGCCGAGGCCGTCGTTGAGGACCCGGTTGCCGCCCGCGGCCTCGTTCAGCACGGCTGTCCCGTCCGTCGCTGGGCGCGTCTGCAGCCGGTCGAGCAGCTGGTCGGGCCAGCGGTTGTTCAGGTTCGTGGTGGAGCCACGGCCGTCGGTCAGCGAGTCGCCCAGCATGACCGCCGCACCGGTGGCGCGCCTGGTGAGCACCTCGGCACCGCTCAGGAAGTACCAGTGGGCGACGGAGGTCGCGCCGGGCAGGTCACCGTCGGCGCGGTGGTCGCCGGTCGTCAGGTACGACGTCGTGCGGGATCCGGGGTGGGAGGTGATGCTGTTCGACGCCTGCCCCTTCGCCAGGTACATCGTGACCGTGACGTTCATCCGTGGCGCGGGGGCGAAGCCGATCGGATCCGACACCACCTGCGCGCCCACCGGAACGTCCACAGAGGACTTTCCCTGGAACGTCACCGCTCGTGTGCTGCCTGGCTGAATCGCGCTCACACCGGCCAGCCCGCCCGCCGGAACCGCCAGCGACACCCCGGTGATCGGCAGCACCGCACCGCCGAACGCGTTGGAGAACCGCAACCTCAGGTCCTGGCCGCCCGTGGTGACCCGGATGGTCTGCCGCAGCGTACTGTCCGCCAGCACCAGGTTGTCCTGGGTGAACGGCGGTGGCGGCATGTTCGCCGGTTCGGTGAGTTGTGGCATCGCCGTCCACGTATGCACCCACCTCGCGGACCCTTCGGCGTCGGCCGCGCCGCCGCCCACCGCATTCGCCGCCACCAGGACGCCCGCCGTGACCACACCGGCCAATCCCAGGCAGACAACCGAAAACCTGCCGGCCATCGCGTGCGCCTCCCGCCCTCGGCACCGGGGAAACCGAAACTTTCGAAGCCTTTGCGTGACAACCGTTCCCGAACGTAGAACCGCCTCGCCGTTCCCGTCAAGCAGTCACCTCAAGGCCTTGTGCGTCGAAACTTTCGAACCGGCGAGATCGTCGAGCGACCGACCGCCCTGCGCGGACAAGCGGATCAGACATCCAGGCCTGCCTGATGGCCACAGCTGTCCCAACAGGACTATAAGTATTTTTCCCATGTTAAGGGGATGGAGCCGGCGGCACAGTAGGCGCGGCCCGCAACGCCGGGTGTCGTTCGGCAGTCCGAAAGGTTCCTCCTCTGATGGTTCGCGCAATCACCGGCGTCGTGCTGGCTGGCGCCATCCTGTTCGCCAGCGCCTGCGGTTCCGCTGACGCCAAGGCAGACTCGGCGCCGCCCTCCGGGCCGGCTGCCGATGCCAAGTCCTCGGCGAAGCAGATCAACAAGACGTCCGTACGAGCCAAGGCCAGGGTGGGTGGACGGACACCGGCGAGAAACCGCTTGGTGTCTGGGAACTCTGAGCAGCGCCCTGACCCGCAACCGGGCCAGGGCGCGATGTACGCCAGCTCCGAGTATCAGCGTCGGCCGGTCAGGAACTGGTCCGGGCGCAGTGCGCGGGCGACGATCCGGGTGTCGCCGAGCCAGCCGTAGAAGCCCTGGCCGTACTTCAACGCGAACTGGGTGCCGCCGAGGGCGAACGGGCGGCCGAGGGTCGTGATGCCGCGCGACTCCTCGGCGGCGTTGCGCGCGATCTTCGAGCCGTCCACGTACATGACGGTGTGGTGGCCGTCGTTGACGACCGCGATGTGCGTCCAGCGGCCGGCCGGCAGGGCGTGGCTCCAGGACGTGGGATCGGCGTCGACGGTCACCGGGTAGACCACGAACTGCAGGAACCGTTCCCCGGACACGTTGAGGCTGCAGGTCGGTTCATCGGGGGACCAGCCGCTGTGCTTTCCGGCGTCGCCGCTGCGGCCCTCCCAGCTCAGGATGCCCATGAACGCGTGCTGCCCGGCGAACGGCCCGGGCAGCTTGATGAACGTCTCGATGGTGTACCCGGACTCGAACTTCGCGCTGTTGAGCGGGGCGGTCGCGGACGTGCGCAGAACCGCGCCGCGATCGGGGGACTGGCCGCCGTCGAACCGGAGGCTGGCGTGCGCCGGTTGGCGTTCGTCGTGGTCGGCCGACCAGGTCAGCACATCGGGCGTGCTGTTGTTCAGCCGTTCCATCCGCAGGTCGTTGCCGTTGCCGGACAGATCCCGTGCAACCGCTCCCACCGCGACCGGTCCGTCGGCGACCGGGAACCCCTCCTTGTCGAAACGCCAGTACGCCACCGTGTCCCGCACGAGCACGGCGCGCGCCGGTCGCGGTGGTGGCAGGACCGGTGGGGCGAACCTGGCGAACCGCTGGCGGAAGTCGATCTCCACACTGAACCGGTCGGCCGGGCCGGTGAGCTCCAGGTTCTCCGCCGCGAGCTGGGCCGGGTCGCGTTGTGCGAGCAGCCATGGCGAGAACGTCTCGACGTCGATGACGTTGCGCGCCAAGTCGAACGAGTACAGCCGGAGCATGCCCGCGCCACCGTAGTAGCGGTCCTGGTAGTTCGTGATATGCAGGTGCACCGCGTTGCCGTGGTCGTTGGTGAGCGTGGTCCGCCCGGGCGGCCAGAAGTGCCCGTTGAGGGTCAGGAAGATCTGGTCGTTGCGGCGGATCAGGTTGTCCCACAACGTCTGTCCATACTCGGACAGGTGCGCGGCGCCGTCGTCACCGGCCCAGACCAGCTCGTGCGTGGTCAGGATGACTGGCAGGTCGCGGTGCGTGTCGATCACCTGCTGCGCCCACTGGACTCCCTTCGCGGACAGCCGCCAGTCCAACGCCAGCAGCAGCCAACGACGGCCCGCGGCGGAGAAGATGTGGAAGCTGTTGTAGCCATCCGGCGACGACCCGCCGTACGTGGGCATCCGGGTGAACCGGGACGGGCCGAACGTCCGCAGGTAGGGCGTGTCACTGCGTTGGTCGTCCCCGCGAACGTCATGGTTGCCAGCCAGCACGCTGTAGGGCAGCGCGCGGTCGATCGTCGCGAAGACCTTGTCGGCGGCCTGCATTTCCTGGCTGGTGCCGTGTTCGGTGACATCCCCGAGGTGGGCCATGAACACGATGTTCGCCTCGCTCCGCCGTCGGTCGAGGTAGCGCAGCGTCTCCCGGACCGGCTCCGGATCCGAGCCGCCTTCGTCCAGCAGGTACTGGGTGTCGGGCAGCACGGCGAGGGTGAATCGCGGGCTGCCGGGATCGGTCTGGCGGGCAGAAAGCTCATCGGCATCCGCCGTGCCTGCGGCAATGGCAGAAGCGGCGACTGGTGTGCCGATGGCCGCTTGGAGCAATGTTCTTCTGGCGACGTCCATGGCCGGGAACCTATGGGTCCGGCACGAACATCCGGTGAACCCTGCGTGATCGATCTACTGTGGACTCAGTGGTCCGGACCATCGGCCGCATGTACTGTCGGGTGGGTGGCCAGGAAATACGAGTACGGGACACTCAGGAAGGCGGGCAACGCCGCGATCAGCGCGTTGCTGCGCGCGGGCGTGGCGCCGCGCAGCTACGTGCTGCTGACGGTTCGGGGCAGACGCACCGGCCGGCCGCACACGACACCGGTCCGGCTGCTGAACTTCGACGGCGGCGAATGGCTTGTGGCGCCGTACGGAGACGTCGCGTGGGTGCGTAACGCACGGGCGGCGGGCGAGGTGCAGCTCCGGCACGGGCGTCGCGTCCGAACGGTAAGCGTGTTCGAGAGCGACGCCGCGCAAAGCGGTCCGGTGCTGAAGGAGTACGCCCGCAAGGAACCCGTGACCAGGCCGTATTTCGACGCCAAGCCGGGTGATCCGGTCGATGCCTTCACCGCGGAGGCGGCCCGGCATCCGGTCTTCCAGGTCGCCGAACCGCCCAACCCCGCCTGACCTCACCGCGACAGGGGCTCGTACACCTGGACGCGAGCCTGCTGGACGGGCTGCTGCGGCTTGGCGCGGTCGAACCGCCACCATGGCCGCAGGTACGAGTCCTCCGCGACCTTGTCGAGGTGGTGGAAGATCGCCACAGCGCTCGCGACCGGCCACAGCAACGAGATGGCCGCCGCCCCGAAGATCCCCCAGAACCGGTAGACCTGGCCCAGGAACCGGAACTTCTGGAACCTGTTGAGCCACCGGAACCTGCCGACGAACCACTGCTTCTCGGGTGGCAAGGACGGCATCTTGAGGCCCAGCGAGTAGTACTCGCGGACATCCCGCCAGAACCTGGCCGGCCCGGCGTGCCCGTGCAGTTCCCGGAACACCCGGCGCGCCACCGAGATGCCCCAGATCTCGCGGACCGGCATGGTCAGCAACCAGCCGATGGAGATCAGGGTGTACGTGGTGAGGGTCATCGAGACCAGCTGAAGCCCGTACAACGCCGTGCAGATCACGAACAACGGCACCGCTAACCGGGGCCAGCTGTGCCGCCGGGTCAAGGCCTTCTTCAGGTCGACGACCGGAGTCCGCTCCTGACACGCCTGCGGGTCATACCTGACGTCCGCGGCGCGGAGCACGACGACACCGCTCCACAGCACGTTGACCAGGCTGCTGCCGAGCACGATGAACCCCAGCCACAGCCACGGAAGGTTAGTGAAGAACCAGTCCACCATGCGCTCGCCGTCCCTCCTTGCAGCCACCCATGCCATCAGCGTCATGCACACCGGACGCAATGTCAAGACACAGTGTCCGGACAGTGTGTCCGGGTAGGCCCGCTGGCTGTTTGCGGTCGTGTCGGGCTCGGCCGCGAAGGTCTGCCGTCGGCAATCGCGCCCTGGGAGGCGCGGGTGTGGCGGTAGCGCACCGGGCCGGTTCATGCGGTGTCCGGTCATGTGAGGCCCTCGCGATCGAGAGGGAGGGCTGAACGCGAAGGTCCACTCGCGGCGGACGGCCGCCGGGCGCGCTGAGCCGGGCGGCGTCCATCTGGGTGAGGACGTTCGGCCCTTGCCTATGACCGTGCCCGGATCCGGTCCTAAGCCACTGGCGTGCCACTCAGGTCAGGCTGTTGGCTGACGGGGTCAGCTGAACCGTCAGCGAGGGGGCTCTCGTGCACGGACAACCTTGTCACCGCTCGATTCTCGGACTCGACGTCGAGGGGTCGACCACACGCACGAACATGGGCAGGGGCCGGTTCCGGTCCGACATGTACGACCTGCTCCAGTCCGCACTGGGGGCGGCGGGTATCGCACCCCAGCACCACGACCCGCTGGTGGACCGGGGCGACGGTGTGCTTGCACTCATCCATCCCCATGACGACATACCCAAGACCATGCTGCTCACCACGGTCGTCCCGGCGCTTGCCCGGATGCTGGCCGAGCACAACGCACACAACCCGCATCGGTCCTTCCGTCTTCGCGCGGTCCTGCACGCCGGAGAGGTACACCACGACTCCCGAGGTTGCTATGGCGAAGACCTCGACCTCGCCTGCCGCCTGCTGGACGCCCCCGCGGTGAAACACCACCTGGAGCAGTCGATCGCGCCCGTGGTTCTCGTGGTGTCCGAACACATCTACCACTCGGTCATCCGGCACGGTTATGACGGCATCGACGATCTTGAGTTCACGGCAAGCGTCGACATCCGGCTTGGCGGCAGGATGCTGCAGGGAAGGCTACAGCTGGCACCTACCGTCCAGTCCCTGCCCGCGCTGCTGGCGGGCTAGTTACGATCCCCGCGTGTACCGACGCGATGAACGAGCCGCGAGATACCAGCCGAAGTTGCTGCCGGTGCGGTCACAGGACGTCGACGAGGGCTACCGTCTCATCGGCCCGGACGGCTCGCTGACCGCGATCGTCGAGCACGTGCACTGGGACGACAACCACCCAGCAGGCCCGGACACCCATGTGGTGATCTCGTTCGAAGACGGCGTCCAGCGCGAGTTCCCCTTCGGCGTCGAACTGACCGCCGTCTGGCACACCGATGAGGTCACGCCGGACGAAACCAGCGCCCACATCCCCGCCAGCTGGGGATCCCAGCCCCGGTCCATGCCAGGCCTATAGCTGGGGCGCCGAGCGGGTTGACGGACGGCGGTCTTGGATCGTCAGGGTTTCGGCCCGAAGGGTGCCGGAGCAGGTGTCGCAGGAGGTGCCGCCAGCCCGCAGACGCTCCGGCGAGGTGGAGATGACCGAGCCGGGCGCCAGGAAGGTGGCGTCGAGGTCGAACGTGACGCCGGTTCCGTCGACGGTTCCAGGGCAGGCAAACGGATTTGCGGCCGTGGCAGTGGTCCCGGTGAGTTCCTGCCGCCAGCCGCGACCGCCGGCCCGTACTTCGATGAGCGTGTGGCGGCTGAGCGCGGCGGCGGCCGCCAGGGCAAATCTTCGTTTGCAGAGAAGGGAATCGTAGAAGCCCGGCTGCGGCTCGCCGAGATCATCCAGGAGCGGCGGCAGGTCGTCGGTGACCGTGAACCGCAGGTCGCCGACGATCTCGATGTCGACCATGCGGTGAGCGCCACCGCCCGCCGGATGGAGAGCGTCGTCGATGACGGCGCGAAGGATGTTCGTGGCCAGATCCGGATTGTCGCGGGCGACCCCGAAGCACATCTCGGTGCGCTTGCGGACCGCATCCTGCAGCGACACCACGATGATGTCCGCGCTGGTGTAAGCCCTGCGATCCACGTGCCCTCCCCAGCAATGCAGGCGAAAGTCCAGTCTAGGCCTCCTCGAGTGTGCGCAGGGACCGGATCAGCTCTGAGCGGGTGACGAGTGGCAGGTCGCTGAACACCCCGAGTTCGCCCGCGGCGGACTCGAAGGTGATCTCGGTGATCGTCTGCCCGGGTTCCGCCTTCGGGTCCGTCACCGCGGACAGGCCCGGATCGATGGTCAGCACCACGCGTCCTTCCGGGCCGAACGCGCGGAACAGTTGATGGCGCATGGCGGCGTGGCCGGTCGGCCCCCATTGCCAGCCCCGGCGGAGGAGGCCGAACAGCCGCGCGGCCTCGACGGTGCACTGCCAGTAGGTCGATGGGTCCTCGCCGGGAAACACCGCCCGCCCGGCTTGGCTGAACGGCTGCTCACCGCGTTGGGCGAGCCAGACCGCCCACGGGGCGAAGTCGTCGGTCGCGGGGTGGGCCAGCCGGATCCAGGTGCCGTCACCGATCAGCCCGCCGTCGGGGCCGACCAGGTCGCCCAAGGCGTCGATGACGGCAGTGCGGTCGTCGAGCGCCCACACGAGCCGGCGGGCGAACCGGCCCAGCAGCGGATGCCCGGCGATCCGGGTCCGGAAGTCGCCGGCGGTCCACCGGCGTTGCACGACCATCGCCTCCTCAAGACGGGCCGCCTGGTCGGCGATGACCGGTTTTGCCTTGCGGCGCCTGCTGTTCCACGCGGACGCCACGGCCTTCTCGTCCTCGTTGGCAGCCTTGGGCACCGTGCTCAGCCGCTGTCCGGACGGGTCCCGCAGGACGAGGTCGCCCTTCTCGCCGAGCTCGACCACATAGGACACCCCGCGGTACTCGACCGGATCACCGTCGAGGCCGAGATCCGGCGCCAGCAGGTCGTCGAGCTGTTCGGGCAGCAGCCCGCGGTTGGCGGCGACCCGGTCGAGCGCGGCGGCGGCGTGGCTGCGCAGCGGTCCGGACTTGGCGTTGCGCGCCAGCGCGGACAGGTGGCCGATGGCCCGGTCGGAGTTCATCGCGGCGAGCACGTCCGCCCCGCGTTTCGCTCGTGGCGCCGCCCCTTCCGACGGCCACGCCCGGATCCGCGGTGCGAGCCGGTCGGCGATCACGTCGTCACCGAAGTAGCCGAGGGCGTTCATGGCCCACACGTCTTTGGAGGGCCGGTCCTCGGCCTCCCAGAGCCGGTAGAGCGACCACACGAACGCCGACAGGCTCGCCGGATCACACTGCTCGGCGACCACCCGGAGACCCTCGTAAGGCATGTCGAGCTGCGACATCGCGATCATGCGCAGCAGCGCGGTGACAGGTTCGACGGGCAGGGCGTACTCGCCACCGGCCAGCAGCACTTGCGGGAGGTGACGGGGGTCCGCCCACTTCGGCACGGCCGGGATCTTGGCCGGGACGAGGTCGAGCGGGTCGCGGGCAAGGAACGTCTCGACGGCCTCGACACAGCCGAGTTCCTTGGCCGCGGCGCGCACATCGTCCGCGTCGAGACGGCTGAGCGCGAGCGCCGCTGTAATCGATACCGTCATCGAATTCGCTTGTGCCGCACCGAGGGCGGCCGGGATGAGCAGCGCGGCGGCAGCGGCGCCGTGGCGGGTGAACCATTCCTGCGCGACCGGGCGGAACTGACGGGACCGCGTCAGCCATTCCGCCATCAGCTCGGCGACCTCGACGGCAAGGTAGGGCATCAGCAGCCGCGCGCCCACGACCGGTTTCTTCCGCGCCAGCCGCAGGAAGGGCGCCAGCGCGTCCAGTTCGTACTTGGCGACCACCACCTGCGGCGCCTCGAGGTAGAACGAGGCCGACTCGGCCTGCCAGCGGGCCAGCAGCGGACGGACGAGGTCGTCCGGCGCCCTGATGTAGAACTCAGGCGGCGCAATGCCTTTCTCGGCGAGCGGGAGGTGCACGAGTGTCCGGTCGGCGGTGAACGCCCGCCAGTCGTAGGCCCAGCGTTCCTGTTCACCGTCCTGCCACACGATCCGCGGTTCGGTCGTGAGTGGAGCGACCTTGACCGGTGGGGGTGGTTTACGGCGCCAGGGCGGCGAGGCGAGCAGCACCGGGACGGCCTCAGGTGCCGCGTCCGGCTTGCGGGTGAACAGCTTGGCCTCGGGGACATCCGGGTGCCTGCGCACGTGGCTGAACAACAAAGCGTCGATCATGTCGCCGTCCCGGTGGGTGCCGAGCAGCCGCGCCGCGCGCCTCGGGAACAACTCGGCCGCAGTGCGCACCGCAACCGGCACGTCCGGCAGTTCCAACCGGTGCAGCAGTCCGTCGAACGCCGCGTCCGCCGGGATCCGCGTCAGCACACTGAGCGCATCGCGCCGAGCCTCGGCCTCCCAGCGCGACTGGTCGAGCCAGCGGATCAGCAGTGGCACCACGTCGTTTCCGACCGCGTCATACGCGGTGACGAACTGCTCCAGCGACGTCGCCCGCCACCGGGACAGCTGCTCGACCGTCGCCATGCTGTAGAAGAGCAGACCGACCGATCCCCGGTAGTTCGGCGGCAGATCGTCGACATCCGCGTCCGCCCACCCGGGCCGGGCGGGGACGAGATACGAGGTGACGATCCGCTGGCGCAGCAGCCCGTCGCGAAATGGGGCCAGCGCGGCGATCGTGCTGTCGTACACGTCCTGCGGTGCGATGGCCAGCATCGACCGCAGCTGCCGCGCGGCGTCCGTCCACACGGAATACTGGCCGTCCGTGGCCTCGTTGTGGCGCAACAGGGGCGTGCTCTGGTCAGCGGTGAACCGATCGACAACGAAGTACCCGCAGCTCGCCACGAACGCGGCCGCCGCATGGGCGAGCCCGCGGCCGGCCACGAGGTCATCGATCGGCGCGAGTGACGAGCCGTACGTGATGGCTCCGCGCTCCGGGTGCGGTGCGAGCGCCAGCAGAACGCCGTCAGCCTCGATCCCGCCCCGCGGCAACCTGCTCAGCGCGGGATCGGTGTCCGCGTGACGGAGAGTGCGCTCGCGGATGTCCGGCACGTCCACACCAGGTGCGGCGAGCTTCGCCACGTTTTCGTGCTCGGTGCCGGGCAACTCGAGCGCCGATATCCCACCACGGCGCGGGTGCACGGCATGACGCCACGCGTCGGGGATGTCGATCTCGTCCTCGTCTGACATGCGCGCCATCATGCCCGACGGCACCGACAAAACCGCGCTACCAGGCATGACTCCGTGCGAAGCGCGTCCGGACAGGCCAAGATACGGCCATGGACCTCCCCGACGGCCTGATCGCGTTGCTCCAACAGCCCAGCCAGTGCTTCCTGGCCACCTCGATGGCCGACGGCTCGCCGCACCTCACCCAGACCTGGGCGGACACCGACGGCGAGCACATCCTGATCAACAGCGCCCTGGGCTTCCAGAAGATCAGGAATCTCGAGCGCGACCCGCGGGTGGCGGTGAACATCCTGGACCCGGACAACCCGTTCCGCTACTACGCGATCCGGGGTCATGTCCTGAGCATCACGACCGAAGGCGCGGCGGAGCACATCGACAAAGTCGCGTTGCGGTACACCGGTGCGCCTTACAGCTGGTATCCGGGCCAGACCCAGACCCGGGTGCTGCTGACCATCCAGGCCGACCGGATCAGCTACACCGGGTGAACGCGTCTACTCCGGCGGACGGGAAAGCATGGTGTGGCGCAAGGCTTCCACGTGCCGGCCGGCCACCTCGACCGCGGCGACCGGGTCCTGGCCGGTGATGGCCCGCGCGAGCGCGCGATGTTCCTCATTGGACTCGCGCAGGTAGTTGATGGGGTAGGGCAGGTAGTACCGGTAGAGCTCATGCAGCGCCTCGGCATACCTCGATGAGGCCAAGCCGCTGGCGTGGGCGACGGCGAGGTGGAACCGGGCGTCGAGGTCGTGGAACTCGGCCCAGCTCGTGGCCTGGTCCATGCGCTGCACGAGGGAATGCAGCTCCGCCAGGCACTCCGGGGGCCGGCGCAACGCGGCCAGGTGGACGAGACCGCATTCCAGTGCGAGCCGGTGGTCGATGAGCTCGCCGATCTCCGCCGTGGCTCCGGTGTAGGCGGCGATCTCCTGGACCCGGCCGGTGGCGGGGGAGGCGGCGACGAGGGTCCCACCGGTGCGCCCACGCCGCCGTTCGAGCACACCGTCCTCACACAGCGAGACCAGCGCCCGGCGCACGGTGATCTCGCCGACGTCCAGCGCCCGGGCGATGTCCGCGTTGAGCGGCAGGCGTTCCCCGGGGACGAGCAGGCCGAGTTCGACGGCCAGCGCGATGCGTGCCCGGACGGTGTCCAGGGCGGACAGACGGCGGATGCCGGTGAGCGCTGGTGCGGTGAGTCCGGCGTCGGCCATGCGGCCACCGTACCGGACAAAACTGTTCAAAGTGAGCACTCTTGTTTAAGTGGTCAAGATGGTCTATTTTTCGGCTTGTCCCCAGCGAGGAGGGCCGCGATGCCGCGACCGCTGCCGATCGCACTGATCCAGGCCGTGCCACACCCGGCCGAACGCGCGCTGACCGGCTTCGCCGCCGAGGTCGAGGCGGTGATCGCCGAACAGCCCGAGGCGCGCCTGCTCGCGTTCCCCGAACTGCACCTGTGCGGAGTCACCGGTTCACGGTCCGAATGCGACGACCGGCTGCGCCAGGCGGCCGAGCCGTTGACCGGGCCGCGGGTTACGCAGCTCGCGGAACTGGCCGGTGATCTCGGCATCTGGCTGGCTCCGGGCAGCGTCTGTGAACGCGGCCCGAACGGTGAACTGTTCAACACCGCCTTGGTGTTCTCGCCTGAGGGGACGCTGGTTGCCTCGTACCGCAAGGTTTTTCCGTGGCGACCCTATGAGCCCTATGATCCCGGCGATCGGTTCGTGGTGTTCGACGTGCCAGACGCGGGCCGGGTCGGGTTCTCGATCTGTTACGACGCCTGGTTTCCCGAGCTGGCCCGGCACCTCGCCTGGATGGGCGCCGAGCTGATCCTCAACCCGGTGCAGACCACGACTCGCGACCGCGCGCAGGAGCTGGTCCTGGCCCGTGCCAACGCGATCGTCAACCAGGTGTTCGTGGCGAGCGTGAACACGGCCGCACCAGCCGGGATGGGCCAGAGCCTGATAGTCGACCCGGAAGGCCACGTGCTGACCGAGGCCGGTACCGAGTCCACTGTGCTCACCGCGTCGCTGGATCTGGCGCGGGTGGCAGAGGTCCGGGAGCACGGCACGGCGGGGCTCAACCGGATGTGGAGCCAGTTCACCGACCACGACGCCCCGCTCGAACTTCCCTTGTACGAGGGGCGGATCAGCCCTGGCCGTTGGCGGCCTCGAGGAGATGACGCGTGAAGCAGCGTACCGGTTTGACCCCGCACCTGGGCCTGCGCTCGGTTGTCCTTTTCGGACTCGCGTACATGGCTCCGCTGATCGTGCTGGGAACGTACGGCATCGTCGCCGAGTCGACCAACGGAACCGTGCCCAGCGCGTACTTGCTGGCGTTGGTGGCGATGCTGTTCACCGCCGCCAGCTATGGCTTGATGGCGGCCAGATATCCGGTGGCCGGGTCGGCGTACACCTACGTGCGCAAGGCGATCGACTCCCGCGTCGGGTTCCTGGTCGGCTGGGCGGTGCTGCTCGACTACTTCTTCCTGCCGATGGTGATCTGGCTGATCGGCGCGGCGTATCTCAACGCGCAGTTCCCCTCCGTGCCGACCTGGGTGTGGGTGGTCGGGTTCATCCTGACCACCACCGTGCTCAACATCCTGGGCATCAAGGTCGCCGCGGGCGCGAACTTCGTCCTGATGGCCTTCCAGATCCTGGTGATCGTGTTCTTCTTCGTGCTGTCCCTGCGCCAGGTCGTGGTGGACGGCGGCAGCCTGCTGAGCACGACCCCGTTCCTGCACGAAGGTTCGTCGCTGACCACCATCTCGGCGGGTGCCGCGCTCGCGGCGTACGCGTTCCTTGGGTTCGACGCGGTCACCACGTTGATCGAGGAGACCCACGAGCCGCGCAAGACCATACCCCGCGCCATCCTGCTGACCGCGTTGATCGGCGGCGCGATCTTCGTCCTGCTGGCCTACGCCACCCAGCTGGTGCACCCGGGCAGCACCTTCGACGACTCCTCCTCGGCCGCCTTCGAGATCGCCAAAACCATTGGCGGCACCCTGTTCGGCGCGGTGTTCCTGGCCGGGCTCGTCGTCGCCCAGTTCGCTTCGGGGATCGCGGCACAGGCCGGCGCGTCCCGACTGATGTACGCCATGGGCCGCGACGGCGTGCTGCCCAAGCGTGTGTTCGCCTACCTCCACCAACGACTGGAGACCCCCATATTCGGCATCGCCCTGGTCGGTGTGGTCGGCCTCGTCGCGTTGACCCTCGACGTCAGCACCTCGACGTCGTTCATCAACTTCGGCGCGTTCACCGCCTTCACGTTCGTCAACCTCAGCGTCATCGCGTTGTACGTGCGCGAACGCGGCCCGGTGCTGACCAGACTCGTCTTCCCCGCGATCGGCGCCGTGGTGGACATCTGGCTGCTGACCAACCTCGACGGCATCGCGCTGACCCTCGGCCTGATCTGGCTGGGCATCGGCGTCGTGTACCTCGCCGTCCTCACCCGCGTGTTCCGCACCGCCCCACCCGAAATGACCTTCGAGGACTGACATCCTCGGCGAGGTCCGGGCGGCAGTACTCGGCGACGAACTGGGCTTCGCCGCCGATCCGCCGATAGCGCCGTTCCAGCTCCATCACGCCGAACCCCACCCGGTCCCTGGCTCCCACGCCAGCAGCCGTTTCGCGGCGGCCCACGCGTTCGCCGCCGGACGTCCGGCAGGTCGGCCACATCGCCCACGATCCCGTAGTCGTGTTCGTGCCGGTTTACAACGTGGAGACGAGACGCTACGGTCAGGAGCTGGGAGCGCTCCCAGAAAACCCCTGCCGCCGGAGGCATCCCATGTGGACAATGCTGTCTCGGGTTCTGTCCGTCCTGCTGTTCGCTGGTGTGGTGGCCGTGCCCGCGGCCGCCGATCCTGTTGGCGCTGCGGCGTTCAACTATGGGGAGGCGCTGCAGAAGGCGATCTGGTTCTACGACGCCCAGCGGTCGGGCCGGCTGCCGGCCGGCAACCGGGTGTCGTGGCGCGGCGATTCCGCGCTGACCGACGGTCAGGATGTCGGCGTGGACCTGACCGGCGGTTTCTACGACGCCGGTGACCACGTGAAGTTCGGTCTGCCGTTCGAGTTCAGCATGACCATGCTGGCGTGGGGCGTGGTGGACGACCAGGCCGCCTATCAGCGCTCCGGCCAGTTGCCGTTCATCACCTCGAACCTGCGGTGGGGTGCGGATTGGCTGGTCAAGGCGCATCCGCAGCCGAACGTGCTGTACGGCCAGGTCGGCAAGGGCGACGAGGACCACAGGTGGTGGGGCCCGGCCGAGACGATGGCGATGCCCCGTCCGTCGTACAAGATCACGGCCTCCTGCCCGGGCTCCGACCTGGCCGGTGAGGCCGCGGCTCAGCTGGCGGCGACGTCGATGGTGTTCAAGGCCAGTGATCCAAGTTACGCCACCACGTTGCTCACGCACGCCAAGCAGCTCTACACGTTCGCGGACACCTACCGTGGCGCGTACTCCAACTGCATCACCGACGCGCAGAACTTCTACCGCTCGTGGAGCGGCTACCAGGACGAACTGGTGTGGGGCGCGATCTGGCTGTATCGCGCGACCGGTGACGCCGCCTACCTGGCCAAGGCCGAGGCGGAATACCCCAAGCTGTCCACCGAACCGCAGAGCAGCACGCGTTCCTACAAGTGGACCATCGCCTGGGACGACAAATCCTATGGCGCGTATGCGTTGCTGGCCCGGCTGACCGGGAAGCAGACCTACATCGACGACACCAACCGGTGGCTGGACTACTGGACCGTCGGCGTGAACGGGCAACGGGTGCCGTATTCGCCCGGCGGGCAAGCGGTGCTGGACTCGTGGGGGTCACTGCGCTACGCCGCCAACACGGCATTCGTGGCGCTGACCTACAGCGACTGGCTCAAGACCGCGGATTCCGCGCGCGCCACCCGGTATCACGACTTCGGTGTCCGGCAGATCGGCTACGCGCTCGGCGACAACCCACGGAAATCCAGTTATATGGTCGGTTTCGGCGCCACCCCACCACGCAACCCGCATCACCGCACCGCGCACGGCTCCTGGTCGGACAACATCAACGAACCGGCCACGAGCAGGCACGTGCTCTACGGCGCCCTGGTCGGCGGGCCCACCGGGCCCAACGACGCCTACACCGACGACCGCACGAACTACACGATGAACGAGGTCGCGCTGGACTACAACGCGGGTTTCACCAGCGCGCTGGCCCGGCTCTACGGCGAGTACGGCGGCACGCCGCTCGGCTCGTTCCCGCAGCCGGAGACCCCTGATGGCCCGGAGATCCTCGCCCAGGGCGCGCTCAACCAGCCGGACGGGCCCAGCTTCACCGAGGTGAAAGCGTTCGTGCTGAACAAATCGGCCTGGCCCGCGCGCACGTTCACCGGATCGCTGCGCTACTACTTCACCCTCGACGGCAGCACGACACCCGCGCAGATCACCGTCACGTCCCCGTACAACCAGTGCGGAACCCCTGCCGTCAAACAGTTCTCCGGCGCCGTGTACTACGTCGACGTCAGCTGCTCGAGTGGGGTCGCGCCGGGCGGGCAGTCCCGGTACCGCAAGGAGATCCAGTTCCGGATCACCAGCTCCGGCACCTGGGACCCGGCCAACGACTGGTCGCGGACCGGCCTGGCGCCCAGCGGCGCGACCCCGGTGACCAGCGACCATCTCACCCTCGTGCAGGGCACGACCACCGTCTGGGGCACCCCGCCCGGCTGAGCGCCGGACGACGTCAGACCCGCGACGATCCCGACTGGGAGCGCTCCCAGATCGGCTACGAGGAGGTAGGCATGATCTGGCGGTTGCTCCGGGCGATGATGATCGGCGTGTTGCTGACGGCGTTCGCCGTGGGCACGCCAGTCCAGGCCGCCGCGCCGACGCGGATCATGGCCCTGGGTGACTCGATCACCGGCTCACCCGGCTGCTGGCGGGCCCTGCTCTGGCAGCATCTGCGCGACACCGGGCACACCGACATCGACTTCGTCGGCACCCTGCCCGCTCCAGGGTGCGGATTTCCCTACGACGGCGAGAACGAGGGCCACGGTGGCTTCCTGGCGACCGGGATCGTGCGGGACAACCAGCTTCCCGGCTGGCTGTCAGCCACCAAGCCGGACATCGTGCTGATGCACTTGGGTACCAACGATGTCTGGAACAACATCCCGGCGAGCACGATCCTCGACGCCTACACGACGCTGCTCGGCCAGATGCGTGCGAGCAACCCGGCGATCAAGCTCATCGTCGCCCAGATCATCCCGATGAACCCGGCCAACTGCTCCGCGTGCGGCCAGCGCGTGGCCGCCCTGAACAACGCCATCCCCGCATGGGCTCAGGCACACAGCACCGCGGCCTCGCCGATCACCGTGGCCGACCAGTGGACCGGGTTCGACACCGCCGCCGACACCACCGATGGCGTGCACCCCAACAGTTCCACCGGCATCCAGAAGATGGAGGCCCGATGGTATCCCGCATTGGTGGCCGCCCTTCCGCGCGCGGACGCCGGTGGTCTGCGGATCAGCGGCACCAAGATCACCGAGGCCAACGGGGCCGCCTTCGTCATGCGCGGAGTCAACCACGCACATGTCTGGTACCCCAGTCAAACCAGCTCGTTCGCCAACATCAAGTCCTTCGGCGCCAACACCGTCCGGGTCGTTCTCGGCAGCGGCCAGCGCTGGGGGCCGACCTCGGCCGCCGAGGTCACGAACGTGATCTCGCTGTGCAAGCAGTCCCGGTTGATCTGTGTGCTGGAAGTCCATGACACCACCGGTTTCGGCGAGGAAGGCGCGGCGGCGAGTCTCGACCAGGCCGCCAGCTACTGGATCAGCGTCGCGAACGCCTTGCAGGGCCAGGAAAACTACGTCGTGATCAACCTCGGCAACGAGCCGTTCGGCAACAACCAGCAGGTGAGCGCGACCTGGGCCAGTGCCACGAGCAGCGCGATCGGCCGGCTGCGCGCCGCGGGCCTGCGGCACCTGCTGATGGCCGACGCGCCGATGTGGGGCCAGGACTGGCAGAACGTCATGCGGGACGACGCGGCCGCGGTGTTCAACGCCGATCCGCAGCACAACACGGTGTTCTCCATCCACATGTATGGCGTCTACGACACCGTGGCCGAGATCAACGCCTACTTCGACGCGTTCCAGACCGCCGGGCTGCCGCTGGTGGTCGGCGAGTTCGGCAACCGGCACTCCGACGGCGACCCGGACGAGGACACGATCATGGCCCAGGCGCAGGCCCGCGGCCTGGGCTACCTCGGCTGGTCGTGGAGCGGCAACAGCGGCGGCGTGGAGTACCTCGACATGGTCAACGGCTTCAACCCGGCCAGCCTCACCCCGTGGGGCGAGCGGTTCCTCAACGGTCCCAACGGAGTTCGTCAGACCGCCAAGGAAGCCACCATCTACGGCGGCGGCAACGGGGGAGATACTCAGCCACCGACCACTCCTGGCACACCCACGGCCTCCTCAGTGACGTCCACGAGCGTCACGCTGTCCTGGAGCGCTTCCACGGACAATGTCGGCGTGACGGGCTACGAGGTGTTCCGGGCGCCCGGCACCGGCGGCAGTTTCAGCCAGGTCGGCTCAACCGCGACGACCACGTTTACCGACACCGGCCTGGCCGGCTCGACCAGCTACCGCTACCAGGTACGGGCCCGTGACGCGGTCCCCAACTTCTCGGCCAACTCAGGCACCCTGACGGTGACGACCACTCCCGGAACCGCCACCTGCAAGGTCGTCTACGCGGCCTCGAACTGGGGCGGCGCCAACGGGTTCACGGCGAACGTGACCATCACCAACACCGGCAGCACGACGATCAACGGCTGGACCCTCGGGTTCGCCTACGCCGCGGGCCAGCAGGTGACCCTGCCCGGCTGGGGCGCCACCTGGACCCAG
Organism: Actinocrispum sp. NPDC049592; assembly: GCF_040675465.1. NCBI lineage: Bacteria > Bacillati > Actinomycetota > Actinomycetes > Pseudonocardiales > Pseudonocardiaceae > Actinocrispum > Actinocrispum sp. NPDC049592. Next base: position 202,345 of record NZ_JBFAPA010000008.1, on the reverse strand, counting down.
TCCGCCGCGAACGTGACTGCGGCCAACCTCGCCTGGAATGGGACGCTGGCACCGAATGCCTCGACGGGCATCGGCTTCAACGGCACGCACAACGGGTCCAACCCGGCGCCGGCGTCGTTCACCCTCAACGGAAGTGCCTGCACCACAGGCTGAAAGGAAACGGATGTCCCGCAAGACCCTCACTGCTCTGCTGGCGATGACGCTGGTGTTGACGACACCGGTCGCGGCGTCGGCTGCCCCAGCCGAACAAGTCGCCAACGGCGGGTTCGACGAGGGCACCGCGCCCTGGTGGTGGTCGGCCAACGCGCCCGCCGCGGTGGTGGACGGCCGGCTGTGTACGACCGTTCCGGCCGGCACGACCAATCCCTGGGATGTGAGCATCGGCCAGAACGAGATCGACCTGGTCGCGGGGGAGCCCTACGCGTTCGCCTTCACCGCGTCGGCGTCCGCCCCGGTCACCGTCCGGGCCAACGTCCAGCTGGCGGATCCGCCCTATACCGCGGAAACCTCCCAGCAGGTGCCGTTGACCGAGACGCCCGGCCGATCGGAGTTCGCGTTCACCTCGTCGGTCTCCACCGCCAAAGCCCAAGTGGTGTTCCAGATTGGTGGCAACCCGGACGGGTTCACCTTCTGCCTGGATGACGTGTCGCTCGCGGGCGGGACGGCACCGCCGCCCTACATTCCCGACACCGGACCGAGAGTGCGCGTCAACCAGTCCGGCTACCTGCCCAGTTCCGCCAAGCACGCCACGCTCGTCACCGACGCCACGCAACCGGTGGCGTGGCAGCTGAAACGTCCGAACGGGACAGTCGCGGCGCACGGAATGACCAAGCCGCAAGGAATCGACCCGACCTCGCGGCAGAACACGCACCTGATCGACTTCGGCTCGGCGGGTACCGGCACCGGGTACACGCTCAGCGCCGACGGTGAGACCAGCGTTCCCTTCGACATCGGCGGCGACTTCTACCAGCGCCTGCGGTCGGACTCGTTGGCGTTCTTCTACCACCAGCGCAGCGGGATCCCCATCGATGCGGCGCTGGTCGGCGCCGCCTACGCCCGCCCAGCCGGACATCTCGGCGTGGCACCGAACCAAGGTGACACGAACGTCGCCTGCCAGCCTGGGGTGTGTGACTACCGGCTGGATGTGCGCGGCGGCTGGTACGACGCCGGTGACCACGGCAAGTACGTGGTGAACGGCGGGATCTCGGTCGCCCAGTTGATGAGCGAGTTCGAACGCGTGCGTACCCACCCGGGTGGGCTCGGCGATGGCAGGCTGCGCATCCCCGAGCGGGCCAACGGTGTTCCCGACATTCTCGACGAGGCCCGCTGGGAGCTGGACTTCCTGCTGCGCATGCAGGTTCCGGCCGGCCAGCCGTTCGCCGGGATGGCACACCACAAGGTGCACGACAACGAGTGGACCGGTATCCCGCAATTGCCGAACCTGGACCCGAAGCTGCGTGAGCTGCACCCGGTGTCCACGGCGGCGACCTTGAACCTGGCCGCCGCGGCCGCCCAGTGCGCACGGGTGTTCGCGCCCTACGACCGGGCCTTCGCCGACCGGTGCCGCACGGCGGCCCGTCAGGCCTGGACCGCCGCCAAAGCCAATCCGGCAGTCTACGCCTCGCCTTCGGACGGCAACGGCGGCGGCACCTACGACGACACCAACGTGACCGACGAGTTCTATTGGGCGGCAGCGGAGTTGTACCTCAGCACCGGTGCGCCCGAGTACCGCGACGCGGTGCTGTCGTCGCCACTGCACACCGCCGACGTGTTCACTGTGGACGGTTTCTCCTGGCAGTCGGTCGCCGCGCTCGGCCGGCTCGATCTGGCCACCGTGCCCAGCCGTCTGCCCGACCGTGAGCGTGTCCGGCGTTCGGTCGTCACTGGGGCTGACACCATGCTGGCCGCGGCGCGTGGACAGGCGTACGAGGTCGCGTACGCGCCCAGCGGCGGACAGTACGTGTGGGGTTCCAACAGCCAGGTGCTCAACAACTTGGTGGTGCTGGCCACTGGGTTTGACCTGACCGGCAAGACCGCGTACCGGGACGCTGTCCTCAGTGGACTGGACTATCTGCTGGGTCGCAACCCGCTGAACAAGTCCTATGTGACCGGCTACGGCGAGCGGGACTCGCACAACGAGCACCACCGCTTCTGGGCCCACCAGTCCGATCCGGCTTTGCCGAACCCGCCCGCGGGTTCGCTCGCCGGCGGCCCCAACTCGGGGATCCAGGATCCGGTGGCGCAGGACAAGCTCAAGGGTTGCGCGGCGGCGATGTGCTACATCGACGACAACGGGTCTTGGTCGACCAACGAGGTCGCCATCAACTGGAACTCCGCGTTGGCGTGGGTCGCCGGGTTCGCCGCCGACCAGGCCGAACGGCAGCACTGCGGGCCAGTGAGCCGGTCGGTCCGCTGAGGGACAGGTGATGCCACCGCCCGCTCCCGGGCGGTGGCATCACCGATTGGGCGCTTAGACCCTTCGTCGTCCGTAGAGGCCGGCGACCAGGCTGACGCCGATCCCGGCGAGCACGACCTGGATGATGATCTCGATCCAGTCGATTCCGTTGGTCACCTCCGCGAGCGATACCCGTTTTCCCGGCCGGAAACTCCTGGCGCGGCCAGTAAACTTGTCTCGTGAAAATCGCCCTGTGGGGCATGATCTGTCTGCTCGGGATGCTCGCGGGGCAGACGCTGCTCGGTGGCCTCGGCATGTTGCTCCTGGTAGGCACCCTCCCGGTGAACCACCGATGACCGAGCTGCCGGTGGTCGCCGGTCACCAGTCCGCTCGATGTGACCGAGGAGGCAGCAGCGGACGGTCGCCGACTGGACGCTGACCGTCGCCGAGGCGCGACCTCAGTTACCAGCCGAACTTCCCCCTCGCGCCGAGTTGGACCGCGGGCACCCGATCCCACACCTGTCCGATGGGCTTTGTGGACTACGAAATCGTGGTCCGGGCATCTTCTGCGAGTCGTGGTGAGGGCGAGGACGATGGGGGTTGTCTTCGCGCGGGGCGGATACCCCATGCGGGTATGAAGGGGTGGTGGTTGTGGGCGCGATAGGGCACGCGCTGGCGCTGGCCGGGTCGATGACCTGGGAGATCTTGTGGGCGCTGATCCTTGGGTTCCTGTTGTCCGCTGTGGTGCAGGCGGTGGTGCGTAAGTCCACGATCGTGCGGTTGATGGGCGATGACCGGCCGCGCACGTTGGCGGTGGCGTCTCTGCTCGGCGCCGCGTCGTCGTCGTGCTCCTACGCCGCGGTCGCGCTGGCGCGCTCGCTGTTCCGTAAGGGCGCGCACTTCACCGCGGCCATGGCCTTCGAGATCGGTTCCACCAACCTGGTCGTCGAGCTCGGGATCATCATGGCGTTGCTGATGGGCTGGCAGTTCACCGCCGCCGAGTTCGTCGGCGGGCCGATCATGATCGTGCTGCTGGCCGTACTGTTCCGGATCCTCGTCCGTGAGCGTCTGCTCGCCAAAGCGCGCGAGCAGGCCGAACGCGGGCTGGCCGGGTCGATGGAGGGCCACGCGGCGATGGACATGTCCGTGCAGGGCGAGGGTTCGTTCTGGCGCAGGCTGTTCTCGCCGCGCGGGTTCACCTCGGTGTCACACGTGTTCGTCATGGAGTGGGCGGCGATCCTGCGCGACCTGGTGATCGGGCTGCTGATCGCCGGGGCGATCGGGGCGTGGGTGCCGGAATCGTTCTGGCGGGCGTTCTTCTTCACCGACCACCCGGTCGTCTCCGCGGTGTGGGGACCGATCGTCGGGCCGATCGTGGCGATCCTGTCGTTCGTCTGCTCGATCGGCAACGTCCCGCTCGCGGCCGTGCTGTGGAACGGCGGCATCAGCTTCGGCGGCGTGGTGGCGTTCATCTTCGCCGACCTGCTCATCCTGCCGATCCTGAACATCTACCGGAAGTACTACGGCGCCCGGATGACGCTGGTGCTGCTCGGCACCTTCTATGCGGCCATGGTCGGCGCCGGCTACCTGGTCGAGCTGCTGTTCGGTGTCACCGGCCTGATTCCCGGGGAGCGCTCCGCGACGGTGATGAACGAGGGCATCTCGTGGAACTACACCACCTGGCTCAACATCGCGTTCCTCACCCTCGCCGTGGTCCTGCTGGTCCGGTTCTTCCGCAGCGGTGGCCGGGACATGCTGCGCATGATGGGCGGCTCCCCGGACGCCCAATCATCCACAGTGGACTAGTCTGCTGTGACACTCTTTGGTTGTTGCAGGTAGATGGCTGTTACGCCGTTGTCGCGTACCTACCTGGACCCGTACCGTCTGCGACAAGGATCGAATCGACCAGGCGAAGGGGCGAGCGCGTGACTGCCGAGCACGGACACGGGCATGGCCACGGGCACGGTCATGGTCATGGGCATGGGCATGGGCACCGAGCCAGTGCGAAAGCCCGGATGTGGGCAGCGGTGCGGCATGCGGTGGTGCCGCACAGCCATGACACGGCTGACATTGTGGACAGCGCGCTGGAGGCCAGCCGCCGGGGGATGCGCGCGTTGTGGATCTCGTTCACCGCGTTGATGATCACCGCTGTCGGGCAGGCGGTTCTGGTCGCGTTCACCGGTTCGGTGGCGCTGCTCGGGGACACGCTGCACAACTTCGCCGACGCGCTGACAGCGGTCCCGCTCGGCATCGCGTTCGTGCTGGGGCGTCGGGCCGCGACGCGCCGGTTCACTTACGGCCTGGGCCGCGCCGAGGATCTCGCTGGCCTGGTTGTCCTGGCCGTCATCGCGACCTCCGCCGGACTGGCCGGGTGGGAAGCGGTCAGGCGGCTGATCGAGCCGCAGGACATGCGCAACATCGGCTGGGTCGCCGCCGCGGGTGTGATCGGCTTTCTGGGCAACGAGATCGTGGCCCGCTACCGGATCAACGTCGGCCGCCAGATCGGCTCGGCGGCTTTGGTCGCGGACGGGTTGCACGCTCGGACCGACGGCTTCACCAGCCTGGCCGTGCTTGTCTCAGCGGGAGGTGCGGCGATCGGCTGGCGGTGGGCGGATCCGGTGGTGGGCCTGCTGATCACCGCCGCGATCCTGTCGGTGCTGTGGGGCGCGGCCAAGGAGGTGTTCGCAAGACTGCTGGACGCGGTCGACCCGCACCTCGTCGACGAGGCCGAGCGGACCCTGGCGGGCACACCGGAAGTCCTTGCGGTGGACCAGGTCCGCATGCGCTGGGTCGGGCACGCCCTGCACGCCGAAGCCGACCTGGAGGTCGATCCGGGCCTGAGCCTCAGCGACGCCCACCGGATCGCACACGAGGCCGAACACCGCCTGCTGCACGCATTGCCGCGGCTGAGCCGGGCGGTGCTGCACGTCCACCCGGCCGGTCCGCACGGAGACGGCGAACACGAACTCGTCGCCCATCACCACCGCGAGAACTGACCCGGTCCAGATAGGACAGGGCTGTTCACAACCGCGACCGGCAGGGTACGAACTTTTTGGTGCGCTCCCTTTGGCGGATTGTGACCGGCGGTCACACCAGGCAAGGTCATCTCTTGGCCGTGTCGAAGGCGGGTGAGCCAATCGCTCACCACCGAGGTTGCCAATGGGGGGCACCTGATGAGTCGTCAGTTCGCGATGCCGCGCGCCCGAAGACGAGCACTGTCGGTCATGCTGCTCTCACTCACAGTCTGTTTGTCCGGTTTGGTCGTTCCAGCGGTCACCGCTGTGGCCGCCCCGGCTGCCGTCCCGGACGAGACCCCCGATGCGGCGTCGGCCCTGCTAGCCGCCCGTGCCGCGAACAAGTCCGTGCGAGTGCTGAGCCAGACGGACGAGTCCACTGAGGTACGGGCGAACCCGAACGGCTCAATGACGATGACCGTGCACCGCCAACCGGTCCGGGTGAAACAGTCCGGCAAGTGGGCACCGGTGGACCTGACGTTGGTGCGGCGTCCGGACGGGACAGTGGGTCCCAAGGTCGCGCCGATCGACGTGGTGCTGTCCAACGGCGGCACCGGCTCGCCGATCGTCAAGGTGGGCAAGGCCGGTACCGAGGTCGGTCTCGGCTGGCCGGAGGCGTTGCCCGAGCCGCGGCTGGCCGGCCCGACGGCGACGTACCCGGAAGTGCTGCCGGGCGTGGACCTGAAGGTCACGGCGGAGGTCGACGGGTTCAGCCAGGTGCTCGTGGTCAAGACCCCGGAGGCGGCCAGGAACCCGAAGCTGAAGCGGATCTCGTTCGGCTCCTACACCCGCAACACCAAGGTCAAGACCCTCGACGGTGCGTCAGCATGGGACGGAACCAGGACGTGGGTCGAGATTCCTCCGGACAGGATGACGAACCGCCACACCGGAGGCAGGTGATGGCTGACGCTTCTGCGGAAGTGTCGGCCTACCTCGAGGCGTAGACGTGGTTGCGGGGTGTGCTGGGTGGGGGAGCTGGTGGTTTGCCCTGGCCTGAACACCGCGGTGTGCTAGCACCCTCTCGGCCACCGGCATGCCTCGAAGAGAGACTGTAACCGGGGTTACAGTAGGGGTGATGGCCGGGCATGGCGGGAGGGTGTGATGGCGGATGTGGGGCGGTGGGTGTTGTTGAGCTACCGGTTGCCGCGTGAGCCGTCGACGCCTCGGATCACGGTGTGGCGCAAGCTCAAGCGGCTGGGTGTCGCGTTGATCTCCGATGGGTTGGTGGCGTTGCCCGCGGATGCCCGGACCCGTGAGCAGCTGGAGTGGATCGCGGACGAGGTGGTGGAGGCGGGTGGGAACGCGGCGATCTGGATCGCCGAACCCGGCGCCGTGGCGACCGAGCGTGACCTGGCCAAGGCCATGGCGAAGTCACGCGCGAACGAGTACACCAAGGTCACGGCCGAAGCCCTGGAGGGGTCCGGGCTCGGCGACCTGGCGCGGATGTCCCTCGCCCGGCGGCTGCGTGCGGAGCTCCGCCGCATCTACCGCCGCGACTACTTCCCGCCCAACGAACGTGACCAGGCGATGGCGGCGGTGGAGGCACTCGTCGCCCCGGCCATGAGCCAGCGGGAGCAGCCCTCGTGAAGTGGGCGACCCGCGCGGGCGTTCACGTCGACCGCGCCGCCTGCGCCTGGCTGATCCGCCGCCACATCGACGCGGACGCGGAGTTCGTGTTCGTCGGAGACCCCGCGGAGGTCCCGGCCGACGCCACGCCGTTCGACATGCGTGGCGTCGAGCTGTCCCACCACGGCGGCGACTGCACCTTCGAGACCATCCTGCGCCGCTACGACCTGGACGATCCGGTGCTGTGGCGGATCGCCCAGATCGTGCACGAGGCCGACGTCGACGACGAACGCTACGACGCCCCGGAGGCGCCGGGCCTGGATGTGGTGCTGCGCGGCCTGTCCATGGTGTGCACGGACGGGCAGACACTGGACCACACCGGGCCGGTCTTCGACGGCCTGTACGAGTTCTACCGCCGGGCGGGCCTACTCGGCCGTGAGCCTGCCTGACGCTGCCCGGGTGGGCGAAGATATCGTGCGACATCTCCGGTAAAGGGTCGTCGACCCCTAGGCTTGAGGCATGCAGCGGCGGATCTTCGGCATCGAGACCGAGTTCGGGGTGACCTGCACCTTCCATGGGGAGCGCAGGTTGAGCCCGGACGAGGTGGCGAGGTACCTCTTCCGGCGGGTCGTGTCGTGGGGACGTTCCTCGAATGTCTTCCTGCGCAACGGCTCGCGCCTGTACCTGGACGTCGGGTCGCACCCGGAGTACGCCACGGCGGAGTGTGACGACCTGGTGCAGCTGGTGACGCATGACAAGGCGGGTGAGCGGATCCTGGAGGACCTGCTCGTGGATGCCGAGCGTCGGCTGGCCGATGAGGGTATCGGCGGGGATATCTTCCTGTTCAAGAACAACACCGACTCGGCGGGTAACTCCTACGGGTGTCATGAGAACTATCTGGTCACCAGGGCCGGGGAGTTCTCGCGGATCGCGGATGTGTTGTTGCCGTTCCTGGTCACGCGTCAGCTGATCTGCGGCGCGGGCAAGGTGCTGCAGACCCCGCGGGGCGCGGTGTACTGCTTGTCGCAGCGGGCCGAGCACATCTGGGAGGGCGTGTCCAGCGCGACCACCCGGTCGCGGCCGATCATCAACACCCGCGACGAACCCCTCTCGGATGCTGAGCGCTACCGCCGCCTGCATGTGATCGTGGGTGACTCGAACATGTCCGAGTCGACCACGCTGCTGAAGGTGGGCAGCGCGAATCTGGTGCTGGAGATGATCGAGGATGGGGTGCAGTTCCGGGATTTCAGCCTGGACAACCCGATCCGGGCGATCCGGGAGATCAGTCATGATCTGACCGGCCGCAGGCTGGTGCGTCTCGCGGGTGGCCGGGAGGCCTCGGCGCTGGATATCCAGCGGGAGTACTACGCCAAGGCGGTCGAGCATGTCGAGCGGCGTGGTGCCGATCCGGTGACCAACCGGGTGATCGAGTTGTGGGGGCGCACGTTGGAGGCGGTGGAGCAGGAGGATTTGGGGCGGATCGACCGGGAGATCGATTGGGCGATCAAGCACCGGCTGGTGGAGCGGTATCAGGCCAAGCATGGGCTGGAGTTGTCCAGTGCCCGGATCGCCCAGCTGGATCTGGCGTATCACGACATCCGCCGCGGCCGGGGCATCTTCGACCTGTTGCAGCGTAAGGATCTGGTCGCCCGGGTCACCGACGACGGGGAGATCGAGGCGGCCAAGGACACTCCGCCGCAGACCACCCGGGCCAAGCTGCGCGGTGATTTCATCGCCGCCGCCCAGGAAGCCGGCCGGGACTTCACGGTGGACTGGGTGCATCTGAAGCTGAACGACCAGGCCCAGCGCACGGTGCTGTGCAAGGACCCGTTCCGGGCCGTGGACGAACGCGTCGAGCGCCTCATCGCCAGCCTCTAACCCACACCCACTCACAACGGTCGTTGCGGGATCATCGCGGACCGAGTGCGTCGAGCTGGTTCTGGACTCGTGCCGCGTCTTCGGCGCAGTTTTGGGCGAGATACAGGCGCAACGCCTCCTGGCACGCGGCAACGGCGTGTTCGTGCTGGCCAAGCGCATTGTGGCTGAACGCGAGCTGTTCAAGGGTCAGGGCCGTGAAGTAGGTGTCGTCGAGTTCCCGGTGCAGCGCAAGGGCTTGGTGGTAGCGCTCGATCGCTTCGGCGTACGCGCCGGTGTGGTGGGCGATGTAGCCGAGGTTGTCCAGGGCGTTGGCTTCGTCGTCGCGGTTGTGGTGGAGCCGGTTGAGGACGAGCGCCTCCGTGCACAACTGCCGGGCCCGCTCGTGGTCGCCGAGATGTGCTGTGTACCAACCGGTTGCGTTGAGGGCGATGGCTTCGCCCAGCCGGTCGCCGGCCTGCCGGTAGGTGGTCAGTGCGACGGTGGCCTGGTCGAGGGCTTGGCGAAAATCGCCTTGCTGGCCGTAGATCCACGCCAGGGTGCGCCGGGTCTCGGCATTGGCCAGCCGGTCGTCGGACAGGTCGAGGGCGCGTCGCAGGTGGTCGAGCGCGTCGTCGTACTGCCGGAGTTCGGCCAGGGCGTTGCCATAGAACCGGTGCGCGGTGCAGCGCATGCCGTTGTTGCCGAGCTGCTCCGCCGCCGCCAGCGCCGCCGCCCAATCGGCCAGACTGTCGTGCGTGCGCCCTCTCCGTTCCCGGTAAGTGACCAGGTTCCAGGCGAATCGCCACACGGCCTCATGCCACCCGTGCCCGACCGCGACGTGCTGCGCGGCCAGCAAGTTGTGATACTCGGCGTCGAACCACGCCATCGCGGACGCTTGATCGTCGAACCGCGAGATCTCCCAGCCAGGACGAACCTGGTCGGACTCATCGTCGGTGCCCGGCACACCCAATGCGTGCTCGGCGACCTGTGCGGCGTAGTTGTAGAACTCGACCACCCGGCGAAGTGCCGCATCGCGATCCGCCTCGGGCATGTTCTTGCGGGCACGGGCGATGGCGTCCTGACGCAGCAGGTCGTGCATCTCATACCGGCCGGAGGAAGTCTGACCGGCCAACGAGGCGTCGACCAGGCTGCGCAACAACCGCTTGGCCGATGAGACCGGCTGATCGAGAAGGCGCGCCGCCGCATGGGGCCCGATGTCGGCGCCGGGCGCGATGCCCAGCAGCCCGAAGGCCCGCGCCTGATCGGCCGGCAATGCCTGGTAGGACCAGGAGAACACGGCCGGGAGACTTGCCGCCGGGTCGCCGTCGTCGAGGGCGTCCAGCCCGGCCTCGCGCAGGTCCGCAACCAGTTCGGCGACGTCCAGGTGGCTCCGGGTGGCGATGATGCTCAGTGCCAACGGAAACCCGCCGCACAGCCGGGCCAGTTCGCCAACCGGGCCAGAGGTGTTGAACTGCAGGGAAAGCAGGGCATGAGCGTCCACATCGGACAGGACGTCCGCGCGCAGATAGCGGGCACCGCGGGTCGCGGTCAGTCCGGCCAGGCGGTCTCGGCTGGTGATCAGGACACGACAGCGGTCGCCACCCGGCAGCAACGGGCTCACCTGTGCGGAATCTCGTGCGTTGTCCAGGATCACGAGCAGCCGGCGGTCCGCGGTGAGGCTGCGGAACAAGGCGGCTTGCGCGTGCGGATCCGCCGGGACGTGCGGCGACGGAACGCCCAGAGCGCTCAGGAATCCGCGTAACGCGACTTCAGGCGGCATGGGGGCGCTGTCCGGGCTGAACCCGCGGAGGTCCGCGAACAGCTGGCCGTCCGGGAAGCGGTCCGCGTGTTCCCGTGCCCAGTGCACCGCCAGCCAGGTCTTGCCGATACCACCCGGGCCGCCGATGACCGAGATCCCGGCGTCCCCGCCGGTGTCCAGTTCGGCCAGTTCGCTCGCGCGCCCGACGAACCGGTTCGCCATGGCCGGCAACTGCCGTGGCACGACACGAGGTGGCTCGGGTTGGTGGATGTGCAGGCCGCCGTGAACGGCGTTCGTCTGCACCACGGCGCCGAAGACAGTCCCGGACACCTCGTTGCGCACAGCAGGCTCGTCCACAACGCCGATGGTAGAACGGCGAGGTGACCAAGATGGCGGCGTCAGGCCGGTGAAAAGGCCGTGAAACCGCCTTCGGATAGCGTGCGATCGATCTGTGGCCGTCCGTGCAGGAGCGCTTGAGGCGAATGTCGTACCAGTACCAAAGTCCGCCGGGATATCCGCCGCCGTACCCGCCACCGCGGAAAAGCACTACCGGTCTGATCGTGGGGCTCATCGTGGTCATTGTGGGCGCGGTGGTGGCGCTGGTGCTGGTGCTCCTGCTCAGAGACGGCGACAAGTCGTCGAGCGGGCAGACGACTCCGGCTGGTGGCTCGAGCAGCAGCGGTGATTTCGGTGGCGACAGCACCGGAAGTGCGAAGGCGCTCGGCCAGAAAGCGGTCGACGTGATCCAGAACCACGCCATGGAGGAGGCGGAGAAGCTCGTCTGCAAGCCGGACTCGAAGTTCCTCCGGTCGATGCGCGGCCTGGAGGGCACCAAACTCACGGTCACCCTCAATGACGTCACCGAATCGGGCGACACCGCGGTCGCGGCGGTCACCATGGTCCGTGACGAGGACAAGAAGTCCGTCGACCAGAAAATCAACATGAAACAAGCCGACGGCAAGTGGTGCATCAACTGACGCCCGACGTGCTCGACCAGAGCCAGGAGAACCTGACCGAGTCCGTCCGGCGGTTGCCGGCCACGAAGCCGCAAGCCAACGGCTTGTCCTAAGCCGTGCCCCCACTGTCACATGTGGACAGTGGGGCAAGTCTGGGCGTCAGGGTTCGCTGGCGAACGAGCCAACTGGTGGCCCGGGCCGGTCTGGTTCGTATACTGGCGCACGTTCCGTAGCCTGGCGAACTCGCAGGGGTTTCCTGTTGCTCCGCTTGGGTTTCGTGACAGTGTTCCCGCCCGGTGATCGCGCGGGTACTGCGAGGGGACGTTGTTATGCGGCTTTTCCGGGGAGTCCGCGGCCGGGGCGCGATCGCCGGTGTGGTGGCGATGGTGGCTGTCGGCGGCGCGGTCCTGGTAGGGCTTGACCAGGGCAATGACGTGGACACGGTGCGCCTGCTGTCCGGTTCGGCATGGTTCGCGTCGGCCAAGGTCGGGCAGATCACGTTGCTGGACGGGGCATCGGCGGAGGTGTCCGCGCAAGTCCGGGTCGCCGAGCCGGGTGACGCGCTGAGCGTGGTCCAACAAGGAGCGACCGCGTACACAGTTGACCAGACCACTGGGACCGTCCGCCGCGTCGATGGCGTGAACTTCGTTCCCACGGCGCCGTCCGCGCCGATCGCCGATGTCCGTGGCAGCGCGTTGAGCCTGGTCGCGGGGCCGAGCACGGTCTATGCCCTGGACACGACCCGCGGGCTGCTGGCGGCCGCGGACCCGAAGACCCTGGACCGGCGCGGCGGCATGCTGTCGGTGGCGAGCAGGCTCGCGGCCGGAACGGTCACAGTGGACGACACGGGCACACTGTGGGCGGTCGATGTGGCCACCGGCGACGTCGACCGGGTCATCGGCCAGGACAAGACGATCCGTACCGGCGTCGTGAAACCCGGCAACAGTGTCATCACCATCGCCGACGGCCACCCGGTCATCGTGGATCCCACCGACCGCAAGGCGGTCAGCATCGACCGGGACACCGGCCGCGTCACCGGCACGTTCGCCCTCGATCTGCGGCCGGACGACAAGTTCCAGGTCAGCGGCTCCGCGCACACCGAGCGGATCTACGTGGTGGCCGCCCGCGGTGTGCTGGACGTCTGTGATCTGGCGAAAGCGCGGTGTGACAACGCGATCCCGCTGACCGCGGGCAGCGACTTCGGCCCGGCGGTGGAAGCGGGCGACCGGGTGTTCGTCCCGGACTACACCACCGGTCAGGTGTGGGTGATCAACCTGCGGGACTCGCGGGTGATCGCCAAGCCGACCGTGCTGAAGCCGAACGTGAGGTTCCAGCTGATGACCCGCGACGGTGTCGTGTTCTACAACGACACCAACTCCGAGGACGCCGGTGTGGTCCAGGTGGACGGCAGCCTCACCCGGATCAAGAAGTACGACCGGAACAACCCCGACAAGGGTGTGGTGGATCCGAACCATGGCGACGGCTCACAGCCGAGCGCGCCAGCCCCGCCCAGCGGGCCGGTGAACGACCCCAAGCCCTCCGGCGTTGTCCCGTCGGACAACAACAACCCGCAGAACCCCAACCAGCCTCAGGCCCCGAACGACCCGCAAGTCCCGGACAACCCGCAGAACCCCAGCGTTCCCACGGGACCGACCGAGCCCAGCAACCCGGCTGCCCCGCTCAAACTCCAGATCGTGGTGGACAAGGCGACGCCCACGGTCGACGAACCCATCACGCTCACCGTCACCGACGCATCCGGGGTGGCGCCCAAGAGTGCACATTGGACATACGGCGACGGTGACGTCAACGACGGCGTGACCACGAACCACAAGTGGGCCAAGGCACGGCCGGCGCCCTACATTGTCGCGGTCGAGGTGACGATGCCCGACGGCCGCCAGGGCACGACGTCGGTCAACATCACGGTGAGCGAGATCCCGAGGTTCCGGCTGACCGTGAACCCCTCAGCGGGCGGAACCGTGTCCGGCGGCGGAATCCAGTGCCCCGCAACGTGTTTCGTCGACCTGGCCAAGGACGTGCAGATCACCCTCACCGCCACCCCCGACGCCGGCCACCTCGCCGGAAGCTGGGGCGACGGCTGCCACGGCACGAGCACCGCGTGCGACGTGCGGATGGGGACCGCGCCGATCAGCGTGACCTACACGTTCACGCCCAAACCCGAACCGCCGGTCCGGCTGTCGGTGGCGTCGCCCGCGAACGGGTCGGTCTCCGGTGGCGGCATTCAGTGTCCTGGCAAGTGTTTCGTGGACGTCCCCAAGGGCACCAGGATCACCCTCACCGCCACCCCCGCGGCGGGCTTCGTGTTCGGCACGTGGACCGGCGACTGCAGTGGTGCCGCGTGTTCGGTCACAATGGACGGTCCGCATACCGTGTCGGCGACGTTCACCCCGGCGCCGTTCAAGGTCGACGTGGTGAACCAATACGACCGGGTGGCGTCGCACCACGCCTGGGTGGACGTCAGCGACGGCCACAACTGCACATCGGCGTGCCACTACACGATTCCGCGAAACAGCGGCCGGGCCACACTCACGTTCACCGCGGGGGTCGGCATCGCCTCCTTCAAGGGCTGGGTCGGCGAATGCGCGTTCGCAGGTACGAGCAAGACCTGCACGATCACCCTTGATCACGACATCTCGGTGGGCGCGAAGTTCGCCCCGCTAGGCGGCTGACCCGGCGAGCAGGCCGTCGAGGACGACGTCGACCGCGAAGCGGAACCGCTGCTCGCCATCGCCCGCGACGAGCTGCGCGGCGTGCGTGGTGATGAGCGGGAACCGGTCGGCGGGCAGGCCGGTGAACGTCTTGTGCAACTCGCCGCCGACGTCGTCTGTGCGGCGCACGTCGTCTTCGACGGCGGCGTGGGTCACCAAGGCTGCGAGGACGTCGGTGGCCCAGGCGGCGCGCTGCGGATCGATCCCGCCCGCGAGCAGGATGCCCAGCATGTTCTCCAGGAGGCGCAGCGCCGCTTCGGTCCGCGGGGGAGTGGTCATCGCGGTCGCGGCGATTCCCGGGTGGGCGACGAAAGCGCCGTGCATGCGGGCCAGTAGTGAATGCAGCTGGGTACGCCATTGTGTGGGGTCCACAGGGTCGAGGTCGACGGTGGCGATCACGCGGTCCTGCATCGCCTGGAGCAGGCCTTCGCGGCCGTTGACGTAGACGTAGAGCGAACCGGGGCCGGTGTCCAGGGCGGTGGCGACCCGGCGCATCGTGACCGCGTCCAGACCGTCGGTCTTGAGGATCGCCAGGGCCGCGTCGACGACCGCGTTCTCGCTGAGCGGGGCCTTGGCCGGGCGGTCGCGGGTCGAGCGCTGGCGCTGGGGGGCGTTCATCAGGTGGACCTTCCGTGCGGGCTTGATGGCAACCGTACCCCGAACGAACGGTGTTTGTCACGAACGCTGTTCGTAACGTACGTTGTTCGTGACGAACGATGTACGACAACCCTGCCCGGCTGGTCCGCGGCCAGGAGGACCTCATGATCACCTCAACGACGACCACCCGGCCCTACCGCCTGCGCTGGGTCGTAGCGAGTGTCGTGCTGGCCGCCAACATGGTGGACTTGCTCGACGCCACCATCGTCAACGTCGCCGCCCCGTCCATCCACAGTGACCTCGGCGGCGGCGACAGCTCCATCCAGTGGCTGAGCGCGGGCTACACCATCGCGTTCGCCGTCCTGCTGATCGCCGGTGCGCGGCTCGGCGACATCCTCGGCCGCCGCCGGCTGTTCCTCGTCGGCTCGGCCGGGTTCACCCTCGTCTCGGCCGCCTGCGCCGTCGCGCCGACCATCGGCGTGCTCATCGCCTTACGGGCCCTGCAAGGAGCCTTCGGGGCGTTGATGATCCCCCAGGGCTTCGGCCTGCTGAAACAGGTCTTCGACGACGACGAGTTCGACCGGGCGACCGGGATGTTCGGCCCCGTCACGGGCATGGCGATGCTCGCCGCGCCGATCCTTGCCGGCGGGCTCGTCGACGCCGACCTGTGGGGAACCGGATGGCGCCTGGTGTTCCTGATCAACCTGCCGATCGGTGCGCTGATGCTGCCGCTGGCGGTCCGGTCGCTGCCCCGCGGCGCCAGCCATCCCGGCGTCAAGCTCGACATCGTCGGCGTCGTGCTGGCCGGCCTGGCACTGGTCGCGATCACCTACCCGCTCATCCAGGGGCAGCCCGACGGCTGGCCGGCCTGGGCGTTCGGGCTGCTCGCCGCCGGGGTGATCCTGCTCGTCGCGTTCCTGTTCTGGGAGCGGCGCCGCAAGCACGACCCCCTGATCGAACCGGCCCTGCTCGCCAACCGCACCTACCTCAGCGGGATCGCGGTCGCACTGGCCCTGTTCGGTGCGTTCGGTGGGCTGCTGCTGTGCATCTCGCTCTACGGCCAGCTCGGCGAGGGCTGGTCACCGATCCACGCCGGGCTGACCCTGACGCCGATGGTCGTGGGCATGGTGCTCGGCATGGTCGGCTCGATGGTCCTGGTCAAGCGGCTCGGACGGCACCTGCTGCACATCGGGATCCTGCTGATCGCGGCCGGCGCGGTCGCGCTGGCCCTGGTCCTCACCGGTGCCCGCACCGCCTCGACCTGGGACCTCGTGCCCGGGCTGGTCCTGCTCGGCCTCGGGGTCGGCGCCAGCATCGGGCAGCTGTTCCGGTTCATCCTGACCAGCGTCACCATGAACGAGGTCGGCTCGGCCTCGGGCGTTCTCGAAGCCGTGCAACAACTCTCGACCGCGCTCGGCGTCGCCGTCCTGGGCACGGTCTTCTTCTCCGCCTTCAATTCGCACATCCCGACCCACGCCCTTCAGGTCACCGCATGGGCCTGCCTGGTACCACTGGCGGCCGCCTTCGCCCTGGTGTTCCGCCTGCCCATGCAGCCCCGAGAAGAACAGGCTCAGTGATGAAAGCAGTCCGTTTCAGCACGTTCGGCGCCCCAGAGGTCCTGCAAACAGTGGATCTTCCCGATCCGCACCCGGGTCCGGGCCAGGTCCGGATCGCGGTGCGCGCCGCTGGCCTCAACCCGAGCGACTGGAAGAAACGCCAAGGCCTGATGGACGAGCAACTCCCGCAGACCCTCGGCCACGAAGCGGCGGGCATCGTCGACGAACTCGGCGCGGGCGTCACCGATGTGGCTGTTGGTGATCGCGTGTTCGGTTTCTCCGCCGAAGCCGGGGCGCAGGCCGAACTGGCGGTGCTGTCGCACTACGCGCCGATCCCGTCGTCGCTGGACTTCGCTGGGGCGGCCGCGCTCCCGGCCGCCATCGAGACCGCCACGCGTGCGCTGGATCAACTCGGCGTCAAGGGCGGCTGCACGCTGCTCGTCAACGGCGCCTCCGGAAGCGTTGGCAGCGCAGCGGTTCAGCTCGCCGTGGTACGAGAGGCGCGCGTGATCGGCACTGCCAGTCCGGCGAACCACGA
Source organism: Actinocrispum sp. NPDC049592 (assembly GCF_040675465.1). Lineage (NCBI taxonomy): Bacteria > Bacillati > Actinomycetota > Actinomycetes > Pseudonocardiales > Pseudonocardiaceae > Actinocrispum > Actinocrispum sp. NPDC049592. Next base: position 185,381 of record NZ_JBFAPA010000008.1, on the reverse strand, counting down.
CTACCTGCGCTCGCTCGGCGCCGAGCCCGTTGCCTATGGTGCGGGTCTCGTCGAACGGGTTCGCGCGCTGGCTCCCGGTGGCGTCGACCTGGCGCTCGATGTCGCCGGGAGCGGGGTACTGGCCGAGCTGATCGACCTCGCGGGCGCCCCACAGCACGTGGTGACGCTCGCCGATTTCGTTGGAGCGCAGGAATGTGGCGTGACATTCAGCCGCGGGGACACCGGCCGCGCGGTCCATGTCCTCGCCGAGATCGGCGAGCTGATCGACTCCGGGCGCTTCGCACTCCCGGTCGCCCAGACGTTCCCGCTCGCCGACATCGTGCGGGCGCACCGCGTCGGCGAAGCCGGTCACGGACGGGGAAAGCTCGTGCTGCTAGTGGGGTGACGCAACGTCTGTCTGATGTGGACGAGGCTGGGACGAGCGGCAGTGGGGGTACAACCGCCGCTCGCCCCGGATGCCGGCCCGTACAGACAGTGGGGAGGCCGGCACCGTCGAGGGAAGAAGTCGGATCAGTGCGTGGGCGGGACCGACGCAGGCGGGCCGTTGCCCTTGTCCGGCTGGCCATTTCCCTTGTCCTGCGGGTTGTTGGTCTTGCCGGGCTGGCCGTTCCCGTTGTCACCCGGGCCGTTGCCGTTGCCGTTGCCCGGGTCGGCAGGCTTTCCGGTGGAGTGGCTGGGTTCCTGCTTCTTGCCGGCCAGCAGGTCGGCGCAGAAGGCGGGCACCTTCTCCGGGCCGCCCGCGGCGGTGATCAACGCGCCGAACGCCGGGTTCTCCAAAGCCTTGCCGTGCTCGACCTTGTTGCCCGACATCACCGCGTTGCACAAGCCTTCGAGCGACGGGGACGGCGACCCGGACGGCGAGTTGGCATGCGAGGACTTCTGCTCGTCACCCTTGGCGGTCGCGTTGTCGTTGCGGTGCTCGGCACCGTTGGTCTTGCCGTCCTGCGCGTGCTCGGACGCGCTGGAACCGGCGGGTTTGCCGTGCTCCTCGCTGCCCGCGCCATGGTCCTGACCGGGCAGGGCACCGGACACAGCCGCGACGGCGACACCGCCTGCGGTGAGGACCCCAGCGGCGGCGGCCGCGATCTTCACCGTGAGCAGCTTGGCGAGTGTGGACTTGTGCATCGGCTCTCTCTCGCGTTGAAGGTCATCGGCGAGACGAGCGGACCGGAACGCCGTGACAGCCGCCTGTTCACCGGCGAGCTCACCCTCCCGAGGCGGTGCTGACGCCACGGAGAGGAGCCTGCCCAGCGGAGTCGAGGCATGTTCCCGGCCCGGCGCACCGGTGAGCAGTTGCTCGGTGGTGCGCCGGCCGATCCGGCCGGAACGGTGCGCGCTCATCTCATGTCCTTCAGCGCCGAGGGGTCCAAAAGTGTCACTCCAACCCGATTTCCCGTGGTCGCCGCTGGTTTTCCAGGAGCTCGGCGAGCTTGCGCAGACCCCGGTGGGCGGCGGTGCGGACCGCGCCGGGCCGCTTGCCCAGCACCTGCGCGGCGCCTTTCGCGTCGAGCCCGACCACCACCCGCAGCAGCACGGCTTCGGCCTGGTCGCGGGGCAGTTTCGCGATCAGCGCCAGCGCCCCGTCGGTGCTCATGGCGTCCACAACGGACTGCTCGGTGTCGCAAGATCCTGGCCGCTCGGTCAGTTCCTCGAGCGGCCCATCGGTCGCTGGCTGCCGACGCAAGTGCCGCAAGTGATCCATGGCACGGTTACGCCCGATCGTGGTCACCCACCCACGAAAACCGTCCAGCTCACCACGGAACGAAGGCAGGTCCCGCGCCACCTGCAGCCAGGCCTCCGACGCGACATCCTCCGCGTCGGCCCCGGCCAGCACCCGCAGATACCGCAGCAGACCAGGCTGGATCGCCCGGTAGAGCAGCCGGAACGCGTGGTCTTCGCCGTTCTTCGCGCGCCGCAACGCGTCGGCCAGCCCGTCCGCTGACAAGTCCGCTGTGGACGTTACGGGTGTGGCGTCGTCTTCGGACGCGGCCGCACTGTGCACCCGCGACATCCTGAGCCATCGCCCATCGCCCGCCGACACCGGGGCCCGCAACCGGGTGAGCCATGCAGGCTCGCCGCGCGACGCAGGTACCGCGCGGCGAGCCTGGCCCGGGCCTAGTTGTAGGCCTCGAATTCGTAGATGCGGGCGGCGTTGTTGCCGCTTTGTTCGGCGGTCAGGATGTTGAGTTTCAGGAATCGGGCTGTGACGGTGACGGTGTGTGTGGTGACGTTCGCGGTGTTGGCGCGGGCCTGGACGATGGTCGTCCAGTTGGTGCCGTCAGTGGAGGCCTGGATGTCGTAGTCGCGGGTGTTCCACGCGGTGCTTTCGCCGCCTGCACCGGCATGCCGGACGGTGATGGTCTTCACCGCGGTTGCGCTACCGAGGTCCACCTGCCACGACTTGCTGGCGCCGGTCGAGCACCACTTGTCGCTGTTGCCGCCCGACACGCTGCCGTTGACCGCCTTGGCCGGGCCTTCGTTGGTGTTGCAGGACGAATCGGCCGTCGCCGGCTTGTTGAGAGCCACGTTGGCCGACGTCGCACCGGTGTCGAACGACGGGGGAGCGTCAGCGGCCGCACTGCCCCACGAGGTGTTCGCGGTCGTGCCCAGAGTCATGTCGACCGTGCCGCCGTCGCGGACCACCGACTCGGGCAGCCACGGGCGGGTCGACGCGGCGCCATTGAGCTGAAGACTCTGGATGTAGGGCGCGTTGGTAGCAGCGCCGGTGGCGCGCAGCGTCAGGGTGACGCCGTTGCCGCGATGCACGACGACCTGGCTGAACAACGGACTGGACAACAACAACTCCGCCCGGCCCGGCGCGAGCGGGTACACGCCGATGGCGGCGAAGACGTACCACGACGACATCGCCCCAAGATCGTCCTGGCCCGGGATACCGCCGGTTCCGTTGGACCACAACGTGGTGACGACCTGGCGCACGGTTTGCTGAGTCTTGTACGGCTGGCCCGCGAAGTTGTACAGCCATGGAGCGCCGATCGAGGGTTCGTTGCTCAGATCGGAGTGGGTGCCGCCCGCGTTGGACAACGCCCAGCTGCCGTCGGTGTTGTGGAAGAACCGGTCCAGCCGGGTGATGGCGGACGCCGTGCCGCCCATCTTGGTGAACAATCCCTTGGCGTTGAACGGAACCATCCATGTGTACTGGGCGGCGCTGCCTTCGGCGAACCCGTCGTCGCTGGCCGGGTCGAACGACTCCCAGGCTCCCGAGGAGTTGCGCTGCTGGATGTATCCGGTCCCCGGGTTGAACACGTTCTTCCAGTTCTGCGCCCGGTTCAGGAACTGGTTGGCGGTGGTCGCGTCACCAAGCCTTTGGGCCAGCTGGGAAATACCGAAGTCGGCCGAGACGTCTTCCAACGTCTCCCCGGCGCCGCCCCACGCATGCCCGTTGGACGGCACATAGCCGAGGGACAGATATTGGTCCAGCGACGGTCGTTCGCCGACCACCATCACGTTCCACCCAGTGCTGCTGCGGTCGTCGGCGGTCACCGTGGTGGCTGCGTGCACCATCGAGGTGAGCGCGCCCGCCGCGTCGAACGACGTGCCGCCGAACGCGTAGATGCTAGGCACCGCAGCATGTCCGGGATCCCCGGTCATCACGTGGGTGCCGCCCTGGTTGTGCGTCCAGCGGTCCCACACGCCGTTGTTCTGACTGGCCTGGTTGAACAATGACTGCGCGATGTCCGCGCCGATGTCGGGTCTCAACAACGTCACCAGTTGCAGCTGGTCGCGGTAGACGTCCCAGCCGGAGAAGTTGGCGTACTGGGCGTGCTGCGAGCCGGAGACGCTGTGCACCCGCTGGTCCATCCCCGTGTACTGGCCGTTGGTGTCGCTGAACACGTTGGGGTGCAACAAGGAGTGGTAGAGCGCGGTGTAGAAGGTGGTCTGCTGCGCGGCGCTGCCGCCGGTGATCTCGATGCGGCCCAGCTCGGCGTTCCAGGCGTCGTGGGCTCGCTGGCGGACGGTGTCGAACGACGTGCCGGCCGGGTTTTCCGTGTCCACGTTGGCTTTGGCGTTGGCGAGGCTGACGTACGAGATGCCGACCCGGACGCCGACCGTCTGGCCCTGGCTGAGGTCGAAGGTGACGAACCCGCCGGATCCCTTGCCCGCCGGTGGCCAGCCGTCGGTGCCGTAGGTGGTCCCGCCGCTGGAGCTGGTGCTGCCGTTGGTGACCGTGCCGTCCTGCCAGGTTCCGGTGCCGGAGAACGGTTTGTCGAACGCGGCGTAGAAGTACAGGGTGTAGTAGCTGCGCCGCCCGATGCTGTTGATGTACCCGCAGAAGTTGCCGCTGGTGACCGAGCCGCTGATCACCCGGTTACCACTGTCGATGGTGGTCTGCGCGGCGCTGCTGCCGACCTCCGAGTTGGACGTGCGGACCAGCAGCGAGGCGGTTTTGCCAGTCGGGTAGGTGAAGCGGCCCGCACCCGAGCGCGTGGTGGCGGACAGTTCGACGTTGACGCCCGAGTCCAGGCCGACCCGGTAGTACCCCGCGGTACCGGTTTCGTTGGCGTGCGCGAAGTTGCTGGCGTAGGTGGCGTCCGTGCGGTCGGCAGTGGGGGAGGAGGACACGGTGCCGGGGAACGGCAGGAACGGGACGTCCCCGGCGCCGCCCGCGCAGCCGGTACCGGACATGTGGGTGAGGCTGAAGCCGCGCACGCGGGTCACGTTGTAGTCGTAACCGCCCGGTTGCGGCGTGCGGGTCTGGTCGCCGCGGGTGTTCTCCGGGCTCCACTGCACCATCCCGAACGGCGTGTCCGCGCCGGGGAAGGTCTCGCCGCTGTTGGTGGAACCGATGAGCGTGTTGACCGTGGCGGCCGGGTCGGCGACCGCCGCCGAAGCGGTCTGCGGGATGAGGCCGGTCGTCACGAGCGCGACGCCGAGCGCGAGCGGGATCGTCAAACCACGTCTGAACGGATGCAGGGCGGACAAGGGAGACCTCCTTCGGGTATCCGAGCCTGACAACGTTGTCATCGAGCGGCGGAGACCTTCGGCGGAAATTCTCCGGTGGTCGGGGCAGGGGCGGGCTGACAGATGACAACGTTGCCGTCATTGAGGATCGGCCCTGCGGACGGCATCGGAAAGCACCGAAATTTCGGCATGGGCGCGGCGGTGGACGATCCGCACCGGCGCTGATCTATACCGCTCGGCGCGGGCCCGACGGTAAAATCACCAGTCCTGCGGCGAGGGATCAGAGATGTCCGGACCATTCCATGTCGTGCTGCGCAGCGCGATCCAGCAGCGCGGCCTGCCGTTGGACCGGTTGCGCTTCCGCCTGGCCGAGCGGGGCATCCAGGTGGGGCTCGCGAGCCTGAGCGACTGGCAGCACGGCCGGGCGTGGCCGCAGCACCCGAACTCGCTGCGCGCGATCGACGCGCTCGAGGAGATCCTGAACCTGCCCACCCACACGCTGAGCGGCCTGCTGGCCGGGCGGCAGGTGCTTCCTTTCCAGCCGCAGCAGGGTGTGGACGAGTACAGCGGCCCGATGGGCGAGCTGCTCGACGAGCTGCCCGGGTCCCGCGCGTGGGATCTGGACACGCTGACCACCGAACACACCGTGACGGTCGATGCCCACCACGGCCCGTCGCTGATCGCGATCCGCAGCCTGGTCCGTGCCCGCCGGGACGGTGTGGACCGCCTGGTACTGCGGTATTTCGGCGCGCCCGGATGCGCCATCGACCGGGTCACGGTCCACCCGGTGCGCAACTGCCACGTCGGGCGGATCCTGCGGCACCACAAGGGATCCGTGATGGTCGCGGAGGTGCTGTTCGGGCAGCCGCTGCGCTGCGGTGAGACCTGGGTCTTCGAAACCCACATCACCGACCCGACCGCGGGCCGCCGATCCGACTTCGCGCACGGCTTCCGCCGCCCCGAAGGCAGCTACCTCCTCGAGGTCCGGTTTCATCCGGATCTGTTGCCCAGCAACGTCTACGGCTACACGCGCGCGGATCTCTACACCGAACAACACCGCCTCACCGACCTGCGCCTCAACAACCACCACGCCGTCCACCTCACCGCCGCCGACATGACCGCCGGAGTGCTGGGCATCAGCTGGGAGTGGCCCGCGAGCCTGGAAACCCGGCCACATCACACCGCGGATCGTTGACCTGTGCACTCGGCCGGCCGGGCTCGGTTGACGCATTCCGATATAGGCATATGATGGCCGCCATGGCACGAGCGGCGACGACCTCGGACGCGTTCAACGCGATCGCCGAACCGCAGCGCAGGCAAATCCTGGTTCTGCTGCGGGGCGGCGAGCGGCCGGTGACCGAGCTGGCGCGGGACCTGTCGATGAGCCAGCCGCAGGCGTCCAAGCACCTGCGGGTGCTGCGGGAGGTCGGGCTGGTGCGGGTCCGCGGGGTGGGCAAGCAACGGCTGTACTGCTTGGACGCCCGCGGGCTGCGGCCGGTGCACGAGTGGCTGGGCGGCTTCGAGCGGTTCTGGAGCGGCAGCTTCGACCGGCTGGACGAGTACGTGCGGGACCTGGAACAGGCAAGGCGAGAGGAACAACCGGATGGCGACGACCAGTAGCGGGCCCGGACACGCGACGGCGGACCGCGAGATCGTGATGTCGCGGGTCATCAGCGCGCCCCGGGAGCTGGTGTTCGAGGCGTTCACGCAGGTCCGGCACCTGTCGCGGTGGTGGGGACCGGAGGGCTTCACCACCACCACACGGTCCTTCGAGTTCCGCGTCGGCGGGATCTGGGACTTCGTGATGCACGGGCCGGACGGGACCGACTACCAGGAGTGGATCACCTGGCGGGAGATCGTCCCGCCGGAGCGGATCGTGTTGCTGCACGGCGAGTCCCGCGACGACCCCAACGCGTTCGAGTCGGTCCTGGCCTTCGAGCAGGCCGGTGCGGAGACCCGGATCGTGATGCGCACGGTGTTCTCCACCAAGGAACTCCGCGACGAAGCGGTGGAGAAGTACCACGCGATCGAGGGCGGCGAGCAGACCCTGCGCAACCTCGCGGCCTACATTGCCGGCCTCACCTCGAAAGGAGCGGGGAGCTGATGGCCGGCAAGGTCTTCTTCAGCGTGACGATGTCGCTCGACGGTTTCATGGCCCCCGAAGCCGTGCGGCCCGAGGACGCCTTCTCGCCCGGCAAGCAGGACGACCCGGGCGTCCGGCGGTGGATGTCGAAGTGGGCGCGACTGCAGGCGTGGGCGTTCCCGCTGCGCTGGTTCCGGGAGAACCTCAAGATCGGCGAGGGCGGTGAGGAAGGCATCGACAACGACATCGCACGGGCCACCTACGAGCGCACCGGCGCGAGCGTCATGGGCAAGCGGATGTTCGACCTCGGCGAGCCGTCGTGGCCGGACGAGGCCCCCTTCCACACCTCGGTGTTCGTTGTGACCCACGAGAAGCGTGACCCGTGGGAGCGGCCCGGCGGCACGACCTTCCACTTCGTCAACGACGGCATCCACAGCGCGCTCGACCAGGCCCGCGAGGCCGCCGGCGATCGCGATGTGCGCATCGCCGGCGGCGGCGAGACCGTCCAGCAGTACCTGAATGCCGGGCTGGTCGACGAGTTCTCGGTCACGCTCGCGCCCGTGCTGTTCGGCACCGGCGTCCACCTGTTCGACCGCGTGGACCCCGACCGCCTCGCCCTGACCCAGGTCCGCTCCACCGCCTCGACCCGGGTGACCCACCTGACCTACACCGTCGGCAAGGGGTAGCCGGACGGACTCAGGCGTGGTCGGTGGGGCGGTCGGGGGTGTTCTCGACGGTGTCGCGGATGCCGCGGAGGGTCTCGGCCAGGCCCTGGCGGATCTGGTCGCCCTCGACGTGGTCGGTGTGCAGGTACACGGTCAGGGTGGACTCGCCACGGTGCTCGCCCGGCGCGATTTCGAGCCGGCCGTGGTAGTCGCCCGGACCGGGCGCGCCCCATTCCAGGGTCTGCTCGTCCTTGACCACTCGCATCCACGCCTCGCTGTGCACGTCGTGCGCCGGTTGACCCTCCGGGTCGATGTGTGCGGTCACGTCGACCTTGTCGCCGCCCTGCGGGGTGGCCTCTGTGAGGCGTGGCAGGTAGTGAGGCAGGTTGCGTACGTCCGAGAGATATGCGAACAGCTGCTGTGGTGGTACCTGGACAGTGATCGTGTCGTCATAGTCGCCCATGGCCGGGGGAGTACCCGGTCGGCATGGCCCGAAGCATCGGCGGGCGACCGTCCATTCCGGATAGTCGACGCCGACCGGGTTTGGCCAGGCCGTGGGGTGGTATGCCTGGGGAGAACTGTCGCTTTCGAGGGCAGGAGGGACATGTCCACGCATCTGAACCCGGACGAGCTGCCTGAGGACCTCAAGCGCACGCACGAGGAGATCGAGCAGGCCAAGCGGGAGCTGCGGGATGAGGAGCCGTCGAACCCGGTCGGCGACCTGCTGTACCGCGACCCGAAGCCCCACTCGCAGGACGACTCCGCGCAAGGTTCCGGGGATGGCCCGGCGGACGACTACGTCCCGGAGAACGAGCAGTCCTAGCTACCTGAGGATCTCGGTCAGGCGGTCGGCGAAGGCGCGCGGCCGGGTCGCGAACCCCGCGTGATCACCGGGAAACTCGACGAACTCGAGGCCCAGCCGGTCGGCCAGCGCGCGGGTGGATCGGTGCGGGAAGGCCGCCCGGGACTTCTCGCCGCCGGCGGCCACGATCCGGTCGGACACGGCCTTGAGGGCGTCCAGGTCGAGGCGGTACCGGTGGGCGGCCGGAGCGTCGTGCTCCCGGAAGAACGCCGCGTTGGTCAGGTGGTGCGGACTGGGCTCCGGGAGCGTCACGCCCTCCTCCAGGTCGGTGTGGTCGACGGCGACCGCACGCAATGTCTCTGTCCACTCCGGACCGCTCCCGCCGCCTTCGATGATCCGCTGGAACCGTTGCGCCTCAGCGCGTTCACTCTCCGCAAGCAGGGAGGGGACCGGCGGTTCGTGCGCGACCAGCAGACGGACCTGCTCGGGGTGGGTGGCCACCAGGTCCAGCGCGATGAGTGAACCGAGGCTGAAGCCGAGCACGAACGCGGGTTCGGCGGTCACCGCGGCCAGCACCTGGTGGGCGTCGGAGCTGTGTTGCTGGATGGACATCGGTTCGGCGGGATCGTTCAGAGTGCTGCGGGACAGGCCGCGCCGGTCATAGGTGACCACGGTGTAGTGCGCGGAGAGGCGCTCGGCGATGCCTGCGGCGGCGTCCGCGTCACCGCCACCGCCCATGACGATCAGCAGGACTGGGCCCTCGCCCTGGACCTGGTAGTGCAGGGTCGCGCCGGAAACGTTCAGGTTGGTCATGGCGTCGACCGTAAAGCATCAAAACTGATGTATCAAGGTTGATGTATCTTGGGGTCATGGACGGCATCGAGTTGCTGCACCTGGGACGCAGGCTGGTCAAGATCGCCGAGGCGGCCATCCCGGCCAACGCGTCCTTCCACGCGCTGCCGGTGAGCGTGCGGGCGGTCATGATCGACGTGTTCGAGCACCCCGGCACCTCGATCCAGGAGATCATCCAGCGGACCGGCTACCCGCAGAGCCACGTGTCGGCGTCGGTCACCAGGCTGCGCGAGGGCGGGGTCTTCATCACCACAACGGATCCCAAGGACCGCCGGAGAACCCTGGTGCGCGCCTCGCCCGATGTCCCGGCGCGGGCGCAGCGGTTCTCCGTGCCGGTCGACGACGCCGTCGCAGCGGCCGTCGGGGCCGGGAATGCCGCGGAAGTCCTTGCCGCGCTGGAAACCCTCGCCCGTCACCTCGGGGGATAGGGCGCGATCTCGGCGATCAGACCCGCCACCAGTGACCGGATCTCGTCGCGGATCGGGCGGACCGCGGCCACACCCTGGCCCGCCGGATCGTCGAGTTTCCAGTCCAGGTAACGCTTTCCGGGAAACACCGGGCAGGCATCGCCGCAGCCCATGGTGACGCACACGTCGGACTCCTGGACTGCCTCGACAGTCAGGATCTTGGGCGTCTCAGCGGAGATGTCGATCCCGGCCTCGCGCATGGCCTCGATCACCGCGGGGTTGACCTGGTCGGCCGGAGCGGACCCGGCGGAGCGCACCTCGACCCGGTCGCCGGCCAGGTGGGTCAGCCAGGCAGCGGCCATCTGCGAGCGCCCGGCGTTGTGCACGCACACGAACAGTACCGACGGCCGATCCGGTTGGCGTGCAGACATCATGACGGTTTGACCGCGCGGATGATCGCCGATTGCATCCCGTCGGCCACCTCGTGCGTAGGGATGATCTCGACGTCGCCGAACCCGGCTGCCTGCAACCCTTCGCGGTACTCGGTGAACGTCAGCGCACCGGCGATGCACCCCACGTACGAGCCGCGCTCGGCGCGCTGCGCGGCGGTCAAGGAGTCATCCGCGACCACATCGGACACTCCGATCCGCCCGCCGGGCGCCAAAACCCGGAACATTTCGGCGAACACCGCCGGTTTGTCGGTCGACAGGTTGATCACACAGTTGGAGATCACCACGTCGATCGTGTTGCCGGGCAACGGGATCGCCTCGATCGTGCCCTTCAGGAACTCGACGTTCTGCGCACCCGCTTTGGCTTTGTTGGCCAACGCCAGCGCGAGCATCTCGTCGGTCATGTCCAGGCCGTACGCCTTACCCGTCGGCCCGACCCGCCGTGCGGACAGCAACACGTCGATCCCGCCGCCGGACCCCAGGTCCAGCACGCGCTCACCCTCGCGCAACTCCGCCACCGCAAGGGGATTGCCGCAGCCGAGGGACGCGGCGATGGCCTCGGCGGGCAGTTCGTCGCGTTCGGAGGCGGAGTACAAGGTCGAGCCGAAGTTGTCGTCCACCTCGACCGGACCGCAGCAGTCACCGTCTTCGGTGACCGCCGTCGCCGCGGCGGCGTATCGGGCCCGGACAGCCTCGCGCAAATCGGTCGAGTCGCTCATCACCCAGCTCCCTGCATCGACGTTCTTCGATGCATCTTGCTCGCGCCATCGAAGTTCGTCAATATAGACAGATGTCGAATCAGGACGTGGCCTGCTGCACGAACCTCGGCCCCGCTCCGCTGGGTGAGGAGCGGGCCGTCGAGCTGGCGGTCGTGTTCAAGGCGCTCGGCGACCCCGTGCGGCTGCGGCTGCTGTCCATGATCGCCGCGGCCCAACGGGACACCGGGGTCTGTGTCTGCGAACTCATCCCAGCCTTCGACCTGTCCCAGCCCACCATCTCCCATCACCTGAAGCTGTTGCGCCAAGCGGGGCTCGTCGACTGCGAACGCCGGGGAACCTGGGTGTACTACTGGCTGCGCCCGGAGACCACCGATCAGCTGGCGGTCCTGCTTTCCCGTCCCGCCAACGAATGGACCGCCGCGCTGGAGTCCGTGTGAGTCAGCCGGAGCACTGGAAACGGGTGGTGGGCGCGTCTCCGTACACGGTGTAGACGACGAACCCGGCGAACAACACGACCAGTACAGCGAGCACGAGCACCCACACCGGCCAGCCGCCGCGGGACTGGCGGAGCCGCGAAACCAGCAGTACCACCGCGATCACGCCCGCCGCGACGCCCGTCCAGCCCAGAACGTAGGCGGAGGTGGGCATCGGGAGCAGGCCGTTGCAGGTGCTCGACCGTTGGTGGGTCAGGTCGGTGCTGACCTGGGTGGCCAGGAACGCCAGCACGGCGCCGGCAACGGCGAGCAGACCCCCGGCGATCGCCGGGCGGGTCGTCGTCATTTGCCCGACCAGTCGTGCATCACGTGGTCCAGGCGGTTCTCCGCCTCCTGGTCGGTGCCCGCGACGTTGCCCGCGGAGTCCTTGAGGCCGTCGCCGGCCTGGACGGTCTTCTGGATCAGCTTGCCGAGCTGGTCCTGCCAGGCCGTCTTGCACCCGGTCAGCGCCGGTCCGGATGCCCAGCCCTGGTTGCCTTGCGCGGCCGCGTCGCTCGAGGCGAACAGCCCCTTGGTCCGGGTGCCGGCGTCGCCGGCGATCTTGTGCAGGTCGTCGCCGGTGGCGGAGACGCCGCCCGGGTCCATCGCGATGACCATCGGGGTCTCCTCCTAGTAGTTGGGGTGTGGCCGGACGATGACGATGTTCTGGTCGCCTTCGGTGACCTCGTTGTGCGGCAACCGGTCGTTCAGGCTGACGTTCAGCCGGGAGTCGGTGTGCTGGGTGTAGTGGATGTCGCCGTCGGGCGTCACCGAGGTGACGATGGCGGCGTGGTGCACCTTGCCAGGATCGGTCGGGCCGCCCGGTCCCGCCTGCTCGAAGTAGACGATGTCACCCGGCCGCGCCTGGTTGAGCGGGATGGTCTGGCCGCCGTGGCTGACCATGAAGTTGCGGTTGGCGTCGGCGCTCGCCCAGCTGTCGGTGTGCGAGTGGTCGTGCTTGTCCAGCCAGTCCCAGCCGGTCTGCCCGCCGTGGCCCCAGCCGTCGTCGTCGAACGTGCCGGTCCAGTCGCTCATCGTCTGCTTCATGCCCGCGTGCTCCAGCCCGGTGGACACGAACTGCGTGCAGTTGTTGTCGAAGATGTCGATGTCCTTGTTGTCCCAGTTCGCCTGTGCCCAGCGGACCAGTTCGACCCGGTCGTAGCCGTAGTTTCCCTTGAGCTGGTCCTTGACGTCCTGCGGGATGCCGTTGAGGTCGTAGAGCTGCACCGGGACCGCGCGGGCGAACTCGTCCCGCTGCTGCGGGGTCAGGCCGTTCCACCACGCCGCGACGGTCTGTGCGTCCTGGTCCGTGGGCAGCGCGTCCGCCATCAGCTTGACCTCGTTCTGCGAGGCCTGGGCGCCGATCTCGTTCATCGCCTTGTCCAGGTCGGTGACCCCGACGGCGTCCTTGAGCCGGTTGAGTTCCGTGGACGCGTCCTGGTCGATCCGGGTGGCCTCGGCCACGGCCTCGTCGATCAGCCGTTGTGACTCACCGCGCAGCTGCTGGGCGTCCGGGTCGTTGTGCATCGTGCGGGGGTCGGACATCGTCACGTGCCCGGAGCCGTCCACCACCATCCCGCTGCGCTGCGCGTAGTCGACCGCGCTGTGCAACGAGGACTGCGCGAGCTTCGCCGCGTCGGCCAGACCGTCCAGAGTGGACACCACCGCCCGGATCTCCACGGCGGCGACCTCGAACAGGTTCGCCAGGTCCTTCAGCGTCTGACCGGCGTGCTGGCCGACCTGGTCGGTCCAGTGCTCGTCGAGCGCACTGGCGCCGTTGTCGTAAATGTCGCGCGCGGACTGCTCGGCCTCTTTCGCCAGCGTGAGCCAGTCATCGGCCGCCGTCTGCCATAAGTCCGGTTTCGCGTCCCGCAACTGGGCGAAGTCGACCATGTAGCCCTCCCATCCCCACGATGGACGCACATCACCCGCCCACGGTTCCGAAACTCGGCAAACTCCGGTACGAACCTCGGAATGGGGCCTTAGCGAGAATTGTCCGAAAACCGAAGTGTTGCCGGGTCTACGGGCCCATGCCGAGTCGCGTGGATCGCGATGCGGCTGTTGGCCGCTCGGGTGCCGGTGGTACCTGTGCTGGAATTCACCGGCGTCCGGCATCTGTTCACCGTCCATGACCCGGTGGCCACTGCTTTGCGAGACCTGGCAATCTGACCGTCCGCAGAATCGACTGCGGCTCCGGTGTGTTGGCAGCACTACATGCAGCTGTACTTGACGCTGCTGAGTGTGGTGCCGGACTCCTCGGTCGTCCGGACACCTGGAGTCCATTTTCTGGGGTTGTTCGGGATGGTGGTCACATACTGGTTCGCCGGGTATCTGTGCTACTCCGCGGCCGTGATATTCGTCCTGTGGCGCGCGTACTATCTGTACAAGCCTGCGTCTCTTGAAGCGGGTAAAGCGCCCGTAGTACGCGGCTGGTGGTCAACCTCGCATATCGCCCGGCTGGGTCCGACCTGGACAAGTCCGCACGTGACCGTGCGGGTATTCCAGAAATGTTCAACCGGGTGTCCCTGTCTATTTCATGTGGTGTGCCTAGGTTCCTTCGGGGCGTGCTTGCTGCGCCTAACTTCTTAGGCGACGAAAGAGGGACGAATGGGCACAACCCTCGCAGTGCGGGCTCGAGGGATCAGCAAGTACTTCGGCGAGGTCGTCGCGCTCGACGGTGTGGACGTGGAGGTGGAGCAGGGGCGGATCCACGGGCTGGTCGGCCCGAACGGCGCGGGGAAGACGACGTTGCTGGGTCTGCTGCTGGGTCTGTCGGTGCCCGATGAGGGGCAGATCGAGGTGTTGGGCACGGTGGTGGGGCGGGCGTTGACCGCTCCGGATGGGGTCGCGGGGTTTGTTGAGGGGCCGGGGTTGTATCCGTCGTTGACCGCCCGGCGCAACCTCGCCGCGCTGGCCGCGTTGCGGGGCGAGGGTGTGAGCGGGATCGATGAGGCGTTGCACGACGTGGGACTCACCGATGTCGCCGACGATCGGGTCCGGGGCTTCTCCCTGGGGATGCGGCAACGGCTCGGGCTGGCCGCGGCCCTGTTGACCAAACCGCGGCTGCTGGTGCTCGACGAACCCTCCAATGGCCTGGATCCCGCGGGCAAGAGGCACGTTCATGGTGTGCTCAACCGATTGGCGGCGGACGGAACCGCGGTTGTGCTGTCCAGCCACCGGATGGACGACGTTGAGGCATTGTGTTCTGAGGTCACGATTCTGGCCACCGGGCGCGTGGTGTTCACCGGTCCGCTGAGCAAACTCTCCGCCGACAACCGGGAACTCGACTACCGGCTGCGCACCTCCGACCCGGACGCCGCCCGCAAGGTCGCCGCCGACACACCGGGTCTGCAGCTTGCCGAGGACACCGGGAGGCAGGACAACGGCGTGCTTGTGGTGCGCGGCTTGGTGCCCGCGCTCGACGAACTGGTGGTGCGCCTGGTGAACGCGAGCATCGCAGTGCGGGAGTTCGCGCCGACGGTGTCACCGCTGGAAGTCGCGTTCCTGGACCTCACCGAACAGCAGGAGGCCGGCCGATGACCGTGGTCGACGCCCCGGTGGCCCGTCCCGTCCCGGTGACGCGCGGCTACCGGTTCGAGCTGGTCAAACTGCTGTCCCAGTGGCGGATCCGGCTGTTGGTGATCGCGTGCTGGATCGCGCCCGCGCTGTTCGTCGCGGCGGTGAGCCAGCAGAGTTCGCTGCCGGTGGACACCTTGTTCGGCCGGTGGATGAACGCCACCGGGTGGGCCGGACCGTTGGTGATGCTCGGCTTCGCTGGCGTGTATGCGTTGCCGCTGTTGACATCGCTGGTCGCCGGGGACGTGTTCGCCGCCGAGGACCGGCTCGGCACGTGGCGGCATCTGCTGGTGGCGGTGCGGTCCTACCGGCACATCTTCTTGGCCAAAACGCTGGCTAGCCTAACCGTGATTCTGTTGCTGGTAGCCGGAATGGCCATCTCCAGCGCCGTCGGCGGGCTCGTGGCGGTCGGCGGCCAGGACCTGGTCGGCCTCGATGGTCACCTGCTCGGCTCGGCCGACGCGTTCGCCCGGGTCCTGCTCGCGTGGGTGTCGGTGCTCGCCCCGACGCTCGCCCTCGCCGCGATCGGCCTGCTCGGTTCTGTCGCGTTAGGACGGTCACCGATGGGCTTGCTGCTGCCCGTGGTCGTCGCCCTCGCGCTCGATCTCGCCCAGATGCTGCCGATGCCGGTCGCCGTCCGGCTCGCCCTGCCCAGTTACGCCTTCATCGCCTGGAACGGTCTGTTCACCAGCCCCGCCCAGCTCGGCCCGCTGCTGATCAGCATCGCGGTCTGCCTGGTCTGGGCGGTGACCGCGACCGCGTTGGCGTACATGCTGTTCCTGCGGCGCGACTTCACCAGCGCCAGCTACGAAGGCACAGGCCGGCGCGCGATCACCGCCGGGGCACTGCCGCTTGTCGGCCTCATCGGCGCCGCGGTCGTGATCATCGCCGCGGCGACCCCGGCGCTCGGATCAGGGATCGACCAGGACAAGGTGCAACGGTCGGTCGCCACCGCGTTCGGACACCTCTACCGCCTGCAAGCCGGGCAGCTCAACCGGCCGGACGTCACCGAGGAGCAACTGGCGGCGACGGCCGCCTGCACCAAAGGCGACGGCCTGATCGCTGCCGAGGGACCCGGAAACGACTGGCGCTGCGTGGTTTCGTGGCACCTGCCCGGCGTCGCGGCCACCGGCTCGGCGATCTACCAGCTCGACATCACCTCCGACGGACACTACGTCGCCGACGGCGACGGACCCAAGGAAGTCAACGGCTACTTCCAGGTGCGGACCCCGGCCGGGGACCAGCCCAACCCCTTGTGGCAGTTCGACGGGAACGTCGAGCTGCTGTCCACCACCTCGAAGGGATAGGTCAATGCAGGTGACGCGCCGCCGCCGGCGTGTCGAGAAGGGACGTTCCCGCCTTCTCGGTGCACGCAGCGGCCGCAGGTTACGTCTCGCTACATCCGGCATCTCCACGGTGGCCCTGGTCGCGGTCGGTTCCGGTGTCGGATCCGCCTCGACCGAAGGGTTCGGCACCTACCAGGTCGGCCAGACCACCGACCAGGGCCTGGTCGTGTCCGCCGACCAGTTCGTCGACCCGATCGGCGAACGGCTTGTCGTACCCAACGGCAAGATCATGGCCTCCACCGTCAGCCCCGACCGCACTCATCTCGCGGCACTCACCACCGACGGCGGGATCGCGCTGACGATCGTGGACCTCAACGGCTGGAAAGTGCAGCAGCTGATCGGCAACTCCGCCACGGCCAACCTGCGCATTCCCGGCAACGACGTCGGCCAGGAAGGCCCCACCTACTCGCCCGACGGTAAAACCCTGTGGCTGCCCCAAACCGACGGCTACCGCCGGTTCACGGTCAACCCCGATGGCACTGTCGCCAACCCGACGTTCGTCACGATCGCGGCCGACGGCCCCAAGCACGCGCTGGTCGCCCAGGCGGTGTTCTCGGCCGACGGCTCGACCGTGTACGCCGCCGTCAACGGCCAGAACCGTGTCGTCGCCCTGAACGCCACGACCGGGGCGATCCTGCAGAGCTGGGCCGTGGGCAACGCGCCACGCGACCTGGTCCGGGTCGGCACCAAGATCTACGTCAGCAACGAAGGCGGCCGCACCGCGGTCCCCGGCGACGCGACGCTGAACTCCTACAACACCCAGGTCCCGGCCGACCCGTTCACCGGCGCCACCACCACCGGCACGGTCAGCGTGATCGACCTGGCGACACCGGGCGCCGCGGTCAAGAGCATCGACGTCGGCCTGCACCCGACCGCGCTGTACAACAAGAACGGCGTGCTGTTCGTCGCGAACACCAACAGCAACACCGTGTCCGTCATCGACACCTTCAGCAACAAGGTGGTCCAGACGATCGCGACCCAGCCGTGGCCGGAGGCGAGCGTCGGCTACGAGCCCGACGGCATCACCGTCACCGACGACGGCCACCTGCTGGTGACGCTCGGCCGCGCCAACGCGGTCGCCGTGTACCGCTACCACAACCGGGCGCAGGAACCTGTGAGCTACATCGGTTTGCTGCCAACGGACTACTTCCCGGGCGCGGTCACCTCCATCGGGTCCACCGTGCTGATCTCCAACACCCGCGGCATCGACGCCCGCCGCAAGCCCACCGGGCACGGCACGCACGACACCACCGGCAGCGTGCAGAGGTTCCGGCTGCCCGACGACCACACCATCCGCGGCTACACCGACAAGGTGTTCCGGCAGAACGGATGGACCCACAACGCCGCCGAAGCCGCCGACGACGACGCCAATCACAATGGCAACAAGAAGCCCGTGCCGGTACCGAGGCGGCTGGGCGACCCGTCCACGATCAAGCACGTGTTCCTGATCGTCAAGGAGAACCGGACGTACGACCAGCAGTTCGGGGACGAACCGCGCGGCAACGGCGACCCGTCGCTGATCCAGTTCGGCGAGAACGTCACGCCGAACCAGCACGCCCTCGAGCGCCAGTTCGGGTTGTACGACAACACCTACGACATCGGCACCAACTCCGCCGAGGGCCACAACTGGCTGATGCAGGCCGACGACCCCGAGTACACCGAATCCTCGGCGGGGGAGTACCTGCGCAGCTACGACACCGAGGACGACGCGCTGGGCCACCAGGCGTCCGGCTTCCTGTGGACCGGCGCCCAGGCGGCCGGCCACACCGTGCGGGACTTCGGTGAGTTCCACCAGTTCCTGAGCAAACCGGCCGGCGCCACCTGGCAGAACCTGTACTGCGACGCCAAGAACATGGCTTCCACGGGGCAGAACACGGCCTACCCGCTGGTGTCCTCGTCGCCGATCCCGTCGCTGAACTCCGTGTCGGTGCCCGGGTTCCCCAAGTTCGACACCGACGTACCGGACATCTACCGGTACGAGATCTGGAAGAAGGACTTCGACGCGCACGGGCCGGCCGGCCTGAACATGTTCTGGCTGTCCAGCGACCACACCGGCGGGCCGCCGAACGGGGCCGCCCAGGTCGCCGACAACGACCTCGCCACCGGCAAGATCGTCGACACCATCTCGCACAGCCCGTACTGGAAGGACTCGGCGATCTTCGTCGTCGAGGACGACTCCCAGGCCGGACTGGACCATGTGGACGGTCACCGGGCGCCGATCCAGATCATCAGCCCGTGGGCGCAGCACGGCGTGGTGGACAGCGACTACTACACGCAGATCACGATGATCCGGACCATCGAGCAGATCCTCGGCATCCGGCCGATGAACCAGAAGGACAGCGCGGCCACGCCGATGACCGCGGCGTTCAGCCAGCAGCCGGACTTCACGCCGTACACGTTCGTGCCCAACAAGACCTCGCTGACCCTGGGCCTGAAAACCATGCCCCCGTGCGGCGAGGACACCATCCCGCCGCAGCTCGCCGCCGCCCAGCCGTCGACCACGGTCCCGGCGGACAAGCAGGCGGTGGCCGCCCAGTGGCAGGAATGGCAGACCCACCAGCGGCTGACCGGCCCGAACGCCACCGCCGACTACGCCAACCCGGCCCAGATGAACCACTTCACCTGGTACCAGACGCACGCCTGGACCAAGCCGTACCCGGGCGAGGACAAGGTCTTCGCCCCGGACCAAGTGCCCGGCGCGTACATCCGCGCCGCGGAAGGCGACGGCTGACGCTCATCGTGTGACACCAAGGGGTCCCTGGCCGCCGGCCAGGGACCCCTTGTGGCACTCGGGCGAGGACTACCGACAAATATTTTTGTCTTGACATCGATCATTGTCGGTGCGAGGGTTGGCGCATGGTCGATACGGCGCGCTTCGAAGACCACCTGAGCGCCGGCAACTGGAGGGCACCATGCGCAAGCTGATCCTGGGTTTCTACGTCTCCATCGACGGCAAGAGCGCGGACGCGGACAACGGCATCCGCGACGTCATGATGGGCATCGACGACACCGAGCAGGAGGAGTACTTCGTCAACCAGCTGTGGGAGGCCGGGGCCTTCCTCATGGGCCGCAACACCTATGCGGCCATGGCCGGGTTCTGGCCCACCTCCGGCCACCCGTCGGCCAAGGCGATGAACGAGATCCCCAAGGTCGTGTTCTCCCGCACCCTGCGGTCGGCGGACGACTGGCCCGAGACCCGGATCGCCAGCGGTGACACGGCGGAGGAGATCGCCAAGCTGAAGGCCGAGCCCGGCAAGGATCTCGTCGCGGCGGGCGGCACCGCGTTCATGCACTCGCTGATCAAGCTCGGCGTGGTCGACGAGTACCGGCTGTGGGTGCTCCCGGCCGTCACGGGCAAGGGCGCGGCGCTGTTCCCGGAACTGGACGAGGCCGTGCGGCTCCGCCTGGTGAAGAGCACGGCCTTCCCGTCCGGGGTCCTCGAACTGCGGTACGTGCCCGCCGACAAGTAAGGCAAGGAGGTACCGGCAGACCCTCCTTCAGCCCCGCCAGGCGCATACCCTGGGGTGATGGGCGAGATCGATCAGCGGGCCGAGGTCCGGGAGTTCCTCAGCTCGCGGCGGGCGCGCATCACGCCCGAGCAGGCAGGACTGCCCGCGTATGGCGGCAACCGGCGGGTCAAGGGCCTGCGCCGCGAAGAGGTGGCGCTGCTGGCCGGTGTGTCGATCGACTACTACGTGCGCATGGAACGGGGCAACCTCGCCGGGGCGTCGGACAGTGTCCTGGACGCGTTGAGCCGCGCGTTGCGGCTCGATGAGGCCGAGCGCGAGCACCTGTTCGCCCTGGCCCGGGCCGCGCATCCGGATGCGCGGCGCCGTCCGACGGCCACCACTGTGCGTCCGGCCGTGCAGCAGGTGCTGGACGCCATTTCCGACGCGCCGGCCTGGGTGCGCAACGGGCGCCATGACATCGTGGCGATGAACCGGCTCGGCCGCGCCCTGTACGCCCCGGTGCTGGCCGATCCCCGGCGACCGGCGAACACCACCAGGTTCGTGTATCTCGACCCGGCCGCACGGGAGTTCTTCGTCGACTGGGACCGCATCGCCAACGACGCCGCCGCGATGCTGCGCCTGGAGGCGGGGCGCAACCCGCACGACCGGGCCCTGATCGAACTGGTGGGCGAGCTGTCCACGCGCAGCGAGGTCTTCCGGCGCCGCTGGGCTTCGCATGACGTGCAATACCACCGCAGTGGGCAGAAGCGGTTGCGTCATCCGGTTGTGGGACAGCTGGATCTGAACTTCGAGTCGATGGAACTGCCGTCGGAGCCCGGTCTCACGTTGAACGTCTACACCGCGGCCGCGGGTACGCCCACCGCCGACGCTCTGAAGATGCTCGCCAGCTGGGCCGCCACGCAGGACTTCGCCCAGCCGGAACAGACCGGTTGCTGAGGCTGGGGGGTTCTGGCAGTACCTGTAAGAGCAGGCCCTGCCGCGGATCCGGGCGGCGGCGTTTGATGGCGGGTGAGCAGGGAACGGTTCCTGTCATGTGCTGGAAGGATCGACTAAACGTGCGTGCCACGTTCATGTACGGCGCCGGTGATGTCCGGGTCGAGAACGTCCCCGATCCACGCCTGAGTGAGCCCACCGACGCGATCGTGCGAACGGTGCTGTCCTGTATCTGCGGCAGCGACCTGCATCCGTACCACAATCTGCCGCCGTCCGCGCAGGGCCGGCCGATGGGTCACGAGTTCCTGGGAGTCGTCGAGGAGACCGGGCCGGAGGTGTCCGGCTTCGCGGCTGGTGATCTCGTTGTGGTCCCGTTCGCGTTCCAGGACAACACTTGTGAGTTCTGCCGGGAGGGGGTGCAGACCTCGTGCCGGCACGGCGGGTTCTTCCCGGCGGACGACTCGGGCGGTGGCCAGGCGGAGGCGGTGCGGGTGCCGCAGGCCACCGGCACGCTGGTGAAGCTGCCTGTAGACGCCGATTCGGCGTTGCTGCCGTCGCTGTTGACGTTGGCTGATGTGTACGGCACCGGACACCATGCCGCTGTGCGGGCGGGTGTGAGTTCTCGTACCAGCGTGACGGTGATCGGGGACGGTGCTGTGGGGCTGCTCGCGGTGATGGCCGCGCGGCGGTTGGGTGCCGAGCGGATCATCTTGATGGGGCGGCACAAGGACCGTACCGATCTGGGTCGCGAGTTCGGTGCGACCGATGTGGTCGCCGAACGCGGCGAGGAGGGCATCGCGCTGGTGCGTGACCTGACCGGCGGCGACGGCACGCACGCGGTCTTGGAGTGTGTCGGTCTTCTGCCGGCGTATGAGCAGGCGCTTGGTGTGGTGCGCGCTGGTGGTGTGATCAGCCGGGTCGGTGTGCCGCAGTACGACGAGGCACCGATCGGCTTTCCCAGCCTGTTCGGCCGCAACCTCACCCTGACCGGTGGTCCGGCTCCGGCGCGCAACTACATCGACGAGCTGATGCCCGGCATCCTCGACGGCAGTGTCGAACCGGGCCGGGTGTTCGATCTGACCGTCGACCTCGACCACGTTCCGGACGGCTACCGCGCCATGGACCTGCGCGAGGCCCTCAAAGTCCTGGTGCGGCCCTGACCGGATTGGACGCGACGATGACCGAGTGGAATGACGACGACCTCGACCGGATCGGTGGCGCGGAGGAGTTGCAGGTGGCCTCGCAGCGGCCCGATGGCACGCTGCGCCCGTACGTGACCATCTGGGGTGTTCGTGTCGGCGACGGTATCTATGTCCGGAGTGCTTATGGCGCGGGCAATCCGTGGTTCCGCCGGGCGAAGGCCGCCGGTACGGGGCGTGTCCGGGCGGGTGGGGTCGAGCGTGACATCACCTTCGCCGAGGCCGCCCCAGGCGTGCACGGCGAGATCGACAACGCTTATCACGCCAAGTACGACCGCTACGGACCTGCAATTGTCGGTTCGGTCGTCGGTGCCAAGGCGGCGCCGGTGACTGTGCGGCTGGTCCCACGCTAGGACCTCTTCTGGAAGGACGGAATCCCGTGCAACAGCGGCCTTTGGGGCGCACCGGCGTCTCGGTCAGCGCACTGTGCCTGGGCACCATGATGTTCGGTGACTGGGGCACCAAGGACCACGACGAGAGCATCAAGATCATCCATCGGGCGCTGGACGCCGGGGTGACCTTTGTGGACACCGCCGATGTCTACTCGCAGGGCGAGTCCGAGGTCATCGTCGGCAAGGCGCTGCGGGGCAGGCGTGATGACGTCGTGCTGGCCACGAAGTTCTTCATGCCGTTGGACGAGAACCCCAACCACCGTGGCGGTTCCCGGCGGTGGATCATGACCGCGGTGGAGAACTCGTTGCGCCGGTTGGGAACCGACTACATCGACCTGTACCAGATGCATCGCTGGGATCCGGCGGTCGACCTGGACGAGACGCTGGGCGCGCTGACCGATCTGGTCCGGGCGGGCAAGGTCCGCTACATCGGCCATTCCACGTTCCCCGCGTCGACCATTGTGGAGGCACAGTGGACGGCCCGTGACCGTGGCCGTGAACGGTTCGTGACCGAGCAGCCCACGTACTCGATCCTCACTCGTGGCATCGAGAACGAGGTGCTGCCGGTGTGCCAGCGCTACGGCATGGGTGTGCTGTCGTACAGCCCGCTCGCCGGCGGTTGGCTGTCCGGCCGGTACCGCAAGGACGCCACCACCGGGCCGATGTCGGTGGCGCGGCAGCGGCTGGCCAACCGGTTCGACCTGTCTCTGCCGGAGAACCAGCGCAAGCTCGACGCCGCCGACGCACTGGCGACGCTCGCCGACGAGTCGGGGATCAGCCTGATCGACATGGCCATCGCGTTCGTGCTGCGGCATCCCGCCGTGACGTCCGCGATCATCGGCCCGCGCACGATGGACCACCTTGAGTCGCAGCTCGCCGCCGCGGAGATCACGCTGCCCGAGGACGTGCTCGACCGTATCGATCGGATCGTGGCGCCGGGTGTGACGCTCAACCCGGCGGACAACGGCTGGGCCAGCCCTTCGCTGCAGGCTTCCGCCCGCCGTCGCTGAACTGGTTCCGGGTGGGGAGCAGGCGTGATTGCACACGGCCTTCACGGGTGACGGGTCTCGTGTCAGAGCCGTGAAACCGTGTCGTGGCAACCTCCTGGTCGCTCAAGATCAGCAACTGGAGGGACACCCACGTGAACACGCAACGTCAAGCCTTCCTGGAAGACCTCGAGGCCGACTTGACCGCGGCGGCACCAAAGCAGTCCGTGGAGCGGCCGAGGCGGTCATACCGTGCTGGGGCCGCGATCGCGGCGACGGCGTTCGCGGGCCTGTCGTTCCTGTCCTCGGCCGGGATGGCCGCAGCGGCTCCGGTGAGTGTGCAGGCGTCCTGCTTCGAACCGGATCACAAGCCTTTCGACCACGTGCATTTCTGCGGGCCCACGACGACCTATTTCGACTACGAGTACACCTACTCGCCCAATGGCGGGATCACCATCTGCTACCACTTCTACGTCACGTACTCGGGGCCGTGTGCGACCGGCAGTGGCCCCAAGGACTCCTGCGCGCATTCCTGACCGATGAGCAGCCCGGTGAGCGTGCTCATCTTGGCCAAGGATGAGCAGCGTTGTATCGCCCGTTGCCTCGACAGTGTGGTCGGCCACGGCTTCGGCGTGATCGTGGCCGACACCGGGTCCACGGACGGGACACTGGGCATCGTGGCCGGATATCGGGACCATGGTGTCCGGGTGGTGCCGACACCATGGTCCGGCTCCTTTGCCGACGCGCGGAACGCGGCCCTGGAGTCTGTTGTGGACGGTTGGGTGCTGTGCCTGGACGCCGACGAGTGGCTCGCCGAGGGGGCGGCGGCGGATCTCGTGTCGTGTCTGGTGTCGTTGCGGGACAAGGATTGTTCCCAGGTGGTCCTCGCCCCGGTGATCAGGGACGTAGATCACGGCAGCTACCGTGATGACATCCCGCGGATCCTGCGGGTGGACGGTCCGGTCCGCTACCGGGGCCAGGTCCACGAGTACCTGGTCGTCCGTGGTGCTGTGGACACCCCACCGGAGCGGGTGGCCGTGGACGTCGAGATCCGCCACGACGGATACAACCCGGCCGTGTTCGCGGCGAAACGCAAGCGGGACAGGAACATGAGTCTCGTGGCGCAGGCACGCGCCAGTGACCCGGACAATCCCCGGTGGCTGTATTTCGCGCTGCGGGACGGTTTCCCGAGTCTGTCGGCCGATCAGGTGGCCGACCTGTGCGAGACCATGCGTGGTCTGACCGGGATCGAGCCGCGGACGGGTGACCGGCAGAGCGCGGCCGAGTACTACCGCTACGCGTTGAGCCTGGCGTGCCAGGGGATGGCCGGGCGGGGGAACTGGTCGCTGGTCGAGCGGTTCTGTGCCGAGCTGGAACGGCTGCGACCGGGTGGTGACCCCGACGCGCGGTATTTCCGGCTGGTGTTCGAACTGCTCCACGGCGTGCCGACCACCCGGGACCTCCTTGGCACCATCCGCCTGCGCAAGGACGACACCCTGGTGTCCACCAGCGGCCTTGACCCCGCAGGCGGCCATCTCGACGCGTTGATCGCGGCTCTGCTGGAGCGGTTGCGGGGCAGCGCGGTCGCCGAGCAGTACCGCGCGATGTCCGTGCCGTGGACCGACGGTTTCTTCAAGGAGTCACGGCCAAGGTGGTGAGGCGTTCACGGGATCACCGAAGGTGACTCGCTGTGGCTTCTCATCCCCAGTCCGTCTGCGCCTTCCGTTGTCCTTGTTGTCGTCCCCAACAGCGCAGGGAGAATTCACGTAGTGCGATACTAGGCTGTGTCGTCTGTGAGCGCCCCACTGTCCACAATCGGCGGCGCCGTTGGCGTGTTCGCGGGGACCAACATCGATGACCTAGTCGTGCTCACCGCGCTGTTCCTGGCCGCACGTACCCAGGACCGGCCGCGGCCCGGACAGATCGTGGGCGGCCAGTACCTCGGCTTCGTCGCGCTGGTGGCGGTCAGTGCCGGTGCCGCAGCGGGGCTCGTGATCGTCCCCGATCACTGGGTGGGCCTGCTCGGTCTGATCCCGCTCGCCCTCGGCATCCGCGGTCTGTGGCACGCGCGGACGCACAACGGCGATGACGCCCCACCGCTGGCGTCCGGGCTGCTGGGCGTCGCCTCGGTCACCATCGCCAATGGCGCGGACAACATCAGCATCTACACCCCGTTGTTCCGCACCCTCGGCGTCGGAGCAACAGTGCTCACCGTCGCGGTCTTCCTCGTCCTGCTCGCGGCGTGGTGTGCGGCGGGTGCCTGGCTGGGCTCGCACAAGAAGGTCGTGGACGCGCTGGACAGGTCCGGGCACTTGATCGTGCCGGTCGTGTTCATCGCGATCGGTGCCTGGATCCTCCTCGAGTCCGGGGTTCTCACTCGCTTGTTCTGAGCGGGCGAACGTCAGTCGTCGATGCGGATGGACCAGACGCTGCGGCCAAAGGTGGCGGCATACAGGGTGCGGCCGTCGCCGGTGATCTTGACGTCCAGGATGGAGGTGTTCGGCAGGCCGCGGCCGACGCGCTGCCAGTTGGTGCGGCCGTTGCGGTTGACGAACACGCCGAGGTCGGTGGCCGCGTAGAGGCGGTGGCGCTGTTGGTCGTAGGTGAGCATCTCGACCGGGCCGTTGGGCAGCCTGCCGCTGATGTTGTCCCAGGAGGTGCCGCCGTCGGTGGTCTCCCAGATGTTCGCGGCCAGGTCGCCTTCGCGGTAGCCGGAGAACGCGACGAACACGTGGTTGGCATCGGCGGGGTCGACCACGATGGAGTTGATCCACCGGGTGGGCAGGCCTTTGCCGGTGAACTCGGTCCAGGTCGCGCCGAGGTCGCCGGTCTTCCACAACCGGCCGGTGTCGGTGCCGAGGTAGATCGTCTTCGGGTCGGTCTTGGCCGGGGCGATCCAGGTGATGGTCGCGTACTCGTTGGCGTAGAACGGTCCCTTGTCGTCCTCGTCCGGCGGCACGGGTCCGGTGAGGAAGTCGCCGGGCGGGCTGATCTGGGTGAAGGTGGTGCCGCGGTCGGTCGAGCGGTCCAGGACGTTGCCGCCGAAGTAGACCACGTTGGGGTCACTGGGATCCAGGATGACCGGCGCGTCGGTGGTGATCCGGGTGGAGTGCCGCGGACCGAAGTTCACTGATGTGCCATCAGGATCCTGGTGCCGGTGGCAGACGCCGACCTGGGAGCACTCGTAGTACACGTTGTGGTCCTTGTAGTCGATCACCACTTCGTGGCCATCGCCGCCGCCGTAGGCGTTCCACTGGGTCAGGTCACCCGGCGGGG
Source organism: Actinocrispum sp. NPDC049592 (assembly GCF_040675465.1). Lineage (NCBI taxonomy): Bacteria > Bacillati > Actinomycetota > Actinomycetes > Pseudonocardiales > Pseudonocardiaceae > Actinocrispum > Actinocrispum sp. NPDC049592. The sequence continues at coordinate 158,833 of NZ_JBFAPA010000008.1, read as the reverse complement.
CCTTGTCGGTCCACGTCCGCACGCTTCCGTTGTCCTGCAAGCCGGTGGCCAGCCGTGAGGGGTCGTCCTGGGCGACCGCGAGGTGGTAGGACTGGTTGAACGGCTCATAAGTGGCGTGCACCCACGTGGTGGTGGCGCCGTTGGCGTCGGAGCGGTAGACGCCGCCGTCGTTGCCGAGATACACCCGGTTGGGCTGGTTCGGATCCCACTGCATCGCGTGCTGATCCGCGTGCACGCCACTGGACACACCCCAGGTGGCGCCGCCGTCGATGGATTCGCGCAGGCTCACATCCGCGGCGTACAAGTGGTTCTCGTTCTTCGGGTCGACCCACATCTTGCCGAACCACCACGCATACCCACTGCCGCCGCCTGCGCGACCGCCCGGCGCGAAACTCGTCCCGCCGTCGTTGGACACGTAGAAACCCTTGTCCGGGCCGTATTGCGTGGCGGTGATGACGTAGACGCGGTTGTGGTCGTTGGGTGCCACCGCGACGCCGATGCGGCCGAGGCTGGCGTCACTGCGCAGCCCGGTGCCGGTCTGGTCGGTGGGGGAGGTGCCGGTCACGTTCTCCAGCCGGGTCCACGTGTCGCCACCATTGTCCGAACGGAACAGTCCCGAACCGACACCGCCGTACACGCGGGCGCCGTTGTTGCGCTGGTGATCCCACAGCACCGCGTAGACCCTGTTGTGGTTGACCGGATCGATCGCCAGGTCCACGCCACCGGTGGTCCTGTTCGGCGCGGCGAGGACCAGCTGCCAGTCGCGGCCGTTGTCGGCGAGCCGGTAGATCCCGTGCTGCTGCGCGGTTCCCGACAGGTTGCCGGTTGCCGCGGCGAACACCCGCCGCGGGTTGACCGGGTCCACAAGGAGCCGCCCGATCGAACCACTACGGGACAGGCCCCATGACTGCCAGGAGCGGCCGCCGTCGGTCGAGCGGTAGACGCCGTTGCCGAAGAACGTCAACCCGCCGCCGGACGGGTTGGCCTCGCCGGTGCCCGCCCACAACGTGCCGTCGCGGCCCATTTCCAGCGAACCGAGCGCCTGCGGCAGCCGAGAGTCCCACGCGGGCTGGAAAGTGACCCCCGCATCGGTGCTGCGCCACACCCCGCCACCGGCCGCCGCGACGTAGATCGTGTTGGGGCGCCTGGGATCCACCACGAGACCGGTGATCCGCCCACCGATGTTCGATGGGCCGACCAAGCGCCAGCTCTCGCCGTTCTCCCCGAACTGCGCCGCCTGCGCGACCGCCTGTTGCACCTGGTCGTCGGTGATGTCCTGCCGGGAGGTGAACCGGTCGTTGAGGAAGTCCGCCGGTGCCTGCGGGCCGCCGTCGCCCTCGTCCTCCTCGACTTCCGCGCTGCCCGCGTCGTGGTCCTCGTCCTCGGACCCGATCATCCCCGCCGTGGCGGAGGTCAGCAGCCCGGCGATGACCACGATCGCCGCGAAGATCCCGGCCAGGCGCCAGAATCGACGCGAACCCCGCTGCAACCGGCGGAAAATGACCATAGCGCACCTCGCCTCGGGAGATCCTCACCAGCGATGCGCGCACGCTAACCCGCTGCGATCGGCATTGTCATCGGGCGATCGACGGAAAACCCTGGCGACAACAGGCAAACGCCACTGTTGGCCTACGCCGAAAGTCGTGAAACCGGCTTACCGCAGGAGAAACACATTTCCGGCATCCCCGGCGAAGGCGGCGAGGTTTGACCGCCACTTTAGCGGGAAGGTCTTGCGGGGCGGATTTGCTACCGATGTGGAGGCATGGCGTGAAAGCGGTGACGTGGCACGGCCGGCGTGACGTGCGGGTGGACACTGTTCCCGATCCGGTCATCAAGGACCCCGGCGACGTGATCATCCGGGTCACGTCGAGCGGCATCTGTGGTTCGGACCTGCACCTCTACGAGGTGATGGGGCCGTTCATGGGGGAGGGGGACATCCTGGGCCATGAGCCGATGGGCATCGTCGAGGAGGTCGGCGGCGAGGTCACCGAGCTCACGGCGGGGGACCGGGTGGTGGTGCCGTTCAACATCTCCTGCGGGACCTGCTTCATGTGCGAACAGGGACTGCAGTCGCAGTGCGAGACGACCCAGGTCCGGGAACACGGGATGGGCGCGGCGCTGTTCGGTTACACCAAGCTCTACGGGCAGGTGCCCGGTGGGCAGGCGGAGTACCTCCGTGTTCCGTTCGGCAATACGCTGCCGATCAAGGTTCCGCAGGGGCCGCCGGACGACCGGTTCGTGTACCTCTCGGACGTCCTGCCGACGGCGTGGCAGGCCGTTCACTACGCCGACGTCCCGAAGGGCGGCAGCCTGGTCGTGCTCGGCCTCGGCCCGATCGGCGACATGGCCACCCGCATCGCCCGGCATCAGGGGGCCGGCCAGGTGATCGGCGTCGACCTCGTGCCCGAACGGCTGCAACGGGCGCGGGACAACGGGATCGAGGTGCTGGACCTGCTGGAGCACGGCAACGGGCTGACCGAGGTGATCCGCGGCATGACCGGTGGCCGCGGACCGGACTCGGTGATCGACGCGGTGGGCATGGAGGCCCACGGCGCGCCCGTCGCCAAGCTCGCGCAACGGGTCACCGGGCTGCTGCCGGACACCGTGGCGGCCAAGTTCATGCAGAAGGCGGGCGTGGACCGGCTCACCGCCCTGCACCTGGCGATCGACATCGTCCGGCGCGGCGGCACGGTGTCGCTGTCCGGGGTGTACGGCGGGATGGCCGACCCGATGCCGATGCTGACCCTGTTCGACAAGCAGATCCAGCTGCGGATGGGCCAGGCGAACGTCAAGCGCTGGGTGGGCGACATCCTGCCGCTGCTGACCGACGAGGACCCGCTCGGTGTGGACGGCTTCGCCACCCATCGGGTGGCGCTCAGCGACGCCCCGATGGCCTACCAGACGTTCCAGAAGAAACAGGCCGGCATGGTGAAGGTCCTGCTCAAACCGTGACCGCCTACGCCGGTCCCACCCGCAGCCAGCGGCAGCCGTAGCGGCCGAGACGGATCGTGGCCTTCCCGTCGGCGGACACCTTGGTTGTGCCGTCGACGAGAAGGTCCGTCAGGACGCCGTCGAGCCCGTCGTAGACCAGCTGGATCTCGATGTCCTCATCCGCGAGGTTGTGTACGGCGACCACGGACTGGCCGTCGATGTGGCACCGGTGCGCGAGCACCGCGGGCGCGCCGGTGTCCAGCACCTCGAACTCGCCCCAGGCCAGCTCCGGGCAGTCGCGGTAGCGCTCGATCAGCAGCCGGATCCAGGACAGCAACGAGCGGTGGTCGCGCCGCTGGTCGGCGACGTTCACCTGCCGCGGACCGAACTCGCCGTCCACCAACGGCCTGACCAACCGCGACGGGTCGGCCGTGGAGAACCCGCCGTCCGGTGCGGAGGTCCACTGCATCGGGGTGCGGACGGCGAGCCTGCCCTCCAGCCCGAGGTTCTCGCCCATGCCGATTTCCTCACCGTAGAACAGCACGGGGGTGCCCGGCAGGCTGAACATGAGGCTGTAGGCCATCTTCGTCCGCTCGATGTCGTCGAGCATCGGTGGCAGGCGACGGCGCAGGCCGCGGCCGTAGAGCTGCATCCGTTTCTCCGGGCCGAAAGCGTCGAACACCTCCGTGCGTTCCTCGTCGCTGAGTTTGTCCAGCGTGAGCTCGTCGTGGTTGCGCACGAACGTGGCCCAGTGGCAGTCGCGCGGCGGGGTCGGACGCTCACGCAGCGCCTCCGCCAGCGGAGTGGCCTCGCGGCGAGCCATGGCCAGGTAGAACCGTTGCATCCCGATGAAGTCGAAGCACATCGTCAGTTCGTCACCGACGCTGTGCGGGTCACCGAAGAACCGCATGGTGTCCGGATAGGGCAGATTGACCTCGCCCAGCAGCACCGCTTCACCGCTGCGGCGGCTCAGGAACGCCCGCAGGTCGGCCAGGTAGTCGTGCGGATCGGGCAGCCGGGACGCGTCGGTCTGGCCCTTGGTCTCCAGCAGGAACGGCACGGCGTCCACCCGGAAGCCGGACAGGCCCAGCTCCAGCCAGAACCCCATGATCCGCGCGATCTCGTCGCGGACCGCCGGATTGGCCACGTTCAGATCGGGTTGCTGGCGGTAGAACCTGTGCAGGTAGTACTGGCCGGTCCGCTCGTCGTACTCCCAGAGGCTTTTCTCCTTGTCGGGGAACACGATCCCCTGCGGGCCGTCCGCCGGCGGCTCGTCGCGCCAGACATACCAGTCGCGGAACGCCGAGTCCCGGCTGGAGCGGGCGTTCTGGAACCACGGATGCCGGTCCGAGGTGTGGTTGACGACCAGGTCGGCGATCACCCGCAGGCCGCGGTCGCGGGCCGTGCGGACGAACTCCACGAAGTCACCCAGCGTGCCCAACCGGGGATCGACGGTGTAGAAGTCGGTGATGTCGTAGCCGTCGTCACGCTCACCGGTGGGGAAGAACGGCATCAGCCATACACACGTGGCGCCGAGCCGCGCGATGTGATCGATCTGCTGGGTCAGGCCCGCGAAGTCGCCGCAGCCGTCACCGTCGCTGTCCTGGTAGGTCTCCACGTCCAGGCAGTAGATGACCGCGTCCTTCCACCACACATCCGATGTCCGGGTCAGCCTCATGGCGTACTGGTACCCGCCGACGGCCATGGCGGAAACCGCCGCGCGGGACTAGCTTCGGAGGGTTCTCATCCTCTGCAGGATCGGATCTGCCGATGAAACGATTAACGCGCATCCCGATCGTTCTCGCAGCCACCGTCGTCGCGGTGACCGCCGCGAGCGTCCCAGAGGCGGCCGCGGCCCCGTTCGGCTACGCGAACCTGAACAAGATCCAGCAACGGCACGTCTCCGGGCTGCTGTCGGCCAACCTGAACGGCGATGATGCCGCGGGCAAGGCCCGCACCCTGGCGCCCTCGGCGATGCACCGGGCCACGGCGGCCGCGTGCGCCAACCGGTTCGGCGACAACATCAAGGTCAACCAGAACTGCCTCAACATCACCGACCCGGACCTGCAAGGCCGGGCGCAGGCACAGAACGAGACCTGGGTGTCCGCGGACCCCGGCAACGGCGCGCACCTGGTCGCCAGCTACAACGACTACCGCCGCGGTGACGGCACGTGTGGCGTCTCGTACTCACTCGACGGTGGCCGCTCCTGGGCGGATTCCACTGTTCCCAACGGGTTCGGCCGCGGCGACGCGTTCGCCGGTGGCAAACCACGCGAGTACTGGCAGGGCGGTGGTGACACCTCGACCGCCTGGGACACCAAGGGGAACGTGTACCTGTCGTGCCAGTTGTTCAACCGTGGCAACGGAACCTCGCCGAACCCGGACCAGTCCAGCGCGTTCTACGTGTTCCGGTCCACCGGCAGCAACGGCGCCTCGTTCAACTTCACCGGACGGCCCGCCGTCCAGCACGACGACACCGCCGGTGCCGGTGATTTCCTGCTGGACAAGCAATTGCTCACAGTGGACAACCACCGCGGCAGCCGGTTCGCCGACCGTGTGTACATGACGTGGACGACTTTCGCCGCCGACGGCACGGGCTACATCTACTCCGCGCACTCGGCCGACTACGGCGAGACGTTCTCCGCGCCGGTCCTGGTCAGCACCACAAGCCCCTTGTGCGACAACACTCTCGGCCTGCCGACCCCGTCCGGAACCTGCAACCAGAACCAGGACTCGCAGCCGTTCACCGCACCCGACGGCACGCTGTACGTGGTGTTCAACAACTTCAACAAGGCCGTGTCCGGAGCGGACAACCGCAGCCAGGTCCTGCTGGCCCGGTCCACCGACGGCGGCGCGAGCTTCTCGGCGCCGGTCCGCGTCGGTTTCTACTACGAGCTGCCCGACTGCGCCACCTACCAGAACGGCCAGGACCCCGGCCGGGCGTGCATCCCGGAGAAGGGCCCGTCGTTCAACTCGGTCTTCCGCGCCAGCCAGTACCCGATCGGTGCCGTCGACCCCACCCACCCCAACCGGGTCGTGGTCACCTACGGCTCCTACATCAACCGTGACTCCAACGAGCTCACCGGGTGCACCCCCGCGGGCATCGAGCCCAGCACCGCCGGGAACCTCTACACCGGAGTGAAGAACGGCACCTGCAACAACGACATCCTGCTGTCCACTTCGAACAACTCCGGCGCCAGCTTCACCGGCACCACAACGGATCCACGTGCCCTCCCGGTCGTCACCACCGCGCCAGGGCAGGCCCGCACCGACCAGTACTGGCAAGGCGCGGCGTTCGCGCCGGACGGCACCCTCGCGGTGAGCTACTACGACCGGCAATACGGCGCGGACAACAACATCGGCTTCTCCGACATCACCCTGTCCACCGCCACCGGCGCCGCATTCCGGCACACCCGCGTGACCTCGGGCAGCATGCCGCCGCCGACCCAGTTCAACGGAACGTTCTTCGGTGACTACGCCGGAATCGGCGTCACCGCGACGACGGCGTACCCGATCTGGTCGGACACCCGGCCGGTCGACCAGTTCCTGTGCCCCGGCACCGGAACCCCTGGCACACCGCCGGCGATCTGTGAAGGCGGGGCGCCCAACGCGTCCATCGCCAATGACGAGGACATCTACATCAAGGGAGTCGCCCTGAAGTGACGGTGTGAGCCCGGCGTTCCGTCGCGGAACGCCGGGCTCGCTCATCGTCAGAACGCCAGACCGGCGATCTGGCCGCCGACCGCCGCCTCGACCGGGGTGGCCGAGGTGCGCACCGCGCCGCCAGTGACCGGCAGGCCACCCGTGGGTGCGAACATGCCCAGGTTGAACGTCGACCCGGTGGGCGCCGACGCGATCGGCAGCACCGGGAAGGCGTTGCCGCCCGGGCGGACCGACGTGGAGATGTAGTCGCCGAACATCCGCCCTTGGGACGTGTTCGGGATCCACGACAGCGACATCGGCCCGGCGAGCTGGGTCGCCGCGCTCCAGCTGGTGCCGCCGTTGGCCGAGGAGATGAAGCCCGCCGTCAGCTGACAGGTCGCCGCGGTGCACGCGGAGTTCGGGTAGAAGTAGTACGTCAGGCCGATCCGGGCACTGGTGCCCGAAGTGGACGGATCGATGCCGATCCCCGGCACGAAGTGGTCCACCGTGCTGGTGGTGGCGTCGATCGGCACCCGGACCGGTGCCGCCCAGGTGGTCTCGCTGGTGGACTTGCTCAGCACGATGTCGTTGCGGGGACAGCCGGACCGGAACCGGCAGTCCGACCACGCGACATACGCGGTGCCCGCGGCGTCGATCTCCGCCGTGGGCAGGGCTTCCTCGCGCAGACCGCCCGCGGCCTCATGGTGGCTGACCGCCGAGACCAGCACGGTGGACCGCCAGCTGGCGCCGCCGTCGACCGACCGGAACGACCGGATCTGGTCATTCAGCGACAAATACGGCACCAGCACCGTCCCGTTGGGCCGCACGATGGGCTGGCCGCCGAGACCCGTGGCGTTGTCGCCGGTGGCGCGCGCCGGGCCCCAGGTGAGGCCGCCGTCGCTGGAGGTCTTCATCCGCAGGGCGTCGCCGGAGCTGGTGATGTCGTACTCGGTGTAGCAGTTGCCGAAGAACGGGCTCGTGGACGTGTTGTCGCAGACGATCCAGTTCTTGTCGTTCGACCCGGTCGCCGTGGTGACCGGGTTGCTCCACGTGAGCCCGCCGTTGGTGGACCGGCTGGTGAACACCGGCGTGTTCGGGCAGTTCACCCCCAACGTGGAGATCAGCCACACGTTGTGCTTGGCGTCAAAGGCGACCGCGGCGTCGCTGAGCTGCCCGCACGGCCCACCGGAGTTCCCCGTGGTGCCGGGCAGGAAGCCCTGCGTCCAGCTCGCGCCGCCGTTGGTGGACGTGGCGAAACCGACATTCGACGCACCACCACCCGACACCCGTCCGACCTGGAACGCGGACACGATCGTGGAACCGAACGCGAACGTGTCCGGCTCGACCTCCGTGCGGTGCTGGGCCTGCGCGTCGGTGAACGGATCGGAACTCACCTGCGTCACCGCGACGTTCGCCGAAGCCGCACCTGCGGTCACGAACAGCCCGGCGACCACAGCTGGGGGTAACAGGGCGGCGGTGAGGAACTTGCGTGTACGGAGAGACATGGTGAAGTCACCTTCTTCGGTGATCCGGGGATGGGGCCCATGACTCGGCCTCTCATCCAGCCACACCGCGTGCCGTGGGTAAATCCGCCGGGTGGCTCACGTCGAAGGTCGCCGTCCGTTGTGGACAGTGTGAAGGTGGCAAGAGCTATGTGAACAAACGTGTTGAACGAGTGTCCGGCGACGGTGATCCCGCGGCCGCCGGACACTCGCCATGGATCAGCGGAGGGTGAGTTGCCAGAGACCGCGGCCATGAGTGGCCGCGACGACGGTGTTGCCGTCCGGGGTGAGGGTCAGGTCGTTGACGACGCTGCCCGGCAGCCCAATGCCCAACCGCGACCACCGGCCCGGTGTGCCCGCGTCGCTGATGAACGTTCCGGTGTCGGTGGCCAGCACCAGATGTCCCTGCGAGACAACAAGATCGTCGCCGGGAGTGTCGGGCAGGTTGCCGGAGATGTCGGTCCAGCGGGCGCCGCCGTCGCGGGACTCGAAGACGTGCCCGACCCCGCCACCGGGGATCCAGTGCCGGGAATACCCGCTGTAGACGGCGTAGATGTGACCCGCGTTGCGCGGATCCACCGTGAGCCCGGCGATGAACCGCTGCGGCAGGTTGGGTGCGGTGATCCGGTGCCAGGTGCCGCCGTAGTTGGTGTCGATGCCGGACGCGAACGCCGGTCCGGGGTTGCCGCCACCGGCGACCCACGCCGCGTAGGTGGTGGAACCGTTGACGGCCAATGCGGTGGCCAGGCGTGGTGCGCCATTCGAGCCGAGACCGAGGTCGTGCACGTTCTTCCAGTCACAACCATCGGAATGGCACTTCGTGGCCCAGGACGCGGTGTCGTCCCAGACGAACTCACCACCGGCGACCCAGTGTCCCGGGTTGGTCACGTCGGCGACGAAGGGGGCGATGAACCTGGCGGTCGGGTCGCAGCCGGGCATCGGGTTCGGGTCGTCCGGGTTGGCACCGCACACCGGGCTGATGGTGCGGAAGTGGTGCCCGCCGTCGGTGGTCAGGTACATCGCGAGGTTGGTGTACTCGCCGACGGAGTTGCCGCCGTTGCGGGGATCGACCAGAACCAGCCCGCCGTCACCACCGGCCGGCTGCAGCATCGTCGGCGCGTTGCGGCCAGGCAGCAACGAGGTCCCGTTGTCCTGCAGACCGCCCCAGTACGCGACTTTGCCGCCCGGCAGGGCGCCGGTGCCCGCACCGTAGTACTGCAAGGTGTGCAGTGTCTGGTTCGTGTCGGTCCAGTCGCCCAGGCCGTGGTGGGTGAGCGGGCGGTGCCAGACCCCGCCGTCGTTGCCCGCCCAGACCTGTCCGTCCACAATGGTCAACGCGTGCTGGTCGGGGTGTGTGGTCTTGGGACAGTTGGGGTTGCAGGACAGGCCCAGGTTCCAGTACGGGCCGGCGATGTGGAAGGTGGCGCCGCCGTCGGTGGTCTCGAAGACCTCTTCCAGCGACAGGTACACGTGATTCGGATCGGCCGGATCGGCGGTGATGGCCTGGTTGTACCAAGCCTGCACGCCGACGTGGTAGCCGGGCTGGTTCTGCAGAGCCGATCCGGCGGCGCCCAACGAGTCGGAGTCGGCGACCTTCTTCCACGGCCCGGCCGGATCGCCGTTGGCGGACAGGAAGACGCCCTGCAGCGCGGTAGCCTCACCCTCGGCGAGCTTCTCCGGCGACTGCACGATCGCCCACAGCTGCTTCCCGGCCCAGGTGAACGTGGTCCGGCCGATGTCGTCGACGTCCAGGTCGCCCGTGGGGTGCACGAGGTGGAACGTGCCGGGTGCGCCACCGGCGTTCGAGACGTAGAAACCGTTGTAGGAAAGGTCATCCGGCGCGGTGGTGCCGCGCCAGCCGATCGCCGTGAGCACGGTCTGACCGTGGACCTGCACGTCGGTCGTGAAGTTGGTGCGGTACGGCGAATGCGTCGGGTTCGGGTCGGGAGCGAACACCTGCTGCCACGGACCGGAGGTGCTCGGGGAGTGCCGCCACAGGCCATGGCTGGTGGCCGCGAAGATCGTGCCGTCACCGGCCCGGGTCAAGCGGAAGATCAGTGCGCCGTCGACTTCGCCGCCGCCGACCTTGCGGTAGGTCGTCCCGAAGTCCTCCGAGACGTAGACACCTTGGCCGGCATAGGAATCCGAGCTGGTGTTGGCCTCACCGGTCCCCGCCCACACCCGGTGGGACGGGTCGACCAGCAGCGCGCCGATGGACGGGCTGGGCGGTCCGGCGAGCGCGGGGTACCAGTGGCCGCCCTTGTCGAACGTCCGCCACACCCCGCCATCGGCGGCGCCCGCGTAGATCACCCAACCGTCGGAGGCGAGCGCGGTCGTCCGGCCACCGACGAGACCCCAGCCCGCGCCGGCGTTCGACTCGACCGGGTCGGCGTATCCGGCCGGTTCGGAATCGTAGGGCTGGTTGGTGACCTCTCGCCACAGCCCGCCGGCCAGCGGCAGCCGGGCACCGTCGGCCTGAGCGGCCGCGACCGCTTGCGGTGGCACAACCGTGCCAGGTGCGATCCGCTGGTTCGCGAACTCGGCGGCCCGGTCGGCGATCTCCCCGGCGTCGTGCTCCTCTTCCTCCGCGATGCTCAGACCCGGGTGCGAGTGATGCGTCAACGCGTACCGCGGTGGAGACGGCGGTAACGGATCTTCTGGTGCGGCCACAGCCACTGGGGACATGAGCAGGGTCGTGCTCATGCCGGTCACCAGCGCCATGACCTTCGTCAAATGTCTCTTTCCCACCGGATCCTCCTCAAGAGTCCGAACACGCTGGGAGACAGGACGAACACACGGTAGGTGCGTCCGCCCCGGATACAAGCCCCCATGCGTCGGTTTTTCTTGAGGCACAAGCGAAATCACCGAAATGTCCCAGATCGGGACACCAGGTCGCGGCGGGCGAGGTGTGGGGAGCGCGACCGGGCGGTCGCGCTCCGCGCAACGCGGTCAGGTCACTTCACCACGCCCCGCATCTCGGTGATCTCGGCCTGCTGGGCGTCGACGATCTTCTGCGCCAAGGCCTTGGCCTCGGCGCTGGACCCCTTGGCAAGCTCGGTCTTGGCCATGTCGATCGCACCCTCGTGGTGCTTGATCATCATCTGGGTCCACATGCGATCGAACTCGGCGCCCTTGGCCTGGGTCAGCTGCCGCATCTCGTCGGCGGTCATCATGCCGACGCCGCCCATGTCCATACCGGGCATGGAATGGTCCATTCCCGGCATGCTCGACGGTGCCGAACCCCACGTGGTGAGCATGTCGGTGAGCTGCTTGATCTCCGGGTCCTGGGCCTGCTGGATGCGCGACGCCAGATCGAGCACCTTCTTGTCGGTGCTGCGCGACGGCACCAGTTTCGCCATCTCCACCGCCTGGGCGTGGTGCGGGATCATGCCCTGGGCGAAGGTGATGTCGTCGGCGTTGTGACCCGCCTGGGCCGCGGACGAGGTGGCGCCCGTGCTTCCGCCGCTGGAGTCCGTGGCGTTCGATGAACCGCAGCCGGCGATGAGGGCGAGCGCGGCAGCCGCGCTCGCACCAACGAGGAACTTCCTCATGGTGTTGATGTCCTTTGTGTCGTGACTATGAGAGTTGTCGCCAAACACGGCGGCATCGAGCCGAAGCCGCCGTTGGGCCTCTCACAGCCGCAACACGCACACGGAACTGAGCAGATCACGCCCCGACGGATCGGGCGGCCGATCGGCCCGCCGGATCAGCGGTGGACGCCGAAGTGTGAGTATCCGCACAGGCAGGGACATCAGGAGCAGGAACACGATCAGCAGCAGGCTCGCGACGGCGGTCAGCACGGCGAGACACAGATGCGCCAGCTCGTGTTCAGAGGCCGGGCAGTGCGGCTGGGCCGGGTGATCCTCCTGGACGGACGCGACGGCCACGCCCGCCATCGCCGCAGGCTGGTCGGGACACGCCGGTGGCATGAAGTGGTGCATGCTCACCACGCCCAGCAACAGCAGGCAGAGCAGGAGCCAGCGTGCTCCCCGCTCGTACCCGCTCCGCCTCATGCCGATCACCTTAGTAGTCACGTGACCGCCGCGCGTCCGGTTCACCCGCCTTGCATTTATACCCCCTCTGGGTATATACCTCGGTGCATCGGGTACCCCCTGGGGGTAGCGAGCGGAGGAGGGTGATGATGTCCGAGACGCACGAACACCACCAGCACGGCGGTGCCAGCTGGGCCATGGCCGCGGCCGCCACGCTGCACTGCCTGACCGGCTGTGCCATCGGCGAGGTGCTCGGCATGATCATCGGCACCTGGCTGGGACTGAACAACTTCGGCACGATCGTGCTCGCCATCGCGCTGGCCTTCGTGTTCGGCTACGCGCTGACCATGCGCGGCGTGCTCAAGGCGGGGCTGGACCTCAAGCGGGCCTTCAAGGTCGCGCTCGCCGCGGACACCGTCTCCATCGTGGTGATGGAGATCGTCGACAACGCCGTCGTCGTCGCCGTCCCGGGCGCGATGGACGCGGGACTCGGTGATGTCCTGTTCTGGGGCTCCCTCGCGGTGTCCCTGGTGGTCGCGTTCGTCCTGACGGTCCCGGTGAACAAGTGGATGATCGGCCGCGGCCGCGGGCATGCCGTCGTGCACGCCTACCACCACTGACAGACCGGCTGGTCGCGGTCACTCCCGCCGGGCCGCGACCAGTAAACTGACCGCCAGCACGGCCAGAAGTGCCGCGAGGCCAAGGAATCCGGCGCCGAGCGTCGCCGCCGTGGCGATCGCGCCGACCAACAGCGGACCGCCCGCATCGCCCAGTTCACGCCCGACCTCCGCGGCGCCCATCGTCTGGCCTAGCCGCTCCGGCGGAGTGGCCGCCGCGAGGTGGGCGAACCCGACCGGCGTGGCCAGGCCCACTCCGGCGCCGACGGCCACCGCCGCCACCAGAACCCCTGCGACACCAGGGATCCACGCCGCCAGCACCATCCCGGCAGCCGCCAGCCCAAGCCCGCCAGCCAAACCGGCGCGGTCACCAAGACGCCCGGCATCATGCGCACGACCCGCCCACGGCTGCACCAACGCGGAACACAGCGCCAGCAACGACACCGCGGCACCAGTGACCACTGTGGACAGTCCGGCCGAAGCGCCGACGACGGGCAGGAAGCCGACACCGACCGCCAGCGCCGCCGTGGTCGCGGCAAGAGCGGCCGTGGGACGCAGGAAGTTGCGGTGCGTCAAGCGGCGGACGAGGTCGAGCACGGTCTGACGAGTCCGCGGCAAGGGCGGCGCGGCGGGCACGACCAGCAACGCCCACACAGTCACGACGAGCGCCAGCCCGGCCAGCACGCCGAACAGCAACGAAAACCCGCCGACGGCGATCAGCACACCGCCCAGCAGCGGACCGACCGTGTAGCCGACGCTCTTCCACGCCCCATAGCCACCGAACGCCCGGCCGTGCCGCTTCGCCGGGGACAACCGCGCGACCAGCGCACTGGCGGCGGGGGAGAAGGCGGCGGCCGCGGCGCCCTGTCCGAACCGCGCCACCCCGACCGCGGCGGGGTTCCCGGCGATGACGAACGCGGCCGACGCGACCGCGAAGGCCACCAGCCCGCCCAGCAGCACCGGCCGCGGGCCGACCCGGTCGGCCAGCGACCCGAACACCGGCTTGAGCACCACCTCGGCCCCGTCGTAGACCGCCAGCAGCAGACCCAAGGTCAGCAGCCCACCGGTGGTGTACGAGCCGAGGTTGGCGGCGATGCTGTGCGCGCCGAACGCGGTGACGAACCCGGCCGCGTACAACGGCCGCAACTGGGCGCTCACCCGGCCGCTTCGCGTTTCTTCCGCCGTCGCCGCACCACATGCCGGACGACCAGCGCCACCACCACGAGCCCCAGCGCGATCAACAGGTAGAGCTGATAGCGGTGGACCTGTTCGTAGATCGCCGTGATGTGCGTCCCGGCGAGATCACCCACTCCCGCCCACAGACCCACCCACAACGCCGCGCCCAGCGCGTTGAACGCCAGGAACCGGAGCCACGGCATGCCGGTGATCCCGGCGATGATCCCGTTGGCCTGCCGCAGTCCCTCGACGAACCGGGCGATCGTGACGACCTTCCCGCCGTGACGCGCGAAGAACCGTTCCGCCGTGTCGAGCCGTTCCTCGGTCAGGAACACATACCGCCCGAACCGCAGCACCAGCCGCCGCCCGCCGAAATGCCCGATCGCGTACCCGATGTTGTCGCCCAGCACCGCCGCGACGATCGCGACCAGGACCACGAGCACGATGTTGAGATGCCCGGCGCCGGCATAGACCGCGCCCGCGATCAGCACCGTCTCACCCGGCGCCGGGATGCCGAAGTCCTCCACCAGGATCAGCCCGCCGATGCCCAGGTAGCCGTAGTGGTCCAGCAGCGGGGCCAGGCTGCCGAGGATCCCGGGTAGTTGAGGTGCGTCTCCGGTCATGTCAGCTCCGGTCACATCTGGTGCAACGCTTGGAAAACGCGTTCGGTGTAGTCGGCCAGCCGGTCGGCGCAGTGCTTGAGCCGCAGCTCGGCCTGGGCGGCCGACGGGGCGCCGAACACGTCGCGGGCCTTGAGGGCACGGTGCCAGCGGCGCAGCCGTTCCAGGCTCTGCTCCTCTTCCTCCAGCTCGGCCATGGTGAACTTGCCGTTCCGGATCTCCTTGTCGATCTCGGCGTCGAACTTCCCGCAGTCGGCCAGGAACTCCGTCCACTCCTCCTGGCGTTCGGCGGTGAACATGTCCTCCAGCCGGGCGCCGTCCTGTTCGGCGCGGCCGGTCGCGTTCAGCACGATCACCTCGCCTTGACCGCGCTGTGCCAGCTCGATCGCGCGCGTCACCCCGTCGGCGAACCCCGGCACGTCCGGCACCGCCCACGTGCCCTGTCCCAGCGACAACGCGCCGGCGCGCCGCAGCTCCCGCCACACCGCCACCCGATGCCGCGAGGGCTCCGCTGGTACCCGCACCACCAGCACCAGCCACCGACCCGCCCGCACATCCGTCACAACGGCGAATGTAGCACGTGTTACATCTGGCGATGTCTACTGCCTGGACAACGCGAACGCTGCGAGGAACCCGACGACGGTGATGATGCCGATCCACAGGTGGGCGTTCTCGAACGCCTCCGGGATCATCGTGTCGGCGATCATGGCGGGAATCGCGCCGCCCGCCAGCGCGGTGATCGCCGCCAGAACGACGCCGGAAGCACCGCCCAGCACGCCGTAGCCGAGCATCGCGGCCAGGCCGCTGACGATCGTGATGGTCGCCCACAACCCGAACACGTACCGGCGGCTGCGGCCCGCGTTACGCATCCCCGAGGCGCTGGACAGGCCCTCCGGGACGTTGCTGATGAACACCGCGACCACCGTGACCACGCTGACCGCACCGCCGCTGAGCAGGCTGGTCCCGATGACAATCGACTCCGGGATGCCGTCCAGCAGCGCCCCGAGCGCGATGGCGGTACCGGAACCGGCCTGCTCGGACTCGGACGGCTGCTGGTTGCCCGACCGCTTGCGGTGGCGCGCTCCGTGACGGGCCAGGATGACGTTGGCCACCGTGTAGATCGCCGCCCCGCCCCAGACCGCCGCGCTCGTGCGCCTCGGCGATGAGCTCGAACGACACCTGTTCCTCAGCCGCATGAGATCACCCGGTTGTGGGTATGGCGTACCACGAGGCGGGAGAAATGAACGCGGGAACGACAAGGCGCCCCGATGGCTGACGACGTGCGTATCGCCGACCGGTACCTGCTGATCAGAGTGTTGGGCCGCGGCGGGATGGGCCAGGTGTGGCAGGCCTATGACGAGCGGCTGCACCGCAAGGTCGCGGTGAAGCAGCTGCTGACCCCTGCGGAACTGGACGACGGGCAGGCCGCGGAGGCCAGACGGCGGGCCGTACGTGAGGCGCGGATCGCCGCGCGGCTGCAGCACAAGAACGTCATCGCCGTCTTCGACGTCCTCGACGAGCACGGCACCGTGTACCTGATCATGGAGTACCTGCCGTCCCGGACCCTCGCGCAGGTGCTCACCGACCGCGGCACACTGCCGTTGGCCGAGGTGGCCCGGATCGGTCTGGAGATCGCCGACGGGCTGCACGCCGCACACCAGGCGGGCGTGGTGCACCGCGACGTCAAACCCGGCAACATCCTGCTCGGCGCGAACGACACGGTGAAGATCACCGACTTCGGCATCGCCCGCGCCGTCGGCGACGCGGGCACGACCGCGAGCGAGCTGGTCGTGGGGACACCCGCGTACATGTCGCCCGAGGTGGCCAAGGGCGAACGCCCAACGTTCGCCTCGGACGTGTACTCGCTCGGCGCCACCCTGAGTACCGCGATCGAGGGAACATCCCCGATCGGTTACAGCGACAACGCGATGGCCTTGCTCTACCGGGCCGCATCGGGCGAGATCACACCGCCCACCCACGCGGGCCCCCTGACGGACATCCTCGCGCGGATGCTGCAGCCCGACCCGGCCCGGCGCCCACCAATGCCCGAAGTCATGGCCACGCTGGCTGCCCAGCTCGCCGTTCCCGCTCAGCCCGGGGTTCCCGGTGTGGTTCCCGCGCAGGCTGTGGCTCCTGCCCAGCCCGGCGCGTCCGTGGTTGCCGAGCAGCCCGTGGTCACCGATGCGCCTGCGGTTGCCGAGCCGGTCGTGGATCCGGATCCGCCGACGGCCGTACTGGTCCCGAACCGCGCTTCGGTTCGCCGACGGCGCCGCGGCGCAGTGCTGGTAACCGCTGCCGCGCTGCTTGCCGCCGGAATCATCGCGATCACCGCGGGAGACCGGCCTAACTCCCCGGACAACACCGCCGCCCCCGCCACCTCGTCGGCACCAGCACCTCCCTCGTCGACAACCTCCACGGTGTCGGCACCGACGAGCACCACCACCACCACACCGCCGCCTCCGCCCAGCAGCCAGCCACCGGTCACCACCACCGTCGCCAGCCCGGCCGCACCTGACGCCCAGGCGACCGTCGCCGAGTACTACACCTTGATGCCCGGCAACCTGACCGACGCCTGGACCAGGCTGACAGCCAAGTTCCGGCAGCACCCCGCAGGCGGGTGGAGCGGGTACCAACGGTTCTGGGGGCAGATCAGCAGCGTCCGCGCCACCACGGTGACACCCGTCGCGGACAACGTCGTCGAAGCGACGATCGAGTACCGCTTCAAGGACGGCAGGACAGTACTCGAGCGGCACCGGTACACCCTCGTCCGGCAGGACAACCGGTGGAAGATCGACGAGTCCACCGTCCTCAGCAGCCGGACGCTATAGCCCGCGGTCCAGATAGCTGGTGGAGCCCGGGAAAGCGATGGTCGACAGCAACGCGACCGACGGATCGCGAGAGTCGAGCCGGGTGTGCTGCACCACGACCGGGACATCGCTGACGATCACACTCGCATAGTCCGTCGCGCGCGGGACCGGCTCCGGGTCGGTGAAGTCGTTGAACCGCACATGCCGCGTGCGCCGCGCCGGGACGACCACACCATAAGGACCCACTGGCTCCCGGTCGGCGAAGTACAGCGTGATCTCGAGGTGCGCATCCGCGTCCCCGGCATTGAGCACACACGCAGCCTCATGACTGACCAACGCCCCCGTACCGTGCTCACTCTGTTCCTCCGGAGGCAGGTATCCCTCCGGAATGGCCCAAATCTTGTGTCCAAGAGTCGTCATACCGCCCGGGTACCCCATCCAACGGCCCACACGCCGCCCCAACATTTGCATACAGCAAACATCGCGGTGAAGAGGCGGCACACTTCTACCGGCTGGCCATCGACCACGGAGATGTCGACGCCCTCAAACCTCGGCGACCTGAAGGCTGGCATCCCTATGCGCCGCTGAGCGCTGGTGTGCGCTCAGCGGCGGAGGCACGCGGGACTACTTGGCGGCGGGGGTGTCCAGCAGCATCGTGTTGATGTCAACGTCGCCTGTGAGCATTTGGTAGCGCTTCATCAGGTCGAGGGTGCGCTGCAGGCGGGTGCGGTCGATGCTGGTCGGGAACGTGCCGATGCCGACGAGGGACGCGACCGACTTGTCGATCTTGGCGTACTGCTCGACGGCGGCCTCGACGACCGGACGTTGCTGTGCGTCGGTCGAGGCGCGGGTGAGGGCTCGGCGGAACGCCTCGGTGGTGCGGGGGTTGTCGTTGACGAACTTCGCCGACCCGGCGTACCCGGAGATCGGGAAGTTGGCGGTCGGGCCGCTGGAGGTGTCCAGCACCGGGGTGGCGCCGATGGACCGCTCGGCCTGGGTGACGTACGGCTCGAGCATGACGGCGGCGTCCACACTGCCGTCGGCCAGTCGCGCCTGCATGTCCGGGAACGGGAACTCGACCCAGGTCACGCTCGAGTAGTCGACGCCGTTGGTGTCCAGCGCGGACTTGGCCAGCAGGTCGGTGATGCTGTTCTTGGTGTTGGTGGCGATCCGCTTGCCCGCCAGGTCCTTCGGGCTCTTGATCGGCGAGTCGCGGCGCACCATGATCATGAAGATGTTCGCGGCGGTCTGGTAGCTGTCCGCGACGATCTTCAGGTCGGCGGCGCCCTTGGCCTGGGCCTGGAAGTACGGCACGTACGCGCCATAGGTGAACTGCAGGTCGCCGCTGACGATCTTGGGCACGGCCACCGCGGCGCCGGCGACGGTCTCCAGCTGGACGTCCAGCCCTTCCTGGGCGAAGTAGCCCTTCTGCTGGGCGATCCACACCGGCGCGGCATCGATGATCGTCATCGCCCCGACCTTGATCTTCGGCCGTTCCGGCCCCGTGGTGCCCGCCGCGCCGGGGCTCGACCCGCCGAACAGGCCGCAGCCTGCGACGACGGCGACAAGCGCGATGACCCAGACGGCGAGCAGGGGAGCGGAACGTCTTCGTATGTGCGCATCCATCGGCAACCTCTTCGGCGAGAAGGGAAATCTGCTGCCTGCGCACCGGCACCCCCAATACGTCTGGTGCATGCGGATTGGTTCACAACCGCGGCTTGCCGAGGATGGATGTGGCGAGACCTCCTCAGCGGCGGCGCAGGATGGAAGCCACAGTGTGCGAACCCGGGCCCAGCACGGCGATGAGCAGGAAGATCCAGCTGTACAGCGCGGCGGGCTCACCCATGTTCTGCAACGGCAACAGGCCCAGCTGCTGGTGCACCGTGAAGTACGCGAAGGCCATGATGCCGGAGCACAGCACGGCGGCCGGGCGAGTGTAGATCCCAAGCAGCACAAACGCTCCGGCAACGAGCTCGATCACACCGGCGTACCAGAAGGGCCACACACCGAAGGGGACGGCGGTGCCAGCGCCGTCGACGCCACCGAACAGGCCGAACCCCTGCAGGCCGTGGCAGACGAACAGGAACGACACCACGACCCGGAAAGCCGAGACGGTGGCGCCGGAGACGGCGGTCTTGGTGGTGGTGGGCAGGGTCGAGGTGGTCATTTCGGGGTCCTTCCGGGACTTCGCTCTGTCGCTCTGACACAGAGGCGTCGAAGCGGCCCCGCGCGGATCGACAACATCGCGCCAAGATTTTTGCGGGGGCCTGGAGTGAACTGGTACGACCAGGCGGCTACGTGGTCCTGGTCGTGCCACCCGTCCGGTGAGCGGACGATGGGGGCGCTGTGGGATTGGCCGTGTCTGGCGCGGCCGGCCCCTACGAGCCCAGTGTCCAATGTGGTCAGACAGGTCGGCGCGCCGTTGCCGTGGCTGGTTCCGGTGGGCGTCGACAGCGGCCTGATCGGCTTGGCAAGGTCAGGATTCCCCTGGCCGAAGCTTTGACATGTCGGCAGTTCGGCCGACCATGATCGGTAGGATCCGGGGAAATCGTTCCGCAGTGGGGGTTTCGCAGTGGTGATGACGGCGTTGGAAGCGGGGGATGTGCTCGCCGATCCCGGGGCGTACACGGATGTGAACAAGCTGGACAGTTCGTTGGCGGTGCTGCGGCGGGAATCGCCCGTGCACTGGGTGGAGTCGCCGAACTACCGGCCGTTCTGGGGGATCACCAGGCATGCGGATGTGATGACGATCGAGCGTCAGCCCGAGCTGTTCCGCAACGCGCCACGCCCGATCCTGGTTCCCACGAGGGTGGAGGAGCAGGTCACGAAGCAGCGGTCAGGCTTCCGCACGCTGGTCCAGATGGACGGCCGGCAGCACAAGGTGATGCGCGCGATCGGCGCGGATTGGTTCACCCCGCGGGCCATGCGCCGGATGGAGACCCGCATCCAGGAACTGGCCAAGCGGTATGTGGACCGGATGGCCGAACTCGGTGGGCGGTGCGACTTCGTGACGGATGTCGCCGCGCACTTCCCGCTGTACGCGATCCTGTCGCTGCTGGGCCTGCCCGAGGAGGACTTCCCGCGGGTGCTGCACCTGACCCGGGAGATGTTCGGCAACAGCGACGAGGAACTCGCCCGGGACACCGACCCGGCCAAGTTCACCGAGGTCCAGCGGGACTTCTTCAGCTACTTCGGCGACCTCACCGCCCGCCGCCGGGCCACCCCGACCGACGACCTCGCCTCGGTGATCGCCAACGCCCGCGTCGACGGCGAGCTCCTGTCCGAACTGGACACCATCTCCTACTACACGATCATCGCCACGGCCGGGCACGAGACCACCACAGCGTCGCTCGCCGGTGGGCTGCACGCGCTCATCGAGCACCCGGGCGAGCTGCGCCGCCTCCAAGCCGATCCGGGCCTGTTGCCGACCGCGGCCGACGAGATGATCCGGTGGACCTCACCCGCCAAAGGGTTCATGCGCAACGCCGTCGAGGACTACGACCTGCGTGGTGTGACCATCAAGGCCGGCGACGCGGTCTTCCTGTCGTACGTGTCGGCCAACCGCGACGAGGAGGTCTTCGACGACCCGTTCCGGTTCGACGTCGGCCGCACCCCCAACAAACACCTCGCGTTCGGCTTCGGCGTGCACTACTGCCTCGGCGCCGCCCTGGCCAAGATGGAGATCCGCGCGTTCTACGCCGAGCTGTTGCCCCGCCTGCGATCCATCGACCTGGCCGGCACCCCGAAGCCGGCCGCCACCACCCTCGCCGGCGGCCTGAAGACCCTCCCGATCAGCTACACGCTGCAAAGTGGACAGCAGGTCGCCAGGTGACGGTCCAGACCTTCCCGCGGTGAAGAGATTACGTAGGCATGGCAAGGAAAACGGCCGCCGAGCGTGACGAACGCGCATAGTTTCCGTGTCCGGCGTGTGAACGGCCCGTCCGCGAAACATGCTGGAAACAATGGACGTTCACCCTGCCGCTTGTGACGACGATGGTGGGGATTCCCGCCCGCAACGAAGCCGCCACGATCGCGAATGTCGCGACGGTCGCGGACGCCGGACTGCGTGCTGCCTGTCCGGGTAATGACAATCTCATCGTGCTCGCCGACAACGGCAGTACCGATGGGACGCCGGCGCGGTTTCTGGCCGCCGAGACGCGGACGCGCCGGCTGGTGGTCTCCTCGCCGGGAGCAGGCACCGGGAAGGGGACGAACCTCCTTGCCCTGATGCGAATGGCGGTCGAGCACGGCGCCGAACGGCTCATCCTGCTCGACGCCGACGTCCGCTCCGGCGAACCGGAGTGGATCCGGCGGCTGGCCGCCGCGGTCGACTCCCCGGCTCCGGTGCTGGCCGTGCCCACCTACCGGCGCAACCGGTACGAGGCCAACACGACCAACCACCTGGCCAGCCCGTTGGTCGCGGCCCTGTTCGGAACCCCGCTGCAGCAGCCGATCGGCGGCGAGTTCGCGCTCAACCAGGCCCTGCTGCGGCGCGCGGTGAACTGGCCGGTCCCGGCCAGCGCCGAGCTCTACGGCATCGACATCTGGCTGACCGCGAACACCCTGCGGGAAGGCCACCACGTCGAAGAGGTGCCGCTGGGCACCAAACTGCACAACTCACCGTTCCCGAAGATCCTGCACCTGCCGCTGCAGGTGCTCGACGCGCTGTTCCACGTCACCCTGCGGCTGGACGGGCCCCGGCCGGCCGCGATGGACCAGCGGGTGTCCCGCCGGTCCGCAGTGGACACCGCCGCCCTGCGCCAGGACCCCGCCCTGATCGAGCACGTCACCACCACAGTGGCCGGTTACTTCGCCCAGCACGGCACCGAGGTCCGGGCCATGTTCCCGGCCTCGGCGAACCTGCGCGAGACCCGGTGGGGCCTGCGGATCCTGACCCAGGACTGGCCGCACCTGCTCGCCGACGCGTTCGAAGCCCTGTCGCTCGGCCGGTTCCAGCCCGCCCGCGACCACCTGATCGCCCTGTACGTCAACCGGGTGCTCAGCTTCTGGGACGAGATCGACGGCCTGTCCGGCGCGGAGATCGACGCCCTGCTCGACCGGCAGGCCAGCGACACCGTCAAGGCCATCGCCGACCGCCAGCTCGTGTTCGGCCGCGCCACCGGACCCGACGGGTTCGACCGCGGCTACTGGACCGGCATCAGCTAGGTTTCACTGCTGCCACAGGAAAACAGCCTGCTTGTCGGACATGCAGGCGAACGCGTACCCGGAACCGCCGCCGAAGTTGGCGGCGGTCTCGTACTGGTGCCCCTCCTCCAGCTGCGCCACGAACCGCATCGGCTTGCCGCACACCGGGCAGGTGGGCGTCTCGTCGCCCTGGATCCAGGAGGGTTCACCGCCGAGCTGCCCGAGCACGTCCCGCGTCCGTTCCCCGAACGACCGGCGAGCGGTGTCGTAGTCCTCGTCCGGATGGTCCTCGAGCTTGACCGCCGACACCTCCGGCAGCTTGGTCACCCCGGTGTCCGGCGGTGTCGCCGCGGTCAGCCCGTCCGTGCCGAACAGCAGCGCCTTGTTGCCGCCCGCGAACGGATCCCACTCCTCGCACATGCCGGAGTCGTTGGCGCACATGAAGATCGCCAGATACGCGTCCGGCAGCTGGAGCTGGGCCAGGAACTGCATCGGCCCGCCGCACGTCTTGCACGTCGGCCACTCGAACCCGGCCGGCACCAGCGGCACGCCGCCGGTCCGCGTCCCGGGCGCGTCCTCGGCGGCCGAGCCCGCGTAGAGCATCAGCGTCGTCACGGCCCGAGCCTAGAGACCACGGCGCGAGCCCGCACAACGAGCCTCACCGATCCAGCGCCGCCGCGACAATCGCCCTGATCTGGGGCTCGATCGCCGCCCTGGTGTGGGTCATCACCACCACCCCGAGGTCCTCGGCCGGGTCGGCCCACCAGGTCGTGCCGCCCGCACCCGGCCAGGTCACCTCACCGGCCGACCCGGGCGCCGGGAACCCGCCGACGCTCGTGCGCACCGCCATCGCGATGCCGAACCGGTGCCCGGGATTCCAGCCCGGCCTGGTCAGCCGGGTGATGTCGGTCCCGGGCGGCAGCTGGTCGGCCAGCATGTACTCGGTGGTCTTGCGCCCCAGCACCGGATCGCCCTTGCGCAGCAACATCTGCACGAACTTCAGGTAGTCGCTCGCGGTGCTCACCAGCCCCGCGCCGCCGGACTGGAACCGCGCCACCGACAGGTCCGGCAGCTCATGACCCGGCAGCGGCCGGGCGAACCGCGCGGGCGCCGAGACCCCGAACGTCGTACTGGTCATCCCCAGCGGCTCGAACACGTTGTCCCGCAGGAACTCCCCGAGCGACACGCCGGTGATCCGCTCGATGATCAGCCCGACGAGGTCCAGGCCCCACCCGTAGTGCCACATCTCGCCCGGCGCGTGCAGAAACGGCAGACCGGACAGGCGGTCCACGAACTCCTCGCCGGTGTAGGAGGTCATGCCGTTGCCCACGGCCTCGGCGTACAGCTTGTGCACGTCGGTGTCGCCGAGCAGGCCTTCCGGGATGCCCGCGGTGTGCCGCAACAGGTCCAGCACCGTCGGCTCGACCTCGCGGGCGAACCCGGGCAGGTAGGTGCTGATCGGCGCGTCCAGCACCAGCCTGCCCCGCTCCACCAGCAGCATCGCGGCCGTAGCGGTGACCGGCTTGGTCATCGAGGCGATCCAGAACAACGCGTCCTGCGGCATCGGGATGGCCCGCGGCTGGTCCAGGAACCCGACGGCCTCCAGGTGGACGTCGCCGCGGTGCGCGATCCCCAGCACCGCTCCGGGCACCCGGCCGGCACCGATCTCGGCCTCGAGGAACGCGGTCAGCTCATCGGTTCGCACCCCACTACTATGCCTATTGGTAGATCCCGAACTCGTACAGGGAGTACCCATACCCGGTGCCGCGCTGCGTCCCGGTCAGGCGCACGTACCGGCCGCTGCCGGTGACCGCCAGGTCGTCGACGTCGCCGTCACTGGCGCCGGTCGCGTACACCTGACGCCAGTTCGACCCGTCATCGCTGGCCTCGATCGTGTAAGCCTTGCCGAACGCCGCCTCCCACACCAGCTGAATGTGGTTGAAGCTCGTCACCCGGCCCAGGTCCACCCGGATCCACTGCGGATCGCTCCAGTCACTGGCCCAGCGGGTGGTCGTGTCACCGTCGGTCGCGGCCTGCGGGGGATAGGGCGCACCCGGCCCGACCGCCTGGAACGACGACGCGGTCGTCGCCGCGCCTTTCGCGATGTTCGTCCCGGAGACCGGGGGAGCGACCACCCGCAACGACTTCCCCTCGATACCAACGTTCCCGTGACCGTCCCGGGCGTACAGGTAGATCTTCCACACGCCCAGGCCCTGCGGCGCGGTGACCGTGAACGTGCCCGAGCCGGTGAACGACGCCGGGACCAGGCCGCTGGCGTTGTTGATGTACTTGCTGTTGTACCCCATCGTGTAGGTGATCGGGTCACCGTCCGGATCGGACACGTCCGCCCGTAGCGTGAACGTCCCGCCGGCGGGCACATCCGTGACCCGGCTCAACGACATGTTCCTGATCACCGGTGGAGTATTGCCATCTGTCAGTCCACTATAGATTTTGCGCACCGCGTAGTACGACAGGCGTTTCTCGCCACCGGTGAAGATGTTGAACCAGATCCCGCCGAAGTCGCCCTCGGTGCCGTAGTGGAACAACGTCGCTCCCAGCGCCACTCCCGGATGCGCCAGGATGCAGTTCCAGGCGTTGATGTAGCCGTCGCGCTTCTCGATGTCCGTCGGGTCGGTCGGGACCTTGTTGACGTCCAGCGGGGTCTCCCACTCGCCGGCCGGCCCGGTCTCGGTGACGATGTAGGGCTTGGTGTAGCCGCCCGCGATCCAGTCCTGCTTCACCTTGCACACCTGGGCATAGGAGTTGACCGACATCAGGTCCAGGTTCGGCGCGTAGGCCTTGTAGTACGGCCAGGCGCCGGTCCACGCGTCGGTCGAGGTGACCGGGTGGTTGGTGTCGATGGCGTGGATCGCCTGCGCCGCCTGGTCGACGAACCTCGTGTAGGCGATCCGCTGCTGCTCAAGAGCGGGTTCGGCGTAGCAGTTCTGCATGCCCAGGATCGACTCGTTGCCGACGTTCCACATCAGCACACCCGGGTGGTTGCGGTACTCGGTCACCCAGCGGCGGATCTCGCCGAGCATGGTCGACTTGTAGTTCTCGTCCGTTGTGTAGTCGACACAGCCGCCACTGCCCGGGCCACCGCCGGGCTGCAGCCAGAACCCGTTGATCACCTTGATGCCGTTGTTCGCGGCCGCGTCGAGCAGGGGGAGTGTGGTGCCGTCGGTGCCCCAGGTGCGCACGGTGTTCACACCGATCGAGCGCAGCTCCGGCAGCCGGATCGCGGCATCCTGCGGCGGCGGTCCCCACGTCAGGCCCTTCACCAGGTATGGCTGGCCGTCAACTGTCAGCTGCCAGTTGCCCTGGGTGCCGGTGACATGCACGCCACCCGGCCCGTTCGCGGCGCCGTTGACCTGGAACTCCCACAGCGAATACCCATACCCGGTCGCCCGCCGCTTGCCGAGCATGCGGACAAAACGGCCCATCCCGCTGACAGACAACGTCTGATGTCCGCCAGTACTCGTTGTCGTGCTGTAGATCTGACGCCAACTGCTGGCGTCATCTGATATCTCGATGTCATACGCCGTCGCGTAGGCGGTCTCCCAGTCCAGCACGACCTGGGTGACAGTGGTGCGCACGCCGAGATCGACCTGCAGCCACTGCGGATCGCTGAACTGACTCGACCACCGGGTGTTCGGGTCGCCGTCCACCGCCGCGGCCGCCGGGGTACCGGCGTTCTCGACGCTGGACGCGGTCGCCGTCGCAGCTGCGGCGACACCCGGCGCGGGCACGATGAGCAGGGACAACAACAGTGCTAGGACAGGGAAAACCGAGCGCGAGCGCGCGCCCACAGTCGACGGCCGGTCCACGTTGACTCCAGCGGCAGTGGTGTGCAGGGTTCGGAGAGCGCTCTCCAATGATCCGATAGTTCGCCACCACCACCGCCCTTGTCAACCACCACCCGTCCCGGCGAAAACCAGATCGCCTCCGCCGATCATCTGAGTAGGGTCGGGCAAATGCCTGAGCTGAAGCGGCTGGATGCCGCTCATGCCGCCGCGGTCCTGGCGTTCGAGCTGGCCAACCGCGCCTACTTCGCCGCCTCGATCTCCGACCGCGGCGACGCGTACTTCGAGCATTTCACCGACCGCTTCAACGCCCTGCTGGCCGAGCAGGACGACGGCATCTGCGCCTTCTACGTGCTCCTCGCCGAAGACGGCTCGGTGCTCGGCCGGTTCAACCTCATCGACATCGAGGACCACACCGCGGAGCTCGGCTACCGGGTGGCCCAGCATGTCACGGGTCGCGGCGTGGCGACCGCGACCGTCCAGGAGCTGTGCCGGGTGGCGGTGGACCGGCACGGGCTGCGCACGCTGCGGGCGGCCACGGCCGAGGCGAACATCGCGTCCCAGAAGGTGCTGACCAACGCCGGGTTCGTCGCTGTCGGCCCGGCCGACCCGGCCCACCTCGGCGGCAAGCCGGGCACCTGGTACCAGCGCGACCTGGTACCGGAGTAACCGATGAGTTTGGACCTCGGCGGCCGTCTGTTCTGGTGAGCACTACGCGACACGACGGAGGACACACCATGACCACGACGCAACCCGGCCGCCCGCCGATCGTCGACATGGCCACCTGGCAGGCCGCCCGCGACGAGCTCCTGGTCCGCGAAAAGGCGCACACCCGGGAGGGCGACGCCATCGCCGCGGCCCGCCGGCGGCTGCCGATGGTGGAGTTCGACGGGAAGGTCGAGGTGGTCGGACCCGCCGGCCCGGTCCCGTTCGTCGAGCTGTTCCAGGGCCGCGACGAACTCGTGGTCTACAAGCACATGTGGTGGGACGGCGCTCCGCATCAGGGGCAGTGCGAGGGCTGCACCGTCACGGCGTGGGCCCTGAAGGACGCCGCGTACCTCAACGCGCGCGGTGTCTCGTTCGCCATCCTGACCCCGGGCCGCTGGGACGAGGTGGCCGCGTTCACCGAGTTCATGGGCTACACCCAGCCCTGGTACTCGGTGCGCGACGTGGCCGAGCCGGTCGGTGGCGAGATGGGGTACATCATGTGTTTCCTGCGCGAAGGTGACCGCGTGTTCCTCACCTACTCGACCACCGGCCGCGGCGGCGAGGTCGCCAGCGGGCACTTCGCCCTGCTCGACATGACGCCCTACGGCCGCGGCGAGACCTGGGAGGACACCCCCGAGGGCTGGCCGGAAGGGCAGCACGCGTGCTGGACGTGGCGCTCGGACCCCGACGGGAACCCCAGCTGGGGCCCGACGAGCCGCCCCGTGCCGCAATGGACCCGGCCCGGCGTGACCCCCGAGCAGACCCTCGGCCGCGAATGACACCGCGGTCGCCGCCGGAGAACGCACCCCGCGGCGACCGCTCTTTCGTCCATCCGGCAGCAGGACCGGCCGCGAATGAGGACGCGGTCGCCGCAGGAAAGCACATCCCTGCGGCGACCACGTTCTCGTTGACCGGTCAGCAGGACTGGCCGCGAACGTGCGCGTCCTGCTCGGTGTGGATCTTCATCCACCACCCGGCGGGCAGCGTGAAGTCCTTCCAGATCCACACACCCGGCGGCGTCCAGGTGGCGATCCGGCCGGAGGCGTTGCACGCGACGTAGAAACCGTCCCAGTCCTCATTGGACGGAGTCTGCCCGCCCGGCGCCAGCGGACGCCATTCGGTTCCCGGTTTCGGGCCGTTGGCGTCGAAATCCCGGATCGCCCACACCGTGGCATTGCTCTCGTTCATGACCGAGCCGCAGATTTTGACCACGCACCCTCCCATGACGACAACCTCGCCATCCGGATCGCCGGAACCGGATGAGGCGTTGGCGACCCCCAGTGACATCAAGAGCGTGGCCGCGACGGACGCGAGGACCGTGATGATGCGCCTCACAAGAGAACTCCTCCCCTGTAACTGGTCCGGCCGCTCCCCGGCGGCGGACCATGTGCCGGGAAGCATGTGGCCGGGCGCCCGGCCGGGGCAATGGCCGCGGCGTCCCATCTTCGCCGTGGGACGAAACCCCCGGTGTGATCAGCGGTTTCACCTCGAGCTTGGGACGCCTCAGCGCGACCGCGACTCGACCAGGACGGGTTCCTCGGTGACCGTGACCGTGTCCCCTGATCCGATGATCGTCGCACTGCCGTCCAACCGATGCAGTGCCTGCGCACGTGGGTTCGCGTTCACCGTCGCGGTTCCGGTGTCGGTCCACTCAATCCGCGCGTCGTAGGTGCGCGTCGCCTCCACAACGGTGAAGTCACATTCCCAGACATTGCCGGGCAAACCGATCTCGGCACCATGACCACACGAGCGGATCCGCGCATGGGCAAGCCACCTCTCCAGTTGTTCGACCGCCAATGCCGCCTGGGTGGGGGCGCCACCGACCGCTTGCAGCACAATGGGTATTCGCGTACCGCCCCAGTTGTAGAAATACATGCGTTCCAGGTTCGCTTTGCGTGCATACAGACCGACGAGAAAGAAACGCACCGCGTAGTCCCGGGCTTTCGTCTCGTCCAGCGACCCCTGCAACGTGATGTCATACGTCGTGCCCGTGCTCCACACCTTGGGCTGGATACCGGCTTCGTGCATGGTGCGGTCGATGGTGCTCACCAGGTCGAGCATCGTCTCCGGCGGATCGGCCGCGGTTTTCTGGAACAGCTTCACTCCCGCCACATCGCAGTAGTTGTAGCCGCCCAACTCGGCGAACCGCTTGAGGAACTCGACTCCCGCGGCCGTCCACAGCTGACCCATGCCCGGGCACACAACGGTGGCCCTGGGATCGGCCGCGCGGATGATGCCGCTGGCCCGGCGGGTCATCTCGACCAATGTCCCGACGCTGCCGGCGAAGTAGCGCCGGTCGTTGGCCAGCACCCACACCTCGTAGGCCTCGATCCGGCCGTGATACCGCTGGACCAGACCACGCACGAACGCGTCCCAGTCAGCGAGGTCATCGGGCGGCGCGGGCGACGACCCGTCCGGATACGGGCCCATCGGCCCATGCGGGCTCGCCCACCGCGGCGTCGCACCGAGCGTGAACAGCACCGGCAGACCGGCGTTGTCCGCTGCGCTCAGCTGCCGGTCCAGCACCGACCAGTCGGACGCACCCCGCGCCGGCTGGATCTCCGACCACCTGGTCGCACTGTCCCACAACCGAACCGCGCCGACCCGGAACGACGGCATGGCACCCGTGCCGCTGTTGATCGTCACACCGAACAGCGTGCTGGCGACCGGCGTCGGCGGTAGCTCCCAGTCCGGGCCGGAGATCCACTGGCCCACCGCCGGTGCGGGCCTGCCGAGTTCCTGCGTCGGCGTGCTGGATGTGCTGACCGCGACCAGTGCGGTGACCAGACCGGCCGCCAGCAACGACTTCACGAACCTGCGCCGGTGCACCACGCGTACAGCGGGCACGGCCGGTTCCTGCCGCTCGGGTTCCTCCTCGGCGGTCGCGGCGAGCCACAACTGGTGCAGGCGCACCATTTCGTCCGGTGCGGCGTCGCACGCCTTGCCGATGCGTTCGAGCACGCCGAACTCGTGCGGAACGGACGCGCCCGTACAGTACCGGTGCACGGTGGACTTGCTCACGTGGATCCTGCGCCCAATGCTCTCATAGCTGCGGCCACTGCGAATCTTCAAGTCTGCCAGCAGTCTTCCGAGATTCCGGACATACAACGAACTGTCAGTCACAAACGCCCCCACAACCGGATCACAGCGGATCCTGTCGCCCCAATTGGCCTGCCCGCCCCCCACCCCCTCCATCGGTATCCGGCCGGGATTCGTAAGCCGTTGCGGGACGCCGTTTCCGGGACGTCCGTTCCAGCAGGTCATAGCGTGTGCCGTGGCCCACCGTCCCGTGGGACGCCGGACCCGTGGCCCGCGCCGGACGGGGGCTGCCACGCTGCCGCCGCTTCCTTCTGGAGGTGACCGCGGGTTGACGCGGTCTTGCCGAAGAGTGGGGACATCCAGATGAGAAACCATTCCATGGTGAAGTGTGCCGCCACGGTGATCGCGGGAGTGCTGGCGCTGCTGGGGTTCGTCGCCCCGGCCAGCGCATCCCCGTCCACAGTGGACGGCGGGGTCACCATCCAGGGCACCTGCAACGACTCGTTCAACCCGTCCACCGACGGTGGCGAGGCGGCGTGGAACCTGGTCTGCGCGAACGGCGGGATCACCATCGGCGGCTGGGTGAAGGACACCGAGGCGGACGGCAGATGCGCCTACGTCAAGGCCTTCGCGGGCAACGGTGAAAGCCGGGTGCCGCTCGCCAAAGCGTGTCCCAAGGGCACGGTGACCCACTACAGCTGGCGAGTGGAGAACACCAGCGAGATCCGCGCGTACCTGTTCGTGGCCTGATGACCGCGGCCCTGGACCGATCTTCGCAGGGGACCGGTCCAGGGCGTTCGCCGGTCCCATGATGGGATACGGGCATGGCCGGACCGGTGCTGGAGATGTTGTGGGAAGCGGACGATCCCCGACACGCGCTCGACCGGAGATTCGGCTTCAGCGAAGGACGGTCCGCCGCGCGCTGGGTCGCCGCCATGCTGGCGGACCATTGGGGCGTCCGGGTCGATTCGTGCGAGCGGATCGTGATCAGCGACCGCAACGCGCTGGCGTGGGTCGGCACCTCGTCCGGGCGGCTGCTCGCGAAGTGGTCGGTCGCGGGGGAGCGGTTCGCACGGCTGGGGGAGATGGCCCGGCTCACGGATTGGCTGGACGGCCGGGGATTGCCGGTCTCAGCGCCCGTTCCCGCCCTGGACGGACGCCTGCAGGTCGAGGCCGGCGGTGTGTCGATGGGGCTGCAGCGGGAGATCAAGGGGGAGTTGCTCGACATCGCCGAGCCCGGTCAGGTGCGCGCGGCAGGGGCGGTTCTGGCCCGGCTGCAGGAGGCGCTGGCGGCATACCCGGACGCTGACCGGATCGCCGGTCCTTCCCTCCCGTTGACGGCACGGGTCACCGGCTGGCTCGACTCCGCTGCGGAGCACGTCTCCGCGATGGCTCGTGACGCCCTGCGCGGGCTGCTCGCCGGCGCCCCACCCGATCCGCTCCCGATTCAGCTGGGCCACCACGACTTCCGCTCTGCCAACATCCTGTGCGCAGCCGGCGAGGTCGTCGCGGTCATCGACTTCGAGGAAGCCAGGGCCGACCACCGGATCATCGAACTGGCCCGCGCGGCAGTCCTGCTCGGAACCCGTTTCCGCGACTGGGGACCGACAACGGCCGAGGTTCGCGCGGACTTCCTGGCCGGCTACCAGTCCGTACACCCGCTGACCCCGGTCGAGTCGGCGTGGTGGGAGATCGTCCTGCTCTGGCAGGCTTTGGTGTTCGTGCCGCCGGGCGATGACCCGGCCGGCTGGGGACCGTCGGCGCTGAGCCTGCCGGCCCGGGCTCCAGGCGCGGCGCGCGTCCCGCCTGGAGCCCGCTGATCACAACGGGTTTCAGCCGAGGCCGATCTGGCCGAAGAAGGTCTTGTTGTCCCAGAACAGGAACTCCTCGTCCATCGTGCCGCGCTTGTTCCAGATGCCGATGGTGGCCATGTTGATCGAGTACTTCTTGCCGGTGGGCTGGATGAACCCGCCGTTGCCGTCGGGCATCGGCCTGGTGAAGGTGCCCTGCATGACGCCCGCCACCGCGCTCAGCTCATCGGTGGCCAGCCGCAGGTAGTGCGAGTGGATGCGGGTGTCCGGGGCCCAGGCGAACAGGCCCTTGAGGTCCTCGATGTGCTTGTCGATGCCGTCGGTGTAGTGCCCGTCGGGCCAGTGCACGCGGATGTTCTGCGCGTGGCTTTCCTTCAGGCGGTTCCACTTCTGGTTGGTGAACACATCGAAGTCCAGCGTGTCCAACGTCTCCAGCTCATGGCGTTCGGCCCGGTTCAGGCCGTGCGGGAACGGCGGGTTGGGCACCGGCGTGCTGGCGGGGTCGGGGTGCAGGCCACGGCCGCCGTACCAGTCCGCAGCGGCGGCCTCGGCGTTTCCGCTGGTCACGGCGGTCAAGGCGAGTGCTCCGAAGGCGGCTGCGGCGCCGTTGGTCAGCAGCGAACGACGATCCATCGGGGAGATCCTCTCTGAGCGAGATCGGTTCCCAGAGGATCGCAGTAACTTTTTGAAAGCGCAAGCATGCAGATACCGGTGTGAGTTGGGTATCGTAGTAGCGTGGAGAGTGAGGACCTGGACGTCGAGTACGACGTCTTCGTGAGCAGCTGCCCGTCCCGTCCCACGTTGGAGCACGTCACCGGGCGGTGGGGGATGCTCGCGCTGGGCGCGCTGGCCGACGGGCCGCTGCGGTTCAACGCGCTCGCCCGCCGGGTCGAGGGCGTCAGCCAGAAGATGCTCGCCCAGGCCCTGCAGGCGCTCGAACGCGACGGCCTGGTCCACCGCGACGTCCAGACCACCAACAAGCTGCACGTCGAGTACAGCCTCACCCCGGTCGGCAGCGAGATCGCCGGCAAAGCCCTCGAACTGATCGGCCTGCTGCAGGCCCGGATGCCCGACATCCTCGCCGCGCAGGCACGCGCCGACGCCAAGACCGCATGAGCCTCAGGTGAGGGTTCGCACGACGTAGGCGGCCGCTTCGGCGATCAGGGCCTCGTCGTACTTCGCGTCCACAGTGGACCGGCTCGACATGATCGCGATGGTCAGCGGAGCGGCGTTCGGCGGCCACACCACGGCGATGTCGTTGGCCGTGCCGTAATCGCCCGTGCCGGTCTTGTCAGCAACTCGCCATCCTCGCGGCACACCGGCGCGGATCCGTTTGGCGCCAGTGACTGTGCGCTCCATCAGGTCGCGGAGGACGTCACGCTTGTCGCCCGGGAGGGCGTCGCCCAGCACGATTCGCTGGTAGACCGCGCCGATCGCCCGCGGTGTGGTCGTGTCCCGGGCGTCGCCGGGGATGGCGGAGGTGAGGTCGGGTTCGATCCGGTCCATCCGCGTCACCTCGTCGCCGAGGCCACGCAGGTAGGCCGTCAGCTCGGCCGGGCCGCCGACGTCGCGCAGCAGGAGGTTGCCCGCGGTGCCGTCGCTGTAGCGGACCGCGGCATCACACAGGTCCCGCAGCGTCATGCCCGTGGCCACATGGTCCTTGGTGATGGTGGAGCTCTTCATCAGGTCGGCCTGGGTGTACTTGATGATGGTGTCCAGGTGCGCCATCGGGTTGCGGGACAGCACGGCCGCCGTCGCGAGGCCCTTGAACGTCGAGCAGAACGCGAACCGCTCGTCCGCCCGATGTGTGATGGCGGGACCAGCGCCGACGGCGTAGACACCCAGGCGCGCGTCGAACTTCTGCTCCAGGCCGAGCAGGTGCTCATCCCGCTCGGGCGGCCGAGTGGTCGATGGCGGTGCGCTGGTCACCCGCTCCGCAGGCCGTTCGGTGGTGGCGCACCCTGCCAAAGGCAGCAGCGCGAGCGCCCGGAGCAGGCTACGGCGAGAAGTGGTCATGATCCCCTCCTTGATCGACTACGAGCCTCGCAGGAGCCGCCGGATGCTGTCGAAGACATGAACGAACGGATTGATGCCGATCCGGCATATAAGGTGATCAGGTGGACGTGATCGCGGCCTGCAAGGCGTTCGTCGCCGTGAGCGGGCACGGCAGCTTCACCGGCGGCGCGGCGGCCGCCCGCATCCCGCAGTCCGTGGCCAGCCGGCGCATCGCCGCGCTGGAGAAGCATTTCGGCGGGCAGCTGCTGACCCGGTCCTCGCGGACGGTTCGGCTGACCGAGTTCGGCCGCGAGATGCTGCCCTCGGCGCGGCGGCTGGTCGAGCTGGCCGAGGAGATGGACCACGACGCGGAACAGGCCAGGCTGCGCCCGTTCCGGCTGGCCGTGCCGGAGATCTGCGGGGCCCGCCCGCTGGCCCGGCTCGTCGCCGAGGCTCGCGCCCACGAGGTCACCCTCGACCCACGCCCAGCCGGACCCGACCGGCGCGCCGAACTGGCCCGCACCCTGGAGGTCCGGGCCGCGATCGTCGCCGTCCCGCCCGATGAGAGCACCTGGCGCGTGCCGGTCGGCCTCGCCGGACGCGATGACCCGGGAGCGGCGATCTACGTGGAGACCCTGCGGGCGAGCCGGGCCGAGCGGGCCGCTCGCCGGCGCCGGGTGCTGATCCAGGCCGAGGACGACGTTCCGCACATCCGCGACCGCGTGCGGCGCCTCGGGCACGCCGTCGGCCTGCAACCCGCTCAGGTCGTCGTCGCCGATTCGCTGATCGCGGCCACCGCCGACGTGCTCGCCTCGACCGACCTGCTGCTCTGCTCACCGGCCCAGGCCGACGAGCTGGGCCTGCACTGGCGGCCGATCGGCGAACTGGATCTCGCCCGCGGTTATGACATCGCCGCCCGCTCACCCGAGGACGGCTCCCGGATCCGATCCCTGCCGCCCGAGCTGATCGCGCGTTGCCTCGGGGCGGTGTGATGGGCACGACCAAGGTCATCCGCGAGGCCCGCCAGGCACTCGACGACGCGGGCCTGCGCGGCTCGTTCCTCGTCCGCGACCTCGACACCGGCGACGAACTGGGCATCGACGCCGACACCGACTATCCGGTGGCCTCGCTGGTGAAGGTGCCGCTCGCTATCGCCACCCTGGAACGCATCGCCCGCGGCGAACTCGACCCCGCCACTCCGATGACTGTGGCACCCGGCAGGAGCACCGTCCCCGGCCCGATCGGTCTGACCAAGTTCCGCCACCCCGCCACGATCGCGCTCGCGGACCTGCTCTACCTCAGCACCTCGATGAGCGACAACATCGCCGCCGACACCCTCTTCGGCCTCACCCCACCCACCGAGGTCGGCGCCGAACTGCGCAGACTCGGCCACGACGGCATCGCAGTGCGCCACCTCATGGCCGACCTCGTCGACACCCCCGCGGAACGATTCCCCCGCGCCGAAGCCCACCTCGCGCACACCCTGGCGATCACCGCCGGAACCGCGGGCCGCGGCCACCCCGTGCCACAACTGGACATCAGCCGCGCCAACGCCGGGTCCGCCCGCGCATTCACGGATCTGCTGCAGGCCGTATGGCGCCCGACTTCGATCCAGGCTCCCGTCGCCGCGGAGGTGCGTCGGCTGATGGGGGAGAACATCCTGCGGCATCGCCTCGCCCCCGACTTCATGTCCGACTCGACCCGCTGGTCCTCCAAAACCGGAACACTGCTCAACCTCCGCCACGAGATCGGCGTGGTCGAACACGACGACGGCCAGACCTTCGCCATCACCGCCCTCACCGAGTCCCACGTGCCCGCCGCGGTCCAGCCCGGCGCGGAAGCCCTGATGTCCCACGTCGCCCGCACCCTCCGCGACGCCCTGCGTAGCTAGTTGACCTTGCGGGCGCGGTAGGCGGCGGCTTTGAAGCGGTTTCCGCACTCCTGCATGCCGCACCAGCGGCGGTTCGCGGTGCGGGAGCGGTCGACGAAGATCCGCGTGCACTCCGGGCGTTGACACTCGCGCACGGTCGGGCGTTCGGTGCGCAGGTCGGCCAGTGCCCACGCGACCGCCCAGCCGACCGAGGCCACGCTTCCCTTGCGGGTCACGGAGTTCTCGGTCACGCACACGGTCGGCGCCGGGCCGGCGGCGTGGGTGTTGAGCAGGTCGAGGTCGCCGGGGTGGGCGGTGGTGGTGACCAGGCGGTAGACCGCTTCGCGTAGGTCGAGCATCGCGGTGAGGTCAGTCGCGGTGACGTCGGGGCGGTTGGTGAGGACTCCGGCGGCGACCGTCCAGTCGGCGAGGTCGTCGGGGGTGGCCAGCAGTTCCTCGGGGGAGTCGCGGCGCCACTTGAGGGTGCCGGCCAGGTCGAGGGCGAGGTTGCCGCTGACGAACGCGAACTTCACGTCACCATCTTGACAGGTGACGTGGCTTCGGCTCAAGCTGAGTCACCCACTAAGTAGGTGACGGAAGGCTGACGTGATCACCCGCGAGCACTACCTGTACTTCACCGGCCGCGCCCTCAACGGCATGATCGAGATCGTCACCGGCCTCGGCGACGACCTGGCCAACCGGCGTCCCGCGCTTGAGGGTGCGAACAGTCCGTACGCGGTGCTGCACCACTGCCTCGGTGTCGTGACCTATTGGGTCGGCTGGCTGGTCGCGGGCCGCCCGGTCGACCGCGACCGCGGCGCCGAGTTCGAGGCGCATGGACCGGTGGACGAGTTAGTGGGCCACGCAAGGGAAGTCGAGGCGCTCCTGCACACCGATGTGTCCGAAGTGGACCTTGAGGCGCCGCTGCATGGGTTTCCACCGCCGGAGTTCGGTGGGCCGGATATCCGGCTGGATCGCGGGGTGGTGCTGCTGCACGTCTACGAGGAACTGGCGCAACACCATGGCCAGATGGAGATCATGCGCGACGTGTTGCTGGCGGAGTCCCGGTGAGCCCGT
Organism: Actinocrispum sp. NPDC049592; assembly: GCF_040675465.1. NCBI lineage: Bacteria > Bacillati > Actinomycetota > Actinomycetes > Pseudonocardiales > Pseudonocardiaceae > Actinocrispum > Actinocrispum sp. NPDC049592. Next base: position 122,098 of record NZ_JBFAPA010000008.1, on the reverse strand, counting down.
TCGACCGGGTCGACCCGGACCGGCTGCGCTCCGGGTTCGGCGTGAAATGGGGATCGCTGCCGCCGGACACCCTCGGCGCGTGGGTCGCGGACATGGACTTCGGCATCCCGCCCGTGGTCCGCGACCGGATGCTCGAGGTGATCGAACGCGGCGATCTGGGCTACCCGTTCTGGACCGGCGAGGACCCGGTCGTCACCGCGTTCCAGGACCGGATGGCGACGCGGTTCGGTTGGGCGCCAACGGAAGGCCGCACGCGGGTGTTCACCGACCTGATCCAGATCCTGCAGGTGATGATCGAGACCACCACCGAACCCGGCGACGGCGTCGCCATCCACGTGCCGACCTACCCGCCGTTCCTGGCCAGCATCGTCCGCGCCGGTCGCCGTGTCGTCCCGATCCCGATGGTCGACACCGGAAGTCGTTGGGGCTTCGACACATCCGGCCTGCGGGACTGCCGGTTGCTGGTCCTGGTCAACCCGCACAACCCGACCGGACGCGTGTTCACGCGCGCCGAGCTGGAGGCGTTGGCCGGCGCCGGGGACATGGTGGTGCTCACCGACGAGATCCACGCCGACCTGACCTATCCGTCCTTCGTGCACACTCCGTTCGCCTCGCTGGGCCCGGACGTCGCCCGCCGCACGGTCACCGCGACCTCGGCGACCAAGGCGTTCAACCTTGCCGCCATGCGGTGCGCGGTCGCACACATCGGACCGGATCACCTCAAGGCGAAGCTCGACGCGGCCCCGCTCGACATCTTCGGCCAGCCGAGCATCCTCGGCCGGGTCGCGACCGTCGCGGCCTGGCGGGAGGGCGATGCGTGGCTGGCGGGACTGCTGAACCAGCTGACCGGCAACCGGCGGATGGTCACCGAGTGGGCGTCCGGCTCGTTCCACCCGCCCGAGGCCACCTACCTGGCCTGGCTCCGGCTGGGTGTGGACGCGGGCACCGTCGAGCGCCGGGCAAAGGTGAAACTCAGCCCCGGCGCGGAATTCAGCGCGCCAACCGAGGTGAATACCCAGGATTTCGTGCGGCTAAACCTGGCGACCAGTCCGGACATTTTGCGGGAAATCCTCGACCGGCTCCAGGAATGTCTCGAATGGGCCGATACGTCCGACTTGGTGACCAAGTAACCTACTTTCGGCGGTAGTCGTGGGGGCCATTCGGATCAAGGGTAGGGGTGAGTTCACTGAAGGTGTCTGCCCGGTAGCGGACTGCTTCAGCCCTGCACCAAAACTTCGAGGAACCTTATGACCCTGCGAAACACCCTCGCCGTGGCCACCGTTGCCGCGGCGGTCGCCGCGCTGTTCGTCCCGGACGCGTCGGCCGATCCCGCGGCGTTCGCCCGGCAGCAGCAAACCGCCCTTGACCAGGCGCGTCAGGTCGCCGGCACGCTGATGGGCAACGGCGGAATCCACCTGGACAACGGCAAAGCCGTCGTGAACGTGCTCGACGACAACGCCGCGGACAAAGTCAAGGCGGCCGGACTGACCGCCAAGAAGGTGAAGTACAGCCTCACCGCGCTCACCGGCGTCAAGAACGCGCTGGACACCGTGCGGAATGTGCCACAGACCGCGTGGGGTATCGACACCCGGACCAACCAGGTCGTCGTCACGATTTACTCGGCGGCCAGCAAGTCCACTGTGGACACCGTGAACACGGCCGCCGCGAAATACGGCGACCAGGTCCGTGTCGAACACAAGACCGGCAAACTGGAATTGCACATCGCCGGTGGTGACGCCATCCAGAACAACCAGGGCCGCTGTTCTCTCGGCTTCAACGTCACCCGCGGCGGCCAGCCGTTCCTGCTGACCGCGGGGCACTGCACCAACCTCGGCGGCACCTGGGCGGGCGGCGACGTGTCCGGCGCCAAGGTCGTCGAGAGCGACTGCCCGGACGCCGACTCCGGTCTGCTCACCCGGCCCAACGGCACCGGACCCGGCGAGATCAACACCGGCCAGCGGATCACCACCGCCGGTGAGCCGTTCGTCGGCGAGCGGATCCAGAAGATGGGCTCCACCACCGGTGGCGGCAGCGGTGAGGTGACCTCGGTCGACCAGTCGGTGAACTTCGACGTGGGCGTGCTCAACCATGAGTTCGGCACCACCGCGCACACCGACCACGGCGACTCCGGCGGTCCCGCCTACGACGGCAGCATCGGACTGGGCACCCTGTCCGGTGGTGACACAGTGACGAGCTACTTCTACCCGCTCACCCTGGAGCTGCAGGCCTACGGCCTGACGCTGGCCTCCTGAACCTCCGGGTTCATCCCTACCGGCTCAGGCCGCCTGGCACCCCCAGCAGGCGGCCTGAGCCGTGCCCATCCCGCCGGCCGCGGCTGCCACGCCGTGAAAGATGAGGACGGCGGGAGACCCGTGCTGGCGCAACGCGAGGCTGCGGTCGCCGAACCCGAAGCCCGGCACGAGCATCACGCCCAGACCCTTGCCCTGCGACCTGGGCAAACAGGGCGTTTTCCAAGGCGCGAACGGGGTAGCCGGAGGCATGGCCTTCTCCGGGACGCTGTTGTACGAGAACGGGACCTGGACGTCCGTGGACCGGGACACCCGGCCGGACTCGGCGGATCCGTGGCTGAAAGTGGATGTCCAGGACACCGCGACGATCACCTACGGCCCCGCGCCGGACGGCGTGGTGCACCTCGGCGACACCGCCGAGGAGGCGGCCGACGGGCTCGTCCAGTGGTGGGCGAGGACGCGGGACAGCGCCGAGGGGATCGACGACAAGCGGCGGAAGATCGCGGAGTACCTTGCCGAACCGCTGGACCGGGCCAAAGCGGGCGAGGACGCCGGCGCGGCCTACATCGAGATCAAGACGTCTCGCTTCCTTGTGGCCCTTGACCTGCCGGTGCCCGACGCGCTGCTGCACTGACAGTCCGATGTGGACACCCGTTTGACCCGTCGCCAACCGGGGTATGTGCTCCTTTTTGCAGCACGCCCGTCATCCGGCGGGGGAGCGACGGGAAGTCCAGTGGGTCAACGCGAGATCGAGCGGCCGAAATGGCCGCCTGTGCTGGTGTGGGCGCTGCGCGGTGCGTACATCGTGATCGGCGTCCACGGGCTGCTTCTGCTGGTGGGCTGGGACGCCGTGCTGTCCGGGCCCACGCCCACGGCCCACCAGTGTCTGTTCCTTGTCGGCTGTTACCTCGTCCGGCAGCTGATCCGGCGTCAGGACGACTCCTAGTCTGCAAACATCTGGCAAGAATACGCAACTCTAGGGCGAATGGTCGAATAAGTAGCACAGCATCTTGTTCGATCGGTGATGGCGGCCTAAGGTCGCTTCACCCTGTGGCCCGAGAGAAAGAGACGCCCGATGAAGCGGTGGTTGGCGGTCGTGGCGGCGGTGACGACCGGTCTCTCCCTGGTGACAGCGTCCGCGACCGCGGCCCCGAAGGCGCCGGTGGTCACCCGCGCGGCCCTGGATCCCGCCCTCGTCGCGGGCCGGGGCGCGAACGTCGAGTTCGCCGAGCAGGAAGCCGAGAACGCCGCCACCACCGGCATCGCGATCGGCCCTGACCGCACCGCCTACACCCTGGCCGGCGAGGCGTCCGGCCGCAAAGCCGTCAAGCTGACGCCGGGCCAGTACGTCGAGTTCACGCTGCCCAGCGCGGCCAACGCGATCACCGTCCGCTACAGCCTGCCCGACGCCCCGAACGGCGGCGGAATCACATCGCCCCTCGACGTGGCGGTCAACGGCAAACGCACAGCCACCATGACCCTCACCTCGCAGTACGCGTGGCTCTACAACCAGTACCCGTTCACCAACGACCCCAACGCCGAACTGCTGCACCCCGACTGGTGGGTCACCGAGTGCTCCTGCGTCCCGGCCGCCACCACACCCGCCCCGGCGTTCCCGAAACCCTTCCGCCCCAGCCACTTCTACGACGAGCAACGCCTCAAGCTGGACCGCACCTACCGCGCTGGTGACACCATCCGGCTCACCGCGGGCAACGCGCCCTGGACCGTGATCGACCTGATCGACACCCAGCGCGTGGCCGGCCCGCACGTCGAGCACCTCGCCATGAACGTGCAGTGGTTCGGCGCCGACCCGACCGGCCGCCGCGAGTCCGCCGACGCGTTCGACACCGCGATCGCCTTCGCCAGGCTCACCGGCCTCAAGGTCTACATTCCGCCGGGCACCTACCAGGTCAACCGGCACATCCTGGTGGACAACGTGACCATCGTCGGCGCCGGCAGCTGGCACACGATCATCAAGGGCCACCAGGTCACACTGCCGAAACCGTTGCCGGACAAGTCCATCCACACCGGCGTCGGCTTCTACGGCAAATACATCAATGATGGCGGCAGCCGCAACGTCCACCTCAACGGGTTCACCATCGAGGGCGACGTTCGCGAACGCATCGACGACGACCAGGTCAACGGCATCGGCGGCGCCCTGAGCGACTCCAGCATCGAAGGCCTCTACATCCATCGGACCAAGGTCGGTATCTGGCTGGACGGCCCGATGACCAACCTCACGATCCGCGGCAACGTCATCGCCGACCAGATCGGCGACGGCGTCAACTTCCACACTGGCGTCACGAACTCCTTGGTGGCCGGCAACTTCATCCGCAACACCGGCGACGACGGCCTGGCGATGTGGTCGGACAAGACCGCCGACGCGGGCAACACGTTCGACCACAACACCATCCAGACCCCGGTGCTGGCCAACGGAATCGCCCTCTACGGCGGCACCGACAACACCATCTCGAACAACCTCGTCGCCGACCCGGTCCGGGAGGGCAGCGCGATCCAGCTCGGCTCCCGGTTCGGCGCCGAGGCGTTCACCGGGCACGTCTGGGTCACCGGCAACACCACCGTGCGCGCCGGAACCTATGAGCTCAACTGGAACATCGGCCTGGGCGCGCTGTGGATCTACGCCCTGGAGAAGTCGATCGACGCGGACATCCAGGTCGCCGGCAACTCCTTCCTGGACAACACCTACAACGCGCTCATGCTGGTGTCCGAGTTCGGCGTGCGCGACCTGTACTCGATCACCAACGTGCACTTCAAGGACCTGCGGGTGGACGGCACCGGCACGTCCGTGCTGAGCGCGCGCTCGGCCGGCTCGGCCACCTTCGAGAACGTGGACGCCCGCAACGTCGGCGCGGTCGGCGTCAACAACTGCGGGTCGTTCCACTTCCCCGCCACCGGCTCGGAGTTCTCCGTGGTCGATCAGGGCGGCAACGACGGCGGCTGGCTGGCGCCGTGGCTGCTGCCCAACACGATCACATGCGACGACCGTCCTCCGGTGGTGCCGCCGCCCGCTCCGGCTGCGTGGTGAGCCGGGACATGACCGGGTATCCGGCGGCGCGCCAGGCGGCCACCCCGCCGGCCACGTCCCGGAGCCCGGTCAGTCCCAAGTGGACAGCCACCTGGTAGGCGGCCAGGCTGGAGGTGTAGCCCTCGTTGCAGATCAACAGGATCTCCTGGTCGACGTCGCCGTGCCGCAACTCCTTGAGGTGCCAGGGACTTGTCACGTCCAGCCGCCACTCCAGCACATGCCGGGAGACCGGCACGGCCCCGGGGATCTCCCCGAACCGCCACCGGTACTCGGTCGGCCGCAGGTCCACCAGGACCGCGCCACGGCGCAACGCTTCGGCTGCCTCGGCGGGGGAGTAGCGGATGATCCGTTCCCGTGCCTGGTCGAGCAGCCTGGAGATGGCGTTCACTGCTGGGCGGCGCGCAGGGCGCCGGCCTGTGCCTCGACAACCGCGGTGTCCGGTTCAGGGGTGTCGCACTCGATGGCGCGCAGGTGGTGCGTGCCGGTCGGCAGCCAGCAGTAGAAGTTCATCACGCGCAACGGCGGGGAGTAGGCGTGGATGGACACGGTCGGTTCCATCCCCACGTTCACCAGGTTGTGCAGGTACTTCTTGCCGAACCCGACGGTCGTCCCGGCGTTGTGCCGCCGGGTGTGCAGGGCGGGGGAGCCGATCCTGCCGTAGTCCTCGACCAGGGAGCCGCGCGCGATGGAGAACGCGCCGACGCTGCCGCCGTGGTCGTGCAGGAGAGTGTCCTGGCCGATGTCCCAGCAGATCAGCCACACCTCGAACTCGTCGTCGCGCCGCAACCGGACGCAGTGACGTTCGTAGAGGTCGAACCGGACCTCGGGCAGCCAGATATCGGGGGTGTTGGCGATGTCGTCGACAATGTGTCTGAGGCGCCGTGCGGGCACCATGGAACCCTTCGTCACGAGACAAGCCCTTTCGCTCGAACCCGCGGTGTCCTGAACCCGCCGGGGTGATCCCGTCGCCTCAGGCCAGCACGGATTGTCATCTCGCTCGAGCCGTGTCGCCGCGACACGCGCGCGCACTCGCGCGTTCCCAACGGCACAGCCCGAAAGGCCACTATATGGTGGCCGGGTGCGGATAACCAGAGCACAGCGCAACGCGGTGGCCGAGAAGATCACGAGTCTGGAGCGGTCGTTCTACGGGCGCGGGCCGCGCAACGTGAAGGTCTCGGTCAGCGACGACGAACCGATCAGCCTCGTCGTGTTGTCTGTGGACAGTCTGACCGTGGCCGACGCCGTGCTGAGCGAACGGGGACACCTGGACGCCGTGGTCCGGCACCACGAGGCCCTGCACGAGGCGACCAAGGCGGAGTTCCTCGAGGCGATCGAGGAGATCGTCGGCAGCCCCGTCTCGGCCTACCTCGCCCAGGTCCACCCCAACACCGGGCACGCCGTGCGCGTCTTCGTCTTCTCCGAGCTCGGTGACCTCGACCAGCCCGATACCTAGGCACCGCCGATGCTTGCGCACGCAAGCTGCTGGGTCAGGCGAGCTTGGCCAGGATGTGCTGCAACGCGACCACCTCGGTCGCGTCGAGCTTGCCCGTGAACAGTCCGGCGACGAGTTCGAGGTGTGAGCCGGTGGCGGCGACCAGCGCGGCCGCTCCCTGGTCAGTGAGTGCCACCGCCACCCCACGACGATCGTCATCGGCGGGTGTGCGCTCCAGAAAACCGGCCTCGGCCATGCGCACCAGCAGCCGGGAGACGCCGCTCTCGCTGAGCAGCAGCCGGTCGCGCAGCTCCCGCTGGCGCAGTCGCCTGCCCGGCACGTCGGCGAGGTGGACAAGCACGTCGAACCAGTCGAGCGGGAGCCGGTGATCGGTCAGCATCTGCTCGGCCAGCCGCTCCACGATATGCCGGTGGACCGAGAGGAATGCCTGCCATAGCGGGGTTTCCCGGTGCAGCCGCGCGATCGTGGCGTCGAGATCCGTGGTCGGCCCGGTGTGGCCGGGCTCGCGCCCCTGGTTTTTCGGCATCACACCGGCCCTTCCCGTACTGGCGCCTGCAAGCTCTTTCACCGTCCGGCGATGCGGCGCCACCAGGCCACTCTAGAGCAATGCGGCTGAGAGCGGCGGCAACACGCTGTTCACATCGTCTGGCGCGGGTATTGAGCTTGCCTGTGCAAGCAACTATCATTCGGATTGTTGAATCTTGAACTAGTTGATTCCCAGGAGTGATCTGTGATGAAACCTGGCACCACGCGGCGAACCTTCCTCGCGGCGACCGCTACGACGATCCCCGCCGTTGCCCTCGCAGGACCGGCACATGCCGATACACTGCCCGGCTACGCGCCGATCCCGCCGTCCGCATTCGGCCCGCAACCCAACGATTTCGGCTACCACGTGGCCCGGATCAAGGGAAACCTGTACTGGGTCACCGATTCCAGCTACCAGGCGATGGTGCTCAGCACACGGACCGGCGTGGTGCTCGTCGACGCCCCGCCCACCATCGGGCGGAACCTCCTACGGGCGATCAACGACGTCACGAAGGCCAACGGCAGACCGGGTACGGTGACCCACCTCGTGTACTCGCACTCCCACGCCGACCACATCGGCGCGGCCGGGATCTTCGGCAACTCCGTCGAACGCATCGCTCACGCGGAGACCGCTCGGCTGCTGCGCACCGACCGTGACCCGAACCGGCCGCTCCCGACGACGACGTTCCACGATCGGCACACCCTGCGAGTCGGCGGCGAGCGGCTGGAACTGGCCCACCACGGCCCGAACCACACCGCTGACAACATCTTCGTCCACGCGCCGGACTACCAGACGCTGCTCGTCATCGACGTGCTGTTCCCCGGCTGGGTCCCGTTCAAGGGTCTCGCGGTGTCGCAGGAGATCCAGAACTGGGTGCGGGCGCACGAGCGGATCATGAGCTACCCGTGGACGACGTTCGTCGGCGGCCACCTGGGCAGGCTCGGCACCCGGGCGGACGCCGCACTGCAGAAGAACTACGTGGACGACCTGGCGGCGCACGCCAGAACCGCGATCGAAACGCTCGATCCCACCCCGTTCTTCCAGAAGTACGGGCCGGCGGGCAACTCCTGGGCGGTCTTCAAGTCCTATCTGGACGAAGCGGCCCGGCTCGCGGCCGCCCCGGTGATCGCCGCCTACACCGGAAAGCTGGCAGGCGCGGACGTGTTCACGATCGACAACGCCCACGCCATGGTCGAGTCCACCCGCATCGACCTGGGCGTCCTCGGCCCCTTCGGCATCCACCCGTAGACCGGTCAGCTGGCCCGGTTCCGTGCCTCGGCCCCGGGTAATGACTTAGGCGTGCCTTACTTGCGCCAGTATGCTTGGCCGGGTGACTGATGTGGTGGAACGGGCGAAGTGGATCGCCGACACGGTGCTGTTCCCGGACGCCGGCCTGGTCGACACCGGCGGCGTGGTGCCGGAGAGCCACTTCCGGGTCCTGGCCGACAGCGGGTTCTACGGGCTGCTGACCTCGGGCGTGGACCTGCAAGCGGCCGTGCAGGTGCTGGAAGTCCTCGGCGGGGCGTGCCTGTCCACGACGTTCGTGTGGATGCAGCACCACGCTGTGGCGGTGGGGCTCGCTGGCACTGAGAATCTGCCGTTGCGGGAACGTTTCTTCGACGACGTGGTATCCGGAAAGGTCCGCGCGGGTGTGGCGTTCGCCGGTGTGCTCACTGATCCGCCGCGGCTGCGGGCCCGGAAGACCGATGGCGGCTGGGTTTTCGACGGCGACGGGCCGTTCGTGTCCGGCTGGGGCATCACCGAGGTGCTCCAGTTGTCCGGGCACACCGGTGAGGTCATCGTGAACGCTCTGGTGGACACCAGAACCGTGCCGGAACTGACCGCTTCCATGTACCACCTCGTTGCGGCACAAGCAACGCGGACCGTCCACCTGCGCCTGGACGGCCTCTTCGTCCCCGACGAGCGGATCGTCAGCGCTGTGCCGGTCGAGGAGTTCCGGCAGTCCCGCGCGATCGGGTCCCGGATGAACGGCTGCCTGCCGATCGGGCTCGCGTTGCGCTGCGCGAACCTTATTGACTCGCTCGGTAAATCGGCGGCTGCTGAGGCGATTGCCGCTCAGGCCGATGGAATCCGTGTCCGGCTCGATGCCGCTTTGCCTGACCTGGAAGCGTTGTACCCCGCCAGGGCCGAGGCATCCGCGCTGGCCTACCGCGCGGCCGGGGCGCTGGTGGCCGCCGAGGGCGCCTCGGGCGTTCTCACTGGAGGGCACGGGCAACGGCTGGTGCGCGAGGCGATGTTCACCCTGGTCGCCGGCAGCCGGCCGCAGATCAAGGAATCGCTGCTGGGCGAGCTCACGGCCTGAATACGCCATTGCCAGCGCGATCACTGCAGGGCGCGCGGCCACTCGGTTACCGTTGTCTCATCACGAGTCCCGAGTGGAGAGTGGGATAAGGACGTGACCGCCAGCACTGCAGTCTTCCGTCTACCCGCCGCCGACGAGTCCCTGCCCGACACCTACGCACGGTTCCGCGCAGCCGGACCGGTTGTGCCCGTCGAGTTACCCGGGGGAGTGCGGGTGTGGGCGGTGACCACCCACGCCGCGGTGCGGGAAGTGCTCGCCGGGGACGACACCCGGTTCGGCAAACACCCCTCGCACTGGGCCGCGTTGCGTGACGGCGAGGTACCCAGCGACTGGCCGTTCCTGCCGTTGGTGTCCGGCGAACACATGCTTGTCCAAGACGGCCGGGACCACCTCCGGTTGCGCGCGTTGGTGTCCCGGGAGTTCACACCAGCGCGCGTCTCGGCCCTTCGTCCCCGCATCGTCGAGATCGTCGGCAACCTGCTCGATGCGCTTGAGGCGAATCCCGGTGAGGTCGACCTCGTGCCGGAGTTCACCGAGCAGCTGCCGCTCGCGGTCGTCTGCGAGCTGCTGGGCATCCCGGAGACCGACCTGCCCAGGCTGCGAGCGTGGACCGAGATCCTGTTCTCCCACCTCAGCACCGCGGCGCAGACCCACGACGCACGTCAGGAAATGCTTGCCTACCTGAGCATTCTCGCCGACCACAAACGTCTCGCGCCCCGCACCGACCTGACCTCCGCGATGGTCCGCGGCCAGGACGCCGAGCGGCTCACCGCGCGGGAACTGGTGGACTGCCTGTTCCTGCTGATCATCGCCTGCCACGAGACCACCGTGCACATGCTCGGCCACGCCATCATCGGCCTGCTCGCCAACCCCGCCCAGCTTGTCCTGGCGGCCGAGGGCAACCGGTGGGGCGACGTTGTCGAGGAGGCCCTCCGCCGCACCCCGCCGGTTTATGGCGACATGTTCCGCTACGCCCTGTCCACCACCGACGTCGCCGGGGTACCGATCGCGGCGGGCGACGCCCTCCTGTTGTGCATCGGCGGCGCCGCAACGGATCCGTCCCACCACGGCCCCGACGCCGCCGAGTTCGACATCACCAGGTTCGACAGCACCCGCCCGCTCAACGGCCACCTCGCGTTCGGCCACGGCGCCCACTTCTGCGTCGGCGCCCCACTGGCCCGGCTCGAAGGCCGGATCGCCCTCGCGGCCCTGTTCACCCGCATGCCCGCCCTGAAGCCCGCCGTCCCCCTCGACGACATCCCTTACAGCCCATCGTTTCTGACCTACGGCCCGCTGTCCCTGCCGGTCGTGCCCGGGTGACCGATCTGACCGGCCAAAAGCCCTCGACGTGATGCAGAATGGAGTGCAGACCCGCGGAACGCGGGTTCCGGACGTGGCACGCCGTACCCGGTCAGCGACTACACGGTGTGGGTGGAGCCCGTCATGCTGCGCGGTGATCAACCTCCAATGGGGCTTCATCCTGCGGAAGTGAAGATCACGCAGGGAGCACTCAGTCCTGTGTGGACGGTGAGGACTTCGGGTCAGGCGCCGGGCCGGTTTCCGGTGGGGATGGTGATCGGCGTGGTGGTGGGGGAGGAGCCTTTGTTGAGGAACAGCATTGCGAGGGCGCGGATGAACTGGTCGAACATGTAGAACCCGGCCGGCATGATGGGCAGCAGTCCCTCCCGGAACGCGATGTAGGCGGGCCAGCCGACGCGGATGAGCCCGGCGGCGGCGTAGTCGCGCCGCAGGTTGAGCCAGTCGCCCACCTGGTCGCTCAGCACGTACCGGACGAACTCGTTGAGGAACCCGCGGGTGACGCCCAGGTCGACCTGCGCGGTCAGGCCGAGCAGGTCCTCGGCGAGCTCCCTGCCCTCGAAGGTGGGCGCGAGGATGGGGGTGAGCACCTGCGCGGACTGGGTGTCCGCGGCGGCCCAGGTCTGGGGGATGAACTCGTCGCGCACGCCGAGCATGTGGATGGCGACCTGCCACATGTGCAGGAACGCGGCTTCTTCGGCGGCGGTCATCGGGACACGCCATTCCTTGAGCTTCCGGTGCACGTAGGTGCCCAGGCTGTGGAACGTGACGAGGATGTCGCCGTTGCTGATCGGGATCTTGTTCGGCTCCTCGGCGACCGCCTGCCAGTGCGGCGACTGCGGCAGCAGGTGGCGTACGGCGGCGTGCACGAGGCGGGTTTTGTTGGCGGTGACCAGGAACTGGCCCGTGGGTTCGAAGGCGGCCGCCTCGCTCAGGTCGTAGCCGAAGGTGAACGTCTTCGCCGCGCGGTCCTGCATGTTGGCGCCACCCGCGGACCAGTAGACCGACTTGGACTCGCGCGGGATCACCGTGCTCATGATCCCGCTGCCGAGGCCGTAGAGCATGAACAGGTAGGTGTCCTTGCGCCGGTTGAAGTCCGCGGCCAGACGCAGCTTCGCGCGATCGGCCCAGGACGGCAATGTGTTGACACCACTGAGATAACTGGCGAGGTTGGCCGGCAGGCCGCTGGGCAGTGAGTCGTTGTTGTTCACCCACGATCGCAACGCGGTGTTCACCGCCGGGATCTGGCCGCTGTCAAGCAGTCCGGCCACCAGCCGGTCCACGTCGTCATCCCAGACCCACCACGGGTTGGCTCCCGCCGATGCCCAGGCCGGGACGGTGTCCGCCACGCCCACCAAGCCCAGCGCGACGCCGAGCGACAGTAGATTCCTCCTGCTGAGATCGCTCATTCACTTACCTGACTTTCTTGGTCGGCGCGTGGCCGAAATGTGTCGGTATCAGCAGCAAACCAGCCTGATCGGGTCTCATCCGGCGCGAGATTTCTGATTAACATAGCGAGCCGGACCGATGGTCGGCAAGGGAACCTCGCAGCTGAATCGGTCCGCCGGCTCGTGCCGGCGACGATGGCCGAAGGTGTGGTCGATCGCGAACGCGGGTTCGCCCGGCTAGGCTCTGCTTGAGGTCTCAACGAAACTCTCCGATGGTTACACGGTCAGCGCGGACCCGAGGGAGCCACCGACGTGGTCGAGACGCACGACATCGTTCGCCCGCCAGCCGAGCTCAGTGTGGCCCTCGCGGCCATCGGCAGCGCAACGGCCAGCGCCGAGCTCAGCCGCATGGGTATCCGCAGCGCGTTCATCCGCGGCCCGGTTTCGGTGACCCCGGGTGTGCGCGTGGCCGGGCCGGCGCTGACGCTGCAGTTCCTGCCGAAGCGGGAGGACCTCTATCCCGTCGACGAGTACGCCGAGCCGGAAAAGCAGCTGCACCGGCACGTCATGTACCACACCCAACCGGGCGACATGATCGTCGTCGACGCGCGGGGTGACATGAGCAGCGGTGTGTTCGGCGAGATGATGCTGACCTACTTCAAGGGCCGCGGCGGCGCCGGCGTGGTGGTCGACGGGTGCCTGCGCGACATCGGCGAGGCCAAGAAGCTCGGCCTCGGGCTGTGGATCCGGGGCGCCACACCGAACTTCCACGCCCAGACCGGTATCGTCCCGGCCGCCGTCAACGTGCCGGTGGCATGCGGTGGCACCCTCGTCGAACCGGGCGACATCGTCGTGGCCGACGACGATGGGGCGGTCGTGGTGCCGGTCAAGCTCGCGCCCGCCCTGGTGGCCGTCGCTCAGGAACACGCGGAATGGGAGGAGTTCTCCCGGATCCGGCTTGCCGAGGGCGGCGACCTGCGGCTGTACTACCCGCTGTCGGACGAGGCCCGGCCCGAGTACGAGCGGTGGCGCGCTGAGCAGGAAAAGGCCTGACTCCACAGCCGGTCGTAGCGGCCAGGTGCACGCACGCCATCGCCGCGATCGGCGACGCCGCCAGGTGCGGCGCCATCGCGATCCCGCGCTCCCGCGCGTAGTCGTCGAGCCGCTGCCGTCAGCTGACGCCACGGGTCGTTCAGCTGCCACGGGATCGGGTCCTCGATCCACGCCCGGGTGAATGGCTCCAGCAGCCGGGTCTCGCTGGGCACGCTCATCCCTTCACGGCCCCGGCGGTGAGACCCTCGGTCAGGAACCGTTGCCCGAACCCGTACATGAGCACCACCGGGATGCTGATCAGCAGCGAGGCCGCGGCCAGCTGCCCCTGCGGCACGACGTCACCGAAGATCATCGACTGCATGCCGACCGGCAGCGTCTTGTAGTCGTCCTTGGTGATGAACACGAAGGCGAACAGGAACTCGTTCCACGCGTTGGTGAGCGTGAACAGGGCGACCGCGAGCAGGCCCGGTTTGGCCAGCGGCAGCACGATCCGGAGGAACGCCCCGAACCGCGTGCAGCCATCGACCAGCGCGGACTCCTCGAGGTCGGCCGGGATCGACTTGAAGTAGCCGACGAGCAGCCACGTCGCGAACGGCAGGGTGAACGTGGGATAGGCCAGCACGAGCGACCACAACGAGTCGTTGAGCCCGATCCCGCTGACCATCTGGTACAGCGGGATGAACAGCAGCGCGCCCGGCATCACGTAGGTGAGCAGGATCGTCACCGTGAAGCTCTCCGAACCCCGGAACCTCAGCCGCGCCAACGCATAGCCGGCCAGTGCCGCGCAGATCAGAGCGATCACGGTGGACGCCACCGACACCACGACCGTGTTGAGGTACCAGGTGCCGAACTCCTTGCCCGAGAACAGGTTGGTGAACTGCTCGGTGGTCCACGGGGTCGGCCAGAGGTCGTTGGTGCGCGCGACGATCTGGTCGTCGGACTTGAAGGCCGTGACCGTCATCCAGTAGAGCGGGGCGAGCACGAAGCCCAGCAGACCAACGAGCGCGACCCCGGTGCCTGCGCCGCTGACCAGGCGTGCGGCCAGCCGGTTGCCCCGCGCGGCGAGCACGGAGACGACCCGTCCAACGGCGGCCGCGAGCAACACGAACACGCCCAGCACGAGCGCGGCCTTCCACACGATGTGCGGCGACGCCCAGACCAGCACGAGCACCGAGACCACGACGATCACCCACGGCAGTGCCCTGCGCTGGGCGGGGGTCAACCGCCTGCGACCCAGGTCGCCCGCGCGGGGCAGGTCGCCGCGCCGCATCATCCGCACGAGGATCGCCACGAGGACGCCGATGACCGGCAGCATCACCAGCGTGACCGCGGCGCCCGCGCCCAGCTGCAGCTGCTGGATGGCCTTCGAGTACGCCACCATCACGTACGGGGCGGTGGCGTCCCCAGGTCCGCCCTGGGTCATCAGCCAGATCAGGTCGAAGTTGTTGAACGTCCAGATCGACGACAGCAGCACCGTCACGATCATGACGTTGCGCAGCCCCGGCAGCGTGATGTGCACGAAGCGCTGCCACTGCGAGGCGCCGTCCACCATCGCCGCCTCGTAGAGACCGCTGTCGATGGCCTTGAGCCCGGCCAGGAACGTCACCGTGAAGAAGGGGACGCCCTTCCAGACGTTGACCAGGATGACCGTCGGCAGCGCGAGCGCGGGATCCGACAGCCACTCCGCGGGCCACTTGTCGACGAGCCCGATGCCGGCGAGGGCGGGCCCGATCCCGGAGCCGGTGAGCAGGGTGTTGACACTGCCGAAGATCGGGTCGAACAGGGACCGCCAGGTGAAGGCCGTGACGACTGTCGGCACCACCCACGGCAGCAGGATCACCCCGGCGAGGATCGCCCGGCCGCGACGCATGTGGTGCAGCATCATCGCCGCGATGAGGCCGAGGGTCACTTTGAAGATCTCGGCGTACGCGGTGAAGACGAACGAGTTGAGCACGCCCTTGTGGAACAAGGTGTCGTTGATCAGGGCGGTGTAGTTGTCCAGCCCGACGAAGACCGTCTCCGCGCCGTGCCGCTCCGTGGCGCTGGTCAGGATGGAGGTGACGATCGGGTACAGGATCAGGCCCGCGACCAGCACCAGCGTCGGCCCGATGAACAGCGCGGCGAGGCGCCAGTCGCGGCCGAGCAGCCGCTGCGACCTGCTGAGCGAGGACGACGCGCCCGGCGCCGGACGGGCCGGCGCCGACCGCGTTGGCTGTGCCGTCTTCGGACGCAGGACGGTCACTGCTTGTAGCCCTGCTGCTCGAAGACCTGGACGATCCGGGCGTGGGTCGAGGCAACGGCGTCGGCCGGCCGGGTGCCCTGGATGACCGACTGCATCATGTCGGTCAGCAGGTAGGCGGCGGTGGCGGCCTGTTCGCCGGGGCTCGGGGTCTGCGGGAACGAGTAGCCGGTCTTGGTGGTGATCGGGAGCTGCGCGCGGGTCTGCTCCCGCAGCGCGGCGAAGGCCGGGTCACCGCTGGTGTAGTACGGGTCGGAATCCCACACTTTGTCCCACGAGGGGTTGACCAGGCACGGGGCTTCCTTCGCGACACCGAGCAGTGCGCTCCCGCTGACCATGAACTTGGCCACCAGCTTGGCCAGATCGGGGTTCTTCGCCCCCTTGAACACGACGAACGAGTTGGACTCGCCGTAGGCCAGCGGCCGGTCGAGCGCCGGTCCGGTGGCGCCGTTGAACGGGTGCGTGTTGGCGTAGACCGGGTTCTTCTTGGTCTTCGAGTCGGCGTAGACGCTGAACTGGTTGAGCGTCAGCCCCAGGATCTGGGCCAGCCAGTTCTCGTTGTTGCTCGAGTCGGTCCAGCTGCCGACCCCGGGTGGCAGCATCGGCGTGTACTTCGGGTTGGTGTAGATGTCGCCGATGAACTCCACCGCGGCGACGGTCTCCGGCGAGTTGAACACCACCTTGCGGCCGGTGTTGTCCGCGATCGCCCCGCCGTAGGTGTTGATGACGTTCGCGATGAAGCCGTTGGCATCACCCGAGCGGTTCACCGTGAGCCCCCAGCCGAAGCGCTTCTTGCCCGGGTCGGAGACCTCCAACGCGTTGTCGCGCAGCTCCTGCCACGTGTAGTACGGCTTGAGCGGCAGGCCCTTCTCCTGGTACCAGTCCTTGCGCAGGTACATCCCGGTCGCGATGAAGTGGTAGGGGATGGCGAACCAGCGCCCGTCGAACACGCAGTAGTTGGTGGCTTCCGTCGCGGGCTCCCCGTAGAGCGCGCGCATCTCCTCGACCACGTCGGTGACGTCGGTGAGGTTGCCGAGGTTGTGCAACTGTCCGACGAACCGCCGGTCGCTCACGAAGGCCAGATCGCGGTTGGTGCCCGCCTTCACCTCGGCGTCCATCTTGGCGACCATGTCGCCGGCGTCGCCGGAGACCAGGTCGTTGCGGACGGTGGTGCCGGTGGCCTGCGCGAACGCCTGCAGCGACTTGTCCAGCGCCTTGTTGGCGGCCTCCGAGTACAGCTTCTGCGAAAGCATGCCCACCGACCCGCCGCGCAGCCCGGCCGCCTGGTCGAGCAGCGCCTTGGGCACCTGGACGTCGACTTGTGGCGCGGCTGGGCCGCCCCCGCACGCGGCGAGGCCGAGCACGCCCAACGTGCTCATCCCGAGGAAGGTGCGCCGCGATAAGTCCGTTTTCTCTGCCATGACCACTCCTCTCGCGTCCGGCCGGGCGGACGCGTACCGACGGGGCGACGTTGCGACCGGCGGGGCAGCGAGGCGTGCGCCGCGCTGCGGGTCGTTCATGCGGCGAAAGACGCCGAACTGCTGATGCGTTGTCCTGGGAGTCCGTCGAACAGCCCGGCCGAACCGCGGGGCCGCCACAGCGGCACCGCGCCCGCGGCGGGCACGGGGTCGAGCGCCAGTACGGCCGCCCGTTGCGTGGAGTCGAGCGCCCGCTGGACGACCATCGGGTACGTCACGCGACGCTCCGACTCGGATCCGGCCAGCACGCCCTCGGTGCCGTACAGCCGCATGTCGTTGGGTTCGGGCGGCAGCGGGATCTCGGCGGAGGAGCCGGTGAACGCGGTGATCACGTACCGGTCGGTGAGCCCGCACAACGCGGGCCGGCGCGGCTTCCCGACGGCAAGTCCGGTGCCGATCAGCCCCAACCGGATCACCGGGATCGTAGGTGCTGCCATGCCTCGTCCGTCCTCGTCATCGGTAGGCGGATCTCGGTCGTGCAGTGCGCTAGCGCCGCCGGGCGCCCCGCTTGGCGTGCTTCCCCTTCTCCGCGAGGAGCGTGGAGTAGTTGTTGCTCAGGTGCCTGCGCATCGCCGCGCGCGCAGCCGCCGGGTCGCGTGCGACGAGCGCCTCGTAGATCTCGGTGTGCTCGGCGGTGGCGCGGCGCAGCCCGGACGGCGCCTCGTTGGTGACGCGCCGGCTGGCCGTGCCCAGCCAGCGGGCGGAGTACATGATCCGGTCGAGGATGCGGTTGTCGGCGGCCCGGCAGATCTCCATGTGGAACTCGTGGTCGACCTCGAGGTAAGCGTCGGGATCGGCCTCGAGCGCCGACATGCGGCCGATCCCGTCGGCGAGCCGCTCCAGCGTCTCGCCGGTGATGCTGGCCGCGGCCATGGCGGCGAGCTCGGGCTCGAGCAGCGCGCGCATCTGGTGCAGCTCCTGCAGCAGCTCGCCGACGATTTCCTCGGGCAGCCACTCGATCAGCAACGGGCTCAGGTAGTCCCACTCCGCGCGCGGGCGCACCACCACGCGGCGGCCCTGCGCGACGTCGACGATGTCGAGCGAGGCGAGGATCTTGAGCGTCTCGCGCGCCACCACGCGGGACACCCCGAACTCCTGGGAGATGTCGAGCTCGGACGGGGCCCGGCCGTCCTCGATCCCGCCCCTGACGATGCGCCGGGTCAGGTGGGCCGCCACCTGCACCGGGAGGGTCCGGATCCGGACATCGTCCGGAGACTCCTGTCCCCTTTGCATGTCATCAGCTTATATGACAAGTTGAATCTCGCGACAGTCCGTTCAGCTGCACCACCCGGCGGCGGGAGAGCAATGCGGATCGTGAACGTAACGACGGCGGTGGTGGCCTACCACGGTGAGGCCACGCTGGTGCGGATCGACACCGACGAGGGCCTCAGCGGGTTCGGCGAGGCCAATCCCGACGCCGGCGCGGGCGCCGTCGTCGGGATGATCGAGTCGCTGGCCTCGCTGCTGATCGGCGAGGACCCGCGCAACGTCGAGCGGTGCTGGGAGAAACTGCGCCGCAGCAAGGTTTTCGCGGGCGCGCAGGGCGGGGTGTTCGTGATCGCGCTGTCCGGGATCGAGCTCGCGCTGTGGGACCTCGCCGGCAAGGCCGCGGGCCAGCCGGTCCACCGGCTGCTCGGCGGGAAGTTCCGCGACCGGATCCGCCTCTACGCCGACTGCGGCGACGGCGACGACCCGGCGGGCTCGGTCGCCGGGTGCGTCGACCGGGCGCAGCGGATGGTCGCAGAAGGCTTCACCGCCATCAAGTTCGACATCGACGACCTGCACCACCCCGCCAAGTTCGACGCCTTCAACCACACCGTCAACGCGGCCGAGCTGCGATCGATGGTGCGGCGCGTGGCTGCCGTCCGGGAGGCGATCGGGCCGGACATCGACCTGGCCATCGACCTGCACGCTCGCTATGACGTGCCGAGCGCGTGCCGGATCTCGTGGGAGCTCGAGCCGTTCCACCTGATGTGGCTCGAGGAGCCGCTGCCGGCGGAGAACGTCGACGCGCTGGTGCGGGTGCGCGCGCAGACCCGCACGCCGATCTGCGCGGGCGAGAACCTCTACCTGCGGTGGGGATTCCGCGAGCTGCTCGAACGCGGCGCGGTGGACGTCATCGAGCCGGACGTGCCGAAGTGCGGTGGCCTCGCCGAGGCCAAGAAGATCGCCAACCTCGCGGAGCTGCACTACATCCCGTTCGCGCCGCACCTGGTGTCGACGCCGCTGGGCACGATGGCGACGTCACACCAGTGTGCGGCGATCCCCAACTTCTTCGTCCAGGAGTGGCACGCCCTCGAGGAGCGCGCGGTGTGGGACAGCTACGTCCACGCTCCCGACGGCAGCGGCTCGATCGTCAAGGACGGCTACATCACCCTGCCCGACACTCCCGGCATCGGCGTGGAGCTCGACATGGACGGCGTCCGGGCACACGCCGTCGCGGGTTACGGCGTGTTCGAGTAGCGGTACGCCTACGGGTAGTGGCGTGTTCGCGGGGACTTGCTCCGGCCGGGTCATCTTCGACGGCTTGTTGGCGTATCGGGGAAATCCACTGGACTGCCGATGACACGACCATGGGTTGGTCCGCCATACCGCGTTCCGGTCGACGTCTGATCATCATCGTCCTCGCGGTGGCTGTAGGGCTTCCGGCCGTCATCATCGTGTGGACCACCATCTCGCGGTCGATCACGCACGACGAGGACGAACTACCGCGGTACTCGAGCGACTTGCTGCCCGCGTGCAAGCATGCCGGCACCGCTTACTCGACGGCGGCGGCGTACACGGGGCCGGCGCCCCATCCCATCGTGGTGCTGGAGAGCCTCGACGACTCCGGAGCGAACTGGTGGTCTCTGGGCGGCCTGCGCGGTTCCGCCGGTGCCGAAAGCTGGGACTCCCTGCAGGTCGCCGAGGTGCAGTTGGTCGCTTGCGTGCAGCGGACGGCGACCGGCGCCGTCGTCGCGTCGTGTCCCTACAAGTCCGTCATCGCGCCGGGCAGCACCGCACCACCGACCGTCCTGACCATGCGGGCAGCCGACTACCAGGTCACGGTCTACGAACTTCGTACCCACCATGAAGTCGGCAAGCTGACCGTGCCAGGCACCGACAATTCCTGTCCGCCATACGAACGTATATCCATTGGCAGCAACGATAAGTCCGCGGAACCCCTGTATGCGCAACTCACTCCGCCCCAGCTACGGACCACACTGACCCCGTACTTGTCCCGATCGGCGTGAGAACGGAGATACTGCTGACACACGTGCGTGGGCGCTGACACCGGGTTGATCAGGAGGCCTCGGGCCGGTTCGTGGTTCACTGGCGCGTATGGCCTTGCTTCCGCGTACGTCTGCCCGGGCGCCGCTGTGACCGCGGAACCGGCCGCGGCCATCCGGCCGCGCAACCGCAAGCAGCTCATCGTCGAAGCGGCCAGTCGCGCGTTCAGTGCGCACGGCTACCACGCGGCGTCCATGGAGGAGATCGCGGCCGCCGTCGGCATCACCGCGGCGGCCCTGTACCGGCACTTCCCGAACAAGTACGCGCTGTTCGCCGAGTGCGCGAACGTCATGGCCGACCGGCTCGTCACCGCCCTTGACGAGGTGCCCGCCGAAGCGGCCCTGGTGGACGTGTTCGCCGCCATCACCGGGGTCACCGTCGCACATCGCGCGTCGGGCGGCGTGTACCGCTGGGAGGCCCGCTACCTCAACCGCGAGGATCGCGGCGTGCTCAGGAAGAAGTTCGCGCACGTCGTCGGTCGGGTGGCCCACGTCGTGCGGCGCGAGCACCCACTCCCCGACGAACAGCTACGCGCCGCCGCGGCGCTGGGCGTGATCGGGTCCATCACGATGCACCGCACCTCGATCGCGCAACGCCGCGCCGAACAGCTGCTCGTGGCGTCCGCCATGCGCGTGGCCGCAACCGATCCGACGGCCGCCACCGGATGCGCACGCGTCGTCGAACTGCCCACCCCACCCGTGCCACGCACCCGGCGCGCGGAGATCCTCGCGGCCGCCATCCCCCTGTTCGAGCAGGACGGGTTCACCAACGTCACGAACGGCAGGATCGCCGAAGCCGTAGGCCTGGTCCCATCCGCGCTCTACCGTTACTTCCCCGGCAAAGCGGACATCCTCGCGGCCGCCTGTCTCCAAGCCGCAGGACTCCTGACCCACGCCGTGGAACAAAACCTCCGCGGCGTGACCGACCCACACAACGCCGTGGCCGCCCTCGCGGCAACCTACGTGGCCTACAGCTTCGAACACACCGCACTCACCAGCGTCGCCAACGCCGAACTCGCCGGCCTGCCGGACAACCTGCAACGCCCCCTCGTCATCGCACAACGCGAGCACATCGCCTTGTGGGAGCAGCAACTGCGGCTGGCACGCCCAGAACTCGACTCACGGCAAGCCCGGGTCCTGGTGCACGCCGGGTTCGGTGTGGTGGTCGAGGCCGGCCGCAGTCTCCGGTGGCAGGACAGCGCCGATCACCGCGATGCCGTGGCCGCGTTGCTCGTGAGTGCCCTGGGCCTGTGACGATCATCCGCCTACCCGCCCCGCACCGGCTTGCCGGCCCTTGTCCATGACGCCGACCGGGGACGTGCTGCCGTTCCGCATCTCGTGGTGCGGGCACGGCACTCACCATCCCCGGCCGGACGCCGTGGCGGATTTCGGTTCGTGGGACGGGTTACTGCAGGGCGCAGGTGGCGAACCGGTCGAGGCCCTGGGGTTTGCTGCCGACCCGGCCGATGTCGATGGCGATCCGGTCCAAAGTGGACTTACGCTTGTCGGCCAGTGGTCCGAGGATGGCGTTCTGGACGAAGTTGGGCCCGCCCTGGCCGGCGGTGTCCACCAGGCGTTTGTTGGCCTCGGCGAGTTGCTTGTCGAGGTTCGCCAGTTCGCGTGACACGCCTTCTTGCGCGGCCGCGGGCACGGCGCCGATCTGCGGGTTCGGGCAGACGATCCGCTTTCCCTGCGCCGGTGCCGGTGCTGCTGCGCTGGACGACGGGTCGGTGATCACCGGAGCCGGAGCCGGTTGCCCGCCATTGCCCAGCTGGCACTTCGCGAACCGGTCCAGCCCCTGGGGTTTGGTGCCGACCCGGCCGATGTCGATGGCGATCCGGTCCAGCGACGCCTTTCGCTTGTCCGCCAACGGTCCGAGGATGGCGTTCTGGACGAAGTTGGGCCCGCCCTGGCCGGTCGTGTCGACGAGCCGCTTGTTGGCCTCCGCCAGCTGCTTGTCGAGGTTCGCCAGCTCGCGTGACACCCCGTCCTGCGCGGCCGCGGGCACTGCGCCGATCTGGGGCGACGGGCAGACGATGACCTGCTGGGCCGCCGCCGGGGTATTGCCCTGCGCGAGGGCGAACGCGGCAGCGGCCGAGGTCAGCAGTCCCGCGCTGGCGGCCACGATGATGACCGTGCGCCTGCGGGACGGGTACTTGCGTTTGTGAGACATCCGCGATCCTCACTCGGGTCGTCGGTGCTGCCCCCACGGTGAGCTCCGTGCTGGAGCCGGGCGTGACACCTATTTGAGCCTTCAACCACGGATACGGGCAGGTCCGGCGACCGGTTCAGCGATTCGTTGAGTCCCTTGACGAAACCGGTACCGGATGTGGCCTATCGCGGGCGTATCGAAAAATCCATACACCGCGGCAACACTCGGGCGTCTTCAGTTCGGGGGATGGTCTGCCGAGCTGTCGAGGAGATCGGGTGCTCAAGAGGTGGCACGACTGGGTGGGTACGTTCACCGGGGTCGTGGCGCTGACGGTGGTGGCGCTGCCGTTGGCGTTTCTGGTGGTATGGGTTCTGGCGCGTGTCCGCGGCGGCAGGTTCGCATGGCGGATGTCCCTGGCCGAGGTCGGCATGGTGTACGGGACGGTGCCGGGGGTGTGGATTGCGATGATGCCGGGCTCACGGGCCGGCCTGGTTCCCGGCCGGGTCAGCCTGATCCCGCTGGCCGACCTGGTCACGATGTCCGTCCCGGGGGTCGTCGGCAACCTGCTGATGTTCGCGGCGCTGGGGTTCTTCGCCCCGATACGGTTCGCGGCGCTGGCATCGCTGCCACGCGTCCTCGCGCTCGTGGCCGCCTGTTCGACCCTGATCGAGACCGCGCAGTACGTCCTGCAGCTGGACCGGGTGTCCTCCGTGGACGACGTCCTGGTCAACACCGTGGGCGCGGGGCTGGCCGCGCTCGCTTCCCGCCACTGGTGGCGAGCTCCGCGGCCGGCCCGGGTCCAGGAGTCCGCGTTGAATGGTCACCAGGCCGGGGTGTAACCGGGCGCATATATTCGCGATATGCCTGGTTGCCTAGGGTTGAGGCATGCGCGTGTTGATCGTGGAGGACGAGCCCTACCTGGCCGAAGCCGTCCGTGACGGGCTGCGGCTGGAAGCGATCGCCGCCGACATCGCCGGGGACGGCGACTCCGCGCTGGAGCTGCTCAGCATCAACTCCTACGACCTCGCGGTGCTCGACCGGGACATCCCGGGCCCCTCCGGTGACGAGGTCGCCCGGCGGATCGTCGCCTCCGGCAGCGGCATCCCGATCCTGATGCTCACCGCCGCCGACCGGATCGACGACAAGGCCTCCGGGTTCGGGCTGGGCGCCGACGACTACCTCACCAAACCGTTCGAGCTGCGGGAACTGGTTCTCCGGCTGCGGGCGCTGGACCGCAGGCGCGCCTACGCCCGGCCCCCGGTCCGCGAGATCGCGGGCCTGCGGGTCGACCCCTTCCGCCGGGAGGTCTTCCGCGACGGGCAGTACGTCGCGCTCACCCGTAAGCAGTTCGCCGTGCTCGAGGTGCTCGTCGCCGCGGAAGGCGGCGTAGTCAGCGCCGAGGAGCTGCTGGAACGCGCCTGGGACGAGAACGCCGACCCGTTCACCAACGCCGTGCGCATCACCGTCTCGGCCCTGCGCAAACGGCTCGGCGAGCCGTGGCTGATCGCCACCGTGCCCGGCGTCGGCTACCGGATCGACACCAGCACGGATGACTAGACGCCCGGGGCTCAGCGCCCGCCTCAAACTCACCATCAGCTACGCCGTGTTGCTCCTGCTGGCGGGCGCGGTCCTGCTGGCCGTGGTGTGGCTGTTCCTGCTGCGTTATGTCCCGGACAACGCGCAGGGCCTGCTCGGGATCTCGCCCAACCGGTTCCTGCTGTCGCGCATCTTCGGCCGTGCCGCCGCCGTGGCGATGGCGTTGCTGCTGGTGGTGGGCCTGCTGGGCGGGTGGATCCTGGCCGGCCGGATGCTCGCGCCGCTCACCCGGATCGCCGACGCGGCCCGGCTGGCCGCCAAAGGCTCCCTGTCGCACCGGATCGGGCTGCCGGGCCGCAAGGACGAGTTCCGCGAGCTGGCCGACGTGTTCGACGCCATGCTCGAACAGCTCGAGTCCCACGTCGCCGAACAGCGGCGGTTCGCCGCGAACGCCTCCCACGAGCTGCGCACCCCACTGGCGATCTCGCAGTCCCTCCTGGACCTGGCGGAGAACGACCCCACGCACGACCAGGGCGAGATCATCGAACGCCTGCGTACCGTCAACACGCGCGCGATCGACCTCACCGAGGCCCTTCTGTTGCTCAGCCGCAGCGACCGCGGCAGCTTCACCCGTGAACCGGTCGACCTGTCCCTGATCGCCGAGGAGGCCGCCGAGACGCTGCTGCCCTTCGCCGAACAACGCGAGATCAAACTCGAGGTCACCGGCGGGATGACCCGGACCACCGGCTCCCCGGCGCTGATCCTGCGAATGGTGACCAACCTCGTGCAGAACGCGATCGTGCACAACCTCCCGACCGGTGGCACCGTCACGGTTCACACGGAGTCGTGGCCGGATGCGAGCGTTCTGCGGGTCGAGAACACCGGGCCGCCGCTTCCGCCGGACCTGGTCCCGACCCTCACCGAACCTTTTCAGCGCGGGACCGAACGCATCCGCACCGGTGAGCACGCGGGCGTCGGCCTCGGGCTGGCCATCGTGCACAGCATCGTCCGGGCCCACGACGGGACGCTGCTGCTCACACCCCGGTCCACCGGCGGTCTTGTCGTGTCGATCCGGCTTCCTCCCGGCTGAACGGGCGATCGGCGGCGAACAGCGGGACAATCGGGGGAGCCGTTCTGCCGAACCGGAGGGATCGTCATGGCCGACTACGGCGGGAACAACCGCGAGACCCGGCTGGGTGTCAACGCCGGTCGGCTGTGGGCAAGCGGGCTGGCCACGGCGGTGGTGGCCGCGTTGCTGGCCGTGGTGGGCATCCTGGTCGCGCGTGGTGTGCTCGACGTCGCGGTGCTCGCCCCCAAGGGCGAAGGCGTCTGGGGCAACGCGAACACCTTCACCTACGCGCTGGTGTCCGGGGCGGCGGCGCTGCTCGCGACCGGGTTGATGCACCTGCTGATCGTCGCGGTGGCCACCCCGAACCAGTTCTTCAGCTGGATCATGGTGCTGGCGACCGCGATCGCGGTGGTCCTGCCGCTGACCCTGACGGTGGATGTCGGCGCCAAGATCGCCACGGCGGTGATCAACCTGGTGATCGGCCTGGCCATCACGATCATCCTGAACAGCGTCGCCAACGCGTCGCGCACCATCCAGCGAGACCGGACCACCGACCCCCAGGCGCCGACCCGCGAATGGAACCAGCCGCCCCAGTCGTACTACGACAGCTGAATGTCGAGCCAGACGCGGTCGCGCAGCTCGATGCCGTTGATCAGGACGCGCTCCGGGTAGCCGGTGGCGGGGGTGAAGGCATCGCGCTCGACGGCTGACATCCGGAACCCTTGCCGTTGGTAGAACCGGAGATTGCCGATATCAGCGGCGGCGGTGGCCACCCGCAGCAGCGGCGCCGCCTCCGTGGTGAGCAACTCGACGGCCGCGGCGACCAGCCGCGCGCCGATTCCCTGCCCCTGGCGGTCCTCGCGAACCGCCATGTTCTTGATCTCGCCGACGACTCCGCCGACCAGCTGCAGATGGCCGACGATCTCGCCGTCGGCTGTGGCCACCAGGACCCGGCCCTCGTGCAGGTACGCATCTAGCTGGGCGGGGGAGTCCTCGGCGAGTTCGAACAGCGGCCGCAGCGTTTCCCTGCGGCCGCTGTACAGCTCGATCCGAACGTCGCTCATGGTCACAGTCTGCTGCGCAGGCGCGACACCATCGAGCGAATTTGGTCCTACGGCGCGGGCTTGAGATCGCCGGGGTACAGGTACTGGTCGGCCGGTTTGCCGGACCCGTACACCCAGGCGTCGAAGAAGCCCTGCAGGTTCCGGTGCGCGATGAACTCGGTGTAGCGCTGGAAGTCCCGCATGGACGCGTTGCCGCCGCGGTGCAGCGAGGGCCACGTCTTGAGCACGAAGTCGAACGCGCGCCGGCCGATGTAGTTGCGCAGGGCGTGCAGCATCAGCGGGCCCTTGGAGTACACGGCGGTGAACTCCTTGCCCGGCCCCATGTCGTACAGCTTGGCATCCCACAGCCGTTGCGGCGCGGCCTTGACCTGGTTGGCGTACTGGGTGTTGAGGTCGACGCCGGACTTCGCCTCGTCCCACAGCCACGGGGCGTAGGACGCGAAGCACTCGTTGAGGCACACGTCCTTCCAGTGCTCGACCGCCACCGAGTCGCCGTACCACTGGTGGGCGTTCTCGTGGATGATCACCGGCACGGTCCCGGCCCAGCCCGCCGAGTACAGCGGGCGGCTCATCGTCTCCAGCGAGAACCCGATCTGCTCGTTGAGGAAGATGCCGCCGGCCGCGTCGATCGGGTACCTGCCGAACTTGGACTCCAGGAAGTCCAGGATCTCCGGCAGCCGCGCCTCGGCCTGCTTGGCCGAGTCCGGCGTGCCCGGCGCGAACGCGCTGACGATCGGCGTGCCGTCCTTGCGCTTCTGCCGGTCGAACGTCCACTTGTCGATCGCGATCGTCGTCATGTACGGCACGATCGGCGTTTCCTCGGCCCACAGGTGCGTGGTGCCGCCCGGCGCCTTGACCGAGCCGCGTTCGCGGCCGTTGGAGATGACGCCCCACTCGTCCGGCACGGTGATCGCGAGGTGGAACGTGGCCTTGTCCAGCGGGGTGTCGTTGACCGGGTACCAGGTGGTGGCCGACTTCGGCTCACCGGCCACGAACGCGCCGCCCGCCTTGGCGTACTGCCAGCCGTTCGGGCCCAGCAACGGGTCCTGGATCGGCTCGGGCACACCGTGGTAGTCGATCTCGACCTGGAACGGCTGGCCGCGGTGCAAGGACCGCGACGGCGTGATGACCAGCTCGTGGTCGCCGGTCCGGGTGAACGTGGCATCGCGCCGGTCGACCCGCACGGAGTCGACCGTCAGGCCGTGCAGGTCCAGGTTGAACGAGCTGAGCGACTGGGTCGCCCGCGCGGAGATGTCCTGCTTGCCGGTGAGCTGGTGCGAGGCCGGGTCGTAGGTGACTTTCAGGTTGTAGTCGGCGACGTCGTACCCACCGTTGCCGTCCTGCGGGTAGTAGCTGTCACCAGCGCCATCACTGCCCGGTCTAGCCGGCCCCCAGCCATCACCCGCGACGGCGACGCCGGTGCCCAGGCAGAGGCTGCACACCACGGCAGCCACCACCACGACCGGTTTCTGTCCCCTCATGAACGCTCCTGTCCGTAGGGAGTGGACCTGGGCCCACTCGCCCCCGAAACTATCGCCGGACACCGAGTCGGCTGACCGTTCACGTCATGTTTGTCCGGATAATCAAGACTTCCGTCGGTCCTCCGGGGCGGCCTATTGTCTACAGTGGAAGATCGCCCACCGCGTCCGCCGTGATGTCAAGGGCGCATGTTGGCTTGACTCCGCCGGATTCGCGGAATACCTGTTCTGGCGGGAGCGGACGAGGTCGGACACACTGGGGAGATCCATTGTGGCGCAGGGTAGTTGCCGGTGTCGTGGCGGCGGTCGTGGTCGCCGTGCTGGTCATGGTGACGAGCGGGACCGAGCAACAGGTGGCGGGCATTGTCGTCCCGCAGCCGGAGACCGCTGAACTGTCGGTACCGCAGGCCACTGTGCGTGCCGCCGCGGCGGAGTCGGCCACGACAGCAGCACCCACATCGACCACTACCACCACCACCACCACGCCTCCGGCCGTGACCACGACCAAGCCGAAACCCACGCGCACCACGACCTCGGCGCCGCCACCGCCGCCGCCACCCGCGCCGCCCCGGTTCGACCCGGCGGGGACGTTCCGGATCGTCAACTACGTCAACTCACTGGTGCTCGACAGCGGCGGCCGGGTCGAGCCCGGGTCGCCGATGAAGCTGTGGGAACCGGGCAGCCCGAGCACGAACCTGCGGTTCCAGTTGCTCGAAACCGGCGGCGGCTACTACCGGCTCGTCAACCGCACCAACGGTCTCACCGTCGACGGCAGGGGAGCGACCACCGACGGGTCCTATGTGGGCCAACGCCCATGGGATTCGAGCGCGGCCATGCAGTGGCTGCCCACCGACACCGGGAACGGGCTGTTCACGTTGACCAACCGGGCCACTGGAATGGTGCTCGACGGCGGCGGTCCGGGCGTCGAGTACGGCGCTCGTGCCAAGCAGTGGACCGCGGTCGGCAGCCCGAACCTGCTCTGGCGAATCGAGAAGGTGTAACGGCGCCACGTTCGTGGCGGGGCGGATATCGATCAGTATGTTCTGTGGAGCTTCGCCAGTTCAATGGCCCCACCGATCCGCTGTCGCGACCGGCTGATGACCTAATTGGACAGTCCGGCGGCGCCGAGGTCCTCGGCGGCTGACCGCGATCGCGCCGGTGAGCGTGACGAGGGCGCTGGCCGGGACGGACCACACCACCACGGCGACCACGCTCCCGACGAGCGTGATCCCAAGCGCGGCGGCCCCGATGAGCCGAAGGCCATTGCGGGTGCGTTGGGCGGACTGGAGGGTCCACTGGATCAGTTCTGGGAGCGAAAGCCTGTTCATGTGGCCATGAAGCCAGCTCCCGGACCGGGGATCCAGTGCCCGGAACGCCCCCGGACGACCTGGCACGAAACGGAACGAACCGGGACGGGCGAATCGGGACGGCGCCCGTAACACGGACGGTGATGCGGCGACATCCACCACACAGCATTCCCCGTACCGAACGGACTGGCGCGACGTGGACGACGATCCGGTGAACGAGCCCATGGTCGACGGTCCCGACCCGGCGTCGGCGCGCTCACCCGAGACGTTCGCGGCGCTGCTTCGCGAAGTGCCGCCTCGGCCTGCCGGACCGGGCCGAATCCGCTCTCACGGACGCGGCCCGGTGCGATCTCGGGGACCTGCCGGAACTCGGCCACGAGATCCAGGTGCGCACGGCCGCGCTCGCCGCGATGGACGAGCGCGTTTCGTTGCCTGTCCCGGAACTGCCCTCGGCCCACGAGCTGGTCGTCCAGGCTCGCCAGGACATCGTGGCCAACATCTCGTCGGACCGGCTGGCGGCACTGGTCACCAGCTACGTCCTGCATCCGGCCCCGTCATACGCCTTCTGGTTGTTCGGCGAACCCCGGCTGGCCGAGATCCAGCTGGCGCTCCCGGGGGCCTGACCTGACGTATGTCGAAAGTGGACAGTTCGGTTGACGTCAGGTCTGTTCACCGGCGGGTGTAGATGACGCCGATCTTGTCGACCTCGTCGCCGGCGCGGCCGTGGAACCCGGCGATCTGCCAGCCGGCTGGGGCGGTGTAGGTGGTGCAGTCGGTTGTGGTGGTGCCGCCGTCCACTGTGGAGCCGAGGTTGGTGGTGAGACGGGCGGAGAAGATCCTGGTGTGACCTTGATAGCTGCCCCGGCACAGCCTGGCGGAGGCCAGGTACTCGCCGGTGCGCAACTGGTAGGACTGGGCCGTTCCACCGGTTCCGCCGTGGCCGAGCGTGGTGCCATTGGCCAGTGTCAGGCTCATCTGGTCGAGGCGGGAACCCGCCCGCAACCCGAACGCGGTGGCCTGGGCACCGGCCGCAACGCGGTCGAGGTCGGTGAAGTAGTCGCCGTGCGGACCGCCGAACTGGTCGCTGAGCTGGAATTCGGCGGCGCGGCTCCAGCTGAACCGGACGGCGACCGGGTCGTGGTCGGACAGCATCTTCCCACTGGGGTCGAGGAAAGCGGCGTGCTCGTTGTCGTACGCGGTGGCGGTGAGGGAGATCAGCTTGTTGCCGCGGTAAAGCACCTTGTCGACCACCTCACAGGTGCTCTCCGGGCAGATCGACGGATCGCTGCCCGCGGCGGGCGGGATGCCACCGCGCTGCAGCTGGACCCAGGCGTCGGTGAGGCCGTTGTCGGCGGCGAACGTCCTGATGGTGTCGGCGGCGCGGGTGTAGCGGGTGTTGGTGTCGCCCATGACGATCACGGCGTTGCCCGCCGAATGGGTGCCGATGAACGCGGTCAGCTGGCGGAGGTTGTCCGCGCGCGACGACTGGTCGCCGGGGTTGGTACCGGCGTTGGTGTGCAGGTTGTAGACGTCGACGTAGACACCCTCGGCCAGCCGCAGGCGCATGAACGTGAAGCCCTTGGGCGTCAGGCAGTCGCCGGAGTCGAACTGGCAGGACTTCCAGCGGGTGCGTTCGAAGTCGTCGGTGTCGTAGGGCAGCGACGAGAGCGTGTTGAGGCCGCTGCCGATCCCCGCGCCGCCGCTGGTGGGCGTCCGGTACGGATGGGTGTCCGCCGCGTAGAGATTGGCGTGGTAGTTGAAGTCCTCCTGCACGTTGACCAGGTCGTAGGGACCCAGCCGCTGCCCGATCGCCGTCGTGCTCGACGCCCTCGGCGTCGGCGCGCTGGAGATCCCTTCTGGCAGGCCCGCCACGTTGTAGGTGAGCACGTTGAGGGTCCCGGACTCGGGGCCGGCCGCGGCTGCGGACCCCGTGAGCGTGACGGAAGCGACCGTGATGGCCGCCAGAACTCCAGCAATCGTCCGCATGGTGGACCTTTCCGTCGATGACGCCGCGGGCTCGAACGTGAGGGCGGCTCATGTTAGGCCGGGAGTTAGCGTTAACACCAGCCCTGTTCGGCGGATGACCGGTCCGCGTTTGCGCCCAGGTGCAAAGGGTGGCCGCCGGGGCCGGAGGTAGGGCAGCGTTCATGGGGTTCTGGGGTGGTCTTCTGGTGATGAGGGGTCGATGATGCGCGTTCTCCGGACATTGCGGCGCAGACTCGCGACGGTCTGTGTGCTGTCCGCGGTCTCGGCGGCGATCACGGTGCCGCTCAACGCATCCGCTGCAGTGCCTGCCCTCGGGGGTGGCTACGACCACAGCGTGGAGAAGGGCATGCCGGGGACCCACGGCCCGCTGCCCGCTGGGTTCTCGCACACCCAGGTGTCGGTGAAGTTCCACAACGACCGGGCGGTTCGCCTGCGCGAGGGCCGGGCGACCGCCCGGAGCTCCACCGACACCGCGGCACTGCAGGCGGTGCTGGCCAGATATCCCGGAGCGCGGATCGCCCGCTCCTCGCCGCGGCCCGAACAGGCCATCGACGAGGAGCGGGCGGCTCTGCAGGCCCGCACCGGCCGTTCATTGCCGGACATGAACTCCTGGTACACCATCGACGTGCCGGACGGCATCGAGTCGTTGCTGGCCGAGCTGAACGCGCTGCCGTCGGTCGAGATCGCGATCGCCCGGGCGAAGGCGCAGCCGACCACGGTGGACCCGTTGCGGGACAAACAGGTCTACCGGACCAGCGCCACCGCGGGCTCGGGTATCGACGCCGACTTCGCGCACGGCCTCGCCGGTGGCAAGGGCGAAGGCATCACGGTCACCGACGTCGAGGCAGGCGGCCGGGACTCGGCCGACCACGTGTTCGGTTCAGTGGCCTCCGGCACCGCGCACTCGCTGATGTTGTTCAAGGACAACGGCGACTTCGGCACGGTCCGGGCGTTCGGGCTGAACTCCAGCGGCCAGCTCGGTATCGGCACCACCACCAACGCCAGCGTGTTCATGCAGGTGACCGGCCTGACCAACGTCATCGCGGTGGCCGCGGGCGGGAACTTCTCGATGGCGCTGAAGTCCGACGGCACGGTGTGGACGTGGGGCGCGAACAGCAACGGCCAGCTGGGCAACAACTCCACCACCAACAGTGCGGTCCCGGTCCAGGTCAGCGGGTTGACGACGGCTCGCAGCATCGCCGCGGGCAGCAACTACGCGGTCGCGGTGCTGGCCAACGGCACTGTGCGGGCGTGGGGCGCCAACAACACGGGTCAGCTCGGCGACGGCACCACGACCCAGCGGCTCACCCCGGTGACCGTCAGCGGTGCCACGGGGATCTCGACAGTGCAGGGTTCGGTGGCCGCGGGGACCAGCCACACGCTGGCACTCAAGACCACCGGTGCGGTGCTGGCCTGGGGGGCCAACTCGGTCGGTCAGCTCGGCCGCAACCCGTCCACGACCACCAGCAGCACGACCGCGTTGACCGTCTCGGGTGTCAGCGGAGCCACGCAGCTCGCGGCCGGAGCCACGTCCAGCTACGCCCGGTTGTCCAGTGGCGCGGTGTCTTCCTGGGGTGGCAACGGTTCCGGCCAGCTCGGCAGCGGCAACACCACCAACCGGTTCACCCCGGCGACGATCTCCGGCCTGACATCGGTGGACACCGTCGCCGCTGGAGGTTCATCGGCGATCGCCACCCGGACCGATCACACGATCCGGGCGTGGGGCCTGAACTCCAGCGGCCAGCTCGGCACGGGCACCACGGCCAATGCCAGCGTTCCCACCGCGGTGCCGCTGGCGCAGGGCGCGTCGCAGGTCGCGATGGGTGCCACCCAGACCATCGCGGTGGACTACACCACGGACCTGATCAGCAACCCGAACGCGCAGACTTTCATCTGGGGCTGGGGCGCCAACGGCAGCGGCCAGCTCGGCACCGGCACGACCACGGCCAGCACCAGCCCGGTGCAGGCGGTGTACATCCGCAACCTGTGGAACACCTGCCACGAGGACCTCGCCAACCGGCCGGCTCCCGCGGGTCCGCCGGTCCGGTTGCAGATCACCACGGGCTCGCCGTGCACGCCGCCGGGTCTGCACGGCACCGCGGCGGTCGGGTTCGTCGCGGCCCAGGACGACAACGGGCTCGGCATCGACGGGTTGCTGCCCAAGGCTCGGCTGCAGCTGGTCAGTGGCGCGGACTGGCAGGGTTCGGTCGCGTTGGCCCGCACGCACTCGCAGCCGGGCGATGTGATCTGGTTCGAGGTGGAGCTCGGGTTCAGCACCGGCTCGTACCCGTGGGAGTGGGCGCCGGAGATCTACGACGAGATCGTCACCGCCACCGCGGCCGGGATCACCGTCCTCGAGCCCGCGGGCAACGGCGGCAACAACCTCGACGACCCCAACGACCCGCAGGCGCGGATGATCATGGACCGGCCGGACTCCGGTGCGTTGATCGTGGGCGCCGGTGAGCCGTCGTCGAACATGCCGTGGACCGAGGAGTGCAACCCGGCGAACTCCCACCCGGCGCCCCGGACCGCTCGCGACTTCAGCACGTACGGCAGCCGGGTGGTCGTCCAGGGCTGGGCGAACTGCATCACCTCGCTGGGCAACGCCGAGCGGCACGACCTGACGCCGTCCGAGACCGACCCGAACAAGATGTACTGGTCGAACATGAACGGAACCTCAGGCGCCACACCGATGGTCGTGGGCGCGATCGGCGCCATCCAAGGCATCCGCAAGCAGACCACGACACCCTACACACCCGCCCAGATCCGCACCCTGCTCATCCAGACCGGCTCACCGCAACCTACCGGCGACCCCCACCACATCGGCCCGCTCCCCAACATCCGGGCCGCTTTGGGCCAGTAGGTTCACAATGGACTGTGGCCCGCGGACGCTTCCGGCCCGCGGGCCACAGTCCCTTCCGCGGATCGGGATCCGCAGGAGTCCCGGACGACCAGCTGGGTCGGCAGGATCACCGGGGCCTCGCGGCCTGCGCCGGTGATCATGGCCATGATCGCCTTGGCCGCGGCCACCCCGAAACCCGGCTTGTCCTGGGCCACTGTGGTCAGTGCCGGATCGACCACGGACGCGATCTCGATGTCGTCGAAACCAACGAGGGCAAGGTCTTCCGGAACGCGCAGCCCGGCGGCCCGGGCGGCCAGCAACGCGCCCACCGCCATCTCGTCGCTCGCCGCGAAGACCGCCGTCGGCGGCTCGGCCAAGGACAGCAGCCGGTGCATCGCGGTGGTCCCGCTCGTCCGGTAGAAGTCCCCGGCCACAACGTAGTCGTCCCGCACCGGCAGGCCGGCCTCACGCAATCCCGTGCGGTAGCCCGAGATCCGTGCCTCGGAGGGCTGGTTGCCCGGCGGGCCGGTGATCGTGGCGATCCGGGTGTGGCCCAGCCGGGTCAGGTGGCGGACGGCCGACACCGCGCCGCCCACGTTGTCCGACGTGACGTACGTGGCCCTCGGGCCGTCGACGGCGACATCCACCGCCACACACGGAACACCGGACTGCGCGAAGGTTTCGAACGCCTCCGCGTCGGACCCGCTGTCGATCAGGACCAGCCCGCCGAGGTGGTGGCGGCGGGTCATGTTCACGTAGCCGACCGGATCGGCCAGCGACGCGCCGACCTCACGGGAATCGCCGCTGGTGGCCAGCATCAGCAGGTGGTATCCGTGCGCGCTGAGCGCGGATTTCAACCCGATCAGCAGATCCTGCAGATACGGGTGCCGCCAGCCCGGTCTGCGGTGATCGGTGTCCCAGACCAGGCCGATCATCGTGGATTGCCGCGTCGACAATGTCCGCGCGGATTCATTGGGCCGGTAGTCCAGTTCCCGGGCGACCCGCAGAACGCGTTCCCGGGTCTCCTCGTTCACCGTTTCCGGCTGGTTGAACACGCGCGACACCGTCGCGATGGACACGCCGCAGAGCTCGGCGATCTCACGCCCGGTCGCCATCGGGCCTCCGTCCCACCGTAAGCGGTTACATCAACCTACGCAGCCGCGCTCGCCCAAGTCAAACCGGGTGGCCCGATTCGGCTAGTTACCGTTTTGTTACTTGACGGATCTCGGTTCGTCCCGCTGTCATGGACGCCACACATCTCGGGCCGGCTGACGTGAGAACCGCGTATCGCACCGCCGGTCCATTCGTTCGAGGCGCATTTCGCCCTTGAGCGCGCCCAAAAACAACGGAGGCCTTCGATGCGCCCCAAAGCAATGGCCGTCATGTGCGCCGCGCTGGTCACCAGCACAGTGCTCAGCGGCTGCGGCGGTGAGTCCGGAGCCGGTGGCAAGACCAAGCTGACCATCGGTTTGTTCGGCAATTTCGGCTACAGCGAGCTGCTCAAGGAGTATGCGAGCAGCCACCCGGACATCGAGATCCAGGACCGCACCGCCTCCTACTCCGACCACCACAAGAACCTCGCCGCCCACCTGGCGACCGGCAACGGCGCCGCGGACATCGAGGCCGTCGACACCGGCTACATCGCCCAGTTCAAGGCCACGCCGGACAAGTTCGTCGACCTGAACACCAAGGGCGGCGACCAGCTCAAGGACCGCTGGCTGAGCTGGAAGTGGGAGTCCTCGCTGAGCAAGGACGGCAAGCAGATCGGCTACGGCACCGACGTCGGCGGCCTGGCCATCTGCTACCGCCGCGACCTGCTGGAGAACGCCGGGCTCCCGTCGGACCGCGAGCAGGTCGCGGCGCTGTGGCCGACCTGGCAGGAGTTCATGAACGCGGGCAAACGGTTCCAGGCCAAGGCACCCGCGGGGGTGAAGTGGTTCGACGGCGGCCCGACCGTGCTCAACGCGATCGTCGGCCAGGCCTCCTCCGGCTACTACGACAAGTCCGACCGGATCACCGTCAGCGGCAACCAGGAGATCAAGCAGGGCTGGGATCTCGTGGTGCAGGGCGTGAAGGACGACCTGTCGGCGAAGCTGCTCTACTCGACACCGGTCTGGAACACGGGGTTCAAGCAGGGCCAGTTCGCCACCGTCACCTGCCCGGCCTGGCAGATGGCCAAGATCAAGGATCAGGCGCCGGACACCGCGGGCAAGTGGGACGTCACGTCCGTGCCCGGCGGTGGCGGCAACTGGGGCGGCTCGTACCTCACGGTTCCCAAGCAGGGCAAGAACATCGACAAGGCCGTCGAGCTGGCGGCGTGGCTGACCGCGCCCGAACAGCAGGCCAGGGTGTTCACCAGCGCCGGGCTGCTGCCCTCGACGCCCAAGCTGTACGACGACCCGGCGATCGTGAACTACCAGAACCCGTTCTTCAACAACGCTCCGGTGGGCAAGCTGTTCACCGACGCGGCCAAGAAACTCCAGCCGCAGTACCAGGGCCCGAAGGCCGGTGACGTGCAGACCGCCATCGGCAACGCGATGCAACGCGTCGAACAGGGCAAGCAGAGCGGCGAGGACTCGTGGAACCAGTTCGTCGGCGACGTCCAGAAACTGAACAGCTGACATGACCGTTGCGGACCGAACGGCCAGAAGACACCGGTGGGACACCAAGTTCGCGCCCTACGCCTACGTGGCGCCGTACTTCCTGATCTTCGGTGTCTTCGGGCTGTTCCCCCTGCTGTACACGGTCTGGGTGTCGCTGCAGCACCGCAACCTGATCGACGCGGCCGGGGCGTCCTTCGTCGGGCTGGGCAACTACCAGCAGCTGTTCGGCGATCCGTACTTCTGGAACGCCATGGGCAACACGCTGAGCCTGTGGCTGCTGACAACCGTCCCGCAGATCGTGCTGGCACTGGGCATCGCGCAGCTGCTCAACCGGAAGGTGCGCACCCGCACGCTGTTCCGGATGGGCGTGATCCTGCCGAACGTCACCTCGGTGGCCGCGGTGACGATCATCTTCGCCCAGCTGTTCGGCCGGGACTTCGGCCTGATCAACTGGGTGCTGGAGCTGTTCGGCGCCGGGCACATCGACTGGCAGGCCGGCACCGCCACCTCGCACATCGCGATCGCCTCGATGGTGGTGTGGCGCTGGACCGGCTACCACGCGCTGATCTTCCTGGCCTCGATGCAGGCGATCCCGGCCAGCCTGTACGAAGCGGCCACTTTGGACGGTGCCAGGGGCGGCCAGCAGTTCCTGCGGATCACGGTTCCGCTGCTGCGGCCGCAGATCATCTTCTCCACCATCATCGCGACCACCGGCAACATGCGGCTGCTGGCCGAACCGCTGCTGTTCAACCCCGGCACCGCGGCCGCGACCGGCGGCTCGGACCGGCAGTTCCAGACCGCCGCCCTGTACCTGTACGAGCAGGGCTTCACCAACTACGAGTTCGGTTACAGCTCGGCGATCGCGGTCGTGCTGGCCATCGCCACGATCATCGTGGCAGGTCTGGGCTACCTGGTGACCAAACGGATCCAGACGGAGTGAGGCGACCATGACTGCTGTGCTGGACCCGCCCGCGCCGGTGCGCCCGGCCGGGCCGGGCGCTCGGACGCGCCGGGCGGTCAGGCGGGTGGCCGGCCCGTGGACGTACGCCGCGCTGGTCGCGGTGCTGGCCGGCTCGGCGTTCCCGGTGTACTGGTCGTTCGTGGTGTCCTCGCAGACACCGGACGCGATCGGCACCGTGCCGCCGGTCCTGGTCCCGGGCGGCCACCTGTTCGAGAACATCGCCCGGGTCTTCGGCACCACCGACTTCGCGTTGGCGTTGACCAACTCCATCGTGGTGGCGGGCACGGTCACCGTGTCGGTGGTGTTGTTCTCCACATTGGCAGGGTTCGCCTTCGCCAAATTGAAGTTCCGTGGCCGCAACGTGCTGCTGCTGGTGATCATCGCGACCCAGGCGATCCCGACCGAGCTCGGCGTCATCCCGCTGTACATGATGATGAGCGAGTTCGGCTGGACCGGCCGGCTCCCCGCGGTAATCGTGCCCGGGCTGGTGACCGCGTTCGGCGTGTTCTTCATGCGGCAGTACTTCGAGCGGGCGATCCCGGACGAGCTGCTGGAGGCGGGCCGGATGGACGGTTGCGGATCTCTGCTGCTGTTCTGGCACATCGCGTTGCCCGCGGCCCGTCCCGCGGCGGCGGTGCTCGGGTTGTTCACGTTCATGCAGGCGTGGAACGACTTCTTCTGGCCGCTCGTGGTGCTGGTCCCGGAGAACCCGACCGTGCAGACGGCACTGTCCACT
The DNA here is from genome assembly GCF_040675465.1 of Actinocrispum sp. NPDC049592. Classification (NCBI taxonomy): domain Bacteria; kingdom Bacillati; phylum Actinomycetota; class Actinomycetes; order Pseudonocardiales; family Pseudonocardiaceae; genus Actinocrispum; species Actinocrispum sp. NPDC049592. The sequence continues at coordinate 84,023 of NZ_JBFAPA010000008.1, read as the reverse complement.
TTGGCCAGCGGCTACACCACCGACTACACCCTGGTGCTGACCGCGGCCACGATCGGCACGGTGCCGGTGCTCGCGGTCTTCCTGCTGTTCGGCCGCCAGATCGTCGGCGGCATCATGTCGGGCGCCGTCAAGGGCTGAGTTTCTCGAGGAGACAGTTGTGACCACTGGCTTTCCGGCAGGGTTCCGCTGGGGTGTGGCGACGTCGGCGTACCAGATCGAAGGGGCCGCACGGCAGGACGGCCGCGGACCGTCCATCTGGGACACTTTCTCCACTGTTCCCGGCGCTGTTGCCTCGGGCGACACCGGTGACGTGGCCGCCGATCACTACAACCGCTGGACCGAGGACATCGAGCTGCTCGCCGGCCTGCGCGTCGACGCATACCGGTTCTCCGTGTCCTGGTCCAGGATCCTGCCGAATGGGTATGGCCGAGTCGAGCAGCGTGGCCTCGACTTTTACCGGCGGCTGGTCGACGCCTTGCTGGACAAGGGGATCGAACCGTTCGTCACGTTGTACCACTGGGATCTCCCGCAGGCACTGGAGGACCACGGTGGGTGGCGCAACCGCGACACCGCGAGCCGATTCGCCGAGTACGCGACAATCGTGCACGAGGCCCTCGGCGATGTCGTGAGCAAGTGGACCACCCTGAACGAGCCGTACTGTTCCTCGATCGTCGGCTATGCCGAAGGCCGCCACGCGCCGGGAGCCCGGGAAGGACATGGCGCTTTGGCGGCCGCGCACCATCTCCTGCTCGGTCACGGCCTGGCCGTGCGGGCCATGCGCGCCAACGCCCGGCCCGGACAGGAATTCGGCATCGTGCTCAACCAGTCGCCGGTTGTGCCGGTGACCGATGACCCCGCGGACATCGCCGCCGCCGATCGGCAGGACTGCTTGCTGCGCAGGCAGTTCACCGATCCCTTGTTCGGGTCGGCATATCCCGGGGAACTGACCTCGATGTTCGGCGCGATCACCGACTTCTCGTTCCGCCACGCCGAGGACCTGGCGATCATCAGCGCGCCCTTGGACTACGTCGGCATCAACTACTACTACCAGCTGCACGTCGCCGATGCGCCCCACCGGGAACCCGATCCGGCCAAGCGAACCGCCCACGACATCGGCGTGGACACCACACAATTGCCCGACGTTCCCCGAACCGGCATGGGCTGGCCGGTCGAACCTGCCGGTCTCACCACGGCGCTTACCGACCTCAAAGCACGCTACCCACGCCTGCCGCCGATCTATGTCACCGAAAACGGCTGTGTGTACCCGGATTCGAGCGCATTCGCAGACGTGGACCGCATTACCTACCTGCAGGAGCACATCGCCGCGGCCGAAGCCGCCGCGACCGCCGGAGTGCCACTGCGGGGCTACTTCTGCTGGTCCCTGCTGGACAACTTCGAATGGGCGCACGGCTACAAACACCGGTTCGGCCTGGTCCACATCGACTATCCGACCCAACGCCGCACACCGCGCGCCAGCTATCACTGGTACCGGGGGTTCATCTCGGCCGCACGTCAGGTGCCCGCCTGATCGAAGGCATCCCGTAGCTGCAGCGGGGCGGGCGGCGGCAGCGGCCGGGACGGATCGGCGTGGCCGGCACGGAAGCTGTTGATCAGGTAGGCGACCAGGCGGCGGGACGCGGCGAGCGCGGTTTCCGGGCTGTCGCTGGTGATCCCGTTGTTGGCCATGATCACCATGGCGACGTCCTCGATGGCGAAGTCGGCGCGCAGCTCGCCGGCCCGCTTGGCGCGTTCGATCACGGCGGCGAACTCGCGCAGGGCGCGTTCCTGTGCGCCGGTGACGTCCACGGCGTGCGGGTACGCCCCGATGAAGGCGGCGCTGAGGCCGCGATCACCCGAAAGCATGGCGCAGACCGTCTCGATGGCAGTGCAGAAGCCGTGCCACGGGTCCGGATCGGCCAACGCGTCGTCCAAAACGGACAGACAGTGCCCAATCTGCTCGGCGAACGCCTCGGTGACCAGCGCCTCGCGGGTGGGGAAGCGGCGGTAGAGCGTGGCGATCCCGACCCCGGCGCGCCGGGCGATCGCGGCCATCGGCACGTCCAGCCCGCGCTCGGCGAACAGGCGCTGCGCCACTTCGAGGATCCGGTCGCGGTTCTGCCGAGCGTCGGCCCGCATGTGAGACGCATCGGTGCTCATGGTTCTCACTTTAGGCTATGTGGATGGCATGCTCCACTTACGCCGCTAGCGTGGTCTCCAGGGGCAACGAAAAGGAGATCCGATGAAAAGCGGACCCCGGGTGGAGCGCACTGTCGGCCGGGTCAACGGCCTGATGACCAGGTTGCGGTCCAGGCCCGGCCCGATCGGCCGGCTGCTGCGCCGCGGCCTCACCGTGGTCACGTACACCGGCCGCCGGTCCGGGCGCACCTTCAGCACGCCGGTCGGGTTCCGGCGCAAGGGCGACGAGGTGACGATCTCCGTCATGCTCCCGGACGCCAAGAACTGGTGGCGCAACTTCCTCGGCGAGGGCGGCCCGCTCTCCCTGGAACTGGACGACGTCCAGCGCACCGGGCACGCCGTCGCCCAGCGTGACGGCAAGGGCCGGGTCACCGTCCGGGTGCTTCTGGACCGCTGATCCGTCTGCTGTGGACAGTGCGGGATGCACTCGTTCCGGTGAATGAGTGTCCATCGTGGATAGTCAGCTGCCACCGTGGGGTACGAGTGACCGGTACCTCTGTGGAAGGGAGTTGACCCATGCAGGCCTCGAACCTGGCGGCCGTCGACATCGGCGCGGGCATCACCGATGCGTGGCGCGCGGTGGCGGCGTTCGTGCCCAAGCTGTTGGCGTTCCTGGTCATCCTGGTGATCGGGGTGATCATCGGCAAGATCCTGGCCAAGGCCGTGGACAAGGTGCTGGAACGGGTCGGGTTCGACCGCGTCGCCGAACGCGGCGGCCTGCAGCGGGCGATGGCCAGGTCGAAGTACGACGCCTCGGACATCGTGGCGAAACTCGTCTACTACTTCATCCTGCTGATCACGCTGCAGATCGCGTTCGGCGTGTGGGGTCCCAACCCGGTGTCCGGCCTGCTGACCGACATCGTCACCTGGCTGCCGCGCGCGGCGGTCGCGATCGTCATCGTGGTCGTGGCGGCGGCGATCGCCAACGCGGTCAAGGACCTGATCTCCGGCGCGATGAGCGGCCTGTCCTACGGCCGGGTGCTGGCCAACATCGCCTCGGTCTTCATCCTGGCGCTCGGGATCATCGCCGCGCTCAACCAGATCGGCGTGGCGACGACCGTGACGACACCGGTGCTGATCACCGTGCTGGCCACGGTCGGCGGGATCGCGATCGTCGGTGTCGGCGGTGGCCTGATCCGCCCGATGCAGCAACGCTGGGCCACCTGGCTGGACCGCGCCGAGCACGAGATCCCGAAGATGCGCGAGACCGTGGACACCCGTTCGGCGGAGCAGCAGCAGACCACTCCGGCCGCCGTCGCCCGGCCGGCCGCCGAACGGCTCGAACCGTGACTCGTTAGGCCACTGTGGACGGATGGCCCGCCGCACGGGAGCGACGGGCTTTTCGTCGTTGTGCCAGTTGGCCGTCCGGTGCGCACGGCCGGTCCGATGAGGCAGCCGCGGGCGCCCCGACGGGCGGGTTCACCGGCGTGCGGCCCGGCTGTCTTGTCCAGGTCCGCAGACCGCCCTAGCGTGCGTCGCCCAACCGGATGACGAGCGTGTGGGGAGCGCGGGATGCGCGAAGCCCTGTCGGTCAGGCTGCTCGGGCCGATCGACGTGCTGGACGCCGCCGGGCAGCCTCGCGCGGTGGCCGGTAAGCGGTTGAAAGCGGTCCTGGCGGCGCTGGCCCTGCAGCCGGGCCGGGTCGTCAGCGTCGACCAGCTGATGGACATCGTGTGGGGCAACGCGGTTCCGGCGACCGGGGCGGCCACGTTGCAGTCCCACGTGTCCCACCTGCGCCGGGCGCTCGGTGACCGGTCCGCGGTCCGCGCATGTCCGCCCGGTTACCTGCTCGACCTCGACGGCCAGGCCACCGACGTGGCGACCGCCGAGCGGCTGATCGGCGAGAGCAGCCTGCGGGCGGACCCGGCCGGGCGGGAGAAGCTGCTCGCGGACGCCGTGGCGTTGTGGCGGGGACAGGCTGATGCTGGCCCAGTACCGGTCCGGGCAGCAGGTCGAAGCACTGGAGACCTACCGGCGGCTGCGGCACACCCTCGAGGAGGACCTCGGGCTGACGCCTGCCCAGTCGCTGCGTGACCTGCAGGCCGCGATCCTGCGGCAGGACCCCGCCCTGTCGCTGCCTGCCGTGGTCACGGTGCGGCGAGTCGTGCCCGCGCAGCTGCCGTCCGCGGCCGACGGGTTCACCGGCCGCGAGCGCGAGCTGGCCACATTGGACGCTTTGGTGTCGAACTGCGTCGTGATCTCGGGTACTGCCGGGATCGGCAAGACCGCTCTCGCGATGCACTGGGCGCACCGGGTTCGCGATCGCTTCCCGGACGGGCAGCTGTACGTGAACCTGCGCGGCTTCGACCCGGCCCGGCCGCCGGTACCGCCCGTTGACGCCGTCCGCGGTTTCCTGGACGCACTGGAAGTACCGCCGGAGCACATACCCTCCACAATGGACGCTCAGACCGGGCTGTACCGGAGCCTGGTGGCCGGCAGGCGGATCCTGGTCGTGCTGGACAACGCGCGGGACGCCGAACAGGTCCGGCCGCTGCTGCCCGGCTCCGCGAGCTGCCTTGCCGTCGTCACCAGCCGCGACCAGTCGGTGCCGTTGATCGTGACCGAAGGTGCCGTCGCCGTCTACCTGGACCTGCTGGACCCATGCGAGGCGAACGACCTGTTGGGCGCGCGCATCGGCGCCGGCCGGGTCACGGCCGAGCCCGGCGCGGTCGCCGACCTGATCGCCCGCTGCGCCGGGTTGCCGCTCGCCCTGACGATCACCGCCGCTCGGGCTCTGGCCGGCCGTGGACTGCCGTTGGCCGCTCTGGCCGAGGAGTTGCGGAACAACGTCCTGGACGCGCTGCGGGCCGGTGACGCGGCGACCGATCCGCGTGCGGTGTTCTCGTGGTCCGTCGAGGCGCTGGATCCGGATGCGAACCGGTTGTTCCGGCTGCTGGGCCTGCATCCGGGTCTGGACATCACCGTGGCGGCCGCGGCCAGCCTCAGTGGGATGCCGGGCGCGCGCTGCCGGACCGCGCTGGCTGGGCTCGTCCGGGCGCAGCTGGTGACCGAGCATCGTCCCGGCCGCTACACGTTCCACGACTTGCTGCGTGCCTATGCGCACGACCAGGTCCACGCCCAGGATTCGGACAGCGACCGGCAGGATGCCATCCAGCGGCTCATCGACCACTACTTGCACTCCGCGCACGCCGCCGTCGAGATCGCGTACGCCCCGCCGCCGGTGTCGCCGCGTCCGGCCCGGGACGGCGTCAGGCCGGAGGAGCACGCCAACGGCCAAGCGGCCAGGCGCTGGCTGGTCACCGAGCACTCCGTGCTGCTGGCTGTGGCCGAACGGGCGGCCTCCACACCCGGATGCGAGGAGCAGGCGTGGCGGATGGCCGTGGCCTTGTCCGGTTATCTCCGGTACGCCCAGCACTGGCCGGAGTGGGCGGCCCGGCAGCGAGCGGCGTTGACCGCGGCGATCCGGACCGGTGACCGGCGTGGGCAGGCCTACGCGCGGCTTGGTCTCGGGCGCGCCCTCCGCTGGCTTGGCGACCTGCCCGGCGCCGCCGCCGAGACCACGGCCGCGTGGCAGGACTTCGCGTACCTCGACGACCCGGCCGGGCTCGGCCAGACGGACAACGAACTGGGCATCCTGGCCGAGAACCACCGCGAGGCGCTCGGCCACTACGAGCACTCGTTGGAGAGCTTCCGCCGTGCGGGCGACCTCAACGGCCAGGCGTACGCGTTGAACAACATCGGTTGGTGCCACTGCGTGCTCGGCCGGCCGGAGCTGGCTCCCGCCCGCTGTGCGGACGCGCTGGAGCTGTTCCGTGCCGCCGGAGACCGCCCCGGCCAGGCCGCGGCCCTCGACAGCCTCGGCTACGCCCACCAGCTGGTGGGCGAGCACGACCTGGCCATCGACCACTACACCAGCGCGATCGACCTGTACCAAGGGTTCGGCAACCGGTACCACAAGGCCGAGACCCTCACCCGCCTCGGCGACACCCACCTGGCGGCGGGCGATCCGGCACGGGCGCGGCAGGCGTGGACGAAGTCGTTGCGGTTGCTCACCGAACTCGGCCACGCCGACGCAGCCTCGGTCAGCGACCGGCTGCGCCGCCACCGGTAGCCGCTGGAATTCCCGTTCCAGCGGCATTCCAGCGGTGCCGGGCAGAGTGTGCGGACCACCGAACCAAAGCACAGAGGGGGAAAACAGCCATGCGCGAGATCGCTGCCCGCGTCGCGGTGACGGCCTTCGCCGCGTCCGCGTTCTCCATCGCGCTGGGCCATCCAGTGCCCCAGCAGCCGCCGGAACCCGGCTTCGTCGGCACTGTCCTCGCGGCACGCGACTACGTCACGCCGATGGGTCTTGTGACCTGCCCGCCACCCACCAAAACATCGGCCGCTACCAACCCGACCGGCTCTGACTGCTGACACCCCAACGAGAAGGGAATCGCGCATGACCACCGCTACCATCCGCCGGGCGATCATCGGTCTCACCGCCGTCCCCACACTGCTGCTCGGCGGAGCCGTGACGGCTGCTGCGCGCACCGCCGTCGACTACATCGGCAACGGTGCGTCGCCGAACTTTGACCAGGCGCTCAGCAAGGCCGAGGACGACGCCTGGTTCAAGGCCTCGCTGGGAAACGGCGTCGGCTGCTTCGAACCCGACGACTCACCGGTCATCCGCGGACACTACGCCGTCACGGTCACCGTCCGATGCTTCGTCTGACGATCAGGCCACGCCGAACGTGGTGCCGATGCCCATACCGGTGATCCATTCGGGGACCGGTTCGTAGCTGGTCCACACCAACGGCAGCGCCGCGGCCGCCTGACCGATCAGCCACGTCCGGATCTCGTGGCCGCCGCTGCCGGCCTGTTCCTCGAGGCCGTCGTCGCCGAGGGCGGTGACCGGGGCGAGGTCGGGCGCGGACAGCTGTTTGAGGAACCAGCCATCCCACACGGCGTTCACCCGCCCATTGGGGTCGCCGCCCATGGCACGCACCCGCGGTTCGCGAGCGGCGGCGAACGCCCGCACGTCCTTGCGCCCGTGGATCACCGCCGTGCGTCGGTCGCCCGGCACCGACGGATCGCGGGGATCGTTGGAAGGCAGCCAGTGTGACAGCCCTCCGCTCGCGACCAGCAGTACCCTCCCAGGGTATGCGGAGGCGCGGATCGCGTCGCCGAGCGACCGTCCCAACCGGACACAACGTTCCATGCTCGGTAGTGGGGGAGCGGCGGTGTTGACCACCAACGGAACGAGTGGGATATCAGTACCCGCGCACACCATTTCGTAGCTCTGCACGACACCGTGGTCGACGGTGAGCGAGTACGACAACGACACATCGAACCCCGCGCCCGCCAGACCGTCGCGAATGGACCACGCCAGCGGCGCGGCCACCGACAGCGGCCCGGCGCGGCTGCCGAAGTCGCCGAACCCGATCGCCTCCTCGACGCCGAGCACGAACGGCGGCATCACGTCGTAGAAGTTGGCGTGGAAGTGGTCCGGCCCGATCACGACCATCGCGTCGGGGGCCAGCCCGGCGACCGCCCGCGCAACTCTGGCGGTGTCGGCCAGGAACCGTCCGCCGGGCTCAGTCGGGCCGGACGGGGGTAACAGGGTCGCGAAGGGGGAGTGGGACATCGCGACGAGACCGACGATATCCGTCATGACGGGTCTTTCTCCAGCACCAGGAAGTCGTGGTGCACGGCGAGGTATTCCGCGCGTTTCTCCCATTGCGGCCAGTGCCCGGCGTCGGCGATCACGTGCAGCCGGGCGTCCGGCAACCAGTCCAGCAGCATGCCGGCCTCGTCGAGCCCGCCGGTCGGGTCATGTTCGGTCCACAGCAGCAAGGTCGGCGCGACGATCTTGGCGACCCAGCCGGGAGCCCACGCGAAGTCCTTGCGCACAATGGGGTCCTGTAGCACGAGGGTGTTCGTGATGGCCTGCACGAAACCCGGCCTGCTGTAGACCGCGCGGCGCAGGTTCACCAGCTCGTCGGTGACCATTTCCTTGTGGCGGAACAGGAACTCGACGCGGCGGCGCACCGTCAGGTCACTGGGATCGAGGACCGCGGCCATTGTGCTCTCCTTCAGCCGCTCCATGACCTCCGGTTTGTTGGCGATGTTGCCGGGGGTGTTGAGCACGAGCCGTTGCACGCGATCCGGGTGGTGCGCGGCCATCCACGCCGCGACCCAGCCGCCGAGTGACTCGCCGGACAGGTGCGCGCTCTGGATGTCCAGCACGTCCATCAGCCCGCGCAGGTGCTCGGTGAGCACGTCGATCGTGTATGGCTTGTCCGGCAGGTCCGACCAGCCGTGGCCCACCATGTCGTAGGCGGTCACCCGGAAGTCGGCGGCCAGCCCGGCGATGTCCCGGGCGTAGGCCTCCAAGTGCCCGCCGGTGCCGTGCAACAGAATCAGGTCCGGCCCGGAACCGGCCCGCAGCACACGGGTCCGCACCCCGTCGACGTCCACATGGGACAGTCCGTGGTCCACATCGGCCAGTTCGCCCCAGATGCTGATGTGCTCCGGCAGCGCGGTCATGAGGTCTCCTCCTTGAACATGGCGCGCGCCTGCTCGACGGTCACCAGGCCGGCGCTCTGCCGCCGCCCCACGCCCAGCAGGCCGAGCAGCCGCGAGTTCTCGATGGTCAGGAACTCGACCGGGTGCTCGGCCGAGTCGTTGTAGTGGCGGTGCCAGGTCCACGGCGGCGTGTAGACGAAGTCCCCGGCAGACCACGTCTCCGTCTCGTCCTCGACCTCGCTGTGCCCGTCACCGGAGATGACGAAGTGGACGGTCTCGTGGTGGTGGCGCTGCATGTCGGAGCTCTGGCCGGGCGGGATGGCCTGGCGGAAGATCTCGAACGTCGCGGTCGGCAGCCGCCCGGCGATGGACAGGGTGGTCGGGTTGTGCACCTGGTCGACGGGCAGCCGTTCCAGCTCGGCCGCGTGCACGACGATCGGGCGCGCGGTGCTCGGCCGCACGGTGTCCGATATCGCGCCGAGGAAGTCGGCCATCTCGAAACCCGGTCCGGACTGGGCCATCAGATCGTCTCCGTCCTGCCGCCGTCGACCGTGAGCACGGTCCCGTTCACATAGCTCGCCGCGGGGGAGGCGAGAAACGCCACCGCGGCAACGATCTCCTCCGGCCACCCGGCCCGCGCGGCGGGGATCCCGGCCGCGTCCGCGTCCGCCACCGCGGCCAGGCTCGTCCCAGACGCCTGAGCCCGGCTCGCCAGCACCTCGTGCCGCCGGTCGGTCGCCGTGGCGCCGGGCGCGACACAGTTCACCGTCACGCCCTCGGCCGCGAACTCCCGCGACAGCAGCTTCGCGGCCGCGGTGACCGCCGCCCGCAGTACGACCGACACGGCCAGATCCGGCTGAGGCTGGCGGACCGCGTTGGACGTCACGAACACCACCCGGCCGTAGCCGCGCTCGGCCATGCCCGGCAGCAGCGCCCTGGCCAGCCGCAACGGCCCGAGCAGCAGCAGCTGGAACCCCTCCAGCCACCGCTTGTCGTCGATGGCGAGGATCCGGCCGGGCGGCGGCCCGCCCGCGTTGAGGATGAGCACATCCACCTGGCCGTGGCGGCTCTCGACCACGCGCACCGCCCCCTCGGCGGCGTCGGGGTCGGCGATGTCGTGCACCAGCGTGCCGACCGAGGTGCCGGTCTGCGCCTGCAGCCGCTCGGCCGCCGCGGCGAGCCGTTGCGGGGTGCGGCCGGCGATGACGACCTGGTGCCCGGCGAACGCCAGCTGCAACGCGGTTGCGTACCCGATACCGGTGGCCCCGCCACCGACGAGCGCGGTTCGTGGGGAGATGGCTGCCTCCTTGGTCGTCCTGCCCGACGAGATCTAGCCTTGCCCGCATGTGCAGTGGAAGCCAACGATGAGTCCCAGTGAGCGAGACTCGAACGGCGGTCTTGACCGGGCGGCGGCGATTCTGGGCGCGTTCGACAGCGGGCACCGCGAGCTGACCCTGGCCGCGCTGGTGGCCCGGTGTGGTCTGCCCCGCTCGACCACGCACCGCACCGCGGACAAGATGATCCGGCTCGGCTGGCTGGACAAGACCCAGGGCCGCTACCGGATCGGCAACCGGCTGTTCGAGATCTCCAGCCTGGCGCCGATCCGGCACGAGCTGCGCGAGGCCGTCCTGCCGTTCCTGCAGGACCTCTACGCCGCGGCCAAGACGACGGTGCAGCTCGGGGTGCTGGACGGCAAGCAGGTCCTGGTCGTCGAGAAGATCACCGGGCACCTGCCGATGCCGATGTTGTCGCAGGTCGGTGGCACGATCCCGGCCTACTGCTCGGCACTGGGCCGGGCGATCCTGGCCTACTCCGAACCCGCGACGGTCGAGGCCGCCCTGACCGGCGAGCTGCCCGCCCGCACGCCCCGGACGCTCACCAGCGCGACGGCGGTCGTACGGGAGCTGCACGCGATCCCGGACCGCGGCTGGGCCGTCGACCGCGAGGAGGGCAACATCGGGATCAGCTGCGTGGCCGCGCCGATCTTCGGCCCGCTCGGCGAGGTGGTCGCCGCCGTGTCGGTCACCGGGGCGACCAAACTGGTGCGCGCCGACCGGGTCGGGCCCGCGGTCCGGCTCGCCGCGGCGGCAGCGTCCCGCGCATATTCGACACGCCGTTGATCGTGCGCCGAGTCTCAGTGAGCGGGACTCGGCGTTGCGGCCGGAGCCGCGGAGCCGAGACGCTGTCGTCGCTGACACACCGATGACGTGACGGTGTGGCGAGGCGAGAAGGAGACGACGGTGACTCTCGGCGGCGGCTACCTGCTCCCCACACGGGAGGGCCGGTCCATACCGGCCATCGGGCTCGGCATCACGATGAAGACCGACGGCAAGTCCACACGCGACGCCTACTCGCTGTTCGAGTACGCGATCCCACCGGAGACCGACGGCCCTCCGCCGCACGTGCACACGCGTGAGGACGAGTCGTTCATCTGCCTGTCCGGGCGGCTCGACGTCCACCTCGGCGGCGAGGACTTCACCATGGAGTACGGGGACTACATGTACCTGCCGCGGGACGTCGTGCACGCGTTCCGCAACCCGTACCAGGAGGAGTCGCGGGTGATCTCGGTGGTCTCCCCGGCCGGGCTGGAGCGCTACTACCAGGCCCTCGGTGACCTGCCACCCGGTCCGAAGGACATCTCGAAGATCAAGGAGATCATGGCCGACTTCGGCATCGTGCTCCAGCTGCCGCCCGGGGTGTCCTGACCATGCGCGTCGCGATCATCGGGGCCGGGGTCGCCGGTCTCGCCACCGCCAAGGTGCTCAAACAGGCCGGTCACGAGGTGCTTGGGTACGACCGGACCCCGGACGTCGGCGGGGTCTGGAGCCGGACCCGGCGCTATCCGGGCCTGACGACGCAGAGCCCGAAGGCGCAGTACTCGTTCTCCGACTTCCGGATGCCGCGCGACTTTCCGCAGTGGCCGACCGGCGCCCAGGTGCAGAAGTACCTGGCCGCGTACGCGGATGAGTACGAGCTGCCGCTGCGGCTGAGCACCGAGGTGACCGCTGTGCGGCCTGCCGGTGGCGGGTGGGTCGTGCAGACTTCCAGTGGCACGGAGACCTTCGACCGGGTCGTGGCTGCCAACGGCGTGTTCTGCGAACCGGCCGTGCCCAGCTATCCGGGACTCGACGAGTTCACCGCCGCGGGCGGGTTGCTGTGCGCGGGCACGGACTTCCACGACGCTTCGGACGCGCGTGGCAAGCACGTACTCGTTGTCGGCTACGGAAAGTCGGCCTGCGATGTGACCGTGCCGATCAGCGAGGTCGCCGCCAGCACGGACGTGATCGCCCGGCAGATGCTGTGGAAGGTGCCACGCCGGATCGGCGGCGTGCTGAACTTCAAGCTGCTGCTGCTGACCCGGATGGGCGAGGCGCTGTTCCGCTACATCCGGCTGCGCGGCCTGGAGAAGTTCCTGCACGGACCCGGCAACCCGGTGCGCCGCAACATGATCAACTCCATCGGCGGTGTCTCGGTGCGCCAGTACGGGCTGGCCAAACTGGACCTGGTGCCCGCCGGTCACATGGAGGACATCGTCCGCGGCGCGATCGGCCTGGCCACCGAGGGATTCTTCGAAGGGGTCGCCGCGGGCACGATCACCGTCCGCCGCGACCGCACCATCACCCGGCTGCTCGCCCGCTCCGGGAAGCCGCACGCCGAGCTGAGCGACGGCACCGTGTTGCCCGCCGACCTCGTGGTGTGCGCGACCGGCTTCACCCAAGGAGTTCCGTTCCTGCCAGCGGACATCCAGGCGCGCCTGCTGGACGAACGCGGGAACTTCATGTTGTACCGCCAGATCCGGCCCCTCGGCGTGCCGGGACTGTACTTCAACGGCTACAACTCGTCGTTCTTCAGCCCGCTCAACGCCGAGATGGCCGCGGTGTGGATCGCCGCCGACCTCGCCGACGCGGTGCCGTTGCCCGACGAGACCCAGATGCGCCAAGCCGTCGTCGACCAGCTGGCCTTCATGGACGAGGCCACCAACACCCACCACTGCCGCGGCACCAAGATCATCCCGTTCTCGATGCACAACGTCGACGAGGTCCTCGACGACCTCGGCCTGAACATCCCGAAACCGGTCCGGGCCGCGCACTGGCTCAACCCGGTCAACCCGGCCGCCTACCGCCGTGTCGCCGCCAAACTCGTGCGCCGCATCGGCGTCGCCGAGAACGCGCCCGCGCCGGTGGTCCGCCTGGCCCCGGAACCGGAAGGCCCCATCGCGGTCTAGGTTCCCTCGCCCTTGGGAGAAACGCATGAACGACGGTCCTGTCGTCCTGCCCGAACCGGACGCCGGCGAGACCGGCCCGTACACCCACCTCGGCTTCGCCACGGCGAGACCGGGCAGCGAGGACAAGGTCGAGGAGCTGATCCTCGCGCTGGTCGCGCCGCTGCGGGCCGAGGAGGGCGCGATCGAGTTCCACGTGCACCGCGACCGGGCCGACCGGCGGCAGTTCGTGATCTACGAGATGTTCCGCTCGAAAACCGCGCTGGAGAAGCACATCGCCCAGCCGTACACGCAGGAGTTCATCCGGGCGATCCGGCCGCACGTCGAAGGGCCGCTGCGGCAGCAGTTCCTGCGGATGTGCAGCGCACTGCCCGGAACGGAGTGACGCCATGGGACTCGTGGTCATCGCCCTCGTAACCCTGCTTGTGTTGCTCGCCAGGCGTTTCCGCGCCTGGCGCACCGGCATCCCGTTGCCGCTGGTCGCCGCGCGTCCAGGCACTACCGGCGTGCGCCGGTTGCTTGACGGGCTCGGCAAGGCACGGGTTCGGCCTGTGTCCAAGCCATCCGCGGCGGACGTGGACTGCTGGCGGGCGGCGGCAGAAGCCGTTCAGCCGCGGGACGATGTGGACCCGGTTGACTGCGAGGTGCTGGTGGTCGGTGCCGGGCCGAGCGGCCTGATGATGGCCGCTTTGCTGGTGCGCCAAGGTGTTCGCGTCCGCGTGGTGGACGCGAACACCGGCCCGGCCACCGAGTCCCGTGCGTTCGCTGTGCAGGCTCGGACGGTTGAGCTGTTCCGGAACCTCGGTCTGGCCGATGAGCTGCTGCGCCTCGGGGTGGTGACGACCGGGATCCGGTTCCACATCAAGGGGAAGCACGTGGGCGGCCTCGACTTCGACCGGTCGCGGGCGTCGACTACGGACTACCAGTTCATCCTGATGGCGCCACAGTCCGAAGTGGAGGGGGTGCTGCTTCGGGATCTCGCCCGCCACGGCGTGACCGTCGAACGCGACAACCGGCTGGTGTCGCTGTCCCAGAACAGCACTTCGGTGACTGCGAGCTTCGACCACCATGTCCTGACCTGCCGCTACATTGTTGGCGCGGATGGCGCGCACAGCACGGTACGCGAGCAGCTTGGTGTGTCGTTTGATGGTGACGAGTACACGCAACGCTATCTGCTCGCGGACTGCCGGGTGGACTGGCCGCTCGACCATACCCAGTTCCGGGTGTTCATGAACGGTACCCGCATCGGGTTGTTCCTGCCGCTGCGCGGATCGGCTGTATCACGGGTGATGGTCACCGACCCCGCGTCGGACCGTGCACCGGTGTCCCTGGGCGAACTGCAGGAAGAACTCCGCAAGGCCGTCTGCCTGCCGGTGACGCTCAGCGATCCAGTGTGGACGAGCCGATACCAGGTCCACTTGCGACAAGCGGGGAATTATCGAGCAGGGCGGGGTTTCCTGGTCGGCGACGCGGCGCACATCCACTCACCGGCTGGCGGCCAAGGGATGAGCACCGGTCTGCACGACGCGGCCAACCTGGCCTGGAAGCTGGCCGCCGTGCTGCGCACGGGTGCATCAGAGTCCCTTTTGGACAGCTATTCCGCCGAGCGGCATCCCGTTGGTGTGCAGCTGTTGCGGTTCACCGACCGGCTTTACCGGGTGGCTGCGGATCTGCGCGGGTGGCGTGCCTGGCTGCGGGACACCGTGGGCCCGTTCCTGATCGGCCGGATGTCCGCGGTGCCGATCCCGCACCGCAAGGCATTCCAGCGGTTGTCGCAGCTCGGCCTGGCGTACCGGCCAAGCGAGTACAACGTCAACGAACTGCTGTATTCCCTCAAGGGACCGCTCGCCGGGCAACGCGCCCCGGACGCGCGTATCAGCTGCGGCAGGCAGATGTTCGACGTGCTGCAAGGCTACCGCCTGCACGTGATCGCTTTGTCTCGCAAACATCTCACCGAGGACGAGATCGCCCACCATGGCGAGCGGCTGCGCGGCTTCGCCGCGTTCGGCGGGAACGTCGAGACCCACTTGATCGGCAGGGTGGAGTGCCGCCGCGACGACCGGGTCGAGCCGGTGGAGTCGGTGCAGGTGTTCGACCACTATGGACTGTCCGAGTCCGATTCGCAGGCGCTGTACGTGATCCGGCCGGACGGGCACGTCGCCTGGCGGATGGACGAGCTGGACTACGACGCCTGCCGCCGGTTCCTGGGCCGGATCCACGGCGGGATCGCGGCCTGTGAAGCCCGCCGCGAGCTCGCGGCTGCCTGACTGGCGATAAAGGAATGCACCGAGAGGAGCGGCGGCCAACCCCGTCGACTCCCTGCCGCTACAGGCAGTTTGTGTCAGTGAACATCGATGTTTCCTTCACAGTCGGGAACTTGAGAGACGAGCGTGAACGCGCGGGCATGACCGCGCTGCTGAGGGATGTGCTCGAGGGCGAGGCTTGAGCGACGAGGTGTTCGTCACGTTGGGAGAAGTGGGCGAGAAGCTGTTCGTCCGGGCGGATTCCGCCTATCCGGTCGTCTTCAGCGGGTTCTATCGCTGGTCGGAGGACTTCGAACAGGTGCTCACCCGCAGAGTCGCCGCTCTCGTGCCGCACGCCGAAGTCGGCTTCGACTGGGGTTACCCCGATGAAGATTGACGAGGAACCCCGGCCCGATACCCTGCCCGCTGAGGCGCCGGCCGTGCACCGGGACCTGACCGTGACGGTCGGCGCCAGACAGCTGACGACTCCCACCTACGATCACCTGATCTACTGGCTGGGCAACTGGGCCACGTGCGTGGCGGGCCGTTCATGACGGTGGCGAGGATCGGCAACCAGGTCCGGGCTGAGGACCCGCATGACATGCAGGCCCACGGCGCGTGGTTCAGGGGTGGTCAGTTCCCGGTAGGCGAGCCGCACGCCGTTGCGGTGCAGCGCTGACACCAGTTCGGTGAGTTCGGCCGCGGGGCCGTGGCAGGTCGAGTCCTGGCTCGGCCGGGTGGTATGCCCGGACCACAGGGGCAACCGGTACCAGTCCTTCAGGTACGCGGCGTGGGTGTCGAAGTCGGTCACCAGCGCCGGGGTCAGCCTGCGGTCCGGGTTGTTGGCCAACCACACCGACACGAACACCGTGCCCTGGCATCATTCCAGCCATGCCTTGCGCACCGCGTCCGCCTAACTCGCGCGGCAGGCAAGCCCGAGCGTCGGTCGCTGCCGACCTGCAGTGGGAGGGTGCCGGCGACCGCGGCGACCGGATGCGGGCTGTAAGCGGGGGGCAGGTCGAACGCCGTGACACGGCCGCCCAGGTCGGCGACCGGATCGGACAGTTCGGCGGGCAGCGGGACCTGGCGGGCCGGTATGCCGTGCAGCCAGGTCACGGTGAACGCGTCCCGCTCGATGAGTTCCCGCGACGCTCGCAGCAGTGCTCTGGTCGGCGAGGAGCCGGCCGCCAGACCGGACGAGGTCGCCGGCAGGCCGTACGTCGCGGCCAGCCCGACGAGCCCGGCCGGGCACCCACACCGGCTGGTTGCCCGGCAGTGTCCAGGCCCGGGCGTAGCGAACGTCGCGATATCCGGCGGCGTAACGGAAATCGGCCCTGGCCTGTTGCCGCGCGCTGTGCAGGGTGAACGAGTCGAGGGGCCACTGGAGATCCGTGTCCGGCGGCGCCACAGCCTCAACAGGTGCGCCCGGTCGAATCGGGCCGCGGCCACGGTCACGTCCTGCCACGTAGATGTCGTGCGAACCACGAGGGTCAGGTCGGCGTCGGTATCCACAATGGACATCGTGTTCGCGAGCGCCGTACGCAGTGCCGGCGGGCGGTCGCGGTCGAAGGCCCTGACGAGTCCGTCGGCGAGCGGGATCAGAAGCCCACGGCTGACCGCGATCCAGAGCAGCACCGGGGTCCCGCCGCCGCACACACGCCGAACAACGCCCACCGCAGAAATCTCTTGGACACGTGGGGGCTCGCCTCCTGCATCGGTGCCCACGCGCGGCACGTTCGAGCATGAGACGCCTGCGGTGCACACGCCGTTGCGGGGCCGGGCGAGCGCGGGCACGGCGTTACTGTCCGCGGGACGCGGGTGGTGGAGCGCGCCGGACGTATGTCGATAAAATCGATCCGCTGTTGATCCTTTCTCAGCCACGGGGAGGAAAGACGGGGCATTCGATTCAGTTGCTGGAGCGCGAGCGGGTGTTGCTCACCGCGAAGTCAATTACCGATTCGGCGCGCGGCGGGATCGGCGGTGCTCTGTTCGTCGTCGGTGCGCCCGGGCTGGGCAAGTCCAGCCTGTTGGACGCCATTTCGCATCGTGTCGGACCGGAATTTCGAGTCGGCCGGGGTACAGCGGATCCGATGGAGGCATCACTCCCGTTCGGCCTGCTTGATCAAGCGCTGATCGGGCTGGGCGCCCGAGCGATCTTCGAGCTGAAGGAATCGGATCGGGGGGCCTCGGACGTTCGGGCACGGAGTTTCTACTCGTTGCTTCGCTGGTTCGATCGGGCCCGTTCGGGTCCAGTGCTGCTCGCCCTGGACGATTTGCATTGGGCCGACCCCGACTCGCTGGCGTTGTTGTTGTTCCTGTGCCGGCGTATCCGTCGCCTGCCCGTTGCGGTACTGGCGACGCTGCGCCCCTGGCCATCAGCGGCTGACGAGGTGTGCGCACGCCTCGTACAGGCCGGGCAGGCGCGCCTTGAGCGGCTCGCTCCGCTGTCCGATCGGGGGACACGATCATTCCTCGCTGCCAGGCTGGGCTATTCGCCGCCCGAAATCGAGGTGCGCCGATCGGCGCGGTTGTGCGCAGGCAATCCGTTGCTCCTCGAGCAGGTCGCCGCGAGCATCGAGCGCGGCGAGGACCTCGGACGGTTGGCCGCGGACGAGGGCGGGGACGGCGGCAAAAGCGCGGGCGACGTGTCCCGGTCGTTGTTGCTGACTCGGTTCGCCGGGCTGCCGGCGGCCGCCCTCCGCTGCATCCGGGCGGGCAGCGTGCTGGGCACCCGGTTCCAGATGGAGATCGCCGTCGAGATGGCCGGCCTCGAGGACGCGGAGATCGATGCCAGCCTCGAGGCTCTGCAGCGCAGTGGCCTGCTCCGGCAGCTTTCCGGGAGCTGGGTCGAGTTCGTGCATCCGTTGTTCCAGCAGGCGCTGTACGAAGACCTTGCCGTCGCCCGCCGAGCCCGGGCGCACACTGAGGCGTTCGGTTGTCTCGTCCGGCGCGGCCGGGACGCGGAGGCGGCCGAGCACGCCGCGCGCGGCGACCTGGTCGAGAGCGATCAGGCGCTGGCCGTTCTGGAACGGGCTGGGCGTTCGGCCATGCGGGTCGGTGCCCTCATGAGCGCGGTCACCCATCTGAGCGCGGCCGCCGACCTCGCGGGCGCGCGGGCGAAGCCCGACCTGCTGCTGGCGCTCGGTGAGGTGCTGCTCGCGGCGGGACGGCTCGTCGACGCGATCGCCGTACTCGAGCGGCTCGAGCCGCACCAAAACGCCGGCCGGTACAACGCGGTCGAGCGAGCATCGGCCGAGGCCCGGGTCGCGGCGCTGCGGCTCATCGCCCACTGCCACTATGGCCTCGGCGCCACGGACAAGGCGTCGCTGGCGTTCACTGCGGCCCTGGACCTGGCCGGCGCCTTGGGCGCGTCCGCCGAGGTTCCGGTGCTGCTGGACCACGCGCTCGCCTGCTGGATCACCGATGGCCCCGCGGTGGCCCTTCCGCTCGCGGAAGAGGCGTGCGCACGGGCCCCGGCAAGCGGAAGCCCCGCCCGGCGGGCAAGAGCGGTCAGCGGGTTCGTCCGGTTGCTCGCCGGCGATCCGAGCCACCTCGATGACCTGGCCGCGGCGGCGCGCGCCGCGCAGGGCGGTCCGGTCGCCGACCTGGCCGAGCTGAGCTACACCTGGAGCGCGGCGAGCGGGCACGCCCTGGCGGCGGCGTTCACCGAACGGTTCGACGAGGCCGAGCGGGCCTTCCGCACCGGCATCGAGGTCGCGGACCGGATCGGCGCGGTGGAGGCGATGGCCTCGCTTCAGATGGGGTACGTGTACTCGACCCTGCTGCGCCTCGGCCGGCTGCCGGAGGCGCTCCACACCGCCGACAAGGTCAGCGACCTGGCCGAGGTGGTGCCGCTGGTCGAACTGCCCGCCGTGTTCGCCCACGCGTACGTCCTGTTGCTGATGGACCGGCTCGACGAGAGCGACGCCTGGTGCCGGCGAGGCGAAACCCTCGCCGAGACCAGGTCCGACTGGTGGCCGACGCAATGGGGCTGGCACGTGCGGGGAATGCGCCACCTCCGCGAAGGCGCGTTGGACGAGGCTGCGGAGTTCTACCTTCGCATCGAGGCCGAGACCGCCCGGCAGGGCATCCGGGAGCCCTGCCTGCTTCCATGGGCGCGCCACGCGATGGCGGCGCACATCCGCCGTGGGCACGCGGCCGACGCGGTGCGCGTCATCGAATGGCTCGAACGCAGTGCCGAGGGACTGCCCTGCCGATGGCCCCGCATCGCCGCCGAGACCGGCCGCGGCTGGCTGGCCGAGGCGGCCGGTGACGACGGGCGGGCGCAGGCGTGTTTCGAGGCGGCGCTGGCTCACCACGACCAGGTCCGGCTTCCGCTGGAACGGGTGGAGACCCTGCTCGCCTACGGTGCCTTCGTACGCCGCGCGGGACGGGCGGTGCGGGCCAGGGAGCTGTTGCGCGAGGCGCTCGACCTCAGCGAGCGGATCGGAGCGCGGTGGCTGGCCCGGCAGGCGCACGAGGAGCTCGCGGTCGCCGGCGGCAGGCGCCGCCGGCGGGACGAGCAGCCACAGCTGACGGCCCAGGAGCGGCGGGTGGCCGACCTGGCGGGCAGCGGACTCCGCAACCAGGACATCGCCGGGCAGCTGTGCATCTCCACCAAGACGGTCGAATACCACCTGCAGCGGGTATACGCGAAGCTCGGCATCAACTCACGTCGGTATCTCATCGAGATGCGTGCCCGCAAAGGCCGCGCGACGCCAAGCGACTAGGGATTCTCCCGGTGTTGCGCGCCACTTCCGCATGCAGACTCCTGACAGCAATCGGCGGCGCATCGGTCAGACGCCGTCATGTTTCGCGATCAGGGGGACGAAATGACCGACTACCGCGTATCCGACATGTCTACCGCGACGACGCCGACGATCATCGAGAGTTTCCCGTACGGCCGGCTGCCCGCGGCTGGCTCCGCGGGGCGGCTGGCGCGGGTCACCGACACGACGGCGCGGCCGCGGCTGTGGCTGGACGACGGCGCCCGGTGGAGCCCGCTCGTGGACAACACGGTCAACGTGTTGAGCTTCGGCCCGGTCAGTCCAACGGATCCGGCGACCACGAGGGCGACCCTGCAGGCGGCCTTGGACACGGGCGCCAACGTCTATCTGCCCGCGGGGGTGTACCCCATCGACAGCACGCTGTTCTTCCACAGCGGCCAGACCGTCTTCGGTGACGGCCGGGCCGGCCCGGGGTCCGGTGCGAGGTTCACCGAAATCGTGGTGCCCCAGCCGAAATCCACGACTCCCCAGGACCCGCCGCCGCCTCCGGTCATCATGTTCCAGTCGGCCGCGTGCCCCGAGGGCACCAGGGATGTCGTGATCCGTGATCTGAACATCAACAACAGCAACACGTGGCAGCCCGGCAGCGTGGGCATCGACTTCACCGGCGTGGGCTACTCCCGCGTCGAGCGCGTCAGCATGCGCGGGCACGGTACGGCCATCAAGGGGCGTGACTCCGCGCTCCGGACGTACGTCCGGGCCGGATCACACGATTCGTGGCTCCGCGTCACCGCGACCGACGACCTGCTGTACGCCGACGGCGTTGCCATCGCCATCGAGTACCGGTCGTCCGCGGGAAAGCCGGTCGTGGTGCGGGGTACGGTCCAGGCGGTGGCGGGGCCGGATGATCCGGACTATCCGGCGCTTGAGGTGGGGGCACTGAGGTCCGGGGACGTGAGCCCGCCTCCCACGCCGAGCCAGCTCCCCGTCGGGGCAAAGGTCTTCCACGACAACAAAAACGACGGCTACTACAACACCGTCGTGGAGTGTGAGATCGCCAACTGCCTCCGGGGCGTCTCGCTGACCAACGACGGTGACGCATGGACCGTCCTCGACGGCAACTTCATGTCGAACATCTGCGGAATCTACGTCGAAGCCTCTGACGCGAACCGATTCCGCAGCAGCTTCGTGCTGAACGGAGTTGGTGTGGAGTTCGGTGACAGAAGCGGCGCCAACACCGTGCTCTCCGGCAGCAAGTTCGAGGGCAACGGCAATCTCGACAAGTGGACCGATCCGTCGGTGCAGCCGGTCGTGCTCGGCGCCGTGCGGTGTCACAAAGGTTCGCTCCGGAACACCATCGAGTCGTGCGAGCTCAGCGACAGCAACGACTACGTGCTCGACGAGACCGACGGGGACAACCTCTACACCGGCCCACACTCCACCAGCCATCCCACCATGCCCAGCGGTGTCGGCGGCGGCGGCAACATCGTGTCCAACGGCGACTTCGTGGTCGAATCGACGGTCCCCGGCATCGCCGACGGCTGGGCCTTCAAGGGGACCGTGCCGACCACGATGGGCTTTTCCATCAGGTCCGTCAAAGACCATCCCGCCGAGGTGCCCCCGGGAACCCGGGCAGCGCAACTCTGGCACATGGACCAAGGCGTCAACGTGCCCTTCGCCCTCTACCGGGAGATCGCGGTCACCCCGGGGCAGTGGTACACGTTCACCGCGCGCACCATGGTCGACGATGGCGGTGACGGTCTTTACACGCTGTTCATCACCACAACGTTCTCCTCCGGCGACTCCCGCTACAAGCAGCTGTACTACACCGGCCCGCTGCGCAGCCACAACTACTACATCCGCTCGCTGCCCGGCCACGACGGTTACAACGCCGGCCTCCACCGCACCTCGTTCGAGATCCCTGATGGGGTGGACTCGATCTTCCTCCTCGTGCGCAACTACCTCAACCACACCAACCCCGAAGACCCCAAAGACCGGTCGTGCCTGGTGGAGGCGGCGGGTGGGGCCAACGCCTGGTTCGGGAAATTCCACATCGAACCCGGCCGCGGCATCGCCACCGAATCGCGCGATTGCGGAGTGATGAGCCACGTCCAGACAACCGGCGGGCCGCTCACCATCAACGACAAGGCTGCGATCACCATCACCCACCCCTTCCACGCCGTAGCGCCGGGAACGGGCGGCACGCTCAAGAACATCAACCCGCCGGCCGGGTTCAGCGGCATGATCGTGCTCCACGCCACCGGAACCTGGAACGCCACCACCGACGGCACCGGCGCCGGCAAGATCGGCACGCCGCTGTCCATGACGGCCGGGAAAACCGCCTTCGGCTGGTACGACACCGGCAGCGGAACCTGGTGGTTCACGCCGGCGTGAGGCCCAAACCGCTGAGGCGTGACCGTATGCGAGCCGTATTGCGGATTCTCCAGATCGGCGGCGTGGACACGGTGTTCGATGTGCGCGGGTCGGTGCCCGAGGCCGTGAACGAACTGGTGGCCTAGCATCCGCATCGGCTGCTTGGGCCGGGGCGACCTCCGGTTGCGGGACTGTCAAACGAGCGGTGTAACGAGGGTCGAGGGATGACTACTTGCGTGCTGCGGTCAGGCGGCCGTCGAAGGCGATGTCGAACGTGTTGAGGGCGGGTTTCCAGCGCGCGGTCCATTGTTTTCGGCCGGTGCCGGTCGGGTCCAGGCTCATGATAGCCATGTAGACACTTCAGCGCGGCTTGTTCGTTCGGCAAATGCCCGCGGGCCTTGACCGCGCGGCGGATGCGGGCATTCACCGACTCGATGCCGTTGGTGGAGCAGATCACCCGGCGGATCTCCGGATCGAACGCCAGGAACGGCACGAACTCAGCCCAGGCGTTGTCCCACAACCGCACAATCGCCGGATAGCGCTCGCCCCACGCCTCGGCGAACTCGGCGAACCGCTGTTTCGCGGCGGCCTCGGTCGGTGCGGTGTAGACCGGTTTCAACGCTGTGGCGATCTCGGCCCAGTGCTGACGGCTGGCGTAGCGGAAACTGTTGCGCAGCAAGTGCACGATGCAGGTCTGGATGATCGTGCACGGCCACACGGCGGTGATCGCGTCTGTCCCGCTTCCCGTCGCAGGTCACAGCCAGCGCGACGTAGACCGGCCGGTTGGCGACCTGACCGTCGCGGATCTTCACCTGAATGTCACTGATGTGTTTGTCCATAGTGGACATGAGGTTTCAGCAGACGTACAGCTATCAAGAATCTCCTACCTGGTCATCGGTGGGTGCGGAGGAACTCGGTGATGTCCTGGGCGAGCAGCTCTGGTTCCTCGTGTGCGGCGAAGTGTCCTCCGCGCGGCATGATCCGGTACCTCGTGACGTTGTAAACGCGTTCGCACCAGCTGCGAGGAGGCTGGGAGATGTCGGCGGGGAAGAGCGCGACCGCCGTGGGGACCTCCACCCGTTCCACTCTCCTCGTCAGGTGGTGGGCGTATTCGTAGTAGGGCCGCATCGACGTCGAGATGGTGTGGGTGAACCAGTACAGCGATGCCTGGGTCAGCAGGAAGTCGTCGCTGAACCGGGAGGACACATTGCCACCGCAGTCGCTCCAGGCCCGGTACTTTTCCAGGATCCAGGCCAGCAGACCGGTCGGCGAGTCGGCCAGTCCATAGCTCAATGTGAGCGGCCGCGTGCTTTGTTCGTGCTGGTAGCCACCCTCCTCTGTAGACCAGGCCGCGACGGCGTCGAGGTAGCCGCGTTCCTCGGGTGTGACGCTGTCGGTGTCGTAGGAGACCGGGCTGGCGACGGACATCAGGTGGATGCCCACCACCGCCTCCGGATGGGCTTCGGCGAGCCGGGAGGTGATTCCCGCTCCCAGGTCGGCACCTTGGGCGGCGTAGTGGGTGAAGCCGAGTTCGTCGTGCATGAGCCGGTGCCAGATCTCGTGCGTCTGCGGCGGCTTGGTCAGTGAGGGGCGTTGGGGCGAGAAAGCGAAGCCAGGCAAGGATGGGACGATGACCGTGAAGGCGTCGGCCGCGTCACCTCCGTACAGCGACGGCGAAGCCAGGCGGTGGGCGAGGGTGGTGAGTTCGAGGAACGAGCTGGGCCATCCGTTCGTCAGCACGATCGGCAAGGAGTCCGGGTGTTCACCGTCGAAACGGAGGTAGTGCACTGGAGTGCCGTCAATGTCCGCGAAGTGGGATGGCAGGGCGTTGATGGTGGCTTCGTGGATGCGCCAGTCGTAGCCGGACTCCCAGTAGGACACGAGCCGGCGCAGCTCGGTGAGGTCGGTGCCGGCGTCCCAGCCACGTACTGGCCACGGGGTCGGCCAACGCGTGTTTCGCAGCCGTGAGCGAAGGTCCTGGAGTTCCGCGTCGGTGACGGCGAGGATCATGGTGTGCTCCTTGTGTGCTGGGGAAAGGGGAAGCGCCCATGGGCGTCACCCTGTCACCGCTCGGTTTCGTTGAGCGTTTTCACGATCGCGGCTCTCGTCATCTCACGCCGTTCAGGTGTCGCGGCGAGCAACGCGTGCAGGATCATTCCTTCGAGCAAGGCGTCAAGGCGTGCGGCCTCCTCCTCGCCCGTGAACCGGGCCAGCACCGCGCGGCTGTCCTGGGTCCAGGCTTGAGTCAGCGCGCGTAGCCCGGGATCGCGCAGAGCTGCGAGGTGCAGCTCGAATCCGAGAACCGCGCTGCGGTGCCTGGCTGGGCCGCTGTCCACCAGATCGACCAGGACCTCGACCAGGTCGGCGCGCGTTTCGACGGCCGCGAAAAGGTCTTTGAACACCGCGGACTGCGACTCGACGTACCGGGCGAACGCCTGCGCTTGGAGATCGCGCAGACTGCTGAAGTGGTAGGTGATCGACCCGAGCGGGACCTCGGCACGAGCTGCGACGCTTCGATGGGTCGTGCCTGCGATACCGAGCTCGGCGATGACGTCGAGAGCAGCGTCCAGAATGCGTGTCTTGCGGGCAGGGTCGTGCCGCCGAGGCCGAGACATAAGAACAAATGTACAACACTTAAGAACAGATGTCCTTAACGCGCGGCCTGGCGCGTGCTTCACAGCGGGGAGCTGGTGTGATGCCGGGTGAGGGTCGTGTCGGCGTACCGTTGATCGAATAGACGAGGTCTCCGGTGGGTCGGTCAACGACCAAGAAGACCTGAACCCCGGAGACCTTGCGTGAGCACCTTAGCGGTGACCGGGCGGCCGACCTGACCGGCGCGCAGTGGGCGGTACTGCAACCGTTGCTGCCGGTCGGCCGTAAGCCGGGCCGCCCTCCGAAGTGGACCAAACGCCAGTTGATCGACGGGATCCGGTGGCGGATCCGGATTGGTGTGCCCTGGCGGGATGTCCTGCCGGCGTATGGGCCGTCGCAGACGGTGTACGGGTTGTTCCGGCGCTGGCCTTGTCGGTGATCGTGGGAATCATCTGTCTTGGCGCGGGTACCGTTGCGGGAGTCGCGGGTGTTGCGACCAGTCGGATCGTGTTCGTCATAGCCGAGGTGATCGGTGATCTCCCCGTCCAGCACGGACTCCAGCAGCCGTTTCGTAAGCTGTTGCAGCAAACCACCTCCCCCGGTCAGCTGCAGCCGACCGCTCATAGGCCATTGCGAGCCGAGTCGGGTTACGGACGCAGTGCGGTACGACTCGGAAGTCGAATGTCTATTGTGGACTTTCCGGTGGTTGGTCCTGCTCGTCCGCGGTCTCGTGAGTGAGCGGTGGTCCAGTGCTTGGTCGGCACAGCGCATTCCTGCTTGTCGGGCGATGGTGAGCCAGGCTTCGGAGGTGAATTGATAGCCGCGGTCGCTGTGGATGACGCATCCCGGTGGTGGTGTCCGCAGTGCGATCGCGTCGCGCAGCGCGGTGTAGGCGGTGTCCGGCGTCTCGTGTCCGGCGGCGGCCGATCGAGCGGGACATGTCCAACGGCGAACCCAAGGCAACGACGGGAAACCGCTGACCATCAACGGTGTCCACTACGCCAAGAGCATGGGCGGGCACGCGCCGACCGAGATCATCTACTACATCGGCGAGCAGTGCTCACACGTGTCGGTGTTCGTGGGCATCGACGACGAACGCGACGAGAAGCAGGCGGCCTCAGCCACTTTCCAGCTCTGGGCCGACGGAGTGCCGAAGGCGGACAACGGGTTGCGCACTTCGCGGGACGACCCCGTGGCGTTGTCGGCGGACCTCACCGGAGCCCGGTTCCTGCGCCTGGTGGAGACGGACGGCGGCGACACCAACAGCTACGACCGCGCCGACTGGGCAGCACCCACTCTGATCTGCGGTGAAATATAGATGAAAGACCGTTTTGGTTGAGTGGGCCACGAACAGAACGCATAGACCAGAACGGAGTTTCAGGTGAAGGTTGCCAAACTCGCGGCCATGGTGGGCGTTGTGGCCACTGTCTCGGTGGCGGTCGCCGCACCGGCGAGCGCCGCCCAGTACTGCGGAAGCAAGAACGGCTGGAACATCTGCATCGAGGAGCACGAGCCCAGGGTTTGGTACGCCCGCGGCTGGGGACCCAGCACGGCCTGGGTGAGCCTCTGGACGGTCGAGGGCAAGGAATTGTCCTTCGTCCTGGTGCCGCCGGGCGGCGGCAACCTCACCACCGGCGGCAGCGTGCGTGGTGAGGATGCCTGCATCGGTGGAACGCCCGGCGGCCCCGACTTCTATCAGTGCATCCGCAGGCCCTGATCGGATGAGGTGAGGCGGCCCCTTGTCGTTGGGGCCGCCTCGCGCGACATGTGCGTAGTGTCCCCGGCGTGACAGCACAGAGACCTGACGAGGTGTGCTTCGAGGGGACGTGGTTCGCAGTGACCGCGGTCGACGGCACGGGTCTGTTCGATCCGGATGCTCACGGTCTCGCGCCGGAGGCGTTCAGTACCGGGTGCTAACGCGGGATACGTGTGCCGGTACCTGGTGGTCTCGCGGCGGTTGGTGTTGCGGGACCTCCTGCTCGGGTCGGAGACGGACCACCCGCGCTTGGTGGGATACCGCCGCGGTCGGATGATTCCGAGTGGAACTGACGCATGTTCGCTGTCTGCGTCTTGTCATTCCGGGTTGTGTGGCGTGAACGCCGCCAGTTTGCTGATCTGACCAGGCGAGACGGGTTTTCGAGCGGCACAGGTTGGCGATTTTCGCGTACCGCAACGTGATATCGAGGCTGTGGTGACCCAGCAGCGCGGCGATGGCTTCCAGGCTCATCCCGCGGTTGATCGCTTGTGTGGCAAGGGTGTGCCGTAGTTGGTGCGGATGGATGTGGCCCAGTCCGGCGGAAGCTGCGGCTTTGTTGATCAGCCAGGTGACGGTGTGCCGGTCGAGCGGGCGGCCGTTTTCCCGTGGTAGCAGCAAAGGATGCTCCGGGCGGACGTGGCCTCGGCGGTAGTCATCGATCAGCGTGACCAGGTGCGTGTGCAGGGGCAGGTAGCGGTCGTCGTGCAGCTTGCCTAGCGGGACGTGCAGCCAGTGACCGATCCTGATGAGCGCGACGGCGTCCGCGGCGAGAGCGGTGAACTCGCCGACCGCAATCCGGTGCGCAGCAGCACTTCGCAGACCACCCGGGTTAGGTGCCGCGGCTCGGCCTGCGCGGCGCGCAGGAACCGGGCCGCGGCGGGATCATCCAGTGCCTTGGGCAGCGGCCGGTCCTGACGCGGTAGGTCACCCGTCATGATCGGTGCCCGGCCCGGTGCCTCGTCCCAGTCCCACTCGTCGATGCGCACGAAGAACATCCGCAACGTGCCAGCCGGTGCGCGATCGTGTTGACAGTGACCCGCCCGCTGCTGCGGCCGGGGCGGGAAGCCAGTCAGGGCTTGTAGTCCTCTATGTGCCGGCGGCTCACCCCGGCCTGGGAGTACTTGAGGGCTAACTCCGGTGATGCTGACTACGAGGCTGTCCAGCGAGGGTGAGCAGCGTCGACCGAACCCGCCGCTTCTCCCGACAGGTCTGGATCGCGGCCGACTTCAGCGACGCTCTGCTGACCGCATTGCTCCAGCTGACCAGAGAGACAAGGGCACCCTGTCCCGGCTACGGTACGTTGGATCCGACCATAGTTCGTCCGAGGCGGACCGCTGCGTCAAACGGGCGACCTATCCGAAGGGCTGTTACTCCTGGCGAGTTGCCAGGCGGTCCCGGGCTTGGCGTGCCGCGACGGATCATCCACCACGGGCTGACCACGCTCGGCGGTGATCAACAACCTGAGATCAGGTCTCATTGTTCTGTAAGAACTTTTCTGCCTACGTCATGCCAGGATTTCGTGTGTGACCAAGCGGGATGTCGTGGTTTGCGCGGGTGCAGGCGTGTTGTGCTCGCTCCCTGAGCTCATCGTGCAACGTGGTTTGGGGGCGGGGTATGTCGTCTATGCGCTCGTGGTCGGTGTGCTGATCGGGCACAGGCGCACGGGTGTCGCGGTGGGAGTCGCGGGCGGTGCTTTGATCGGGGTGCTGGGCTGGTTGTTGGTACAGCTCAGCCTGGTGCCACTGCTGCATGGTGAGATCCCGGCCTGGTCGGCCGGCGCTGTGCTGCGCGGCTATCCGGTTCTGGTGGCGGATGTGTTGCACGGTGGGTTGACCGGGTTTGTCCTCGCGTTTGTACCGCGTGTCCGAAAAGGACATACCACCCGGGAGTCGGTCCGGATCGTGATCGTGGGCGGCGGGTTCGCCGGGGTGAGCGCGGCGAAACGGCTCGAACGGCATGCACTCCGTGGCGCCGGTATCGACGTCACGCTTGTCAGCGACTCCAACTTCCTGCTGTTCACGCCGATGCTCGCCGAGGTAGCGTCCGGCGCGTTGGAACCGGCCCACATCAGTGCACCGGTGCGTTCGGCGGTGGCGCACACCATGTTCCGCAACGGTCGAGTGTCCAAGGTGGACGCTGATGCCCGGCTGGTACAGGTTGGTGACGATGTGATCCCCTACGATCATCTTGTCCTGGCGGTGGGTTCGGTGCCGCACTCGTTCGGCCTGCCTGGAGTGGCCGAGCACGCGTGGACCCTCAAGAGCCTGGTCGACGCGACGAGGCTGCGCGACCATGTGATCGGGCGCCTGGAACTGGCCGACAACGAACCGGATGGCGCGACCCGCGAGCATCTGCTGACGTTCGTGGTGGCCGGCGGCGGGTTCGCCGGAACCGAGACCATCGCGGAGCTGTTCGACCTCGTTCACCGGATCGTGCACTTCTTCCCGGGCGTTGATCCCGGCGAACTCCGGTTCCTGCTGGTCCATCCGGGAGAGCGGATCCTGCCCGAGATGCCCGCGAACTTGGCGGACTACGCGTTGCAGCGGCTGAAGTCCCGCGGCATCGAGTGTCTCCTGGGCGTCCGCGTTGCCAAGGCGACAGCGTCGGAAGTCTGGCTCGACAACGGGGAGTCGTTCAGTACCAGTACTTTTGTCTGGACGGCGGGCAACCGCCCCAACCCGTTGGCCGGTGAGCGAGCGATCGAAACGGATGCCCGGTTGAAGGCCGTGGGCTTGGACAACGTGTGGGCGGTCGGTGACTGCGCCAGGATCCCGGCCCCGGACGGCACGCACTACCCGCCCACGGCCCAGCATGCGCTCAGGCAAGGCACTGTCGTCGCCGACAACATCGCGGCGGTCCTCAAAGGACACCAGCCGCGGGATTTCCGGTTCCGCACTCTGGGTCTGCTGGTCGCGCTCGGTCATCGAACCGCGGCGGCGGATGTCCGCGGCCGTCAGTTCTCCGGGTTCGCGGCGTGGCTGCTGTGGCGCGGCGTCTATCTGGCGAAGCTGCCGGGAATGGACAAACGGATCCGGGTGCTGTTCGACTGGGTCCTGGACCTGGTGTTCCCGCGTGACATCGTGGTGACCGGGCGGGACGAGGTGTCCCGGTGAAGGGCTTGTCGGACGGCGCGATCGCCGGTGTCGCCGGCGGTCTGGTGTTCGGCGGCTCGATGGCGCTCTACGGGACGCTGCCGACCGTGGCCTC
Source organism: Actinocrispum sp. NPDC049592 (assembly GCF_040675465.1). NCBI lineage: Bacteria > Bacillati > Actinomycetota > Actinomycetes > Pseudonocardiales > Pseudonocardiaceae > Actinocrispum > Actinocrispum sp. NPDC049592. Next base: position 54,239 of record NZ_JBFAPA010000008.1, on the reverse strand, counting down.
GATCGTGCGGACCGGCTCGGCGGCCGTGGGTTTCACCATGCACATGCTGTTCGCAGTGATCATCGGTGCGGCATTCGGGGTGATCGTGGCCGCACGGCGTGAGGTCGTGGTGTGGGGACTGCTGTACGGGGCGTTCTGGTGGTTTCTCGGACCACTGACGCTCTTGCCGCTGTTTCGCGGCCATCCGGTGACGTGGGATCTTCCGAGTGCGCAGGGCCTAGTGCCCAGCCTGATCGGACACCTGTGCTACGGCCTCACGATCGCGGTGACCATCAAGATCCTTCGGGCCGACATCCCGGATTCCCGCCCGCCCACGGCTGTGCTGGTCCGTGGCGGGATCGCCGGTGGGATCGCGGGTTTGTTGAGCCTGCTGCCGGACGGGTTCCTGATCGGGGCCGCCGCGGGTGTGCTTTACCCGGTGGTGTTCCGCGAACGGGAGAACACCGGCCCGGCACTGGTTCGCGGGTCCGTCTACGGCGTGCTGTGGTGGGTGTTCTTCAGCCTCACCGCCGAGCCTTTGCTGATGGACCTGAAGCTCGACTGGGCGCAACCGCCGGTCGACCAACTACCGGGCTACATCTTGCTGGGCGCTCTGACAGCCGTCTGCTACACCTGGCTTGGATCGCTGTCGCGTGTGCTATTCGTCGACGATGTCAGGATGTTCCCGGTGGAGTCGCCGGGATCCAGGGGTGTCCGAGCTCTCGGGTACGGCGTGGTAGCGGGTCTCGCGGGCGGTGCCGTGTTCACGGCGGTGATGGTGGTCGTGGGCGTGCTGCCGACCGTCGCGCTCATGGTGGGTTCACAGAACCCGGTCGTCGGACTCGTCGTGCACCTGATCATCTCCCAGATCATCGGGATCTCCTACGCGGTGCTGTTCCGGCGGCAGAGCTACGACCTGATCTCCGGTATGGGCTGGGGGATGAGCTACGGGTTCTTCTGGTGGGTACTGGGAAATCTCACGCTGCTGCCGGTTCTCACCGGTCGTCCGGTGGACTGGAGCCCGGCCGCCCTGGCGGCGGGATTCCCTTCCCTTGCTGGGCATCTGGCTTATGGTGCGGCGTTGGGCGTTGTCTACCACGTGCTGGAAGCGCGAACCAATCCCTGGTGGCAGACCAGGAACGCGGCCGAGCAGACCAGAGTGGACACGCGCCGGAGGCACACTCTCGGCTCAGCACCGGCATTGTGGACGCTGACCGTGCTGATCGCCGTCGTCATCCCCGCCCTCATCCCTCGATAACAGGCGAACCAGACCGATTCAGCTGTCGGGCAGGACACTGAACGCGGCGGCGGGTGCGCAGTGTGGCTTTTGGGACAGTTCGCAGCTGGGGAAGCCGGTGATGCGGGTGATGAGGTCGCCGTCGAAGTCGAAGACCATGAGGCCGTACGGCCGCCAGTCGCCGTCTTCGCCGGTGTCGTAGGCGGCGACGGCGAGTTGGCCGTTGGCCTGTGTGGGTACCAGGCGGATGGTTTCGAGCCGGCCTTGGCCTGGCACGGTGGCGAAAAAGCCGATGACCGCGTCGCGGCCGAGGAACTCCGCGGTCTCGGGCGGCATGCGTAGTTCCGCGTCGGCGCGGAGAAGCGCGCTCAGGCCGGTGATGTCGCGGCGGTGCCACGCGTCGACGAACTGGGCCAGTACGGCGCGGTCGACGTCGGTCAGGGGTCTTTTGTGGACGGTGCCGTGCAGGGTGGCGCGGGCGCGCTGGAGCATGCTGTTGACCGCGGGAACGGTGGTGCCCAACAGGTCCGCGACCTCCGCTGCGCTCCAGACCAGGACCTCACGCAGGATGAGCACGGCGCGCTGGGTGGCCGGGAGCAGTTGCAGTGCGGTGATGAAGGCCAGCGAGACCGATTCCCGTTGTTCGGCGAGGAGCGCCGGGTCGAGCAGGTGGTCGGGGAAGGGCTCCAGATAGTCGATCTCCGCGACGGTGGTGGGTTGCCGGGCACGTTTCTGGATGATCTTGAGGCTGGTCGTGGTGGCGATCCGGTAGAGCCAGTGCAGCAGGGGCGCGCGATCCTCGTAGGTGTTCAGTGAGCGCCAGGCGCGCATCAGCACATCCTGTGTCGCGTCCTCGGCGTCATGGTACGAGCCGAGCATCCGGTAGCAATGCACCTGCAGGGCAGGCAGATACGGCTCGACCAGCCGGTGGAAGGCGTCGCGGTCGCCGATGCGGGCGGCGGACAGCAGCTGCGTGCTCACGCCGGTGAGATTACGCCGATGAGTTCGCGCTCCGGCCGGGATCAGACGGGGTGAACTGACCACACCTTGGAGGAGCGCATGGACAACAAAAGCATCGTGAACCGGTATTACGACGCCTGGATACACCACGCTGGTGACATGTCCGGCGTGCCACTCGCGGGCGATTTCGTGTTCACCGGCCCGGTCGCGAGTTTCACCACGGCCGAGGGCTACCGGGCGATGGCCCGGCAGGCCGGGGCCGCGGTGCGCGGTTTCCGCGTCCGCCACCAGTTCGCCGCTGGTGACCTGGTCTGCTCGGTGATCGACTGGGAGATGTCGATGCTGCCCGGCACGCTCACCGCGGCGGAGATCCTGCAGGTCCGGGACGGTGAGATCGTGCGTGGGGAGCTGATCTACGACGCACAGGACCTGCGTCAGGCGATGGCCCGCCCGCCCGCGGTCGCCCTGCTGGAGACGGCCTGCCGCAGCACCGCCGACATGTTGGGGTCGATCGGCGGCAACGGTTGGGCGGCGCCGAGCGGGTGTGCCCGGTGGACGGTGCGGCAGGCCGGGAACCACCTGGTCGGCGGCCTGCTCCTGCTGGGCCGGATCGCCCGGCGGGAACCCATCGATCCGGCCGAGGTCGACGCCCAGCGCACCGCGGACACCGACCACCTCGGAACCGATCCGGTCGCCTCCTTCCAGCGGGCGGCTGCTCGAGCTGCGGAGACCTTCAGCGACCCCGTTGTGCTGGAACAACGGTTCGACATCCCCGCACCGGGAACCACAGGACTGCAGCTGGCCACTATCAGCACGCTTGAGGTCCTGGTCCATGGCTGGGACATCGCCAGCGGTGCGGAGGTGCCCTACAAACCGGACGACACCGTAGTGACGGCCGTGGGGGAGTACGCCATGACAGCAATCGGTGACGCGTCTCGCGGCGGTCCGTTCGGGCCGGTCGTGCCAGTGGGGCCGGATGCGGATCCGTTCACCGCGCTGCTCGGCCACCTGGGCAGGCGCGGCTGAGAGGCGGCGTGCGCGAACAGGGCCATCGTGGTGCACTGTTCGCGCACGCCGGAAAAGGGAGTTCGCCATGGCCGTCGATGTCCGCCCGAGAGTGCTGATCCACCGGCCCAGGACGGACGTGGCCGCGTTCATGTTCGACCCGGCGAACGACCTGCGGTGGACCGGCGGAATCACGGCCAGCACGCCTGCCCAGGCCGGACCGCTGGTCACCGGCGCCACGGTCGAACGCAGGGCTCGCTTCCTCGGCCGGTCCTTCACCTATGGATACGTGGTCACTGAACATGACCCCGACCGGCTGGTGGAGCTTCAGGTCGAGCGGCCTTTCCCGATGACCGTCCGCTACGAACTGGCCGATGTGGACGGCGGGACCCAGGTGACGATCCATGCCAGTGGGCAACCCGGCTGGTTCTTCCGCTGGGCCACTCCTCTGATGGCCAAGCAGGTGCACAAGCACATCGCCGCTGATCTGGAGCGGCTGCGGGAATGCCTGGAAAGCTGAGGCCGGGCGATGTCGATCCGGATGGGTTGCCGTTCGTAGTGGGGTGTGCGGCGGGACGGACCCGCTCGGTCTGGAGGTAGTAGGCCCATGACTCGTTACTTGTTGTCGGTGCACACCCGCGCCAACGTGACTGTGGAACCGGTGCCTGAGGAACGGATGCGGGAAAGCCATGAGCGGCTGGGGCGCATCGAACGGGACATGGCGGAGGCGGGGGCGTGGGTGTTCTCCGGGCGGCTGCACGACCCGGACACCGCCACGGTCGTGCGGATGGCCGGTGACGAGGTGCTGACCACGGACGGGCCGTTCGCCGAGTCCAAGGACCACCTCGGCGGCTTCTATGTCATCGAGGCGCCGGACCTGGATGCAGCGCTCGGGTGGGCGGGCAAGGTCACCGCATGCATCGGGGTGCCGATCGAGGTCCGGCCGTTCGCCGGGTTCGCCGACGAGCCGATGGTCTGAGGGTGGTGGACCAAGCCCTGATCGGCCGGATCTTCCGCGAGGAGTCCGGCCGGTCGGTGGCCGCGCTGATCCGGTTCTGCGGCGACATCGACGTAGCCGAGGACGCCGTGCAGGACGCGTTCACCCTCGCCCTGCGCACCTGGCCGGACACCGGTCTGCCAGCCAACCCGGGCGGCTGGATCACCACGACCGCCCGCACCCGCGCCATCGACCGGTTCCGGCGCGAGAAGCGCGGCCGCGAACTGCAGCACGCCACCGCCATGCTCACCACGCCGGAGGAGGTGAACACGGTGCCGGACGACCGGCTCCGGCTGATCTTCACCTGCTGCCACCCGGCCCTATCGGCCCAAGTTCGCGTGGCACTGACGCTACGGCTGCTCGGCGGGCTGTCCACTGTGGAGGTCGCCCAGGCGTTCCTGGTCAGCGAGTCCACCATGGCGCAACGTCTGGTCCGGGCCAAACACAAGATCACCGCCGCCCGCATTCCATACCGGATCCCCGAACCCGAGGACCTCCCTGGCCGGTTGCGGTCGGTCCAGGCGGTGCTCTATCTGATCTACAACACCGGCAACGATCTGTGCGGAGAAGCGATCCGGCTGGCTCGCCTGCTGCACCAGCTCATGCCCGACGAACCCGAGGTCGCCGGCCTGCTCGCGCTCATGCTGCTCATCGAGTCCCGCCGCCCGAGCCGCATACGACCGGATGGTTCCCTCGTCGTCCTCGCCGAGCAGGACCGCACCCAGTGGGACCAGGCTCTCATCCAGGAAGGGCAGGATCTGCTGCGCTGGTGCCTGCGCCGCGACCACCCAGGGCCGTACCAGCTCCAGGCCGCCATCAATGCCGTGCACGCCGACGCCGCCACCGCACAGGACACCGATTGGCCGCAGATCCTGACCCTCTACGACCACCTGTACGCGCTCACGCCCACTCCGGTCGTCGCCCTCAACCGTGCCATCGCAGTCGCCGAGGTTCACGGACCGGCGAGCGCGCTGGTTCTCATCGATGCCCTCGATCTCGATGGCTACTACGCCTTCCACGCCACACGAGCCGACCTGTTGCACCAACTTGGCCGCCACTCCGAAGCCAGCGCCGCCTACCAACGCGCCGGCGCCCTCGCTCCCACAGAAGCGGAACGCGTCTTCCTCAGCAACGGGGGCAGGTATCCCGAACCGCGGGAGCGCAGCACGACATGATCTCACCGGGATGACGCAAGACCAGGGGCAGCGGTCGCCGTACCTCTTGCTCTGATGAGCGTTGTCAGCCAGCGCTGTCGATCTGCGTGAGCAGACCGAAGGCGGCGAACAGGTTCTGCTGCGCGGGCAGACGGTGTCGCGGCTGATGCCTGCATCGGGGTGAAGACCCTGCTCGAACACGACGGCGTAATCGCTGGACCAGAACGCGGCGGCCGAGCCGATCGGTTGTGGCAGTCGGGTTCGACGTATCAGGTCGGCTGTGTGCGGAACTTCGTGGCGAGCGTGAGGATCTCGTCGACGGACCACTGGTCGTAGGCGTGGTTTCTGTGTTTGGCCGCGATGACTTCGGCCGGTGGGGTCGATGAGGAAGTCCGCGGGGAGGCCGAGATGGCGTTCGCCTGCGCCGATGGTGCGGCGTAGGCAGGTCGTCTACATGCCCACTTCGGCGATGTTCCGCACACGCCGAGTGGTTCGTCCAGAGCCCGCCGAACGCGACGGTGCCGGCCGACCTCACCAGGCTGGTCGACCGCGGCGACGTGCACCCGGTGATCGACGCCCGCCACCCAATTGACGACATCGTTGCCGCGCACCACAAACTGCAGCGCGGCGGGGGTCTTGGCAAGCAGGTCATCGAAGTGAAGTGAGCCGACTCGGACACCGAAACATCCGTCGGACAAGGAAGACTCAGCATGGGACTGCTCGAGAACAAGGTCGCTGTGATCACCGCAGGCATGGGGCTGGCGATCACCCGGCTGTTCGCCGCCGAAGGCGCACATGTCTACGCCACAGGACATCCCGACGATGAACTGCGCACGCGCGTCGAGGATCTTGACGGCCTTGGTCACGGCGGTACCAGGCCCACTCGGATCGTCGATCGACCTCGACCACTTGGCGCAGACCGCGTCGGCCGCGGAAGGCGGCGTGGACGTGCTGTACACCAGCGCGAGCATTGGAGTGCCGGAGGGAGGGGCGAGCCCGCCTCGTTCGTACCCGGCTGCCCGGCGGTCCGTCTTGCGGCCGCGATCTCCTGCGCCGCTCGGGTTTCGTCGCGGAGCGCGGCCAGCATCTCCCGACGACCGGCCGCATCATCGCTGCTGCGGGCGCGGCGCCGGTTTGCCATCCCGCGATTCATACGGCATCTTTACGCGCGGAGCGCCGGGAAGTCTGGTCGGCACACCACTCCCGTCCGGGGAGTGGTGTTGTGGTGATGGGAGTCTTGGCGTGCCGTTGGTGCTGGCGTTCGGCGTGGTGTTGTTGATCAGCGTGTCGCTCTCGGGCGTGGCCGCCCGGACGGTGCTCTCGACCGCGTTGCTGTTCCTGCTCGCGGGTGCCCTGATCGGTCAGGGCGGCTTCGGTCTCGTGCACGTCGTGCCGGACAGTCCACTGGTGACCGGGCTGGCGGACATCGCCTTGTTCACGGTGCTGTTCACCGACGGGCAACGGGCGAGTCTCCCCGCCCTGCGTGAGGGCTGGCGGTTGTCCGGGCGCGCACTCGGGCTGGCGATGCCGCTGACCATGGCCGGAATCGCGTTGCCCGCGTACTTCCTCGCCGGCCTGGACTGGCCGACGGCGCTGCTGCTGGGGGCGATCCTCTCGCCGACCGACCCGGTGTTCGCCTCCGCGATCGTGGGCCGCGATGACGTGCCCCTGCGGCTGCGCCGGTTGCTCAACGTCGAGTCGGGGCTCAACGACGGGCTGGCGCTGCCGTTCGTGCTGATCTTCCTGGCCACCGCGAGCGGGCAGCAGTCGCACCTCGGCCAGGTCGCCGCCGAGCTCGGGCTGGGACTGGTCCTGGGCGTGGCGCTGCCCGCGGTGGTGGCGCTGGCGTGGCGGACACGGCTGCTGACCGCCGAGCCGAGACTGCAGGCGCTCGGGCCGCTGGCGATCGCGGTGATGCTGTACGCCGCCTGCCACCTCACCCACGCCAACCCGTACCTGGCGGCCTTCATCGCCGGCTCCACGCTGGCCACTATGGACAAGGTGTCGGCCGAGCGGTTCGAACCGTTCGGCGACCTGCTGTCGGAGCTGACCAAGTTCGGGGCGCTGCTGGTGTTCGGCGCGCTGATCACGCCGGAACGCATCTCGCACCTGAGTGTCGGCGACTGGGCGGTGGCGGTGCTGGCCATCCTGCTGGTGCGCCCGGCCACGATGCTGCTGTCGTTGCTGCGCACTCCACTGCCGGCACGTGAACGCACGGCAGCCGCGTGGTTCGGGCCGAAGGGATTCGCCTCGGTGGTCTACGGGCTGCTGGCGCTGCAGTCCGCCATTCCCGACGGCGAGCATGTGTTCGACCTGGTGGCGATCACCATCGCGCTGTCGATCGTCCTGCATTCCTCCACCGACGTCCCTGTCGCCAGGGCACTGCGCGTGGAGCCACCTGACTGTCTGCCCTCTGGTTCCCCGGCTTCGGACAGGAGCACAGCATGACCCTCACTCTGGTCGTACCCTGCAAGGGTGCGAGCACGAGAGATGGCCGAGGAGTATCCGGTCACCAGCCTGGACTCCGATGCATTCGAGGCTGCCCGGTCGCTGGCCACGCATCGGATGCCGGGCCTGGTGGTGACCGACCGGAACGGCCGGCCCCATTCGGTGCTGGGCGCCTCGCAGGTGGTGCGGTTCCTGGTGCCCCGCTATGTCCAGGACGACCCGTCGCTGGCGGGTGTGGTGGACGAGCAGTTCGCCGACCGGGTGGCCGACAAGCTCACCGGGCGCACGGTCCGGGACCTGTTGCCGGACGACCCGATCGAACTCGCGGTGGCCGACGCGGACGACACCGTGGTGGAGGTCGCCGCGGTGATGGCCCGCACGCGCTGCCCACTGGTCGCCGTCATCGACCACGACAAGAACATCGTCGGTGTGATCACCGCGTCAAGGCTGCTGCAGCGCGCGTTGGGCTGCTGAGGGGCGCACGGTGACCGCGGTCGCGGTCACCGTGTTCGTGGTGGCCTACGTCTTCATCGCCACCGAATGGGTGCACCGGTTGATCGCCGTGCTCGGTGGTGCCGGGGTGCTGCTCGCGCTGAACGTCGTCGACTCCGGGGACGTGTTCTACTCGCACGACACCGGCATCGACTGGGACGTCATCTTCCTGCTGATCGGGATGATGATCATCGTCGGGGTGCTGCGCCGCACCGGGGTGTTCGAGTACGTCGCGATCTGGGCTGCCAAACGCGCGGGCGGCTCGCCGCTGCGCGTGATGGTCTTGCTGGTGGTGATCACCGCGACCGCCTCGGCGTTCCTGGACAACGTCACCACGGTGCTGTTGATCGCGCCGGTCACGCTGCTTGTCTGTGAGCGTCTTGATGTGCGCCCCGTTCCGTTCCTGATCGCGGAAGTGCTGGCGTCCAACATCGGCGGGGCCGCGACCCTGATCGGTGACCCGCCGAACATCATCATCGCCAGCCGCGCGGGGTTGTCGTTCAACGACTTCCTCGTGCACATGACCCCGATCGTGGCGCTCGAGCTGGTCGCGTTCACCCTGGTGCTGCGGCTGGTGTTCCGCGGCTCGTTCGCCGTGGACCCGCGGCGGGTGGAAGGAGTCCTGGCGCTCAACGAACGGGAAGCCATCCGCGACCCACGCCTGCTGATCAGGTGCGGCCTGGTGCTGCTTGCGGTGTTCGCCGGGTTCATCGGGCACTCGGTGATCCACATCGAACCGTCGGTGGTGGCGCTGCTGGGCGCTGGAGCGCTCGTGCTGATCTCCGGCGTCGCGCCGAGGCACTATCTGGCCGCGGTGGAGTGGGAGACCCTGCTGTTCTTCGCGGGGCTGTTCATCATGGTCGGTGCGCTGGTGAAGACCGGGGTGATCGGCGAGCTGGCCAGGCTGGCGGCCGACGCCACTGGCGGCAACGCCCTGGTCGCGGTGATGTTGATCCTCGGTGTGTCCGCGTTGTTGTCCGGGGTGATCGACAACATCCCGTATGTGGCGACGATGAGTCCGCTGGTGCTGCAACTCGCGAACGACATCAGCGACCCATCGCACTCCCAGGCCCTGTGGTGGGCCTTGGCACTGGGCGCGGATCTGGGCGGCAACATGACCGCGGTCGGCGCGAGCGCGAACGTGGTGGTGCTCGGTATGGCCAAACGGGAGGGCACGCCGATCTCGTTCTGGGAGTTCACCAGGAAGGGTGCCCCGGTCACGGTGATGACCATCGTGATCGCCGCCCCGTACCTGTGGCTGCGCTACTTCGTCTGGAACTGATCCTCGACTATTCTCGGACTGTTGCCGCACGGAGGAGCCGTGAGCATGGCCGGTGTCGTCTATCCACTCGTCATGGTCGCTGTGTTCGCGACCGTCGCTCTCACGCTGCGCATTGTGAACAAACGAGGCCAGTAGCGGCCGCCCGTCCATACTTTGCCTAGTGCAAAAGTTGCTTCTGCATGATTAGGTATGCCGAAAGTGCCAGGTTCTCGTGGGTCATCTCGACGCTTCCGGATCCACGGCGGCAGTCGCTGAAACGTCTCGCATAACGTCCTGGGTCTCGCCATTTCGGTCGTGCTGCCTCCCTTGAGGAAGTAGCGAGATCCGATGTCTCTGCCGGATTCCTCGACAGCAAGTGGATCTGGCCGATAAACATCCATAGTGGACAGTGTCCGCTGTCGTGATGGGGCGGGGGTGACCTGCCGGGCGCCGCCGTGGTGAAGTCATCTCCGGCTCCCCCGGACCGGACGGCCTCATCGAGCCACCCCGCGTCGGCCTGCGGCGGGTTGCGATGGCTGAGGATTCACCGGCTCAGCTCGGCACCGAGTACGCCTGCCGCCGAACTGCGGGGTCGAGTCGGCCATCGGTAAGTGTCACGTAAGCAGTTGCCGGTTCCGCGCGCAGTGCGGCTCGGGCAAGGTGAACACTGCCGTCTCGTTCAGGTGATGGCAAGTCCTCGAACGAACGCGGGAAACCACATGAACGCCAGCCGAACACCCCTTTTCTGTGACACCGTGCTCGCCGAGCGGATCGAACGGGCCGAGGCACGGCTCATGGCCGAATGCTGTGAGGCCGCCCAGCGTGGCGACAGCCCGGGTTTCGTGCATGTCCTGGCCGGTGGTGTGGCGAGCTTCGCTGAGGACGGCTCGCCGTACAACAAGGTCGCGGGCCTCGGCTTCCACGGCGTGCCGAGCGCGGCCGACCTTGACGACGTCGAGAAGGCGTTCGCCGCCCATGGCGCCGTTGTGCAGGTCGAGCTCGCGCACCTCGCCGATCCCGCGATCGGTGTCCTGCTCACCGAACGCGGCTACCGGCTCGAATCGTTCGAAAACGTGCTCGGCCTCGCCCTCGACGGCGAGTACGAGCCGGTCGCGCTACCCGGGTTCGTGATCCGGCGCAGCGGCGACGACGAGTTCGAACAGTGGCTCGAAGTCGTGGCCGACGGTGCCGCCCACCCCGATACCCAAGGGCTGCCCTGGCACGAGGAGTTTCCACGCGAGATTTACTTGCGGGCCCAACGTCATTCCGCGGCGGCCGGCGAGCAACACTACGTCGCCGTGCGCGACGGCGCCTTCGTCGGTGGGGCTGGTCTGCGTGTGTCGGAGGGCATCGCACAGTTCGCGGGCGCGGCGACCGCACCCGCGCACCGCCGCCGCGGCGTCCAGTCCGCACTGCTGGCGGCCCGGCTCGCCGATGCCAGGGCCGCGGGCTGCGACGTCGCGGTCATCACGACCCAACCGGGGTCCAAGTCGCAGCAGAACGCCCAGCGCCAGGGTTTCGACCTGCTCTACACCCGCGCCGTGCTGGTGAAACAGCCCTGAACTCGGGGTTTCCGGCCGGGTACCGGCGGGCCAGCCCTCCCAGGCACGGAAAGTGTGGACCAGCAAGTAATTCCGGGCATGGGCACGGCCATTCGCGACCGAGTAGAAGAAACGTCGCTCGTCTCAGAGGCTTGGAAAGTGACGGCGGGTCACCCGGCGCTCAGGCCGGGTAACCCGCCGTCGGTCTCAGGCAGACGCAGAACTGGACCTCTGGGCACAGCGCAGCCACCCGGCCCTTGGTTCATCTGTCATTTGTGGACAGTTTCGGTGGTGTGTTACTTGCACTGCTTGCTGGTGTTGATGCAGTCGACGATCTTGGCCATGGTCCGGTCGGAGTTGACGTTGACGAAGTCGTTGTGGTCGGAGGACGGGTTGTGGTTCTCCTCGGGGAACGAGTCGAGCTGGTACTGGCCCTGCTGCTGGATGTCGCCGGGGATGTTGTAAGCGATGGAGATGCGTAGCTGTGGCACGGCTTTCGTGCCTGCGGGGCAGGCACCGGTCTTGGGATCGGGGAAGGCGATGTGGTTGCGGTGGTTGTCGCTGTCGGTGTTGCGTCCGTCCCAGCAGCTGGGGAAGTCGTGCACCCGCATGACCTGACTGCCGGCGGGGCAGATGACGTACTTGTCCGACAACCGGTCGGTGAAGCCGCTGCAGGTCCAGGTGGTGCGGGCGTTGGCCGGTCCGCGGCTGGTCGGTTTCGCCTCGCCGGTGATCATTTTGAGGAACTTCGGCATCGCCACAACGGAACTGGTCGTGTTGCCGCGGTATTCGATCGTCACGCTGGCCGGGCGGACGATGCCGCCGACGTTGCCGGCGAGTTCGAGATTGGGGCCTTGGACACCGGGCAGTGGTGCGGCGGTGGCGGAACCGCCGTTGCCGTTGTTGTTGCCGGGGCTGGCGTTGTTGAGCGTGCAGGGTGCGAGCCGGTCCAGTCCGGTGGGCCGGGGCGCGTTGCGGCCGATGGCGATGGTGATGCGGTCGATCGTGGCGATTCGCTTGTCCTTCAGCGGCCCCAGGATCGCGTTGTCGACGAAGTTCGCTCCGCCTTGGCCTTGGGTGGCGACCAGACGCTGGTTCGCTTCGGCGATCTGCTTGTCCAGCAGGGTCAGGTTGCGGTCGACCTCGTCCACGGCCTGGGCCGGGATGCCGGGTAGCTTGTCTCGCACGGTCGGGCAGTTGATCGTCGGGGTGACCGCGGGCGGTGATGATGTTTCGCCGCCATGGCCGCCGGATGTGCCGTGCCCGGCGTGGGCTCCGTCGTAGCTCAGATCGCAGTCCGCCAGCGAGACCAGGTTCGCCGGGCGTGGCGCGCTACGGCCTATGGCGATCGCCATCCGGTCGAGAGTGGCGACTCGTTTGCTGCGCAGGGGACCGAGAATGGCGTTGTTGATGAAGTTCGGGTCGCCCTGGTTCTGTTCGCGGGTCAGTCGTTGGTTGGCTTCGCTGATCTGCTTGTCCAGCAGTTGCAGGTTCTGGTCGACCTCGGCGCGTGCCTGGTCGGGGACCGCGGGCAGCCGGTCGGCGACGGTCGGGCAGTTGATCGACGGGGTTCCCGCGGCTTTGAGTGTGTCGGCGTTGGCGCCGATCTGCCGGTTGGCCTGTTTGTTGATGCGCACGACCGGCCAGAAGTAGGACGACTTGTCGCCGTTCTGGCAGGTGGTGTCGGAATCCTCCAGGCTCTCGTCGGTGGATTCGGCGCTGATGGAGAGGTTGCCGACGAAGTCGTGGACGTGCTGGGCGCCGTTCTTCACACCGGGTTGCGCGACGGGGTTGTCCGGGCTGAACTTGCGGTTTCCGTTGGTCCCACAGTCCACCGTGAACACACCGGTGGAACCACCTCGCCGGACTTCCGGTGTTCGCACGTTCGCCTGGACGTCCTGGATGCGGACGAACGCCGACAGCGGCGCGGGCTTGCCCTGGTCTTTGCCTGTATTGGCGGCGATCGCGGCCGTTGCCGTGCCCGCTGTGGCCACTGCGATCAGCGCCAGGAGCACGCGGACATTGCGGGCCCGCGTCCGTACGACCCTGTGTTGCATCAGTTCCTCCTCCGCCCACTCGGGGGTTTGGGCGTCACCGGGTAGTACGGGCGCTCTGCGGAGAGGGACGCGGATCAGGCGTGCGCGTCATCGATCGGTAAGAACTCGTCGGCCCAGACCTGCCGGATACCGTTGCGATGAAAGGTGCTCACGACCGAACCCATCACAGATTCCTTACGGATTGCGGATATGGCTTGGTCTTGCCCCGTTTGGCGGGCACTTCCGTCGAAACGGGGCAACCTCACGCTGTGGGGTGTTGCTGGCGGAAGACAATGTCGCCGTGGTGGCCGTTAGCGCTGGATCGCCTGTTGTCGCAGTGATTGGGTGCATTGCACGCACACCCCGACTTCGGGGTGCTGGTCGAGGCGGACCAACTGCGCCTCGGGATAGTCGGTGCCGCAACACCAACACCGTGTGCCTAAGGCTATGGCCTGCCTGGCCGCCGCTTGCGACGCGGTGACGTAGACGCCGTCGATCTGCCAGCCTTGAGCGATCGCCTGGCAGTTGAAGGCGCAGATCAGGTGCGCGTCGAGGAGCACCCACAGGCGCGGTGTCGGTGCCGGGGTCGGCGGGTCGTCGGTCATGGCGGGTCAGACCTGCTTCGTGGTCACGGTTTTCGCCGATACCTGGCGGGTGACGAGGTCGTGCAGGAATGCTGCGACGAGGCCGCCGATCAGCGGGCCAAGCAGGTAGGCGGCCAGTTGTGACCAGGTCACGCCGCGGCCGGCCAGGGACAGCACGACATCCGGGCCGAGGGTGCGGGCGAGGTTCACCGAGGCGCCGGTGAGCGGTCCGAACACCATGATCTGGGTGGCCAGGGCAAGTCCGATGCCGAACCCGTGCACGCCACGTGGCGCGCTCGGCGTGACGGCCAAGGCGAACACCGCGGTGACCAGGATGAACGCCCCGACGGCTTCGGCGAGTATCGCTTGTCCCCACGAGACACTCGGGGCGAAGGTCGTCGCGCCCAGACCGGCGTCGAGCGCGGTGTTCGGGTAGGCCGCGTACACCAGTGTCGCGGCGAGGATGCCGCCAAGCAGTTGAGCCAGCAGGTATCCAGGGACCTGGCGCCAGGCGAACTTGCCGCGAGCGGCCAGGGCGAGGGTGACGGTGGGGTTGAAGTGGCCGCCGGATACCGCGCCGAAGGCGTAGATGGCCACCGCGAGCGCGAGACCATGTGCCAGCGCGACGATCAGCAGCCCACCGCCGCCGGCAACCGCGGAGACCGCGGCGCCGATACCGAACGTGCACAGGATGGCGGTGCCGGCCAGTTCCGCGATGAGACGGTGAACCAGTGCGACATGCACGGTGAGGAGTTCCTTCCGTTGTGGGGCCGCGGCGTGGCCCGGGTGACGTGCTTGCTCTGCCAACCTGCCGCGATCCGGATGTCGCCTGATACCGCCGAACCCCCTAAATAGTCTTACGGATCCCTTACGCAGCAATGATTCACTCATTGGCACGTCCTGGAACGACCGGTTCGACACAGCTCGGCCTGCCACCCACGTCCAGTGTCCGTAAGGAAACCGTGTTGCCTCGGGACCTGTCACGTCATAACTCCGTAATATGCCGCCGTGTCCCGTCCGGGCCGTGGGTACGCAAGGATCGAGGGCCATCAGCCGAAGGAGGAGCCGAAATGTTTCGCCGCTGTCGGACTGTGGGTGCGCTGTTCGCCGTCGTTCTGTCCGTCCCACTCGCGGCGTGCGGCGCGCAGCCGGGCGCGACGGCGCCGGTCACGACGACGAGCACATTGACGACCACCTCGGCCAACGCAACCGCAACTCGACCCGCTGCCGCGGCGATACCGGAGCAGTTGAAGTTCACCGTCCAGACCACTGACGGGCAGAGTTTCTCCGGCGAGAGCCTGGCAGGTAAGAAGGTCGTGCTGTGGTTCTGGGCACCGTGGTGCCCGAAGTGCCGCGCGGAGGCACCCCGAGTGGCTGCTGCGGCACAAGCGAACACCGGCAAGATCAGCTTCGTTGGGGTCGCCGCGCAGGACGACCTGCCCGCGATGAAGAAGTTCGTCGCCGACTACAAGGTCGGCGGATTCACCCACCTGGCCGATCTGGATGCCGCGATCTGGACCCGGTTCGGGATCACGCAACAGCCCGCGTACGCCTTCATCGGCCCGGACGGCAAGGTGGACGTGGTCAAACAGCAGCTGTCCGAATCCGCGCTGGCCGACCGGCTTGATGCGCTGATCGCGGCCTGAGATGGACCTGGACACACTGGGGTTCGCGCTGGCGGCCGGCATGCTGGCCGTGGTCAACCCGTGTGGGTTCGCGATGCTGCCCGCCTACCTGACATTGGTGGTAGCGGGCGACTCCCGCCCCACGATGACGGCGGTCTGGCGGGCGCTGGCGGTCACCGGGTTGATGGCACTGGGGTTCCTCGCCGTGTTCGGGACGTTCGGGCTGGTCGTGGCGCCGCTGGGCTCCTCGGTGCAGGAATACCTGCCGGTGGTGACCGTGGTGGTCGGCGTGACGATGCTCGGGCTCGGTGGGTGGATGCTGGCGGGCAAGCAGATCACGCTGCTGATCCCCAAACCCCGCAAGGGCGCACCGACCGCGCGGCTGAGTTCGATGTTCGGCTACGGCCTGGCCTACGCGGTCGTATCGCTGTCCTGCACGATCGGACCATTCCTCGCGGTGACCAGTGCGACCTTCCGCAGCGGTTCCGTGATCGCCGGGATCGCGGCATACCTGGTGTACGGACTGGGGATGACGCTCGTGGTCGGCGTGCTGGCCGTGTCGGTTGCCCTCGCGAGCAATGCGGTGACCACAGGGATCCGGCGAATCCTGCCCCACGTCAACCGCATCGGCGGCGCGATCCTCGTCCTGGCCGGGCTTTACATCGGTTACTACGGAGTGTACGAACTGCGCTTGTTCCACGGCAGCGGCTCGGCGGAGGACCGGATCGTGGACGGCGCCGGTCAGGTACAGGCACTGCTCGCCGAATGGGTGGATCAGATTGGGCCGGTGCCGCTGGTGGCTGGCCTCACGGTGCTCGTTGGCACAGGTGTCCTGCTTGCCCGCCTGCGGACCCGACGCCGCTCCCACGTGTCCTCTGAGGACAGTTCCGGATAGGCGCCGCATCACCACCAGGAGGCGCACGCATTGCTGGGAATCCCTTCCGATAGGGCGATGCGCGCAAGTCGAGCACGTTATCTCAGGGGCGGATTCAAGGGGTCGTCGCAACACGGTCCGGTGGGGACAGTAGCGCGGTGAGTTGTTCGGCGGGTGTGCCACCCGAGTGTTTTGCGACCGATGTGGCGTCTTTGCCGTCGGGCAGGTGCAGCAGCGGGCAGTACCGTTGCGGGACTTCATGTCTCGGTTCTTGGTCCGCTCGAGGTGTGCATCGGGGACGAACCGGTCGATGCCGGACCGGTCAAGCAGCGCGGCCTGCTCGCGGTGCAGCCCAACCAGGTCGTGACGCTCGAAGAGATCGTCGACATGCTGTGGGGCGGCGAACCACTCGCCTCGTACACCGGCCTGGTCCAGCCAACATCGCCCGGCTCCGGGCGTTGGTGCGCCGTGACGCGGTGGCCCCCGACCGCGGCGGGTACCGGCTGACCCCGACCGAGGACGAGTCCGATCTGCTGCGTTTCGTCGGTCTTATCGGGAACGTCCGGCAGGCGGGCGAGGCCGGTGAGGTGTACCAGGCGCTCGCGTGCTGGCGGGGCGACCGTGTCTAGCGCCGGGAGGACGACCGGGGCGATGATGGGTCCGGTCATGCCGAACACCCCCGCGTGAGGCGAGGGTGTTCATGGTTTGCGTGTTGATGTGCCTTCAAACACTGGCACTTGGGATGTAGCTCAGATGCTACGAATCTGTGTCCGAGGCCGGAAGCGACGTGTGGTCGACGCATGGGTGTTCAACTGTCCGAACTGGACGTTGGACGTGGTCTGCGGTATGCCGGACGTTGTACCCACTCGAAGCACCCGGCTTTGCGGACTTCGTCGGGGGGCTTGGCCAAGGGCGGCTGGAGCCGCCGTGAAGTACTGGTTGGCTACTTCGATCTCCCCGACACAGCAAGCCGAGGTCGAACGACGCGGCGCTGTGCTGCCCGGGACCAGGTGCCGTGCGTGCCTGGCCCCGGGTGGGTGGGCTATGTGCTCGTCAGTGGCGTTGCCATTGTTGATTCGTCCCGCCGTGACAGGTCCAGATGATGATCTTCGTACCGTTCGCGGTACCCGCGCCGTAGGCGTCCAGGCACAGTCCGGAGTGGACACTAGTGATGGTGCCGTCGGAGTTGACGTTCCACTGTTGGCCGGCGCCGCCGGTGCAGTCCCAGATCACGACTGCGGTGCCGGGACTGGTTGCGCCGCCCTGGGTGTCCATGCATTTGTTGCCGTAGACCGATAGTTGCCTGCCGGAGGTGTAGTTCCACTGCTGGTTGCTGCCTCCGTTGCAGTCCCACAACTGCACCGCGGTGCCGTTCGCCGTCCCCGCCCCGTTGACGTCGACACACCTGCCGGCCGACACCGACGTGATGGTCCCTGGCGCACCGCCTCCGCCCGGCCGCTGGAACAGACCGAGCTCGGCGATCGCCGGAGCGGCCCTGGATCCGGTGATACGCAACCTCACCTGGCTGGCGGTTACCGGTGACAGCAGCCGGATCAGCTTCTTCTGGCCGATCGTGGTGTCGGTCGCGATCTGGGCTCCAGGAGCTGCCGTTCCAGGCGTCGACGGCGTACGACTTGACCCGTTGGCCGATGTTCAGGTCCTCCTGGGTGGAGATGACGTCGAAGGTACGGGCCTGCGGCAGGGTGAGCACGAGTCCACCAGTGGTGTTGGTCAGCTGCCAGGAGGTGTCCAGGTTGCCGTCCAGCGCCAGGTTCGGGGGGTGCCCCGATGTATTGGTCGACCCGGTGTCGTTGGCGGCGTTCGCGCCGCTGGCGAGGTTGGTGCCGAACGTCCCGGACAGTCTGTTGTGGAGCTGGGACAGTGCCGTCACCGCCGACTGGTCGAAGACACCCGTCCGGTTGGGCGGGACGTCCAGCAGGAAGTTACAGTTGCGGCCCACCGAGTTGTAGTAGATCTCCTCGAGTTCCTGCGTGCCCCGCCAGGTGTCGCCGGGCTGCCAGAACCAGTTGTGGTGCGCCGACAGTGTCCCGTTGCACTCCGGGGGCGACCAGCGCAGCAGGTTCCACGCGCTGGTCCCATCGGACTTGCGCTGCGACAGCAGGCTGTCGCTGCCCAGATCAGGGGCGGCGTAGCCGCCGGGCGGATTGATAATGGTGTCGGCGGCGGTCGCGGCGTTGCCGGTGTAGGGCACGACCGACCACTCGGACTGGCGGGCGTAGCCGTTCTCGTTACCCACCCAGCGAATGTCCGGCCCGCCATCGTTCTCGATCGACGCATTGGGTTGCAGCCCGCGGACGATCCTGATCCAGTCGCTGAAGTTGTACGGCTGGTTGCGGCCGGTCGGGTTGGCGCCGTCCAGCCACAGCTCGTCGATGCTGCCGTAGCGGGACATCAGCTCGTACAGCGTGTTCTCGTAATAGGTGTTGTAATCGTCGGAGCTGAGGTGGAACGTGACCCCGTTGACGACCTCCGAGGGATCGCTGGGGATGGTCACCGCCCTGGCCGGGCTGCCGTTGGCGAACCGCCCGCCGGACTGGTTCTCGTGCAGGTCGGCAGGCGAGAGGTAGATACCGGCCTTCAGCCCGTACCTGTGCATGGAATCGGCGAAGTTGCGCACCACGTCACCGTTTCCGCCCATCCAGGCACGGTCGGACGTCACCCCGAAGGTCGAGTACTTCGACGGGAACAACAGGAAGCCGTCGTGGTGCTTGGCGGTGAGCACGGCCCCTTTGAACCCGTTGTCCTTCAGCGAGGCCGCCCACTGGTCGGTGTTCAGACCGGTGGGCTGGAAGATGTTCGGGTCCTCGGTGCCGGTGCCCCATTCCCTGCCGTCGAAGGTGTTGACGCCGAAATGGATGAACGCCATCGTCTCCAGTCGCTCCCAGGCCAGCTGACGCGGCGACGGCACGACATTCGCGGCGTTCGCGATGATCGTGGCGGGCGAGTCCGACGGAGCCACGGCGATCACCGGGGCGGGGGACGCCGCGGAGGCGGTTCCCGGCGTGGTCAAGGCGAGTGCGGCCACGCCCAGCACGGACAGCGTCCGCTTGGCAAGGGTGCGCATCGCCGGTGCTGATCGGCGTCGATCTACAGGGTCCATGGATGTGTCCTCGGTCAGGCCGCGGTGTTCGGCTTCGTGGAGCCACCGGTTCGATCGCGGCGGACAGGGAGAAACGTTGTGGCGCGGCCACCTGTGCTGGTGTGTCCTATAGGGACAGCCACAATGCTCTGTCTACAGAGGACTGGGACTGTCCATCGAATAAGTAGGCTCCATCTACTTACAGAGCGTCATACATCGGATAAATGCAGAGTAAGTAACCGCCACTTGCGCGTCAAGACACTGCCACTGAGCGTGAAACTTTCACGCATACGGTGGAGGACAAGCGGAGTTCGCAGTGGCAAGCAACGTCGTCGGCACGTCTCACCATCACAGTGATCCGATGATTTGTTCGGTACACCTCGGAACATGGGGACCACTAAGTCAGACATATTTCGAGTGGGTCCGCCGCGGCGCCAAGGCGGGTCCGGTGTGGACATGACCGCACCGTCGTGCTGACGGACAACGCCCCCTCCGCGAAAGTGGCACGCGGAGGGGGCGCTCGTCAGAGCCCGTCATCGCTCAGGCGCAGGGCACACCGTTCAATACGGGGGAGAGGAATGGTGGTGTGCCGCCGTTGTAGTTGGCGGTGTACCCGATGGTGACGGTCGCACCGGTGGCGAGCCGGCCGTTCCACGACGCGTTGTCGACCGTCACGATGTCGCCGGTGTCGGTCCACGTCCCGTTCCAGCCTTGGGTGACGGTCACGCCCGGCGCGGAGAACGTCAGTGTCCAGCGGTCCACGGGCGCCGCGTCGTTCTCGATGACGATCTCGCCGGTGTAACCGGTCGGCCAGGTGCTGACCACCCGGTGGGTGACCTTGCAGCCGCCGGGGGAGGGCGGGGTCGTGGGCGGAGTGGACGGCGGCGGACCGGCCGCGACGGCCAGGTCGTACGCCCGCTGCGGCACGAACTCGCCCGCTGCGGCGATGCATCCGTCCGCCTCACCCGGCGGTTTGACCCACAGGAAAGCGGCGATCTGGCCGTCCCCGGTCTGGTCGGTGCTCGGCGTGCCGATCGCGCGCCCGGCGGGGTCACACCATTCGCTGCCGGCCGGGCCGTTTCCGTTGCGGCTGGTGTCGATCACCGCTTTCAGCCGGCCGTCGCCGAGCTGGTTGAGGACCGCCTTGTCGTAGGCGATCTCGTCCGGGGTCGAGCGGTAGTTCGACACGTTGGTGGAGATACCGTCGGCACTGTTGGAGATGTCCGCGGACCGCAGCCGTGCCGCGGCCTCCCCCGGCGCCAGCCACGCCGAGTGGCCGATGTCGAAGTACACCCTCGCCTGCGCCGACCCCGCCTTGAGCCGCTTGCCCGCGTAGGCGATCGACGCCTTGGTCTGGGCCTGCTGGTCGGCGCTCTGGCAGTTCGTCATGAGCGCGAGGACGTCCGGCTCCAGCACGATCACCGCGGGCCGTCCCGCCAGCCCGGCCGCGACCTGGTCGATCCACGCCCGGTACGCCTCGTGTGAGGGCGCGCCGCCGCCGCTGGCCCCGCCGCAGTCGCGGTTGGGGATGTCGTAGACGACCATGATCGGGATCTTGCCCGCGCCCGCCGCGGCGCCGACGTAGGCGTCCACCTCGCCGCGTACTGTGCCGGTGTTGGTGGTGGTGAACCACCTTGCCTGCGGCACGGCGGCGATGCGGTCACGGATCACCTGGGCGCGCGAGTCACCGGAGTTCGCCGCGACCCACTTGGCCGCGTTGGTGTTCGGGTCGACGTAGAACGGCGACGTGGCGGCCTGGGCGCTGCCTCCGGCGGTGAGGACGGCGACGCTCGCGACGAGCGCGGCCGCGACGGCACCGGCGGTGATTGTACTGCTATGCATAGGGTTTCTCCTCACAGTGCCGGGTAGGCGTTGCGCACCAGCATGGTGAACTGCTCGGGGAACCACACACCCGCGTGCGGCGCGCCCGGCATCGCGCCGGTCAGGTTGCCGCCGTTGGCCTGCTGGTCGCCCCGGAAGGCCGGGTCGCACATCGGGTCGTGCTGCTTGCCCTCCTCGTTGGGACCCTCGGTCTTCGTCGCGATGCCGTCGGACTCTCCCGGCGGTTTGATCCACACGTAGGCATCGAAGTTGGGCCGCGGCGAGGCCTGCGGACGGCTGCCGATCCCCGCGCCGGCCTGGTTGCACCAGTTGCCCCGGTGCAGGCGGCGGTCGATGCGGCCGGAGAGCACGTAATCGTCCACAGTGGATCCACTGGCGCCGGTGGGCCGGTTCGCGCCGCCCCAGCCGTTGCGGGAGGTGTCGACCAGCATGCCGATGCCGCTTGGGAAGCCCGCTGCGACAAAGCGTTTGTACAGCTCGGCGCCGTAGTCGGTCTCGTCGAAGAACGGGTTCCATTCGTAGAACTTCGCGGACTTGAGCGGCTGCCCGCCGACGGTGAGGGCCGGGTCGGTGAGGTACTGCTCCTCGCTCGGCGTGTAGTTCGCGGTGTTGGACACGAACCCGTCGACGCTCGCGAAGCCTTTCTGCGTGCCCTTGACCACGTTGGTGTACAGCTGCACGGCCGGGCCCATGTTGCCATCCCAGCCCAGCCAGCCGGAGTGCGCTATGTCGAGGTAGTTGTAGACGTTGGGGATCGCGCTCAGCTTGTTCAGCGCGTACTGGACGCCCTGGACGTAAGCACCGCTGGACTGTGCCTCGGCGCACTTGGGTTTCGAGGTGTTGGTGACCAGGTTGGGCAGCGAGTCGGGCTCGACCACCGCGACGATCCGCAGGTCCTCGTACGCCGGGTCGGCGAAGATCGCGGCGATCGGGTCGATGTACTCGGTCTTGTAGCGGGCCAGGCCGTTCTGCCCGACCTGGAGCTCGCCGTTGGACGCGAGCGCCGAGCAGTCGCGGTTGGGCAGGTCGTAGACGACGATCTGGATCACGACCGGCCGACCCGCGGCGGCCTGCTGGCGCAGCGCCTCGTCCAAGTGCCCGCGTAGACCGCGTCCCGCGGTGATGGCGCCGATGCGGTCCATCCACACGGCGGTGGAGTTCTGTGCGACCTTGCGCATCGCCGCGCCCAGCGAGCCGCCGGTGCTGTCGGCGAGCGCATCGACCTGGGTCACGTAGTCGGGGTTGAGATAACCTTTGGCCCCCGCGTAGGGGTTCGCCACGCGGGGGTCGCCATCGTCGTTGCCAGGAGGCGTTGTCGTAGTGGTCGTCTCCGGCGGCGTAGTGATGACGGGGCCGCCCGTGCATGGCGTGCCGTTGAGCCTGAACACGTTCGGGACGCTGTTGGTGCCCGAGTAGGTCGCCTGGAAGCCGAAGGTCGAGGACGCTCCGAGCGCCAATGACTTCGCCCAGTCCGGGTTCTTCGCCATCACATGCTGTCCGGACTGCGTGGTGGTGGAGCTCCAGGCGTTGGTGATCCTCTGGTCACCGCTGAAGTCCCAGTCCAGGGTCCAGCCGTTGTCGATGGCGTCACCCAGGTTTCTCACCGTGACGTTCGCAGTGAACCCGGTGCTCCACTGGTTGACGTGGTAGTCCACCGAACATCCGGCGGTCGCGCTTGCCTGGTTGCCCGCCAGCACCAGCAAGCTCGAAAGGAGCGTCAGCGCCGCGACGGCTGTTCCGCCATGCAGCAGCGTCTTCGATCGCATCAAGGGTCCTCGCAGGGTCGTTGCCGTCCTCCGGTTCTGGGAGCGCTCCCAGACCGGATCGTGACTGTAACCGGGGGGCAACCAGCTGGAAAAGGGGCCGGAAGTCAGCGACTCGAAACTTCCACAGTGGTGCGCACACTTTTCTGCACGTTCCGTGACGGCTGCCCGCTGATCTTCGGGGGTATGCCTCGGCAGTGTTCGTCCCGAAACGTTTCAATGATCTACCAGCTGTATCCCGTTTCTCCGTCGATTAGGCCATTGGAGTGGCCACGCTCTGAAGTCGACCAATCGGTAAATGATCTTCTACTTTCATCCGTATTGCGCTGAATGGCGGAGGGTTCATAGGGTCGAACGGTCTAGCGCATTCCCATTTAGTGGGACGGCCGCTGGGATGTACGTCGCGATCGTCACCTTCAGTTCTGGCCGCCTGTCGCGGCGGCGCCGCCGACGGGCCGTTCCGTCGGCGCTTCCGGTCGGACTGCCGCCGCTTTCGGCCTAGTGCGCCAGGGCATTCAGGGCACAGCGCGCGGGCCGATCGTCGCCGTGTCCGATCGCATTCTTGAACAACCCCCTTTTCAGAACGCTTCGTGACCGATACAGTCCCCGAACTGGGAGCGCTCCCAGTTTCTGTGCCCGACCCCTGCAATCGGAGGCACACATGCGAAGCCGCACGTCCAGCGTGGTGACGGCCGTCCTCGAGCGGCGACTTCGAGGCACGCGAGTACCTGGCGAACCCGGCCTCCGGCATCACTGACTGCTTGTCCCAGTCCTGCGGCACGTTGAGGCGGTCACGTGACCGCCTACCCGAGCTCGCCACGCGTTTGAGGCGTCGAGTTCGGACCGGCCTCGGTGTGGGGCGCGTGAGACACGCCGCGCCCCGCACCGACTCCACCCAACCCAAGGTCGTGCGGGTCAACGGCTGACCCGTGACGGAGGAGGATGCATTGAGGTACTGGACCAAATCGAGGCGACGACGGCCCGGGCCGCTCGCGCTGAGCACCGTGGCGGCGACCGTCGCGGGCCTGTTACCGGTCGTCGCGCCGGTGGCGCACGCGGCCGTGGCCTGCACGGTCAACTACAACCTCACCAGTGAGTGGGGCAACGGGTTCGTCGCCGACGTGGCGATCCGCAACGACGGCGATCCCATCAACGGCTGGACGCTCACCTGGACCTTCCCCGACGGTCAGCAGGTGACCAACTTGTGGAACGGCGGCTACAGCCAGTCCGGTGCGAAGGTCACGGTCACCGCGCCGGACTGGAACAAGAGCATCCCGGCCGGCGGCAGCACGAGCTTCGGCTTCCAGGGCTGGAAAGGCGCGGCCAACGGCAAGCCCACCGACTTCGCGGTGAACGGAACCTCGTGCACCGGTGCGAACAAGGCCCCGTCCGTGGCGCTTACCGCACCCACGCCCGGCACGTCGTACCAAAGTGGACAGTCGATCTCGATGTCCGCCACCGCTTCGGACAGCGACGGCTCGGTCGCCAAGGTCGAGTTCCTCGCCGACGACGTGGTCGTGGCCACGGACAGCACTTCGCCGTACGAGGGCACATGGAGCGGTGCCGCGGTGGGAGACCACACGATCACCGCCAGGGCCACGGACAACAAGGGTGCGACGAGCACCAGCCTGCCAGTCCCGGTGAAGGTCCTCACCGGACCGACGGTCGTGGCGAACCCGGCCACGGTCAATGTCAAACAGGGCGGCACGGCGACCTTCGGCGTGACGCTGGCGAGCCAGCCTCCATCCTCTGTGGACGTTTCGGTCGTCCGGTCCTCGGGCAGCACCGACCTTTCCACGGCGCCCACCACCCTGACGTTCACCACGGCGAACTGGAACACCGCGCAGAACGTCACCGTCACCTCGGCGGACAACGGTGGTGACCTGGCCACGGCGATCTTCACCGCGAGCGCGACGGGTTACACCGCCGCGAACATCACGGTCAAGGAGATCCCGGCGTCCACTTCGGACTTCCAGCAGGCGTTCCTCGACCAGTACAACAAGATCAAGGATCCGGCGAACGGGTACTTCCGCAAGTTCGGCGACCTGCTGGTGCCCTACCACTCGGTGGAGACGCTGATGGTCGAGGCTCCCGACCAGGGCCACGAAACGACCTCCGAGGCGTTCAGCTACTACCTGTGGCTCGAGGCGAGCTACGGCCAGATCACCGGCGACTGGACGCCGTTCAAGCAGGCGTGGGCGTCGATGGAGAAGTTCATCATCCCTTCCCACGCCGATCAGCCGACCAACGACAAGTACAACCCCGCCAAGCCCGCGACGTACGCGCCCGAGTGGCCGCGGATGGACAAGTATCCCTCGCAGCTCGACTCCGGCGTTCCGGTCGGGCAGGACCCGATCGCTGCCGAGCTGAAGTCCGCCTACGGCACCGACGACATCTACGGCATGCACTGGCTGCTGGACGTCGACAACACGTACGGCTTCGGCCACTGCGGCGACGGCACGACGGCTCCCGCTTACATCAACACTTACCAGCGCGGGTCCTCGGAGTCGGTGTGGGAGACCATCCCGCAGCCGTCGTGCGACACGTTCAAGGCCGGTGGCCCCAACGGCTACCTCGACCTGTTCACAAAGGACTCCTCGTACGCCAAGCAGTGGAAGTACACCGACGCGCCGGACGCCGACGCGCGCGTGGTCCAGGTGGCCTACCTCGCCAGCCAGTGGGCCACCGCCCAGGGCAAGCAGTCCGCCATCGCGCCGGAGCTGGACAAGGCCGCGAAGATGGGCGACTACCTGCGGTACGCGTTGTTCGACAAGTACTTCAAGAAGATCGGCAACTGCGCGAGCCCGAGCTGCCCCGCTGGCGCCGGTAAGGACAGCGAGCACTACCTGCTGTCCTGGTACTACGCGTGGGGCGGCGCGTACGACACCTCAGCGGGCTGGGCGTGGCGCATCGGCGACGGCGCATCGCACCAGGGTTACCAGAACCCGTTGGCGGCCTACGCGCTTTCCAATGTGCTGAAGCCCAAGTCGGCCACCGGTGCGCAGGACTGGGCCAAGTCGCTGGACCGCCAACTTGAGTTGCTGCAGTGGCTGCAGTCCGCCGACGGCGCCATCGCCGGCGGCGTGACGAACAGCTGGGAAGGCAACTACGGGCCCCCGCCCGTCGGGACGCCGACCTTCTACGGCATGTACTACGACGCGCACCCGGTCTGGCACGACCCGCCATCGAACCGCTGGTTCGGTTTCCAGGTCTGGCAGATGGAGCGCACCGCGGCGCTGTACCAGCAGACCGGGGACCCACGCGCCAAGAAGATCCTGGACAAGTGGGTGCCCTGGGCGATCGCGAACACCACCGTGGGCTCGAACGGGGCCTTCCAGATCCCGTCGGACCTGCAGTGGAGCGGCAGCCCGGACACCTGGAACGCCACCTCGCCGGGAGCGAACGCTAACCTGCGGGTGACGGTGCTCAACAAGAGCCAGGACGTGGGCGTGGCGGCCTCGTTCGCCAAGACCCTGCTCAACTACGCGGCCAAGTCCGGCAACACCCCGGCCCGCACCATGGGAGAAGGGCTACTGACCGCTCTGCTGGCACACCAGGACGCCAAGGGCATCACCGTGCCGGAAACGCGTACGGACTACAACCGGTTCGACGATCAGTACGACACCACTTCCGGCGAAGGCACGTACGTGCCGCCGGGCTGGACCGGAAAGATGCCCAACGGAGACGCGATCAACGCCACCTCCACGTTCCTGTCGATCCGCTCCTTCTACAAGAACGACCCCGAGTGGCCGAAGGTGCAGTCCTACCTCAATGGCGGCCCGGCCCCGTCCTTCACCTACCACCGGTTCTGGGCACAGGCCGAGATCGCCACGGCGTTCTCGCTGCACGCGCAACTGTTCGGATAGCAGGTAGATGCCGACGCGTCCCCGGCACGAAAATGTGCCGGGGACGCTCGGGCCCATCGGCTTCGTTCGCAGCAGCTCCGAGATTGTTCAGGGCCGAGCGCCAGATCAAGATCCAGGGCCGTCCACAACAACGAGTGAGGCGCGAACGACGGTTAGTGCATCAGCGTCTCCGACAACGGTTTCACCATTCCCGCGGGCAACCACAACGTGCCGGCCAACGGCGCGTACGCTGGCAATCCGTCGATCTACGCGGCCTGGTCGTAGGCCATCGTCAGGCTCTGCCGCAAGCAGTCGGAGGCGGCGGCGTAACGGCCACGGTCCCCGTGGCATTGGCCGAAATTGTTCAGCACGACAGCCGTGCTGTAGTTGTGGCCGCTCCGGCGGGCGAGGTCCAGCGGGTACTCGTGCTGCTGGATCGCCCCATCCTCGTCTCCTCGTTGGTCCTGGATACTTGAACCGCAGCGATACCCCCATAACCACCACCACAGTCGCCGCCTAATCACGGCGCAAGCAAGCAGGCGGTCGAGGCGAGCCCGCTATGCCGGGACAGACGACGGACGAGGCACCGACCAAACGCTTGACACACAACGCCTACGCTGATGAGAGTGCGTTCCTGTGACTCGCGGCGGGTCCGCCCCCGTGGGGCGCGGTCCTGGTGACCCCTCGGCCGGTTGCGGGAGCGTGGTCAGGACGGGGCCAGTTGCTGGCTGAGCACGTCGAATCCGGCGTCGAGGCGGATCACCTGGCCGGTGACCGAGCCGAAGCCGCCATCGGCGAGCAGCGCGACCGCGGCGCCGATGTCCTCGGGCTCGAGAACCCGGCCGTGAACCGACCGTTGCGCGAAGGATGCGCGTCGGTCGTCGTCGAGAAAGCCGGCTGTGGCGTCGGTGTTCACCGCGCCGAGCGCGATCGTGTTGACGGTGACGCCGTACTGTCCGGCGTCTGCGGCGACATGCCGGCTGAACGTGTTCAGCGCTGCCTTCGCGGTGGAGTGCGCGGCGATCATGCCGACCTTGTCCGCGAGGGTGCTGGAGATGTAGATGATCCGTCCGGCACGCTGCTCGCGCATGATCGGCAGGACACGCTGGGTCAGGTGGTAGGAACCGGCGAGTTCGCCGACCACCTTGCCGGCGAACGCGTCCCATGGCAGCGACGCAAGCGGCTCGAACGGCGGCGGGACCGTGTTCGCGTTGCACACCAGCACATCCACGCGCCCATACGCGGCATGGACCCGGCTGACCAGTGCGGTCACCGAAGCGTCGTCGCACACGTCAGCCTGTTCGGCCTGGGCGGTGCCGCCTGCCGCCTCGATGTCGGCGACCACCTGCTTGGCCGCATCGGCGTTGCGGTGGTAGTTCACGATCACATGGTGCGCGCGCTGCGCCAGGCTACGTGCGATCGCTGCCCCGATACCGCGGCTCGCTCCGCTGACAAGTGCCACTGTGCTCATCGATCCTCCTTGTGTGCCATCGAGGTCCGACGCTAGCCGTAGGGCTTACTCAAGGTAAGGACTTACCTTTCTGTAAGCTACAAACATGGGCGAAAATGTTGAGGCCAAGCGGCTTCCGCGCAACAGGCACAGTGATCTGTTCCACAGCGAATGCCCGGGCCGGATCGTCTTCGACCGCATCACCAGCCGCTGGGCGCCGCTGGTCCTGGTCAAGCTGGCCGAAGGTCCGCTGCGGTTCTACGAGCTGCGCGACCAGATCGGCGGGATCAGCGAGAAGGTGCTGTCGGAGAAACTGCGCCTGCTCGCCCGGGACGGACTGATCGAGCGCACCGTCGAGCCGGCCATCCCGCCGCGGGTCAGTTATGCGCTCACCGGCATGGGCCACAGCGTCGCCAGACCGCTGCGCCAGCTCATGCGCTGGGTCTCCGACCACGGCGGCGCCATCCTGGACGCCCAGGCACGGCACGACCACCAGAACTGACGTCAGGCTCGCGAGCAGCACTTCCGCCCATCGGCATGTGCGTGTCTCCTTGGTGATCATTCGGTAGGCAGCCTCTTCGCGGCAGAAACGGATGTCGGCGAACTCCGCGAAGTCCATGTTCGAGATCGACAGGTTGTTCTCGATCGACTGCACCGCAGCCGGAATCGCACGGAACAGGCGGCCGCGGTCGCGCCAAAGACCGACGACGAGGATGGGATTGCCGGGCTCACGGACAGTGATGTCGTCGACGACCATGAAGAACGCGCGCGTGTCGCTGTCCGGGAGGAGGTCGAGCAGTTGCTCCGTGGTCAGGCCACGGTAGGCGTCATCGTCCACGAACTCGACATGAGCACGGAAGTCCTCCTGGGTGGGCTGGCTGATGGCCGCCCTGATCGCTTCCCACGTCTGCTGGTCGGAGAAGTCGGTACGGATCACCAGCGCGACACGGCTGAGCGGCAACGGGTTCATCGTCCTCGTCCTCGATCGGGTGCTCGGGTGGGCAGCAGTGCGGCGAATTGGTCCCACAGGGGTTGGTCAGCCATGATGGCAGGGCAGGCACGGGTACTCCTGGTGATCGCGAAGCCTCAGCAACTTCATGATCGCTAAGCCTGTGCCTGCACCACATCCAGGCCAGCCAGCCACCTCGATCTGTGCGACCGCTTAAGGAGCACGCCGGGCGACGCGGGCGCGAGCGGCGTCCAGCAGCGGCGCGGGTTCGACACCCAGCGTTACCAGGATCCGAAAGGCGAGCTGTCGGCTGCTCCAAAGTGCTGCAACAACTGGCCAGGCTCGCCGGAGCACGCCCGCAACGCGAAGGCCCCTTCGTACCCCGGTATCTCCAGCTGTCCGACCTGCACGAGTGGGTTCCCCGGCTGGCCAGCCTTCGCGCGTCGCAACGCGCTCAGCTACCAGGGATCTCCCGGCACCGCGCCCGGCAGTCGCTGGCCGGCGCGGTGGTCGTCGAGGCCTTGCTCACCGCCGCCGGTCACCAGTCGGTCCAGATCTGCCCACGGTCGACCAAGGAAGGGTGGCAGCCGCTGTGTGCGGTGTGGCAGCCATTTTCGCTGTGTGGCAAGGTTTTCGGAGACCGAGACGAGGTAGCAGTCATGGTTGGTCGGCGACGATCCGGATGGTGCACAACTGAAGGCTGACGGGTTCTACTTGGTGTGGTTCCAAAGTCAGCGGAGCGTCGAAGGCCGGTTCCCTCGCAACACTTCGTCGCCGAATGCGCGCTCAGCTCGCTGGCCGAGCCCGATACCAGATCGAGTCTGACTCGACCGGCGCGAGCCGTCGCCCCAAGCACGGGCCGCACATAGTTGCCCTGGTCCGATCTGCCTGACATGGAGGGCAGCAGTCCAGCGTGGTTCGCGGCTCTTGCCGTGAACCACGCGACCCCTCAGGTGACCAGAAGAGGGGGATGAGCCAGCGGCATCAGGTCACTTGCGGAGCTCCGTTTACGACATCTCCGCCGTTGGATTCGTTGCCGACACCCATCACCTGTTCACCATGGTGTAACTAGCGAAGAAGACGACCATGCCAACGAGGACCATCACCGACGTCACTGTGCAACGGGGTAGGGACGGGCCATCGTCGCTGGCTTCCGATAGTAGATGCCAGTACCCGCCGACGACGGCAATGCTCATGCCGTACCGGCATGAGCCACACCAACGCTGGGTAATCCTCGCCATATGAGAGAAAGCCGGTGGTTGAACTTCTTGGAGCGGGCAGTTCTGGCGATGTTCGTGTTGACGCTGGTTATGTTCCTGGT
This sequence comes from Actinocrispum sp. NPDC049592, assembly GCF_040675465.1. Classification (NCBI taxonomy): domain Bacteria; kingdom Bacillati; phylum Actinomycetota; class Actinomycetes; order Pseudonocardiales; family Pseudonocardiaceae; genus Actinocrispum; species Actinocrispum sp. NPDC049592. The sequence continues at coordinate 23,776 of NZ_JBFAPA010000008.1, read as the reverse complement.
CCGAGTGGCGGGATGGCGTCCGGGTTGGTGGACAGTCGCCTGGCAGGTCTGCAGCGTTGTGTTCATACTGACGTTGTTGATGTACTTGAACGCTGGCGGCAGCAAGCGAGTAGTCAAGAGCAAGGTCGGCCAGACGGGGCTGGTGTTGCTGGGCCTGGCGTTCGCGGCGAACCTCATCACCTCGCTCTTCGACATCGCCTCATCAGCATGGGGTGTAGTCCGCGACGCGCTCGCCATCGGCTTCGCAGTGTGTTTCGTGACCTATGTCGTCATCCGTATCGCCCAGACGAGGAGGTCACGCGACAGGGAACACCCGACCAGCAGCGCCAGGTCATCACCGAACTCGGCCCTCGGCTCGGGATGACCAACCTCCACCCCGCCTGCACCGGCGATATCGTCGCGTACTGGATCGACAAACGACGCTGGCGGCACTTCGCCATCCCACACAGCGACTCCCGCACCGAAAAGACCTTCGGCGGTAAGACCTACCGCCGACCAGTCGCTATGCCCCTTCGTCGAGGCCCCAGAATGAGGGGCGACGGAGTCAAAAACTCTGTATCTGCATGCACGCCGTGACAACCGGGCGCGTGCCCACTGGGCGATCCGGGACAACCCCTGCGCGTGACCAGCCGTAGGAGCGTGACGCCATCTCCCAAGCCCGTCCACCGACTCGATTCGCCAAGTAGGTCAGACATACCGCCCTCCGCCGAGTTCAGCCGGAACGGACACGTCTTGCCCCTTCGCCGCTCCACCTACTCGTTCCAGCGCGGTCGGTCGCGCTGAGAAGCACTGCGGATCAGACTGGGCGCCTGGCACTGCCTGACAGCTGCTTGTCGACGTATCCGGGACATCCCACGGTGCGTCCATCACGACGCTTTGTCTTGTACGACAACACTCTCGCCAGTCAGCCACTTCATCATCTCGATTGACCGTGTCCGCAGCCGGCTCACCTCAGCCTCGAACGCCGCACTGTGTGTCGCTTGTCCGCCGTCCCACTGCTCGATGAACTCACAGCACACGTCCAGTATCTCGCGCGCGGTCACCACGACACTATTGTCTGGTGGTAGTCCGCGGCCATCACCGGCGAGGAGATCAGCGATGTGCCCGGCCAAGGCTTCTACATGGCGTAGTACTCCGGCAGGATCAGCGACAGGCACGAGGCGTGGGCGGCACATCACCAGCTCGATCCACACCAGGTTGGAGAGCAGCCGCTGCGCGGCAGACGTAGGCAGCACCTCTCGCTTGTTCCCACTGCGCCTGGCTGCCCCCGCTTGCACCTCCATCGGGTACCCATAGCCACTGCCTCCCCAACCCACATCCCAGCCGTGCGGGTACGAGCAAGATCGGAGCGTAGGTGGAACGTGTTACAGGAGGTGTCGGTCCACTAGCCTCCGTCTTTCATCATCAAGAACTGATCATGGGCTTGTCGGGTCCATGGGCCGACTGGTGGGACGGCCGGCGTGTGATCTTCCACTGTTCGCGGTGGAGGGCTTCGGATAGGTGTGGCTAGGGTCGGCAGCATGGCTGACGCTGTCGTGATTCCTGGTGGTGGGTTTGGGCCGGCAGCGGGACTGCTGATGTATGCCGGGGTGGTGGCGGAGCGACGCGGCGTGACAGTGCACCGGCATTGGTGGTCACAGCCGCCGTCGCAACCGTTCGAGCCGCAGATCGAAAGCTGGGTGTGCGACCAGATCAGGCCGCTGCTCGACCGCCTCGGTGGGAGCGCCCTGCTGATCGGGAAGTCACTCGGGACGAATGCTGCCACGCTGGCCGCCGAGCGGAGCCTGCCGGCGGTGTGGCTGACGCCGATTCTCACCGTGCCGTGGGTGGTCGCCGCTTTGGAGCGGGCAACCGCACCATTGCTGCTGGTGGGCGGCACGGGCGATGCGATGTGGGACGGTGCCAGGGCTCGTCGGCTATCGCCGTACCTGCTGGAGGTCAGGGAGGCCGATCACGGCATGCAGGTTCCTGGCCCGGTCAGCGAGTCGGTTGCCGTGCTTGGCCGCGTGCTTACCGCGATCGACGAGTTCCTCGACGCGATCGCCTGGCCACGCTGAGCCTGGGTGGCGTGTGTCAGGTGACGGGTCGCGGCAGCGCAGCCAACTGAGCGAACACTGCGGTGAGTTGTGTTGCCCAGGGCCAGTTCTGCGGTAGGCATAACCGCTTCGTCGGCCGCTGCGGGTGATCCTGGCAGCGACGTGTAGCAGGCGGTAACGCAGCTTCTTCGGGTCTGCTGCGCTGATAGGTGACATCTGAGTTGGCTTGCCGTGATGGTGAGCTGGGAGGATGTCGCTGTGCCCAAGCCCTACCCTCAGGAGTTCCGCGACGATGTCGTGCGGGTCGCTCGTGACCGTGAGCCCGGTGTGACGGTCGAGCAGATCGCCAAGGACTTCGGGGTGCACCCGATGACGTTGTTCAAGTGGCTGCGCCAGGCCGAGATCGACGAAGGCGTCAAACCCGGTGTGAGCAGGAACGACTCGGCCGAGCTGCGCGAAGCGCGCAAGCGGATCAAGTTGCTGGAGCAGGAGAACGAGGTCCTGCGCCGCGCGACTGCGTATCTGTCGCAGGCGAACCTGCCGGGAAAAGGCTTTACCCGCTCGTGAGCGAGCTGGCCGCGGACGGTATCCCGGTCGCGGTGACGTGCCGGGCCTTGAACATCGCTCGGCAGCCGTACTACCGGTGGCGTGCTCGGCCGGTCACCGAGACAGAACTCGAGCAGGCTCGTCGGGCGAACGCGTTGTTCGACGCGCGCCGCGACGATCCGGAGTTCGGCTACCGGTTGCTGGCCGACGAGGCCCGCGACGCCGGCGTGTCGATGGCGGATCGGACCGCGTGGCGGATCTGCTCGTCCATGGGCTGGTGGAGCGCGTTCGGCAAGAAACGCGGCCGCAACGGCAAGAAGGCCGGCCCCCCGGTCCACGACGACCTGGTCCGACGCGACTTCACCGCCACCGCGCCGGACCGGCTGTGGCTGGCCGACATCACCGAACACCGCACCACAGAAGGGAAACTGTATCTGTGCGCGGTCAAGGACGTCTGCTCCAACCGGATCGTGGGTTACTCCATCGACTCCCGGATGAAGTCCCGTCTGGCCGTCACCGCGCTCACTAACGCGGTCGCCCGCCGCGATGAGGTCGCCGGATGTGTGGTGCACACCGACCGCGGATCGCAATTCCGATCCAGGAAATTCGTCCGTGCGCTCGCTCGTCACGGCTTCACCGGCTCGATGGGCCGCGTCGGCGCCGCGGGCGACAACGCCGCCATGGAAAGCTTCTTCGCGTTGCTGCAGAACAACGTTCTCAACCGGCGCACCTGGTCCACCCGAGACGAACTGCGGACCGCGATCGTGACCTGGATTGAGCGCACCTACCACCGCCGCAGACGCCAGGCCGCCCTCGGCCGGTTGACCCCCATCGAATACGAAGCAATCATGACCACGCCAGCCAGCCAGGCTGCGTGACTACAACAGTCACCTATCGGTGCAGCAGACCCTCCAGCTAGCCGGCGTTGATGGCGAACACGCGGGAGGGAAGCGGCCGACGCCAGTGTCCTTGCCGCATCGGATGCGGTCCTCGACGCTATGCGCTCCCGGGGAAAGATCGCCCGGGTGTGGGACTTCGACGCATGGTCGGGCTGGTACATGGACTTAGTGCAGAAGCGCAACTATAGCTACAGAGCCACGGAGTGGCCCGCTACGAAGCCATGTAGCAGTCGTAAACAACAAATCGGGCTACCACAAAGTAACTCAGTCCGCTGTTCCAGTGACGGCATCACCATCTACGGACGCGGCGGCGCATGCCGCGCACCGGCCGGTGGAGAAATTGTTCGCGCTCAATGACAGCGTGGTGGGGCTGCGGCGGGCGAATGATCAGCCGGGCGAGCTTTACGGTCGCGATGATCACCACTGCGACCGGGACCACCACCGCCAGACCGCCGACGAGTCCGAGCGTCCGTCGGTCGAGCGAGGTCAGATGGTCGGCGAGGAACCGTAGCCAACGCTCTGCCTGGCCGGCGTTCCAGCGGTGGGAGGTGGGCACGCCGTCGGACATGGCGGAAGCGGTGGTGTTCCTGGCTTCGAAACTGGCGGGCACATCACGATGCACGACCTGTGTGTCGACGGCGGCGCCGCACTGGGAGCATGACCATGGGCATACCGGCCATCTCCGCCTATCCCTTGCCCGCGGACCACGAACTGCCCGAACAACTCGTGCGGTGGGGCCCGACCCGGCCCGCGCGGTGCTGCTGATCCATGACATGCAGCAGTACTTCGTCGACTTCTTCCCGCCGTGCTGACCAAATGGCGTTACAGCGCGTTCACCCGCACGGGCCTGACCGAGCTGATGCGCGAACGGCGGCGCGACCAGCTCATCGTGTGCGGGATCTACGCGCACGTCGGCTGCCTGATGACCGCGGCCGGCGCGTTCGCACAGGACATCCAGCCGTTCCTGGTGGCCGACGCGATCGCGGACTTCACCCGCACGGACTACCTGTCCACATTGGACTACGCGGCACGCAGGTGCGCGGCGACCCCGACGACCAGGACAGTCCAGAGTGGACTACGGGTGAACGTCGCAGTGCGTCACTGACCCACATCCGTCGGCTATGTTCCTTGGGACTGCATGGATCAGCCGACCGCGCACCGCTCGCACCTGGCGTCCTCCGCGACCAGGTGTGAGCGGGCGTGGGCCTCGTCGGCGAGGCGCTCCGGATAGAGGGCCAGCGCGCGTTCCCAGAGCCCGCGGGCCTTGGCCAGCTCGCCGCGGCGCAGCGCTACATGGGCCTGGCCCTCCACCGCACGGGCGATCTCCAGGGTGAAGTCGCGGCTGGTGGCCAGCGCCTCGGCCCGCTGGTGCAGATCGGCGGCCATCTCCACGTCGCCCAGCGTCAGGTAGGTCTCGCCGAGGCAGTTGAGCGCGGCGCACTCGACGTCGGCCACGCCCGCCGCCTTGCCCACGTCCAAAGCCAGCCGGCCGAGCCGGATCGCCGAGGTGAGATCGCCTTCCCGGCGGTGCACGGCGGCCAGCCACGCCAGCGCCCACCCCTCCCCGAACCGGTAGGCGACCTCCCGGCTGAGCACCAGCGCCTGCGTCAGATAGGACCTGGCCTGCTGGTAGCGGTGGAACCGCCCGTGCAGCCGGCCGATGTTGGCCAGCGACAGCACCTCGCCCTGCCGGGAGCCGGTGTCGCGGTTGATGACCAGCGCCCGTTCGAACTGTTCGAGGGCGTCGGGATACTCGCCGAGGTCCGCCGCGACGAACCCGAGGTTGTTGATCAGGACGCCGACGTCCCGCTCGCTGCCCAGCCGCTCGGCCAGCTCGAGGGCGATCCGGAAGCACTCCCGCGCCTCCCGGTACCGGGCGATCCGCAGGTACGTGATGCCCAGGTCCGAGGTCTGCCGCGCCTCACCGGCCTGGTCACCGGCCGCCTGGCTGATCACCAGGGCCTGCTTCAGCAGGTCGATCGCCTTGGCGAGCCGGCCGAGCTCGCGGTGGATGACGGCGATGTTGGCCAGCGCGGTGGACTGGCCGCGCTGGTCGTCCAGCCGCCGGGCCGCGGCGAAGGCGCCCTCGAACAGGTGCAGCCAGGCGACCCGGAAGTTCCTGCGCTCCAGGAACGGCCGCAACACGCAGGGCAGCTGCCAGGAGTGCACCGGCCAGCCGGACTCCCGCGCCTGCGTGGCCACCGCCATCAGGTTCTGGTACTCGGTCTCCAGCAGGCCGATCGCGCCGACCTCGTCGCGGGCCGCCGGGACCGCCACCGGGCCGGACGGGATGTCCGGCTCGAACCGCGAGATCCGGCCGGTCATCGGATCGCAGTACTCGTGCGCCAGGTACAGGTAGTAGTCGAACAGCCGGGCGGCCGCCTCGCGGCGGCCGGACTCGCTCTCGTCGGTCTGCGCGAGCTGCTTCGCGCAGTCGCGGATCAGGTCGTGCAGCTGGTACCGGCCCGCGGCGGGCTGCATGAGCAGGTTGCAGTCACACAGGCTTTCCAGCTGCTCCTCGGCCTCGTCCACGGGCAGGCCGGTCAGCGCGGCGACGGCGTACCGGTCGATGTCCTGGCCCGGATGGATGCCCAGCAGCCGGAAGGTCCGCCGGTGCAGGTCCGGCAGCGACGTGTAGGACAGCTGCAGCGTCGCATACACGCTGAGGTCGTCGACCGTCAGCGTGTGCATCCGGCGGCGGGTCTCGCGCAGCCGTTCGGCCAGGTCCGCGACGGTCCAGGCGGGCCGGTGCCGCAGCCGGGACGCGGCGATCCGGATCGCCAGCGGCAACCGGCCGCACAGTTCGACCACGTCGGCGACCGCGGCCGAGTCGTCGGTGGCCCGCTCCGCGATCCGCTGGAACAGCACCACCGCCTCGGCCGAGGACAGCACGTCCAGCGAAACCGGCCGGCCACCGTCGAGCGTGGTCAGCCTGCGGCGGCTGGTCACCAGGACGACGCCATCGGTCGTGCCGGGCAGCAGCGGCCGTACCTGTGCCGCGTCGGCGGCGTTGTCCAGCACCACGAGGATCCGTTTGCCCGCCGCCATCGACCGCCACCGCTCGGCGCGTTCGGTGAGCCCGGGCGGGATCAGCTCCACCGGCATGCCCGCCTGCCGCAGCAGGACGTCCAGCGCCGCCTCCGGGGTCTGCGGCTGCTTGCCGACCGAGAAGCCCTGCAGGTCGATGAAGTACAGCCCGTCGGGGTAGGAGCCGGCCAGCAGCTCGGCCAGGTGCACGGCGAGGGCGGTCTTGCCGACGCCGCCCATCCCGTCGATCGCGGTGATCACCAGCGGCCCGGCCGGGTCGCGGCGCACGTTCGCGACCACCTGGTCGATGTCGGCCGACCGCCCGACGAAGTCGCTCGGGCCGGCGGGCAGGTGGCGCGGCCGGGACAGCGCCGGGGGCGGCGGGCCGGGCACGGTGCCACGCAGGACCTGGGCATGGGCCTCCCGCAGGTGCTCGCCCGGGTCCAGGCCCAGCTCGTCGGCGAGCAGCCGCCTGCCTTCCTCGTACACGGTCAGCGCCTCGGTCTGCCGGCCCAGCGCGGCGAGCGTGAGCATCAGCAACGCGCGCAGCGGCTCCCGGAACGGATGTTCGCCCACCAGGCCGATCAGCTGGCTGACGAGGTCCTCCGCCTGGCCGAGCCCGAGCCGCAGCGCGCCCAGCCGTTCCACCGCGACCAGGTACTGCTCGTCCAGCCCGGCGGCCGCGGTGTCGATGGCGCGGCTCGCCCGCAGCCCGGCGACCGCCGGTCCCCGCCACAGACCGGTGGCGGCCAGCAGCGCCGCCGCGGCCTCGGCCGGCCGCCCGTCCGCCTCGGCCTTCTCCGCGGCCTGGGTCTCCGCCCAGAACCGGTGCAGGTCCAGACAGCCCTCGGGCAACACCAGCCGGTAGCCCGCCGGCTCGGTGACGATCGAGTCACCGTCCCCGCCGGCCGAGGTCAGCGCGCGGCGCAGCGCCCAGACCGCGTTGTGCAGCTGGGCCTGGGCCGTCTGCGGGACGGCCTCGTCCCACAGGCCGTCCACCAGGCGGTCCAGGGTGACCACCTCGTTGGCGTGGATCAGCAGCATCGCCATCAGCTTCTGCTGGCGGCGGCCGCCGAGGCGCACGACTTCTCCGCCGATCCGCACTTCGAGTGGCCCCAGGATCCGGAAGTCCATGCGCAACGACCCCATCCCGTGTCGCACCCCCCAACCCAGAGTAGCCCGATCAACGCGACCCGGAGACGCCGCGAAGAGCAGGTCAGCGCGGCCCGAGAGAAAACTGAGAGAACCCATTGCCACCATGGGCCGCTGTCCGGGGATCTTCCAGCCTCGCGGCCGGATACCACCAATGACGCGCCGCGAGTCGTCCACAGAAGGAGTGCGTATGCGGAAAGCCGTCGCCACCGGCCTGGCCGTGGCCGTGGCCGCGTTGGGCCTGGTGCTGGGCCTGACCAGCACCAGCGAAGGACCCTCGCAGGTCCGGTCCGGCTCCGACCCGATGATGGTCAACCTGCGCGGACCGGTCTGCAACCCGGCCTGCTAGCAGCCCGCCGATGACCCGACCGGCTCCCTCGGCATCGAGCACGAGAAGTCTCGTCTCGATGCTGGCCGCGCTGACCGCGGTGTTCGCCGTGACCTGGCTGGTCCAGGTCACGGCGTCGCGGTCGGCCTCGGACCAGTGGGCGGCACAGGCCAGGACGGCGAGCCTCGTCTGGCACCAGGACTGGCGGGTGTTCACCCGGGTGCCGATCGGGGCGGACACCGTCGCCTACGACGCCCGTGACCTGACGCTGATCACGATGTATGCCACCAGTTCCGGCAACCGCTGGGGTCTCAGCCGGATCGCCTACGCCCAGTGGATGGAGATGGCGGCCGTGGACCGCGTCATTCCCGCCGACCAGTGGCACGACTGCGCGGCCGACGCGATCGAGCAGTGCCGTCCGGTGCTGGGGTCGATCTCCGCGTTCCCGCTGGCGAACCCGACCCGCGACGCGACGGTGTGCGGCCGGATCGTGTTCTCCCGGGAGACCCCGCTGCCTTGGCAGGACGCCAGACCCACCGCGGGCCGGACCCGCCGGATCACCGCCATCTCGTTGCTGGACTTGACATGTGGTCACTGAGACGACTGTGGACGGGCCTGACCGAGGCCGCGGACCGGTTCGAGCCGCGTGGCCGGCCGCTCGCGGTGAGCCGGTCCCTGCTGGCCCTGGCCAGCGGGTGCCTGCTGGTGTTCAGCCCGGACCGGGCGTTGTTCCCGCGAACGACCGGTGTCACCGATGGGCCGGTCTGCGAGGGGATCGGCCGGGTGTCGATGTGGTGCCTGGCCGAGTCCGCTGGCGTGAACCTGCTGGTCTGCCGGGTGATCGCGCTCGCCGTCCTGGCGGTCGTCGCGCTCGGCTACCGGCCCCGGTGGACCTGTATCCCGCATTGGTACGTGACCTACAGCCTCAGTGCGGCGATAGCCCTGCCGGACGCGGGGGAGCAGGTCATCCGCATCCTCACCCTGCTGCTCATCCCGATCTGCCTCGGTGACGACCGGCGATGGCAGTGGCCGGCACCGGCCGTCCCGCTGAGCGCCGCCTGGCGGGGCCGGGCCTACGCGGCCCAGCTGTTCGTCCGCGTCCTCGGCGTGACGATCTACGCCGAGGCGTCCCTCAGCAAACTCGCCGTGCCGGAGTGGCGGGACGGCACCGCGGGCTATTACTGGCTGGTGCACGAGCACTACGGCTCGGCCATCGCGATCCAGTCGCCGCTCGGGACCATCCTGCAGGAGCGGATCGGTGTGTCGGTCGTGACCTGGGGTGCCTTGGCCACCGAACTGACCTTGGCGCTGTGCCTGTTCGGCTCCGGACGGATCCGCAGGGCGGGCTGGGCGCTGGCGATCGGCATGCACGGCTCGATCGCGGTGCTGATGGGGTTCACGACATTCGCGATGACCATGGCAGGTCTGTGGGCGATCGCCTGCGCCGGAGCAGGCCGGATATCCGGGGGAGAGGCCGGCTCGCGCCCGGTGGAGTCCGGGTTGAGAGCCGGTGGAGAGAACACCGTTCTAGCGTCGGACGAGTGAGTCGGTGTCGTCGCGGTTGGCTGTCGTGGCCCGCGACGCCGGGGAACTGGCAGGGAATCGTTCGTCGCCAAGGTGTTGGGGGACTTCGTGCCGGAGAACATCGACAGCTGCGGCCGGGCGGACGCGGCCTGTTCATCCGTGGTGGACCGGGTGCCGGTCGGGGTACCGTTGCCCGCCGAGTCACCGAGACTCGCCGGCGAGGATCCCGAGTACGTCCGCCTGCTCGCGCAGATCGGCACCGAGCTGCCGCCGATCATCGTCAGCCGCCGGACGAACCGGGTCATCGACGGCATGCATCGGTTGAGCGCCGCGCGAATACGGGGCGACGAGACGATAGCCGTCCGGTACTTCGACGGTGACGACGACGCCGCTTTCCTGATGGCGGTGGAGATCAACATGCGGCACGGGCTGCCGCTGTCGCCCGCCGACCGTGAGGCCGCCGCGGCGCGCGTGCTGGCCAGCCATCCACATTGGTCGGACCGGACGATCGCGGAACGCACCGGCCTTGCCTGGACGACGATCGGGGCCATCCGCCGGCGGGGCGGCCCGGACCTGCCCCAGCCGGCGGCCCGGGTCGGCAAGGACGGCCGGAGCCGTCCGGTCGACGGCCGCGTCGGGCGAGTGCTGGCCAGCAAGGAGATCGCGGCCCGCCCGGACGCGTCGCTGCGGCAGATCGCGAAGGCGGCGGGGATCTCGGTGGCCACCGCTCGGGATGTGCGGGATCGGTTGCGGCGTGGGGAGGATCCGGTGCCGGACCGGCTGCGCCGGGACACCGGACCGGCCGGCCGGCTCACCGAGGTGGTCGACGTGCAGGCGACCGTGCGCGGCCTGCGAAGCGATCCTTCATTGCGGCTGACCGAATCCGGGCGCGCCCTGCTGCGCTGGCTCGACGGCCACGTCATCGGCGGCGACGAGTGCACGGCGGTGGCCGCGGCCGTCCCGCCGCACTGTGTCGAGGTGATCGAGGCGATCGCGCGCAGGTGCGCGGAGAACTGGTCGGAGCTGGCCACGGCGTTGCGGAACTACAACCGTACAACTGGGTGAATCCACCGGTTGAACACCTTGTGGGGGCTGGATCCGGCCCCTCACAAGGTCCTTAGTGGACACTAGTCCGTTCGTCAGGCGCGGTCCGCCGGCCACTCGAGCTGCTTGCCGATCGTGGGATCGGACAGCAGCGCGTCGATCTCCGCCTCGCTCAGGTCGCCGATGAACATGTCGGTGTCGTCGGTCCGGCGGTCCCCGGCGATCTTGGCCACCTCGGCCACAGTGGGGCCCGCGAAGAACGTCGCGAAGGACACCACGACGCCGAGTTGCTCGCGCAGCCGGACGACCAGCTTCGTCACCATCAGCGAATGCCCGCCGAGGTCGAAGAAGTTGTCGTGGCGGCCGATCCGGCCGGTGCCAAGGACTTCGGTGAACACCTCGGCGATGGCGTGCTCCTGCTCGGTCGCGGGCGGCTCACTGGTGGAACCACTCGCGGCCGGTCCTGGTGCGGGCAGCGCCTTCCGGTCGATCTTCCCGTTCGCGGTCAGCGGCATCCGGTCGAGAACCACGAAGTGCGCGGGGACCATGTACTCGGGCAGAACCGCCCGCAGGCTTTGGCGTACGGCATCGGTGAGGTCGTGGTCCTGGTGCGCGTATGTCGTTCGTGCCACCAGATACGCGGCCAGGTAGTCCCCGGTGGCGTCGTTGCCCGCGATGTGCCGGACCGCGGCTTCCGCGACGCCCGGGTGATCGCGGACCGCGTGCTCGATCTCGCCGAGCTCGATGCGGTGCCCGCGGAGTTTGACCTGATGGTCGTCGCGGCCCAGGTATTCGAGCGATCCGTCCTCGCGGTACCGGCACCGGTCACCGGTGCGGTAGAGCCGCGTTCCGGTGCCGCCGAACGGGTCGGGCACGAATCGTTCCGCCGTCAGCCCAGGACGGTTGAGATAGCACTGCGCCAGTCCCGCGCCACCGATGTGCAGCTCACCGGGTACGCCCGGCGGCGTCGGCTGGCCCGCCTGATCGAGGATCCACAAGGAGACACCGGCCAACGGCCGGCCGAGCCCGATCCGCGCGGCATCGGTGATGCGCGCCGCGCTGGCCCAGATGGTGGCTTCGGTCGGACCGTACAGATTCCACAGTTGCGCGCCGCTGCTCAGCAACCGGTCCGCCAGAGTGGTGGACAATGCCTCGCCACCGCAAAGGAGTTTGCACCCGGCGCCGGGTGTCCAGCCCTGGTCCAGCAGCATCTGCCACGTCGAGGGCGTGGCCTGCACGACGGTGGCGGCATGGGTTTCGATGAGCGCACTGAGACGTTCCGGATCGCTGGTCGTCGTGGCGTCGGCGACGACGACCGTGGCACCGACGGTCAACGGGAGGAACAACTCCAGCGCGGCGATGTCGAATGCGATCGTGGTGACGGCGACCAGGACGTCCCGCGGCCGGAGTCCCGGCGTCGCCGCGGTGGCGGCCAGGAAAGTGCCGAGCGCCGAGTGAGCGATCCGCACGCCCTTCGGCCGTCCGGTGGAGCCCGAGGTGTAGATGACGTACGCGGCGTCCTGCGGCTCCGGAAGCTGGGCCGCGGGTGCGCGCCGGTCCACCGAGACATCGTCGATGTGCAGCAGGTTCGGGTGGTCCGGAGCCTTGCTCGCCAGATCGCGCTGGGTCAGCAGCGCCTTGGGACGGGCGTCTTCGACCATTGCCGTCGAACGGGCGCGCGGATACCTGGGATCGAGCGGCAGATATGCCGCCCCGGCCTTGAGGATTCCCAGCAGCGCGGCTGGCAGGTCGGCGGACCGGTCGACGCAGAGAGCGACAATGTCGTTGCGGCGCACACCATTCGCGTACAGGTGCGCGGCGATCGCGTTGGCGCGCCGGTCAAGTTCGAGGTAGCTGAGGCTTCCGGCGCTGTCGATGACCGCGGGCGCGTCCGGGCGAACCGCGACCTGGTGCGCGAACTGGTCGAGGACCGTTCGGTCGCTGGATTCGGGCGCGGGGCCGGTACCCCGTTCGCGCAGCTGACCCAGGTCCGTCTCGTCCAGGAAAGGGACCGCCGCACAGGAGATATCCGGTGTGGCACAGACGTTTTCCAGCAGTGTGACGTAGTGCCTCAGCAGCTGGCGGGCGAAGGCGGCGTCGAACATGGCCGTGCGGTACTCGAGTTTGGCCGTCAACGCGTCGGCCGTGGGCACGATCGACAACGACAGATCGAACTTGGCGGCCGTGGCGGGCACGTCGACCGAGGTGATCCGCAGGGGCCGTCCGTCCTGGCTCGGGGCGGGTGCGTTCTGCATGGAGAACACCACCTGGAACAACGGTGACCTGCCCAGGTCCCTGCGGGGCCGGAGAGCCTCCACGACCTTGGCGAACGGAACCTGCTGATGGTCGTAGCCAGCGACGCACACTTCCCGGACCTGCCGCAGCAGCGAGCGGAAGGACTGGGCGTGGTCGACTTTCGCGCGCAGCACCAAGGTATTGGCGAAGAACCCGACGACGTCCTGCACCTCGGCGCCGCGGCGGTTGGCGACCACTGTGCCGACGGCGATGTCGCTCTGCCCGGTGTAGCGGGCGAGGAGGAGCTGGAATGCGGCCAGGGCGGTGATGAACGGGGTGGCATCCGACTGCGCTGCCAGTTCGGTGAGCCGATCGACCACACCGCGGCCGAGCTCGGCGGTGCACACCGCGCCGTCCGACGACCCGGCACGCTCGGGCCGGCGGCCGGGAAGGTCCAGGTTCTCCAGGCCGGCCAGCTGGTCCCGCCAGTACGCCAGATCGCGTGACCAGGCGTTCGTGTCGAGCTGCTCCCGTTGCCATTCCGCGAAATCCGCGTACTGGATGGCCGGCTCGGCTGCCTTCGCGCCGTGGCCGTGGACGATCTGGTCGTAACTGGTGGCCAGCTCGGCCAGGACGATGCCGAGGGACCACGCATCCGTGATCACGTGGTGCATGGCGATCAGGAACGTGTGCCGGTGTGCCTCGGTGCGGATGACCGAGGCGCGGACCAGGGGCGGCTCGTCGAGCTGGAACCGCCGGCCGGCCTCGGCGCGCATGATCTGCGTGACACGGGCGCCGCGGGTCTGTTCCGGTTCCCCGGTGAGGTCGTGGAACTGGATGACGACGTCACTGCCGGGAAGGATGAACTGCCGCAGTTCACTGCGCTGGAGCAGCAAACCGGTGCGCAGTGCCTCGTGCCGGCCGATCACCTGGTTGAGCGCCTGCTGCAACGCGACCCGGTTCAGCTGCCCGGCCAGCTCGATGGCGCCGCAGATGGTGTAGGCGGTGCTCAGCTCGGGGTTCAGCTCGCACAGGAACCACAGGCGTTCCTGGCCGAGCGACGGTGCGAACACGTAGGCGCCGTTCGGCGGCTGTCGGTTAGTGGCCACGCGGGATAACCCCCTCATCTCGTCGGAGAGCCGAAAAGTCCTGGTCGAGCCACGAGATCACCTGCTCCGCCTGGGGCACCAGGAAGAAGTGGTCGCCAGGGAAGGCATGGGCGGCGAAGCCCGCGGTCGTGTGGCGGGCCCACGCGTGGACGCCCTCCGCCGACACCGAATGGTCCGATGTGCCGTGCAGACCCCGGATCGGGCAGCTCAACGGGGCCTGCTCCTGGTACCGGTAGCCGTCGAACAACTGCAGGTCGGCACGCAGGGTGGGCAACAGCAGGTCCAGCAGGGCCGGGTTGTCCAGCACCTCTTGGTCAAGCCCGCCCAGGGACAGCAGGTACTCGATCAGGTCGACGGGCGTGAGATCGAAGACCGGGGGTGGCAGGGGCAGGTGCGGGGCGTTGATCCCGGAGACGTAGAGAGCGGCCGGGCCAGGTGCGCCGGCCGCGGCCAGCCGCCTGGCCAGCTCGAACGCGACCAGGGCACCGAGACTGTGACCGAACACGACGTAGTCACGGTGGCCGAGCCACGTCATCGAACCGAGCAAGCCGCCGACGACCTCGTCAATGCTGGTCGCCGGTCTTTCCAGGAACCGATTCTCCCGGCCGGGCAACTGGGCGGCGCAGACCGCCAGTTCGCGGGCGTGCCCGGGCCAGTTCTGAAAGAAAGACGCGCTTCCGCCCGCATGAGCCAGGCACAACACGACCGGCGTTGTGCCGGATGGCGGCGAAAACCATCTCAGCCATGGGTCGGCCAGGCGCACGACACCTCCCGTTGACCTCAACAATGAAACTGCCGAGATGGGATCGGCGAATCCGGTGAACCAGGCTGATCGGTGCGTCATTCCTTTGTCAAGGTATAGGGCAGCCGGGGGTGTCATTCCTTTGTCGTTGACAATTCCGGTGCGGGCGAGTACCGGCCAGACGTGCGGGTATATGCAGGTGAACGGTGTCATCGGTCGTGGTTGACCGTGCTGTCGGCAGCATGCTAGATCTCTGTCAGTGCACTTCTGATATCTCCTCTGGGCCATGTCCACGGAGTCATTCCTGATATGGGTGTGATGTGCGGCTATGAGCTGGAACGCGGCGCCTCAAGTGGCGCGGATACTTCACGATCGCGCCACGGCGGATCCCCAGCGGACTGCTTATGAGTTCGTCTCCGGCGATGGGGGACTGACGGCGATTTCCTACGACGAACTTTTCACCAGGGCGATGGCGCTGGCGGCCGGTCTGCGCGCTGTGAGCCGGCCGGCGAAACGCCCCGCGGTCCTGTTGCAGTATCCGGCCGGAATCGAGTATGTGGTCGCGCTCTATGCCTGTATGTACGCCGGACTGCCCGCGATCCCCGCCCATCCGCCGGAGGCGTGGCGCCGGAAAGGCGCGCTGTCGCGGCTGAGCGCTGTCATGGCGGACGCGCGCCCCAGCGTCGTCCTCGCGCCGCGCGACCTGGCCGGCTCCTTCGAGCACGATTCGGTCGCCGGGGAGATCGACGCCCGGGTGGTCACCATCGAGGACTGCGTGGCCGCCGGAACGCAACGCCACGATGGCGGTGACGCCGATCCCGCGGTGCTCGTCCAGTACACGTCCGGGACGACCAGGGCGCCGAGAGGCGTGGTGATCAGCCGCGCGAACCTGGACTCGAACGTGGCCGCGATCGCCGCCCGGTTCGGCCTCACGCCGGAGTCCAGGACGGTGATCTGGCTGCCGCCGTTCCACGACATGGGCCTGATCGGCGGGATCCTCACGCCGATGTACGCCGGGATCGCGGTCCGGCTGATGTCGTCGCTGGACTTCCTGAAGCGGCCGGTGGACTGGCTGCGGCAGATCGCGGACTTCGGCGCGACCGTCAGCGGCGCGCCCGACTTCGCCTACGACCTGTGCGTTCGCCGGGTGACCGACGAGCAGGTCGCCGAACTGGACCTGAGCCGCTGGGAGCTCGCGTTCAACGGCGCCGAACGGGTCCGCGCGTCCACGTTGAGGGAGTTCAGCAGCCGGTTCGCCCCGGCCGGGTTCCGGGCGGAGGCCTTCTATCCGTGTTACGGGCTCGCCGAGGCGACCCTGTACGTCTCCGGCGGGCACTGGGATCCAGCGTCCGAAAAGGACACCGCGCCCGTGCCGTGCGGGCCACCGCTGGACGACATGACCGTGCGAATCGTCGACCCAGCTGCGCAGTCCGCTGTTCCGGCCGGGGCGACGGGCGAGATCTGGCTGCGTGGACCGAGTGTTGTCGACGGCCATTGGGACCGGACCGAACCGGACACCTTCGGCCGGCTCGATGGTGTGCGGTATCTGCGGACGGGCGATCTGGGCCGGCTCGACCGGGGCGGGCTTGTGGTCCTCGGCCGGCTGCGGGACCGGTTCACCAAGCGGGGCGTCAACTACCACCCCGAGGACATCGAGCAGGCGGCCGAGGCCGCGCTGGCTTCGCTCCGTTCGTCGGCCGCCGCGTTCGCGGTGGACACGGACGACGGCGTACGTGCTGTTGTGCTGCTTGAAGTCAGAGTCCCGCCGGACGGCCGTGCAGACCTGGCCCAGCGGGTCCGAAGTGGAGTGCTCGCGCAGACCGGGTTGAGCCCCGATGTCGTCGTCGCCGGACCACCCGGCCTGATCTCCCGGACGGCCAGCGGCAAAGTCCAGCGGCACAAGTGCGGGCAACGGTTTCTGGCCGGTGAGTACGATCGGTTCACAGTGGACGGTGCCGGTCCGGCTACGGTTCCCCCGGATGACGCCGGTGTCGCGGCGGTCGCCCGGGTCGTCGCCGGGCTGATGGCCGCGGTGTGCGAAGTGGACAGTTGCGCCACGGACCAGTCGTTCCTCGAGATCGGCGGCGACTCGCTGCGAGCCGCCGAGGGGGCCGCCGCACTCCAGGCGGCAGTGGGGTTTCCGGTGCCCGCGGACACGTTCCTGATGGAGGTGACCCCGGATGGTGTCGCCGGGCGGCTCGTCGCGGACGCCAGCGCGCGGGGACTCAGCGGTCACGACGTCCGCACCAGGCTCGGCGCCCCGGCCGTGCCCGCCGGTGTGTCGAGCGAGTAGGGCGGATCCGGTGGAACAGAGTCAGCAAGCGGTGCCGCCGGTCGAGGCCGGCCGGTTGGAACGGCATGTCGCAATGGTGTCCGGGCCACGCAACGCGCTCAACGCCGTCCGGCACCACGGTGTGGTGGCCGAGTACATCGCGGCGCAGTTCGCCGAGGCGGGCTGGCAGGTGCGGCGGCAGGGCCTGGAAGTGGCCACCGCGGCGGTGGATGTCCACCATGCCGCTCGCGAGCGAGCCGGTGGTGAGCTGCCGGAGGTCATCTCGGGGGCGAACATCATCGCCAGCCTCACCGGGGAACCGGCCGATCCGGGCCGGACGATCTTGATCGGGGCGCACTACGACACCGTGCGCGACAGCCCGGGCGCGGACGACAACGGATCGGGCATCGCCGCTCTCCTTGAGCTGGCCCGGGTCCTGCGCGGTTCGCCGTTCGCGGCGGATCTGATGTTCGCCGCCTTCGACATGGAGGAGATCGGCTGCCTCGGGGCCGCCGAACTAGTGCGCGCCGGCCAAGGGCAGGTCCGGACCGCCCTGGTGCTCGAATCGGTCGGGTTCTACTCGGAAACTCCCGGCTCCCAGCAGATGCCGGTCGCGTTCGGCCTGCTCTGGCCCGCGGTGAGCAGGTCGCTGCGCCGGGCGGGCAGCCGCGGCGACTGGAGCCTTGTGGTGTACCGCAAGGCATCCCGCCAGGCGGCGGCCGCCCTGGCGGACGCGGCCAGGTCGGTCGCGGGCGGGCACCACGTGCTGCCGGTGCGCGATCCGCTGGACATCCCGGTTCTCGGCCGCGTGATCCGGTTGCTCGCGCCCTCCCTCAACGTCTCCCGCAGTGATCACCGGGAGTTCTGGCGGGCGGGGACACCGGCGCTCGCGATCACCGACACCGCGAACTTCCGGAACCCGAACTACCACCGCGAAGGCGACCTGCCGGAGACGCTCAACTACGACTACCTGGCCCAAGTATGCGAGTGCGTCGCCGACGCGCTGGCGCGAATGACCGGCCATCAATGAATCGAGGAGGGTCCACTGTGGATGCCGAGGATGACACGCGCACATACCGCGTCGTGCTGAACGACGAGGAGCAGTACTCGATCTGGTTCGCCGACCGCCCGCTGCCCGGCGGCTGGCACGACGGCGGGGTGGTGGGCCGCAAGGCGGAGTGCCTGGCCCACATCGACGAGGTGTGGACGGACATGCGGCCGCGCAGCCTCCGGTCGGCCGACCAACTCAGTGGTTCGTAAGGACTGTCATGACCGAACGGCCAGAAGTGACACATGACCAGACGATGCTCGCCGGCGCGCGGCTGCTCGAGCGGTGGCGGGGCGGCAGCCCGGATGTCTCCGCGCGGCCGGCTGCCGAGTCGCCGCTTTCCGCTGTGCAGGAAGGCATCTGGCTCTGGGACGAGCTCGGCGCCGGCCGTTCGGCCGGCAATGTGTACTTCTGCGCCCGTGTGATCGGCGCGGTCGACGCTGACGCACTCGCCGCCGCGGTGGCGGCGGTGGGTGCGTCGCATTCCGCGTTGCGCACGACGATCAAGAACATTGACGGGGCACCGGTCCAGGTCGTCCGGGCCGATCTGCGTCCTTCCGTCGAAGTGATGCGGCTAGGCCCGGCGGAGCAGGCGCTGGATGCCGTGCGTGCCTTCGGTGAGCGTCCCTTCGACCTGGCGAACGGGCCCTTGGCACGGGTCGGGCTGTGGCTCGTCGACGACGAACCGGGGCTGATCGCGTTCGCCGCGCACCACATCGTCTGCGATGGCTGGTCGCTGGGTGTCGTCATGGCGGACCTCGCGCGGTTCTGCACTTCTGCGTCCTTTGTGGACACATCTGGCCCGGGCCGGCCGCAGTACATCGACTACGCACGTCAGCAGAAGCAGTTGCGAGACAGCGAAAGCTGGCGGCAACGACAGGCGTTCTGGAACGACCAGCTCGCCGGGCTGCCCGTGCTGACCCTGCCCGTGCGGGGTGCCGATACGCCGCGGGAGCGGCCATGCGTGCCGTTCACGGTGTCCACAGCGGCCACTCGTCGGCTGCGGGAGTTCAGCCGGCGGCATGGCGTGACGCTGTACGTGACGTTGCTGGCCGCGTTCAGCGTGCAGCTGAGCCGGTGGTCCGGGCTCCGGGACTTCGCGGTCAACTGTGCGACCGCCGGCCGGCCGCCCGATTTCCACGGCACGGTGGGACCGTTCGCCAACCTGCTGCCAGTACGGCTGGACCTTCACGGTGAGACGTCCTTCGGGGACCACGTGGAGCGGGTCTCGCTCGCGCTGCGAACCGCCGCACGGCAGGAGATCCCGTTCGAGGACATCATGCGTTCGCTCGGTGTCCAGTACACGAGCAGCCACAGCCCGGTCGCGCAGGCGGCTTTGGTGCTGCAGAACTGGCAGCTGCCCGTGATGTCGTTGGGCGACGCGGAACTTCAGCCGCTCGGCCTGCCCACCGGCGGGGCTCGGCACGACCTCACGCTGTTCATGTGGGAGTTCGAGGACGAGATCCGGGCCGAGCTCAACTACCGCCCCTCACTGGTGGGACACGGCGCCGCTCAAGAGGCCGCCCGGCAGTTCGTGAGCATCCTCGAGGATGTCGACGCACACCGTGATGTGCCGTTGTCTCGGCTGGTGGTCGATCCGGTCCAGGAACAGACGCTGCTGGCGTGGGGCACCGGCCAGGTCAGCGACCCGGCCGGCAACGACGTGGTCACCGAGTTCCTCGCGCAGGTCGCACAGGCGCCAGACGCGATCGCCCTGGAGTGCGGCAGCCGTCAGGTGACGTATGCCGAGCTCGATCGCTGGTCCGCGGGCCTGGCCGCCCGGCTTCGGGAGCTGGGGATCACCACGGGCACCCCGGTCGGCGTCTGCCTCTCGCGGTCTCCCGAGTTCGTCGCGGCCATCCTCGCGGTGACCCGGAGCGGAGCCGCGTACGTTCCGCTGGACCCGGGGTATCCCGCCGACCGGCTGGCCTACATGGTCGCCGACTCGGCGATCACCCACGTGATCACCGACCGGGACCGGCCCGGCCTCACCGGGCCCGCCCTCACCCGTATCCCACCATCGCCCACCGCCTCGTCGGGCGTACTGCCACGGCTCCGGGCGGACGACCTGCTCTACATCATGTACACCTCGGGCTCGACGGGTGAACCCAAAGGCGTGATGGTGGCCCACCGAGGCGTCGTCTCGCTGGTGAAACACATCGGCCATGTGCGCCTCGACCCCGCCGAGCGGCTCCTGCAGGTCTCGTCCTTGTCCTTCGACGGCGCCACCTTCGACATCTGGGGAGCTCTGCTGAACGGCGCCCGTCTGGTCATCCCGGACGTGCACGACCTGACGGCCGAAGACGTCCTGGAGACGATCGCCCGGCACGGCGTGACCACCGCCTTCCTGCCGACCGGCCTGTTCCACCAGCTGGTGGACCTGAACGACACCCGCCTGCACGGCCTGAAGCAGGTGGTCGCCGGCGGGGACGTGCTGTCACCGAACCATTGCGCGAGGCTGCTCGCCGCCGCACCGGACATCACCATCGTGAACGGCTACGGCCCCACCGAAACCACCACCTTCGCCACCTGCCACACATTCCAGCCGTCCGGGGAAGGCGCTTCGGTCCCCATTGGTCGTCCGTTGGGGAATGTGGGCGTTTTTGTGTTGGATGGTGGGTTGGGTGTTGTTCCGGTGGGTGTTGTGGGTGAGTTGTGTGTGGGTGGTGTGGGGGTTGGTTGGGGTTATTGGGGTCGGGGTGGGTTGACTGCTGACCGGTTTGTTCCGGATCCGTTTGGTGGTGGGGGTCGGTTGTATCGGACGGGTGATTTGGTTCGGTGGGTTGGTGGGTGTTTGGAGTTTGTGGGTCGGGTGGATGGTCAGGTGAAGGTGCGTGGTTTTCGGGTGGAGCTGGGGGAGGTGGAGGTTTGTTTGCGGGGGCATTCTGCGGTGCGTGATGCGGCGGTGGTGGGTCGTGGTGATGGGGGTACCCGGCTGGTGGCTTTTGTGGTGCCGTCGGGCTCGGGTGTGGGCGATGATGTTTTGCGGGGGTGGCTGGGGGAGCGGTTGCCGGAATATATGGTGCCGTCAGCTGTGGTGTGGGTGGACGAGTTGCCGTTGACGTCGAATGGGAAGGTGGATCGTTCTGCGCTGCCGGACGTCGTTGTTTCGCGTCCCGCGTTGGGTGTTGGTTTTGTGGCGCCTCGGTCTGAGGTCGAGGTGTTGGTTGCGGGTGTGTGGTGTGAGGTTTTGGGGGTGGATCGGGTTGGGGTGCACGATAATTTCTTTGACTTGGGCGGGCATTCTTTGTTGGCTGCTCGGGTGGTTTCGCGGGTGGCTCAGGCTGGTTTGGATGTGTCTTTGCGGCAGTTGTTTGAGTTTCCGACTGTGGCGGGTTTGGTGTCGGAGTGTGGGTTTGGGGGTGGGTCAGGTGTGATTTGTCGGCGGGTTTCTCGGGTGGCGGTGGATGGGGGTTGGGTTTTTCCGGCTTCGGCTGGTCAACGTCGGTTGTGGTTTTTGAGTGGGTTGGGTGTGTCGGCGGCTTATCACATACCGGTGGTTGCTCGGGTCTTGGGGCGTCTCGATGTGGATGTGTTGCGGGCTGCGCTGGGTGCGGTGGTGGACCGGCACGAGGTGTTGCGGTCTTCCGTCGTGGGCATGGGCGATGTGGCGGGTGCGGACGATGGGGTCGTTCAGGTTGTTGTTGCGGGAGTTGAGGTTCCGGTTCGTGTGGTGACCCTGCCGGGTTCGTCGGTGTCGGGTGATGAGGTGGCCGGGGTTGTTCGGCAGGAGGTTGCTCGGCCGTTTGATCTTTCGGTTCCGCCGTTGGTGCGTTGTCTTGTCATTGAGGTGGGTGCTGGGGAGTGGGTTTTGGTGGTTGTTTTTCATCACGTGGTTGCGGATGGGTGGTCGTTGGGTGTTTTTGTCCGGGAGTTGGCTTCGTCTTACGAGGCAGGGCTGGCTGGGCGTGCGCCGGTGTTGCCGGAGTTGCCGGTTCAGTACGGTGATTACGCCGCCTGGCAGCGCGATCTGGACGTTTCCGATCAGCTGGAGTTCTGGCGTGACCAGTTGGATGGCGTACCGTCGCTGGATCTACCGGTAGACCACCCGCGCTCCAATCGGCGAACCTTTGCCGGTGGAACGGTGGAGCGTCGAATCCCCGATGACTTGCTCGATCGTTTGACCGAGCTGGGGAATTCGTCTCAGGTCACTCTGTTCATGGTTTTGGTGGCTGGATATGTGAGCGTGTTGTCTCGGCATGCTGGTCAGTCTGATGTGGCTGTGGGTACGCCGGTCGCTGGCCGGGACCACGAAGATTTCGAAAAGCTGATCGGGTTCTTCGTGAACACGGTGGTGTTGCGGGCGGATCTGTCCGGCGCGCCGTCGTTCCGGGAGCTTGTGCGGCGGGTTCGGTCGGTGTGTCTTGATGCCTTCGCGCACCAGCAGGTTCCGTTCGAGCGGGTGGTCGAGGAACTGGCTCCGGAACGGGACCTGGATCGGTCCCCGCTGTTCCAAGCCATGATCGCGTATCAGAATGTTCCGTTGCCACCACTGGAGTTTGGTGGCTTGAAGTTCGCGCCATTGAACCATCACAATGGTTCCTCGAAGTTCGATGTGTCGCTCACGCTCGAGCAGTGGGACGGCGGCCTGAACAGCCGGCTCGAGTACAGTTCGGAGATTTTCTCACCTGAGACCGCGGAACGGTTGCTGACTCATTTCCACAATCTCCTGGCGTCGGCGGCCGAGGATCCCGATGTTCCGGTGACCGAGCTGGACATGCTCGACCAGTCCGAACGTCTCAGCCTCATCCAGCAAGGCACAGGCCCAGCAGTTCAACATCCAGCCGTCCCCCTTCACGACCAGATCGCACAATGCGCCCAGCGCACGCCGGACATGGCCGCGGTCGAGCACGACGACCAGGTGCTGACTTACCGCGAATTGGACACTCGGGCCAACCAACTCGCCCACCACCTGATCGCCACGCACGACGTGACTACTGGTTCGCGGGTGGCTGTGGCGATGCCTCGCGGTGTGGAGATGGTCGTCGCGGTGTTCGCTGTGCTCAAGGCTGGTGCTGCGTTCGTGCCGCTGGACCCTTCGTACCCATCCGCGCGCCTGCGGTACATCCTCGAAGACACCGGGATCACCGCCGTGATCACGACCGCCGAACTCCTCGACACCATCCCGGCGGGCGATTGGTCATTCCTCCCCATCGACGCGTCACACGCTTGGCACAGCTTCCCGGCCACCGCCCCGACCACGACGGTCCGCCCCGACGACCTCGCCTACCTGATCTACACCTCAGGCTCGACCGGCGAGCCGAAAGCCGTCGCCGTTCCCCACCGCGCCCTCACAAACCTCACACACAACATCAACAAGTTGATCGACAACGCCGGCATCCCCGTACACCGAGCGGCGATGAACGCACCCCTGACATTCGACGCCTCAATCAAACAACTGGTCCTCCTGGCACACGGCATAACCCTGCACATTCTCCCCGCCCAGATCCGCGAGGAACTAACCGAAGTCCTCACCTACCTCCAAACCCACAAAATCGACACCATCGACGCCACCCCCTCCCAAGCCAAAATCTGGCTCGGCAACCACCACCACCTATCCCATCGCCTCCTGATGCTCATCGGCGGCGAACCAATCACGGCCAACCTCTGGCACCAACTAGCCACCCACCCGTATATCCACGCGATCAACGTCTACGGCCCCACCGAATGCACGGTAGACACCACCGCACATCCCATCGATCCGGCAACCGCGCCTTCAATTGGTCGTCCGTTGGGGAATGTGGGCGTTTTTGTGTTGGATGGTGGGTTGGGTGTTGTTCCGGTGGGTGTTGTGGGTGAGTTGTGTGTGGGTGG